>CAVBBL010000004.1:0-135508 GCA_963593905.1 bacterium | reverse complement strand
CGGATTTCCCTGCATGTCTGTCGGATTAATCCCTATTAGGGATGCTCTTCATCGTCGGGAACAGCAGCACATCCCTGATTGCTGCAGAATTTGTCAGCAGCATGCACATGCGGTCGATGCCGAAGCCGATGCCGCCTGTGGGGGGCATACCGATTTCCAGAGCATTCATGAAGTCCTCGTCGGTACGGTTTGCTTCCTCATCGCCCTGCGCCAGCAGTGCTTCCTGTGCCTTGAAGCGTTCTCTCTGATCGATGGGATCATTGAGCTCGGAATAGGCATTAGCCAGCTCCCAGCCATTCATGTAGAACTCAAAACGTTGTACATAGCCGGGCGCGTCGGGTTTCTTCTTGGTCAGCGGGCTGATCTCAATGGGATGATCCATGATGAAGGTAGGCTGAATCATGTGTTCCTCCGCAAAGGCGTCAAAGAACAGATTCAGGATGTCACCCTTCTGGTGACGTTCCTCATACTCTACATGATGCTCCTTCGCCACTGCTCTGGCCTCTTCCAGGGTATTGATCTGTGCGAAATCAACACCCGCATACTTCTTTACTGCCTCGATCATGGTCATGCGGGCAAAGGGCTGGCCTAAATCCATCTCGATGCCGTTGTAGACGATCTTGGTAGTACCTAATACTTCCTGTGCCACTGTGCGGTACAGGTTTTCTGTCAGATCCATCATGCCGTGATAATCCGTATACGCCTGATACAGCTCCATCAGGGTGAACTCCGGATTATGACGGGTATCAAGTCCCTCATTTCTGAATACACGGCCGATTTCATAGACACGCTCCAGGCCGCCCACGATCAGTCTCTTCAGGTAGAGTTCCAGAGAAATGCGGAGCTTTAAATCCTCGTCCAGCGCATTGAAATGAGTCTCAAAAGGACGGGCTGCAGCACCGCCGGCATTGCTGACCAGCATGGGAGTCTCTACTTCCAGGAAGCCCTGACCGTCCAGATAATTGCGGATGGCACGAATAATGCGGCTGCGCTTGATGAAGGTATCCTTCACATCCTCATTCATGATCAGATCCACATAGCGCTGTCTGTAACGCATGTCGGTATTGGTCAGGCCATGAAATTTCTCCGGCAGGGGCTTTAAGCTCTTGCTGAGCAAGGTCACTTCCTCTGCGTGGACGCTGGTCTCACCGGTCTTTGTCTTAAAGACCTTTCCTCGAACACCCACAATATCACCGATATCCAGCTTTTTAAAATCTGCGTAGGGTTCTTCTCCAACGGAATCTCTGGCTACATAGCACTGGATCCTGCCCTGCAGATCCTGCACATGGCAGAAAGAAGCCTTGCCCATGACGCGCTTGCTCATCAGTCTGCCGGCAATAGTGACCTCCTGATCCTCCAGAGTTTCAAACTCATCTTTGATTTCCTGGCTGTGCTTTGTAACATCATATTTGACGATTTCAAAAGGATCCTTGCCTGCTGCCTGCAGCGCTGCCAGCTTCTCTCTGCGCACTGCGATCAGTCGGTTCATATCCTCCTGTGTAACTTCTGCTGCGCCGTTTTCGTTCTGCTTCTCTGCTCCCACGACTCTCTCCCGTTCTTTCGCTCGATTAATTAAACAGTTTCTGATCTCTGGATCTCCAGAACCTTGTACTGCACTACACCTGCCTGTGTCTCCACGTCCACTACCTGACCGACTCTGGCACCGATCAGTGCCTTGCCTACAGGAGACTCATTGGAAATCTTGCCCTTTAAGCTGTTGGCCTCTGTGGAACCTACGATCTTATACTCTAAGTCCTCATCGTACTCCATGTCGTGAATCTTTACACGGCAGCCGATATTGATTTTATCTAAGTCTACCTCATCCTCTACGACGACCTCGGCATTCTTCAGAATCTTCTCCAGCTCCTCGATTCTGGCCTCGATGTCTCTCTGCTCATCCTTTGCTGCATCATACTCTGCATTCTCGGACAGATCGCCCTGCTCTCTGGCCTCTTTGATCTTCTGTGCTACTTCCTGCCGTCTGTTTACTTTCAGATCATGCAGCTCATCTTCGTATCTTTTCAGTCCTTCGTAAGTCAGAATGTTCTTTTTTTCTTCCATGTCTGGTCTGTTTCCTCCCATACCATGCCCTTCCCGGGCAAAAAACTAACCGGCGCAGCCTGTCTTGTCAGGCTGCCCCGATGCAGATTGCACCATATTATATATAGAAAACCGCGGAAAGTCAATAAAAACCCCGTTTCAACAGTGTTCCTCATTGCCTCAAAGAGACAGGTTCTCCAACAGCTTTTCCAACTCTTCAAAAGTGGTCACGCAGTTCACCTGTCCTCTTACCTTTGCTGCTCCGGGGAAGCCTGCCATATACCAGGCAACGTGCTTTCGCATCTCCCGCATGCCTATATTTTCTCCTTTGTACTGGCGCTGGAGCTGTGCATGGCGCAGCACCATTTGAATGATCTCCTGTCTTGTGGGATTTGGCAGCTCTTCTCCTGTCTCCAGATAATGATTTACCTGCGCAAAAATCCAGGGATTTCCCTGGGCACCACGGCCGATCATCACCGCCTGACAGCCGGTCTCTTCCAGCATCTGTCGGGCACTGGGACCGTCTGTGACGTCTCCGTTACCGAATACCGGAATATGCACGGCATGAACCACCTCTTTAATGGTATTCCAATCTGCCTTTCCCATATACATCTGCGGTCTGGTCCGTCCATGAATGGCCACTGCACTGGCTCCTCCCGCCTCTGCCGCCTTTGCACACTCCACCGCATTGAAGTGCTGTTCATCAAAGCCTTTTCGCAGCTTTACAGTCACCGGACGGCTGGTGTGTGTGACCGCTGCCTTTACCAGCGCCTCGATCAGAGCCGGATCCTGCATCAGGGCAGATCCTTCCTTATTGTTCACGATCTTCGGTACCGGGCACCCCATATTGATATCCAGCAGATCAAAGGACTCCCCCTCGATCATTTCACAGGCCCTCGCCATCACCTCCGGTTCGTGGCCGAATAGCTGCAGGGATACCGGCCGCTCCTGGAGCAGTGTTTCCATCAGCAGATGGGTATTCTTATTATTGTATGTGATTGCCTTGGCACTGATCATCTCCATGCAGACTAAGCCTGCTCCCTGTTCATGGCAGAGCAAACGAAATGGCAGGTCGGATACGCCTGCCATAGGTGCCAATATGGTCCGATTGGGAATCTTTACTTTCCCAATAGAAAACTCTTTTTCCATCCTACCTCTCATTTCTGAGCAGCTATGCTGCAAAGCGGCGACGAGAATTTCTGAGCAGCTTATTCTTCCTCAAATTCCTTCAGCAGATCTCCCGGCTGCTGGTGGAGGAAAGCCACTCGGAAATAAATCGACAATGCCTGGAACATTTCCTGTTTGGTACTGCGGATCTTTTTGATCAGCAGCTCACTGCCGATCTCATCGTACAGCAGATCTCCCTCGTCATGCTGGGTCTCCATCTCCACATCTCCTGTGGGAGTAAAGACGATGGTAAAGACTCCGCCCACCTCCTCTGTAAAGAGGACACAGATGATGTGCAGCTCCTCTTTGATATTCTCGGGGATTTTGTCAAACTTTTTGTTAAAATAATATTTCTTATCATAAGCGCTGGCACCGCAAAGCACCACGCGAACCTTTTCTTTCATATCTACCTCTTTACGCCGCAGCTTGCTGCGGCATCCCATCGAAGAATTTCGCGCAGGCGAATTCTCCGATGGGATCATGCCTTCCTACACGTATCCTTCCACGCCCCGCACGGAAACTTCTCCCGCGCTGACGGCCCGCAATCCGCTGCCGTCTGCAGGCTCTACCAGCAATTCTCCGCTGTCATTGACACCAATGGCCCTGCCTTCATAGGGCGCAACCGGGTCCAGCACACGAACCGGCCGATCCTTATTTACCAGGCTCTCCTCATATTTCTCTCTCAGAGGTGCCAGCGTACGGACCTCTGCAAACTGCTCATATAATCCTTCAAAATGATTCCACACTGCCGCCACCAAAGCGGCTCTGTTGACTGTGTGTCCGCAGGCCAGGCGAATCGATGTCCCTGTCTCGCAGATCTCCGGCGCAAATGCCGTCATATTCACATTTAGACCTATGCCGATGATCACATCCCGGATCTCGCTTTCCTCCAGATGCATCTCTGTCAGAATGCCGCAGATCTTCTTCCAGGGGCCGCCCTGGCTGCTGACCACGATATCATTGGGCCATTTGATGCCAAACCGGCAGTCCTGCTCTCCTACCACCTCCTGCAAGGCAGCATAGACTGCCATAGCTGCCACAGGGGTCACCATAGGAGCTGTCTGTGCCGCGTAGGAGGGACACAGCAGAATACTGAAATAAGCATTGCCATCCATAGGGGACAGCCAGGTCCTGCCCCGGCGGCCTTTCCCTGCAGTCTGCCGCATGGCCACCACCAGCGTTCCCTGGGCTGCGCCGGACTGTGCCAGCGCAAAAACATCATCGTTAGTAGAACCAGTCTCCTCTTTAAAAATAAGATTCTGCCCCGCCCAGACAGTGTGCAGCCGGCTGCTGATCTCCTCCTGATTGAAAAGATCCTGTTCCTCCTGCGGTATAAGGAGTCTGTAACCGCGATTCGTCACTGCCTCAATCTGATATCCTTCCTCCTTCAGGCGCCCTATAGCTTTCCACACTGCTGTCCGGGAAACACCCAGACTCTCGCAGAGCTGCTGTCCGGAGAGATATTCTTTTTCTTCCTTCAGCTTCTGAAGGATTTCACTCTTTAAACTCATGATCGCCGCCTGCTTTATTCCACAGTTCCCAGCGTAGCTGCCATCACGGCTTTGATGGTGTGCATGCGGTTCTCTGCCTCGTCAAAGACCACGGACTGAGGGCCCTCGAAGACCTCATCGGTGACTTCCAGTTCCTTTTCGCCGAATTTCTCATAGATTTCTCTGCCGATACCGGTGCCAAGATCATGAAAAGCAGGCAGGCAGTGCATAAAGATTGCCTTCTCTCCTGCCAGATCCATAAGCTCCTTAGTGACACGGTAGGGCTTCAGATCACCGATTCGCTCCTGCCATGCCTCCGCCGGCTCACCCATGGAGACCCACACATCCGTATAAAACACATCTGCTCCTGTCGCCGCTGCCTTGGCATCCTCAGTCAAGGTGATGCTGCCGCCGCTCTCCTGCGCCAGTGCCTGGCATACCTGCACCAGCTGGGCCTGCGGGAAGTATTTCTTATCAGAAGCCAGTGTAATATGCATGCCCATCTTGGCACCGGCCACCATCCAGGAATTGGCCATATTGTAGCGTGCGTCTCCGAAATAGGAGAGCTTAACGCCTTGCAGGCGTCCCAGCTTCTCCTGGATCGTCAGCATATCTGCCAGCATCTGTGTGGGATGGAACTCATTAGTCAGTCCGTTCCACACTGGCACCTTGGAATACTGTGCCAGCTGTTCCACGATTGTCTGACCAAAGCCGCGGTATTCGATACCGTCAAACATACCGGCCAGCACACGGGCTGTGTCTGCGATGCTCTCCTTCTTACCGATCTGTGAGCCGGACGGATCCAGATAGGTAGTTCCCATGCCCAGGTCGTGCGCAGCCACTTCAAAGGCGCAGCGTGTTCTGGTACTGGTCTTTTCAAAAATAAGCGCCACATTTCTGCCTGTCGCATAGGTGTGAGGAATTCCCTTTTTCTTTTTATCCTTCAGATCAGCGGCCAGCTCCAACAGGTAGCTGATTTCCTCCGCAGAGTAATCCAGAAGCTTTAAAAAATCTCTGTCCTTTAAATTTACATTTGCCATTGTAATCTCCCTTCCGCAGACACGTCGTGTCGGAAAATTAAAAATTGAATTCATATTCATTTGTAATCAGCGCTGTTTGTGTCGCCTGCGGCACAAATAAACACACACTGAAAACCTTTGTAATGCCAAGGGCCAAGGATGCCCGGGATAGTTCTCATCCCTCCTGCAAAGCAGCCGCCAAAGTACCACCAAGTTTAACATAAAACAGGGGTACCTGCAATGAGGCCCCCTGTTATCCGATTCCTTACTGTTTGCAATATACCTTCTGAATATCTCGATACGCCTTCTGTATATTGCAGTTTATTCTCTATTGTTTTCTGTTTGTTTTCTATATGCTTCCGTAAAAACGATGACCGCCGATGATAATACCATCGCTCTTTGCAAGATTGCCGTTAAAATTGGTGCATGCTCCTACCGGCTTGGAACCGCTCAGCGCTTCCTGGGCTGCCTGGTAGCAGTCTGCCGGAATACTGCCGGCTGCAATGACTCGATCTAACCGGCCGGATCCCGCCGGTGTAAACTGTCCTCTCTGATAAACCACCTCTCGAATAGTGTTGGGATAACGGCTGCTGGCGATACGATTCATCACCACGCTGCCTACGGCTACCTTTCCCTCATAGGACTCGCAGCCCGCCTCGCAGTAGATAATACCTGCTAAAACAGTGAGATCATCACTGGCTGCCGGCTGTGTCTGCGCTTCAATAGCCACCTGATTAGTAGCTGTCCCTGTCAATGTCTGCTGTGCGGCGGCCTCACCGGCTGCCACTGCCTCTGCGCTCGTATCGTCAATAGCCTCTGCTGCCTCTGTGACGGCACCGGCATTGCCTGCCTCCTGTGCATGGACTGTCAGCTGCGATCCTGCCGCTAAAATCATCATCACTCCTATAAGTACTGCTGCTCTCTCCATTGCGCTGATTGCTGTCTTCATTGTGCTGCTCATGAATTGGTTCTCCCGCTTAACTTTGTTGCATTTTTATTAGAGTTGTTACAAATTTGTTACATATGTTGCAAACACATCCTAGCACTTTGTAACACTTTTGTCAACAATACGCATTTTTCGTGCAACAAATGGCGTTCGCACCGCATACCAACTACTCGCACAACAAACAATTTTTTGTTTATGAAAGCATCGTTTCTTTCCTGAGGAACTTCGCAATGTAAGCTGCACCTTTCGCTGGCAAAAAGAGGAATAAAATATCCCGCAGGCCGATGGCTTGCGGGATATTTCGTATAAGACAGAATTCTATGTTGTTGAGGACAAAAGGTATTGTTCTATGATGCTCCGGAATGCTTCACGTCATGTGCCTGCACTCTCGCAATCCTCCAAGCGTTCGCAATCCGTGCACTTTCCCATAAAAACGGTTGCTTACAGTTTTTTGGACTTTTCTACGGCCGCATCAACGGCCTCCATGACAGCGGCGCGCAGGCCTCTCTTTTCCAGTACCTCTACTGCTTCGATGGTGGTGCCGCCGGGGGAGCATACCATGTCCTTGAGCTCTCCGGGATGCAGTCCTGTCTCCAGCATTAGTTTGGCAGAGCCGAGCACGGACTGCGCTGCAAAGCGATAGGCCTGTTTTCTGGGCATTCCACCCTTTACAGCTGCATCGGCCATGGCCTCGATAAAGAGGAATACATAAGCGGGAGAAGAGCCGCTGACGCCTCCCACCACATCCATCAATGTCTCTGATACTACCTCAGCCAACCCAAAACTGCCGATGATTTCCATGGCAAGGTTCAGTTCCTCCTCTGACACATTTTCATTGCGGCAGATAGCGGAGCATCCCTCCTCCACCAAGGCAGGGGTATTGGGCATGCAGCGCACGATCTTCACCTTTTTGCCGAACTCTTCTCCCAGCCATTTGGTGGTCTTGCCGGCAGCCACGCTGATCACCAGCTTGGACTCATCCACTTCATCCCTGATCTCCTCCAGGACCACCCGCAGATATTGCGGTTTCACTGCCAATATCAACACATCCGCCTCCCGCGCCACCTGTACATTAGAACCCACGGTGCGGATACCGTACTCCTTTGATACCTTTTCCAGGGTTTCCTGGGTATGCGCAGAGCCTATGATTTCCTCCGGTGTCACGATTTCCTTTTTCAGGATGCCGCCGATCATAGCCTTTGCCATGTTTCCAAGTCCGATAAAACCGATTACCATAGTGCTCCTTTCCTGCCGCAACCCGTCTGCGGCCATATGAAGAGAATGCCAGAAGGCTGATTCTCCGTTATGATTCCACAAAAATGACGCCGTGGTCACTTCTGTATTGTCTGTCTGCTTCTCTTTATTGTCCTTATTGTTTTTTTGTCTTTATTGTTTTTTGTCTTTATTGTCTTTTTGTCTTTATTGTCTTTTTGTCTTTATTGTCTTTTTGTCTTTGTTGCTTTGTTGCTTTTATTGTATCATTGTCCTTCCCAATCTATCAGGTTTATCAACTTATCGACCTTGTCCCGCTCTTTTCTGCCGACCGGCCTCAAAAAGCAGTACGCTGGCTGCCACTGCCGCATTCAGGGATTCGATCTCCCCTTCCATGGGAATCAGGATCCTGTGATCTGCCTGGGCTGTCACCGCCGGGGAAAGGCCTCTGCCTTCGTTGCCGATAAGGAACGCACTGGGGCCTGTGTAATCACATTGATCATACGCCACCGCCCCCTCTAAGTGGGCAGCATAAATGCTGATCCCGACTTTCTGGATTCTGGTCAGCATCCCGCCGAAATCCTCCGCATAGCAAAATGGCATTCGGAAAACAGCGCTCATGGTAGACCGCACTGTTTTGGGATTAAATATATCCACAGTGCCCTTACTCATGATGATACCGGCAGCGCCCGCCGCCTCTGCGCTTCGAAACATAGTTCCCAGATTCCCGGGATCCTGAATGTCTTCCAAAAGTAAGAGCAATCTCCCTCTCCCACTCTCTTTTTCTTTTTTCGTCACATTCACCGGTCCCTTTATGGCATGGGTTCCGGCTGTGGTCATTTCTGCGCTTTCTCTTTCTGTTTCATCTTCTGTTTCATCTTCCTTTTCTCCCAGAATCTGTCCTGCATCCCAAAAGGGCATTCGGTTGACGCACAATACGCCCTGAGGCGTCTGGGTGTCCGCCATATGTTTCATGACCTCCGGTGTCACCAATGTACAGCAAATGCCTGCCTTTTCCAGTGCCTTGATCCTGCTCCTTCGGTTTTTATCCTCTGCCTCCTCCAGAAAAGACTCCGTCACATAGACTTCCTGCAAGTAGGAAACCGGCGTGTCCAGAAAAAGTCTGGCTCCTTCCGTCACAAAAGCCTTCTGCTCCCGGCGTATCTTTCCCCGCTGCTGCAGGGCGGCCACATTTTTTACTTTTCCATTGGATATAGAAGTGATCTTTTCCACTTATTTCTCTTCCTTCTTTCCGGTCACAAAGGAAGGCAGCGGTATGCCCTGCTTCCTTCGCTGGTAAAATTCTGCGGTAGCGGTGAAAAGCACATCCCCGGCAGAATTCAGCGCAGTCTCTACAGAATCCTGCACCACGCCGATGATGAATCCCACAGCCACTACCTGCATGGCAATGTCGTTAGAGATACCAAAGAGGGAGCAGGAGAGCGGAATCAGCAGCAGCGAGCCGCCTGCCACACCGGAAGCGCCGCAGGCTCCCAAGGCCGAAACCACGGAGAGAATGACCGCCGCCGGGAAGGATACCTGCAGTCCCAATGTATTGGCTGCAGCCAGCGTCATAATGGTAATGGTAATGGCTGCTCCGTCCATATTGATGGTAGCCCCCAGAGGAATCGAGATAGAGTACATCTCCGGATCCAGTCCCATTTCTTCGCAAAGGCGCATATTCACGGGAATATTGGCCGCGGAGCTGCGGGTAAAGAAGGCAGTCAGACCGGATTCCTTCAGGCAGCGAAACACCAGCGGATAGGGATTGCAATGCAGATACAAGGCTGCCACAAAGGGAGAGACTACCAGAGACATCAGCAGCATGGTCCCCACCAGCAACAGCAGAAGCTTTCCATATTGGGTAAAAATAGAGAGGCCATTTTCTGTGACATTGCCGTAAACCAGGCCCATGATGCCAAAGGGAGCCAGATTGATGATCCAGCGCACCAGCTGGGAAACCGCATCAGAGGTATTGGACAGAAATTCCTTGGTATGCTCCGTGGCTATATTCTTCATGGCGAGACCGAAAAGACATGCCCAGAACAGGATACAGATATAATTTCCCTCCATCAGCGCACTGATGGGATTGGACACGAAATTCGTCAGTAAGGTCTGCAGTACGCTCTGCAGGCTCTGGGGAATCGTCTCACTCTCGGCAGCAGCCGCCAGTACCAGATTCTGGGGAAAAAGGAAGCTTGTAAGACAGGCCAAAAATGCTGCCAGAAAAGTAGTCAGCATATACAAAAAAATAACTGTCCCAAAGCGTTTGTCCAGCCTGGCACTGCCCTGCGCCAGCGCACTGGCTACGATGACAAAAACCAAAACCGGTGCAATACTTTTTAACGCCCCTACAAATAAGTCTCCGAAAATAGTGATCCAGGAGGCATGAGGAAAGGCCAATGCCAAAACGGCGCCGATCACCAAGCCGCAGGCGATTCGCAGAATCAGACTGAGACTGTTGTACTTTGCAACTACTTTTTTTACAAACTCCATAGAAAACCTCATTCCTTAATTATTTACTGCATACAGGCAATGCGACGATGCCTCTCTGCAGAATTTTTTATTTTTGTTATTCTAACATGTATACTATAATACCGTCCACGACTTCCTGAATAGTACATTGGCTCATATAGAACGCACAAAAGATGCGGCGTGCTGCTTCACAGAAAATATGACATATTGCTTCACAGAAAATGCAACACACAGCTTCACAGAAAAACACAGCCTACTGCTTCACAGAAAGTTCTTTTGCACGAAGCGGTCCAAAATGGTATACTCATCACGTGATCCGCTGTCAGAAAACAGCGGATAAATGTTCTATATTTTATATCAAATCACAATAAATATATGGAGGTTGCAGAAATGGCAAACAGAATCGTACTCAACACCGTTTCCTACCACGGAAAAGGTGCCATCCAGGAAATCCCGGGCATTGCACAGAGAGAAGGATTTAAGAAGGTTTTCTTATGTTCCGATCCTGATCTGGTCAAGTTCGGTGTTACCGGAAAGGTCACCGCTCTGCTGGAAGAAGCAGGCATCCCTTATACTTTGTATTCCGAGATCAAGCCCAATCCCACCATCGCCAATGTACAGACCGGCGTGCAGGCCTTCAAGGATGCAGGCGCTGATTCCATCATCGCTGTAGGCGGCGGCTCCTCCATGGATACCGCAAAGGCCATCGGCATCATCATCAACAATCCGGAATTCGAGGATGTTCGCTCCTTAGAGGGTGTTGCTCCCACCAAGAATCATGCCGTGACCACCATCGCTGTTCCCACTACTGCAGGCACTGCTGCAGAGGTTACTATCAACTACGTTATCACCGATCCGGAGAAGGTTCGTAAGTTCGTCTGCGTAGATGAGCATGATATCCCTGCTTATGCTGTAATCGATCCGGAGATGATGTCCTCCATGCCCAAGGGACTGACCGCTTCCACCGGTATGGACGCGCTGACCCACGCAATCGAAGGCTATACCACCAAGGCTGCCTGGGAGCTCACCGACATGTTCCACTATGAGGCCATCAAGCTCATTTCCGAGAACCTCCGCGCTGCTGTCAACAATGAGCCTGCAGGCCGGGAAGGCATGGCACTTGGCCAGTACATCGCCGGCATGGGCTTCTCCAACGTAGGTCTGGGTATCGACCATGCTATGGCACATACGCTTTCCGCACATTATGATACCCCTCACGGTGTAGCCTGCGCTATGTTCCTTCCCATCTCCATGGAGTTCAATAAGGAGTACACCGGCGAGCGTCTTCGCGAGGTAGCAAGAGCTATGGGCGTAAAGGGCGTAGACGAGATGACCCAGGAGGAATATCGTCAGGCAGCAATCGATGCGGTCAAGAAGCTTTCCAAGGATGTGGGTATCCCGGAGACTCTTGACAAGATCAAGGAAGAGGATCTGGAGCAGCTGGCTGAGGATGCACTCAACGATGCATGCTATCCCGGCAATCCCCGTGAGGCATCCAAGGAGCAGGTCATCGAAATGTTCCGTATGCTGATGGTGAAATAATCCATTGTATTGATCCTGTGTGTAGTATCGTAGTATCTGTAAAATAAAAAGAGAACCGTGGAATATGTAATTTCCCTGAGACTCCGGGGCCTTTCCTGTGTATCCGAAGCCGGCAGGGACTTACATTCCGCGGTTCTTTTTTGATGTCATTAGACACCAACAGGTCTTGTTCTATAGGTCTGATTGACCTTTTGCCAACGCTTTTTCCGCTGACAGCTTTGAATAAGTCCGTTCTATAGAGAGAAGCGTTTTTCTGACATTTTTCCCTGATGGCTTTTTTCTGACGCCTTTTTCCTGAATGATTTTCTAACTCTCCGACTTTCCCGTCACGATTTCCTTCCTGTATTCTCTCGGTGTCATTCCGTATTTTTTCCGAAAGATCCTGTAAAAATAGCTGAAATTATTATATCCCACATCTGCCGAAATATCCGTGATGGGAAGACCGGTAGTCTCCAGCAGAAAAGCGGCCAGATTCAGTCTCTTTTCCTGTACCAGTTCTGTGTAAGTCTGCCCGGTTCTGCGCTTGATGATCCGGGAAAGGGTATACAGATCGATAGAGAGCTGACCGCACAGATCCGAGAGTTCTCCCTCTCTGTAATGATCTTCGATATGGCCGAGGACTTTCATCATTACCTCATCCTCAAAGCGGTCGCCGCCGATGGTCAGCTGGTCTGTGTGCTGCAGCAAATGCAGGAAAAGAAGTCCCACCGTCGTCTGATTCAACTGGCTGGCATTGGGTGTCTCCTTTAGAAGCGCATAGATGAGATTCTCTATGAGATTCTGGATCGGCAGGGCATCCGCCACCTCAAAGTGCAGGTAGTCCACATGTCCGGACGTACTCTTAAGACAATCCACCAGAAAATCTCTGACCATGGAATTAGCCCCTTTGAGCATCATCAGTGCTGTGTCGAAAAATTCCGGCAGAATCATAAAATTCACCGCAATGTCTTTTTCTCCGGCCGGGTAGATTTCCTGGGTCGCATGCTGGTTCATGAGCAGCAGCTCTCCCTGGCGCAGAATCACTTCATTGCCGTTGACGATATGTCTGGTCTGTCCGGAAACCATATAGACCATTTCCACATAGTTATGTGTATGACGGGGGAAGTGAGCGAACCGGGTATGGGGACGCAGATCAATGAGCTTACCCTGTTCCAGCAAAAGCCCTGCATCCACCACAGAGGAATTGGCCGCCGCATAGATGGTCTTATCGATGGCGCCTGTGTGCTCCAGGATATATCGCTCCTCCGGCGTAATTTGAATCAGCTTTTTGTAAATCTCCTCGTTCATATCTCTCCATTGTTAAAAATAGTCAAAACCAGGTCTTTCAAATTGGATATTTCTCCTAAATCATTATAGGATACTATGCAAATAAGGTCAATGAATTTGCCAACAGCGTGCTGTTTATATACAAATAAAGTCATACAATAGAAGTAAATATATGGTATTAATCCGTCTTGTACTAAAAGCAATGCAGCAATTCTTTGCAGACGGATAAACACCTGCTATGGGGGCAGGAAACTTACAGGTAAGGAGGAAATTTTATGTTAGTAAACACAAAGGCAAAGGTCGGCGTTTTTTCCATTGCACTGGGTGCCTATCTTCCCCAGTTCCCGCAGCTGGTTCCGAATTTCGAACAGCAGTATGCAGATTTTAAGGAGACACTGCCGGATACCGTAGAGATTATCGACGGCGGCATGGTGACCACCAAGGAACAGGCTATGGCAGCCGGCGATAAGTTCAGAGCTGCAGATGTAGATCTGGTATTCTTACAGCTTCTGACCTATGCTACTTCCTATAATGTTCTGCCTGCTATCAGAGACCTCGATGTTCCCGTAGTCTGTGTCAATGTACAGAAGAAACTGGCTCCTGACTACGCCAACACCGATATTCCGATCTGGTTAGGTGATCTGTATGCGTGCGGTGCTGTCGGCGAGGCTGTAGCAGACTTAGAGCGTGCAGGCAAGAGACATGCCGTCATCACCGGCGTGGTAGAAGGCGGTGACCCGGAAGTCGCTGCGGAGATTGCAGACTGGTGCAAGGCTGCACAGGTACGCAGACGTTTCCGTCAGACCAATATCGCTCAGATCGGCCGTCCCTATCCCGGCATGATGGATCTGTATATCGATGAGACCAATCTTTACAACAGAATGGGGCTGTATACCAAGCAGTTCGACTGGGAAGATATGTGGGCTATTGCCGACAATATCACCGATGAGGATGCTATTACCGCCAAAGCACAGGATATCATCGATACCTTTGAGATCGAGGGCGGTGCTTCCACAGAGGATGCCGATATCAGAGATATGGCAAAATATGTGGTTGCTTTTGAAAAATGGGCACAGGATGAAGATCTGGGCATGATTGCATCCCACTATGCAGGCAAGGCACAGGGCGTTGCCGGCAAGCTGGATTCCATGCTGATCCCCGCTTTCTCCATGCTGATTAAGCAGGGCACAGCCTGCGCAGTAGAAGGTGATATGAAGGTTGCCATGGCTATGTCCATCTTGAAGACGATTTCCGGTATGGGTCAGCTCTCCGAGATGTACTCCATTGACTTCCCGGAGGACATCTGCATTATCGGCCACTCCGGTTCCGGCGATGCAGACATCTCCCTGGCACACAAGCCTACCATGAAAATCGTAAAAGTCTTCCACGGCAAAGTAGGCGGCGGCTATCTGACACAGTTCTATCCGCCCACCGGCCCGGTTACCTACCTGGCTATTACCCAGGACAAGGACGGCAAGTTTAAATTCGTCGTAGCAGAAGGCGAGAACCAGCCCGGCCCGATCTTTACCTTCGGCGACACCAACATGCGCACCAAGTTCTCCATTCCCTGCAGAGAGTTCTGCAACAAGTGGTCCGAGGCAGGTCCTACCCACCACATGGCTGCAGCAGCCGGCAGACACATCGATACTCTGCTCAAGGTTGCCAAGATTATGGATATTCCTGTGGATATCATCTGCAGATAAGAGAAACAGAATTATGAATCACGTATTCCGTAAAAGCACTAACATAATCGAAACGGTATCCAAAAAGTACTTTCCCGTCTGTTTGTGACCATATGACTGGAAAGAAATGGTAATTTTAAAAACGGCTCTGACTTCTAAAAGTCAGAGCCGTTTTGCTTTTTGTTTCTTATAACTGCCTCGCCTTCTTCTAACCAGGCCAGTTTCTTTTCTACCTGCCAAAAAGTGCCTCTACCACTTATCTGGACAGCTTCTGGCTCACCTCGAAGGCATACTCCGGAATATCCTTTGTCATAGCCAGTGCTTCCTCGATGTCGTAATCGACGAACTCACCGTGGCGATAGCACACTACCCGGTTGGACTTGCCTGCGCAAAGGATATCTGCTGCATACGCCCCCATGATGGAAGCGTAATATCTGTCCTTGCAGGTAGGAGAGCCGCCGCGCTGCATGTATCCAAGGATCGTAGCACGGGTCTCGATACCGGTAGCAGCCTCAATACGACGAGCCATGGATGCGGAATGACCGATGCCCTCTGCATTGATGATGATATGATGCTTCTTGCCGTACTTACGGCTCTTGATAATATTATCAATGAGCTTCTGCTCGTCGTAATCGTATTTCTCAGGCAGCAGAATGTCCTCTGCACCGGTAGCCACACCGCACCACAGAGCAATATAACCGGCATTTCTGCCCATTACCTCTATGATACTGCAGCGCTCGTGGGAGGTAGAGGTATCTCTTACCTTATCGATAGCGGACATAGCGGTATTGATTGCCGTATCAAAACCGATGGTATACTCGGTGCAGGCAATATCCAGATCAATGGTACCGGGCAGTCCTACGGTATTGATGCCGTTTCTGGCTAACGCCTGTGCGCCCTTGTAGGAGCCGTCGCCGCCGATGACCACAATACCGTCAATGCCGTGCTTGCGGCAGATCTCTGCGCCCTTCTCCTGTCCTTCCTTTGTGCGGAACTCTGCGCAGCGAGCTGTACCTAGAATCGTACCGCCGCGCTCTATAATATCGGATACGCTGTGCTTATCCATATCAATGATCTCTTCGTTCAGCAGTCCCTGATAGCCGCGAAGGATGCCCTTTACCTGCAGTCCATCATTCAATGCCTTGCGTACTGTTGCGCGAATTGCTGCATTCATACCCGGGGCATCGCCGCCGCTGGTAAGAATACCGATCGTCTTAATTTCTTTTGCCATGACTTTATCCTTTCTGCCTGACCTCTGCCCCCACATGCCGGACGGGCATCAGCATGAAACTTTTCTTATTTTAGCGCAGTATATTTTGATTTGCAATCACAGGATTGTAAAATATTCCCCCTAAATAAGAGAATTTTACCCTTTTCCATGTACTTTTTACTGTTTTTTCCTGTTTAAGCATCTCAATTTCGGAACATTGACCACAATCCCACTTCTTTCCCATAACATCCTGACACCGCCACTGCTCTGACTGACAGACAGATAGATTGATTAATCCGTTTATCCGATCTGTGTTTATAACACAACCATATGTGACATCCGACCTCCGGACTATGTTCTACACAAGTGTCACATTTTCTTTGCCGAACAGCTCTCCCAGCTGGGTCAGCAGTGCCTCATCGGCCTGCACCCCCTGCCCCGGAGGCAGCACTTTTTTGGCCTTTGGATGCTCGATATAGATCACCACCTGATCCCGGCCGCCGTAATTGGCCACCAGCTCCAGCAGCACAGCTTCCTTCTCCGCATAGGTCTCCTTATTCGGAAAGCGGATCCACAGTTTCTTGGGAATCTGATCAAAAGGAGTGATCTTCTGAGCGATGACCCGGCCGTCCTTTTCATCCTCTAAGGACACCCGCCCTTCCACAAAGATCTTGCCGTCTTCCTCGATGAGCTGACCATATTGCTCGTAGGTCTTAGGGAAAACAATGACCTCCACGCTGCCGGTGAGATCCTCCACCGTAAGGAAGGCCATCACTTTATCGTTTTTGGTATATTTTACTTTTTTTTCGGCCACCAGTCCCCCGATCACTGTCTTCTCTCCGTCCTTTGCCAAGGGCTGGTTCGTCTCTTCCTGCAGCAGAAAATCTCCTGCCTGATGAGTGACATGCTTTTTCCACAGGTCTACATATTCCTCCATAGGATGGCCGCTGACATAGATTCCCAACACCTCTTTTTCAAAGGCCAGCTTCGTACTCTTGTCATATTCGCCCACAGGCGGCAGCTGGATCTCAAATTCCTTTCGATCCTCCTCCCCCATAATGTCAAAGAGGGACATCTGTCCCGCCATATTGTCACGAAGGTTCTTTTGGATTTCATCAAAAAGCTGGGCATACACGCTCATAAGCTGTCGGCGGGTGGCGCCAAAGCTGTCAAAGGCACCGGCTTTTATGAAATTCTCCAGCACCCTGCGGTTGATTTCCCGCTCATCTCCCTGCATTCTGGTGATGAAATCCTTCAGATCCCGGAACGGTCCCCTGGCTCTTCGTTCTCTCACCACCGCATCGATGACCGGTCTGCCCACGCCCTTTATGGCGGTCAGGGCATAACGGATGCTTCCTCTGGCTACGGAAAATCCCGCCTCACTCTCATTGATATCCGGGGGCAGCAGCGGAATGTGCATGCTGCGGCAGGCCAGTATATAGCCTGCCACCTTGGCTGGAAAGTCTATGACCGAAGTCATCAGTGCCGCCATGAATTCCGTGGGATAATAATATTTCAGCCACGCTGTCTGGTAGGAGACCACCGCATAGCAGGCCGCATGGGATTTATTAAAGGCATACTTGGCAAAATCCATCATGGTATCGTAGATTCCATTGGCCACCTCCGGAGAAATTCCCCTGGAGACGCAGCCGGGTACACCCTCCTGCTCGTTGCCGTAAATAAAGTTCCGGCGCTCCTCCTCCATGACGTATTGCTTTTTCTTACTCATAGCCCGGCGCACCAGGTCGCTTCGGCCCATGGTATAACCGCCCAGATCCCGTACGATCTGCATGACCTGCTCCTGATAGACGATACAGCCGTAGGTAGGTGCCAGAATAGGCTCCAGTTCCGGGGTAGCGTAGCTGATGGAGGCTGCATTTTTCTTTCCCTCTATATACTTGGGGATAAAATCCATGGGTCCCGGACGATACAGAGAAATCCCGGCGATGAGATCCTCCAGATTTTCCGGCTGCAGTTCCTTCATAAATCCCTGCATACCACCGGATTCCAGCTGAAAAACGCCGTCTGTCTTTCCCGTGGAAATAGCTGCAAAGACTGCCTTGTCCCCGTAATCGATCCGGTCTATGTCAAGGGGTACCCCCGCCGGATTTTCCTGCACACTGCCTCCCAGTGCCGGCAGCTCATAGGCAGGATAGGCGCCTTCCGTCTGCTCCAGAGAGCGGTTTATCAATTCCACTGCATTCTGAATTACGGTCAGGGTGCGAAGTCCCAGAAAGTCCATCTTTAAAAGTCCCAGCTCTTCCACAGTGGTCATGGTAAACTGCGTGGTGATAGAACCATCCGCTGCCCGGGAAAGTGGCACGAATTCCTCTGCCGGCCGCTGACAGATCACCACTCCCGCCGCATGTACGGAGGAATGCCGGGGCAGTCCCTCCAGGCGCATGCTCATATCAATGAGTCTGCGGATCCGGTCGTCCTTTTCATAGGCGCTTCGCATCTCCGGATTCATTTTCAGTGCTTTCTCCAGAGTGATCCCCAGCTCTGCCGGCACCATCTTGGAAATAGAATCCACAAAAGCATAGGGCAGATCCATGACTCTTCCCACATCCCGCAGCACGCCTTTAGCTGCCAGGGTACCGAAGGTGATGATCTGCACCACCTTGTCTTTCCCATATTTGCGGGTCACATAGTCGATGACCTCCTGCCGTCGCTCAAAGCAGAAGTCCACGTCAATATCCGGCATGGAAACACGCTCCGGATTTAAGAAACGCTCAAAGAGCAGCTGATAACGGATGGGATCGATGTTGGTAATCTTCAGGCAATAGGAGACGATGGAACCGGCCGCCGATCCTCTGCCCGGCCCTACACTGATGCCGTGCTCTCTGGCATAGTTGATATAATCCCAGACGATTAGGAAATAATCCACATAGCCCATATCCCGGATAACGCCCAGCTCATACTCTAATCGCTTCCGAAGGGTTCCGTCGTCCTCCGGATACCGCTCCTTCATACCGTCGTCGCAGAGCTTATTTAAATAACTCCAGGAATCATATCCTTCCGGCACTTCGTAGTGGGGAAGTTTCGTCTCATGGAAAGTAAATTCCACATGACATCTGTCGGCAACAGCCTGGGTATTTTCCACCGCTTCCAGAGCATACGGAAAGAGTTCTTTCATTTCCTTTTCCGTCTTTACATAGAACTGTCCCCCGGGATAGCGCATGCGATCCTCGTCGGAAAGTTTTTTGCCGGTCTGGATGCACAGCAGGATATCGTGGGCCTCCGCATCCTCCGCATAGGTATAGTGCACATCATTGGTGGCCACCAAAGGGATGTCCAGCTTCCGGCTTATCTCCAAAAGGGCCGCATTGACGGTCTGCTGATCCGGGTAGCCGTGATCCTGCAATTCCAGGTAAAAATTGCCTTTTCCAAAGCATTCCAGATAACGAAGCGCCGCTTCCTCTGCCCCCTGCCGGTCTCCCCGGACAATATCTCTGGCGACTTCTCCCGCCAGGCAGGCGGAAAGTGCAATAATCCCCTCATGGTGCTCCCGCAGCAGCTGCATATCCACCCGTGGCTTGTAATAATACCCTTCTGTGAAGGAGCGGGAGACGATCTTCATGAGATTTTCGTAGCCGGTGTTATTTTCCGCCAGAAGGATCAGGTGATAGTATCTGTCCTCCCCGTCTGTCCGCTCTCTGTCAAAGCGGGAGTGGGGCGCCACATAGACCTCGCATCCGATGACCGGATTGATCCCCACCTCTTTCGCCGCCTTGTAAAAATCAATAATGCCATACATAACCCCGTGGTCCGTGATCGCTGCCGCAGTCATTCCCAGTTCCTTGACCCGCTTTACATACTCGCTGATCTTATTGGAGCCGTCCAGCAGAGAATATTCTGTATGAACATGCAAATGTGCAAAAGACATAATTACCTCTTTATGCCGCAGCTTGTCTGCGGCAACGTGAGGAGAATTTCGCGACGGCGAATTCTCCGATACGATTACTCCCGCAGCTTGTCTGCGGCTTATTCCACACTCTTTAAGGATTCCACCATATCGATCTCGGCAATAGCACCGTGTGCCATGAGATTGACCGTCAGAGAAAAGACAATAGTCAGCAATGCCGCATACACATAGCTGTGTACACTGACCGTGCGGCCGAACATGACATAACTCACCTCCACGGTAGTGATGAGCCAGGCATGCAGAAAGCCGCCTGCCACCAGCCCTGCAATAATGCCAAGACCTGTGAGGACGATGGTCTCTCTGTATACATAGGCCGCCGTCTCGCCATCCTGAAATCCAAGCACCTTCAGGGTAGCCAGTTCTCTCTTTCTCTCTGTGATATTGATATTCGTCAGGTTATACAGCACCACAAAAGCCAGGGCCGCAGCCGAGAGAATGATGATGATCACAGAATAATTGATGCTGTTCATGCTCTCTGTCATCTGTTCTCTGATGGTATCGATGCGGGAATATGCAGTCACGCCCTCCAATTGTATCAGCTCCGTAGAAAGACGGTCCGCCGCCTCCTCGGTATCCTCGCCGTCTGCATAGCGCACCATAATAATGTTCTTCTCCGGTTTTTCTCCGGTGAGCTTCTCGTAGTAATTCTCTGACATATAGCAGTAATGGTACACATAATTTTCCACGACCTCCGCCACTGTCACTGTAATTCTTCGCTCATCCGGAAGGCGCAGTTCGATCTCATCTCCCTTTTTTACCTGCAGCATGGTTGCCATCTTTTCCGACAAAAGGACACCATCCTTGGGAAAAGTCACCGCCTCGCTGTTATTTCTGTGACGCAGGGTAAAGAATTCACGGAATTTCTCCTCATCCTCTGTTACATGCAGATAGACCCGTTCCAGATGCTCTCCATTGGCATAGGCATCCGTCAATGCCTGATAACCGTCGCACCAGGCAGCGACCTCACCGCTTTCCTCCAATGTCTTCTCTATCTCCTCCACTTCTTCCCAGGTCACATCATCCGCCAATCCCACAGTGGCATTGTACCGACTGATCTCGTCATACTGTTTGGTAAGAATGTCAAAAATAGAATCGTGCAGGCCAAAGCCTGTGGTTAAAAGGGCTGTGCAGCCCATAATCCCGATCACCGTCATCCAGAAGCGCTGTTTATAGCGGAAAAGATTTCGCACTGTCACCTTCGTGATGAAGGAAAGTCTCTTCCAGATGAAGGGAATATGCTCCAGCCAGACCCGGTGTCCCGGCTTCGGTGCTCTGGGTCTCATAAGAGAAGCGGGCGATTCCCGCAAGGTCGTCATACAGGTCAGTGCCGCAGTGCCGGTGCTGGCCAGTACTGCCATGAGAATGGCAATGATGCAGATGCCGGGCTGGAAGCGATAGGTCATGGCAGGCAACGTATACATCATCCCCCAGGCGCCGAAGATCACCTGCGGAATCGTCAAGCATCCCGCTATCGCACCCAGGATGCCCCCTGCGGCGCTGGCCGCAGTGGTATATCCCACATATTTAACAGCTACCTGACCGCCGGAAAATCCCAGTGCCTTTAAGGAGCCGATCTCGGAGCGGTTTTCCTCCACCATCCGGGTCACTGTAGTGAGCGTAGCCAGGGCCGCCACCAGAAAGAAAATAATCGGGAATACCTTGGCCAGATTGCCCATGCGCTCTGCGTCGGACTGATAGCCGGCATAGCCGATATTCTCATTTCTCGTCAGCAGGTAGCATTCTCCGTCTCCCAAATCCGCCAGCTGCTCTTTGGCCTCCTGTATCTTATCCTTTGCCTGAGACAGTCTGGCCTCTGCGGTCTCTTTGCTCCGCTCATAGGCATGCTGTCCCTGCCGGTACTCTTCTTCTTTTTCCATCAAAGCGCTTCGGATGGTGAAAAAAGTCAGTCCCCGGGCTTTGTATTTCTCATATTCGGCCCAGCCTTCATCCAGCTGCGCTCTGGCATCTGCCAGCTCCTGCTCGGCCTCTCCTAAGCTTTTTTCGGTCTTTGTCACAGCCTTCTGATAGGCATCCTCGGCATCTGCCAGTTCCTTTTCTCCGTCAGAGTGCAGTGTCTTTGCCCGGTTTTCGGAAATTTCCTCTATCCGGTCCTGTATACTTTCCACAAAGCCATCTACTGCATCATCATAGCGGTCTGTATAGGCTTCCAGCCCCTGTGTATCCTCCAGCGTCAGATAGATATTGGTATAATAGTTCTGGGTAAACTCCGAGGGCAGGATAAAGATCACGCCGGATACCTGTCCTGTGCCGATGGAAGAGGCGCCTCTGGTAAGGGAAATATACATGGGGCTGTCCACTGTCCCCACGATGGTATAGGTCTTATCCTCCAGGGTATCCGCATCGTTTCCTCCGGGAGAGACACTGATGACATCTCCCACCTGCAACCCCTGGCGCTCCATCATTCTTCCCTCTGCCACGCATTCCCCCAAAGCAGACGGAAGTCGTCCCTGGGTAAGTTTGGGCAGGCTGATGGTCTGCGGCAGGGACAGCATGGAAACTGTCAGATTTTCATAGGTGGCATCCACCCGCTTTTCCCCTTCTGCCTGGCGAACTCCTTCCAGCGCACTGATTTCCTGCAGATTTTCCTCACTCCAGCCCACCGTGGAGACCAGCTGCAGATCCATGAGATTCTGTGCCCTGTAGTACAGATCCGCCGTAAATTCCATATCCGGCGCCGTGGTGCGCAGACCGGACAGAAACGCCACCGCCAGGGCGCTGAGCAGAAAGAGCGAGAGAAACCGTTTCCGGGAATGTCTGATCTCCCGCCTTACATCCAGCAATAAATTGTTTTTGCTCTTTTTTCCTTTCATAGTTACCTCTGTCCTGCGATGGATTTAGGTCCGGACGAATTCGGCCATGCAGGGAAACGCCGGTTGGCGTCTGCGGTCTCCTGCCTCTACCAGTTGATTTCTTCTACCGGTGTGGGATTTTCATTCAGTTCTATTCTGTCTGCCTTGCCGTTTCTCACATGGATCACTCTGTCTGCCATGGGACAAAGGGCCGTATTATGAGTAATGACGATCACGGTCATGCCATTATGACGGCAGGTGTCCTGCAAGAGCTTTAAAATAGATTTGCCCGTGACATAATCCAGTGCGCCCGTAGGCTCATCGCACAACAGGAGCTTGGGATTTTTCGCCAGCGCTCTGGCAATGGCTACCCGCTGCTGCTCGCCGCCGGAGAGCTGCGCCGGAAAATTCGATGCCCGCTCCTTTAGTCCCACCTGTGTCAGCACTTCCATGGCATCTAAGGGATCCTTGCAGATCTGGGCTGCCAGCTCCACATTTTCCAGTGCGGTCAGATTCTGCACAAGGTTATAGAACTGAAAAACGAAGCCAATGTCGTAGCGACGATATTTGGTCAGTTCTTTGGTCGTTAAATCACTGACTGCCATTCCATCCACAGTGATTTTGCCGGCGGAGCATTGATCCATTCCCCCCAGCATGTTCAATACCGTGGTCTTTCCCGCACCGCTGGGACCTACAATGATGACGAACTCCCCTTTGCCGATCTGAAATTCGATTTCGTCCACGGCTCGAATGATCACTTCGCCCATCTTGTATTCTTTTGTGACCTTATCAAAAGTAATATAATCCGACTGCTTTGCTATCATTTTTACCTTTCTGTGCGCAGCTTGCTGCGGCACCACGAGGAGATTTCGCGTAGGCGAATTCTCCGATGTGATCAAACCGAATGTCGTTTTACGACATTCGCTTAAGCATGGATGGTGCTTGCACCATCCATGTAATGATTAAAAATGACATCAGGCATTTTTAATCATTTTGCCTTTCTGTGCCGCAGCTTGCTGCGGCACCACGAGGAGAATTTCTTAAGAACGCCTCTCCAATCAGCAAGTCCTCCGGTGTGGTAATCTTGATATTGCGATAGGATGCTTCCACCAGCTGCACCTTTTTGTGGAGAAGCTCTTCCACCACCATGGCATCATCTGTGATATGTACACCTGCCGCCAACAGTGCATCGTATTGTCGGCTCATTTTTTCATAAGCTTCCCGAATCATAGGGGCTGCAAATACCTGCGGTGTCTGCACCAGCCAGACAGAAGATCTGTCCGGCGTGGCTGTCACATAATGACCGGCATCTGTCAGTTTAACTGTGTCTTTGGAAGGCATACCTGCCACCACTGCAGCTGCTCCCGGCTCCCGCTCCTCCTGCGCCAGGGCGGCATCATAAAGTCGCTCCAGGGTTTCTTCATCCAGAAAAGCTCTGGCCCCATCATGGATAAAACAAAAATCACAGGGCCAGTCTATAACGCGCAAGCCATTGCGCACAGAGAAGCATCGCTCGCTCCCGCCCTCCGTCAGGATTCGCACTTTTCCTTTGAAATCTGCATTTCTACAGGATGCAGCCACTCTGGCCTGTGTGGGCTCCACAATCATGGTGCGGCAAAATTCTTCCTCTCCCGGGGGCGTTACCAGCACGATATCCGAAATCACCGGACACCTCTCCAGAGTTTCCAGACTGTAAGACAGAACAGGCCGGCCGCACAGCTCCATATACTGTTTGCGGACCGGCCCTCCCATCCTCGTTCCGCTGCCCGCTGCCAGCAGGATTGCTGTGCAGCGGCGGTACGGTTGTGACTGCGTATTATACTCTTTCATAGATTTTCTCTCCCAAAGGCAGATTGGGCATGGCATTTAAGTCCATACCACTGCGGCTCCCCCTGCGGTATTCATAGTAGCCGGCGCAGCCGATCATGGCAGCATTGTCGGTACAGAGAATCGGCGGCGGACAGTAAAAGGAAATGCCGTTTTTGCCGCAGGCTTCCTGCATGGCTGCCCGCAGCGCGCTGTTGGATGCCACACCTCCTGCCAGCGCCAGCTTTTTAAAGTGATATTGCTTCGCTGCCTCCATGGCATGCGATACCAATACATCCACCACTGCCTGTTGGAAAGAGGCTGCCACATCCGGCACGGAGAAGCTCTCCCCTTTCATGTCACAGGTATTGATATAGTTGAGCACTGCAGATTTAATGCCGCTGAAGGTGAAATCGTAGGCGTTGGCTTCTACCTTTCCTCTGGGGAAATGAATGGCCTGGGGATTTCCTTCTCTGGCTGCCTTGTCGATCTTCGGTCCGCCGGGATAGCCAAGGCCAATGGCTCTGGCCACCTTATCAAAGGCCTCCCCCGCTGCATCATCTCTGGTCCTTCCAAGGATCTCATATTCTCCATAATCCTTGACCAGCACCAGGTGGGTATGTCCTCCGGAAACCACCAGACACACAAAAGGAGGCTCCAGCGTGGGATCTGCGATAAAATTAGCACAGATATGTCCTTCTATGTGATGCACGCCAATCAGGGGCTTGTCTGTCGCAAAGGCCAGAGCCTTAGCTGCCGAGACGCCAATGAGCAGTGCCCCCACCAGTCCCGGACCGCAGGTCACCGCAATGGCATCCATCTCCTCTAAAGTCTTACCCGCCGTATCCAGCGCTGCCCGAATCACCTGGTTTACGCGCTCCGTATGCTTGCGGGAGGCAATCTCCGGCACCACGCCCCCATAGAGGGTATGAATATCAATCTGAGAGGAGATTTCATTGGACAGCACAGTGCGCCCGTTTGTCACCACCGCTGCCGCCGTCTCATCGCAGGAAGATTCAATTGCCAGAATCGTAATCGGTTTTTCTGTATCCATTTTCCCTCCCCGTATCGCAGCTTTGCTGCGATACCACGAAGAGAATTCGTGAAGGCGAATTCTCTGATGTGATCAGACAACAATTTTGTTTACAAAATTGTTGTCATCAGCCTTGATTGCCATCAGGCAATTAAGGCTGATTTTTCTCCCCGTATCGCAGCTCTGCTGCGATACCACGAAGAGAATTCGTGAAGGCGAATTCTCTGATGTGATCTATTCTTCTTCGAAGACCAGCTCTGTGCTCTTGCCATCCTTCCCGGCATAGCTCTCCGGAAAGATTCTGCGCACCGCAGGCATGAACTCTTCTGCCTTGATCAGCGAAGGACTAAAGTGCGTCAGCCACATTTTCTTTGGCTGCGCTTCCTTTGCCAACTGTGCCGCCTCTGTAAAGGTCATGTGTTTATGCTCCCTGGCCTTTCCCAGCTTGTCATCCTCGCCGTACATGCCCTCGCAGATGAATAAATCTGCCCCGGCTGCATTGCGAACGATGGATGGGCAGGGTCTGGTATCCGTGGAATAAGTGACCTTCAGACCTTTTCTGGCAGGTCCCAATACCATCTCCGGGGTATAGGTCTGTGCCGGTGTCTCTATGATCTCCCCCTTCTGCAGTCTGCTCCAGTAGTTCTTGGGAATCTCCAGAGTCGTGGCTCTCTCCACGTCAAAGCGGCCTGTCCGCTCCAACACCATGGAATAGCCATAGCAGGTCACATTGTGATTGACCCTGAAAGCATCAATATGGAATTCCTTCTCTCCCGGCAGGTCTATGCGTTCCTGCTGCTCATTTAACTCATGAAAACGAATCTCAAAAGGCAGTTCCGGTGCAATGACCCGGAGGGCATTGACTACCCGTTCCAGTCCCTTTGGTCCTACCAGAAGCAGCGGTTCTGTGCGCTCTGCATTTCCCATCGTCAGCAGCATTCCCGGCAGACCACTGATGTGATCGGCGTGATAGTGGGTAAAGCAGATCATATCAATGGGCTTAGGACTCCACCCTTTTTTCTTCATGGCGATCTGCGTTCCCTCGCCACAGTCGATCAATATGCTTTTTCCGTTATAGCGAACCATCAGAGAGGTCAGCCATCTATAGGGAAGCGGCATCATTCCTCCGCATCCAAGCAGACAAACATCTATCATATTTACCTCTTTATATCACAATTTATTACATCTTATTGCATCATTTCTCACGGCGCAGCCACATGATCAGAGCATCCTCCTGGGGATTGCGATAAAACTGCGGTCTGGTGCCCTCTGACACAAATCCCAGACGCTCATAGAGTCGGATCGCCGGTTCATTGCCGCTTCGCACCTCCAGGGTAAAGTCATCTACTCCCTCATCCCTGGACTCTCCCAGTAAACAAGTCAGCATTTCTTCGGCTATACCGCAGCGCCTGTGGGTGGGCAATACTGCCACATTGGTGATTTCCCCCTCGCCCATGATCTTGCGAACACCGCAGATTCCTACGATACGGTGCTGCCATACCGCAGTCCCGCCTTCCGATTTTTCCTCATTCTCTGCATTTATCTCCGAATCTATCTCTGCCACATAGTAAGTGGCATAAGGAAGCAAAAGAGAAGCCTCAAAGGACTCCTTTGACCAGGGATCTGAGAAACAGACTGACTCAATAGCCGCCGCCTGGGCAGCATCAGCCTTGATCATATGTCTGATATGAACATCTTTTTTCATAACATTCCTTATATCTGAGCAACTATGTTGCGAAGAGGCGACCCATGCTGCGAAGAGGCGACGAGAATTTCATGCATTTTTATATCTTTCTCGTCTGGGACGTATCGATACCGGCTGCCCTCTCCCGTTCTGCCTGAGAAAGGCGAAGGTACTCCGGCCGGAAGGCATCTGCGCTGACAAACGCCTTCTCTCCCTCTCTTTCATAGTGATTCGCTGCTAATGCAGCCGTCGTCTCCGCCCGCTGCCTGGACAGATGTGCCGGTGCAAAGCTATACGGCACCTTCATCAGCAGCTGCAGTAAATCCGCATAAACCGGCACGCCATCTCCCAAAAAGATCACTTCCTGCCCCAGTGCATTAAGTGACTCTGCAATTTCCTCCAAAGACACCGCACATTGGGGGCGAAGAATGTGCATCTCATAACCGCCGCAGCTGGCACTGTTCCCCGCACCATTCTCCTCCATTCTGTCAAATTGGTAAATGCCGGTATATACCTGCTGCCGTCTGGCATCCATCAAAGGACACACCAGAGCCTTCGCACCGTACAGATTATAAGCCAGCGCATCTACAGTAGGCACCGGCAGAATGGGCTTGTTCAATGCGAGCCCCAGGCCCTTTGCAGTAGCGGCGCCGATGCGCAGTCCTGTAAAGGAGCCCGGACCGGCCGTTAATGCTATGGCATCGATGGAAGAAAGGTCTAAATCCATTCTTTTTTTCATCTCTTCCATCATGGGCATCAGGCTCTGAGAGTGGGTCTTCTTATTCTGCACGCTGCATACCGCTGTGATGGATCCGTCATCATATAATGCACATCCTGCCACCTGACCGGATGTCTCTATCGCTAATATCTTCACGCTGCGCTCCATTTCTTATATCCGTTTCTCCGTTCCGCACTTTTCGCTTAACGTATTCATTCCTGTACAGCTATCAGGCCTCATCCATCGGGCAGAAAAACACGACGGGCATCTGTACAGCCATACACTCTCCAGGATATGGTAATTCTCTAGGATATGATAATCCTCTAGGATATGGTAATCCTCCGATAATCCAATCCCTTTGTCAGATCCTTCCCTATCGTTATGACACGCGTATTGGGAGGGAGTATTTCTTCAATGAGGTTCGCCCATTCGATCAGGCATACACCATTTCCTTCTGTGTATTCCTCAAAACCGATCTCATCCATTTCCTCCGGGTCTCCTATACGGTAGACATCGAAATGATATAACGGCAGCCGTCCCTCTTCGTAAATCTGCAAGATGGTAAAGGTCGGACTGTTTACCGGCTCCTCAATCACAAGCCCCCGGGCAAACCCCTGGGTAAATACCGTCTTACCTACTCCCAGATCTCCCAGAAGCGCAAACACATCACCTGCCTGTGCCTGCTCTCCCAATTTTTTCCCTGCCTCGAAGGTCTCCTCCGGGCTGTATGTTTCTACTATTTCCATGATTCTCTGTTTCCTGTATTCTGTGTGAAACTGCGCACTGCCCAGTCCTGCTTACCTGGTATGATACATCAGTATAACATATAAATCTCCCCTGCGCAGACCCTGACCATAGAAACAAAATATCGCCGCTGCTGTCTAAAACCACAGCAGCGGCGATATCTTAAACAATTTCTATATCTTATCTGTGCTTAGTCGTGGCGCAGAGCCTCGATGGGGCTGAGTTTTGCAGCCTTCTTGGCAGGGTAAATACCGAAGAAGATACCTACTGCAGAGGAGAACACGACGGTCAGCAGAATCACCAGAGGATTCAGGGATATGCTGAAGCCAAAACCGGCACTGATGCCGAAAGAAATCCCCACACCAAGAAGAATACCGATAATACCGCCCATCATGGTGATAATGCCGGCCTCTGCCAGGAACTGCAGCAGAATGGAACCTGTTCTGGCTCCCAATGCCTTTCGGATACCGATTTCTCTGGTTCTCTCCGTCACGGACACCAACATGATATTCATAACGCCGATACCGCCTACCAGCAGGGAAACGGCTGCCACCATGGTGATAAACATGGTGATATAGTTCAGAATCTGATTAAACTGAGACATGGAGTCGGAAAAGCTCTGCATGGTAATGGCTTTCTCACCCCGCAGGCCAAAATGGCTCTCCAGGAAAGAAACACTCTTTTCTGCCACATCCTTGGAATCTGCCTGGTTGGCGTAAACGACAATGCTCTCGAATTTACTCATGTCATAACCATAGTTTAAGACAGATGTGTAAGGCACCTCGATCGTCAGATAGTCAATGGCCATCAATGCCCCGAGGAGCTTTGATGTACTGTTGGATCGAAGACCTACAATCGTATAATCCTGACTCAGGCCATAACAGTCTATTTCCACCGTCATGCCTATGACATCTGTGGTTCCGAAAAGCTTTTTAGCATCCGACTGGGTCATAACGCATACCGGAGAAGCATTGTCTACCTCTGTCTGGTTAAAGTAGCGTCCCGTGACCACTTTCTCGGAACCATTGTGCGCATACCCCGTTCCCACAGGTACAAGATAGGACTCAAAGGTGCCTCTCGTAGTAACTGCACTGGCGGACAGCTGTCCGCTGGAAGGAGAGGTTCCTAAGATCTCCGGTACCGCCTCCTGCAGCGCATCCAGATCGGACTGTTCCATTTGCTGATCTGTTTTTTTGGGATCAAAGCCAAGATATATGGACCCCTGTCCTAAGCTGTTCAGTTCATTGCCGATTTCATCTTTTACACCGTTGCCTACGGTGATGATCAGTATAACCGATGTGATGCCGATGATGATGCCCAGCATGGTCAGAAAGGATCTGGCACGATTGCTGCGGATATTCATCACCGCAATCTTAATATATTCCAGAAATTGAGACATTTTATCTCCGTTCTGCAGTCATCTGCAATATCTTCTTATTTTTTGACACCACGATGCGCAGTGCACCGTGGTGTCAGGTTTCCATGGCTCCGCATCCGGTTCCCCGGCACAAATAGGTTTGTGCCCGATTAAAAACACCGGTGACGTCTGCCCTCTGTATCGTTTTCTTATTCTGCTTCGGAAGAAGCCTCTGTGGATGCCTCAGAAGATACTGCTGTGTCTGCCTCCGTGCTCGCCTCTGTACTTGTCTCAGAAGAAGCATCGCTGTTCTTACCCAGAGACAGATTCAGACCTGCAGAAGCTGCCTGTGTGCTCACTTTGGTGCCCTCTGTAACGCCGGTAGGCAGGGTAGTGATGATCTGATCCTCTGTTGTAAGACCTTCTGTGATCTCCACCTGGGTGTCATTGCTGATGCCGGTCTTTACATCTCTGCGTTCTACCACATTGTCGCTGTTTAACACATAAACGAAATCACCGCTGTTGTCGGTATTTAAGACATCGTAGGAAAGCAGCACCGTATTCTCTGACTTCTTGCAATGGATCTTTGCCTTAGCCTCTACACCCAGGATAATGGCATCATCCGGGTTCTCTATATCGATCTCTGCATCTACTACCGGCACGTTGTTGGAATTATTGGTAGCTGCACCGGAAATCTTGGACACGGTTCCCTGATAGTTATTGCCTGCGATGGTCAGATCTGCCTCCTGTCCCACCTTGATCTTATCCAGGTCAGCCTTGGTAATCTGAACCTTTACTTTTACGTTGTCAGTGCTTGCCAGATGCAGCAGCTCGGTTCCTACGGTAGGGGTCTGTCCTTCCTTTACATTTACAGCGGTAATAACGCCGTTATAATCGGCAGTTACACCCTGAGATGCACTGTCTACTGTATTCACAGTATCCTGAGAAGACAAAGCGGTCTGCTGCTGGTTAGCAGACAGAGAACTCTTAGCGCCGGAATTCAGCTGTGCACTCTTACCGGTAGACTTCTGAGACTGCATCTCAGACTTCTCAGACTTTAAATTCTCCAGCTGATGATTCAGCTCTGTGATCTGGCTGTTCCAGCCCATGATCTCACTGTCGTTGTTCTGGGCATAGGAGTTATCCTGAATGCTGCGCTCTACTTCCCTGTAATCATCCGTGCCCTGTGTCAGATCAAGCAGTGCCTTCTGCAGTTCTGCACCGGTAGCTGCCATACGTGCCTTCTTCTCTGTAATTTTGGTATTCAGCGCATCGATCTGTGCCTGTACACTTTCAATCTGCGCATCCAGCTCTTCCAGTCTGGCGGTTGCCTCGGTGTAATCTGCCGTTCCCTGGGCGTCCTTCTCCATGGAATTGCTGTAATCGCCGTCTGCAGCCTGCGCCTTTAACTGCGCGGTCCTCTTATTCAATGTCAGGTCACTGTCATCATAGGTCACTAATGTATCCCCGGCAGATACGGTATCACCTACCTTTACTGTAAGAGAAGCGATGGGCACCGCCACCTCTGCAAAGTAGCTTTTCTCCTCACCGGTCACCACTGTACCGCTGATAGACACAACCTGCTCGATGTCTCCCACTTCAACTGTCGTAGTGGTCACCACCGGCGGCTGATTCTTGTAAATTACGTAGCTGGCAATACCATACACCACCAATACTGCTACGATTACCAGGATCACAATCCTGCGAATGCGTTTTACTCTCTTCTTTTTCTTCTGTGCGACACTCTGGGGCGTCTCGGCACTCTGCGTTGCCGGTGTCTTAGTTTCTTCGCTCATTTTTCTCCTTTCTATGCATTCGCTACGATCCGTTGCAAATGCTCACTGCTGATTTCCTTTACTTCCTCGTTGGAATCGTGATACTCCGGATTGATCTCATCACTGACGATCTTGCCGTCTATGATGGTTACAATGCGTTTAGCCTGCGCCGCTATCCCCGGATCGTGGGTAATCAGAATCACTGTTCTGCCGTCTTCATACAGCTTTTTGATAATGCGTATGATATCACGGCTGGAATTGGTATCCAGGTTGCCGGTGGGCTCATCTGCCAAAATAATAGGCGGTGCCTGGGCAATGGCTCTGGCAATCGCCACACGCTGCTGCTGTCCGCCGCTCATCTGAGAGGGCTTATGTCCTTTACGACTCTCTAATCCCACCAGGTCCAGTGCAGCGTTGGACAGTCTGTCTCTTTCTTCCTTTTTTACCCCTCTGTAAATCAGGGGCAGCTCTACATTTTCCAGCGCAGTCAGTCCTGCAATCAGGTTAAATCCCTGGAAAACAAAGCCGATCTCCTGGTTACGGATATCCGACAGCTCGTTATCGCTCATCTTGGATACATCCATACCATGGAGATAATACTTTCCTCTCGTGGGTACATCCAGACATCCCAACATATTCATCAGCGTAGACTTACCTGATCCGGACTGTCCTATGATGGCCACGAATTCGTGCTCACCGATGGAAAGGTTCACATTGTCCAGCGCCCGGACTTCATTGTCGCCCTCTCCTTCATTATAGATCTTGCACATATCGCGAATTTCTACCAGTGCTCCCATTTCTTCCTCTCTGCATCGCAGCTTGTCTGCGATGCCACGAGGAGAATTCCGCGAAGGCGGATTCTCCGACGTGATTATTCCAGGATGACGCTCGCGGCATCCTGGCAATTGAAATAATCAGCATCGGCTGATTATTTCAATTTTCCCTCTCTGCATCGCAGCTTGTCTGCGATGCCAGTGTAATCATTTCACTGTGGCTGTTTACACTACACCCAGAGTATTCTTTTTTACAAACAAACTTAATTATCTTTTTTTTTAACACAAATTACAAGCTTTTTTTTTAATTCATAAAAAGTTTGGATTTATCGTGTATTTTTCGCATCTGTCTAACACCTGCCAAACTTCAATGTGAATTGACTGTTTGCAGACAAACTCATGATTGAAATCGGCAGGCAGTCAAGGTGGGAAGTGCTTTCGTCCAGCTGCATCGAGGGTTTCTGAAGGGAGATGGAGATACAGCTAAACGATTACGATTCTTCTAACCAAAACAGGAGCCTCCTTTTTAGCTGGGAGGCTCCTGCATCTTTGCCATTTTTCAAATAGAAAAACCGATTGCTGTCATTTGCAGACAGTATACCTTTCACATACCTTTTTTGATGATGGGACTGATCTTTTTATAAATCAGGATCGTAATCAGGGAAACCACGCAGCCTTTGATCAGGTTAATAGGTGCCACCATAAGGATTACAAAACTGCTGATATCCTTAACACCGGCGTTAATAGCTGTGCCCATGCCGATGATGGCATCCAGCGGAAGACCGTAAAGAGTGGAAAAGGTAGGCAGCAGATAAACAGCATTAAACCAGCTGCCGAAGACGGTCATGCAAAAGGTGCCTGCCACACACCCGGCCACCGCCATCTTTCTGGACTTTTTGAATTGATAGATCACAGAAGCCGGCAGCACCAGGGTGCAGCCGATGAGGAAGTTGGCCAGATCGCCCACAAAGGCAGTCTCTGTAGACTTAAAGAGCAATTTAAGAAGCACCTTTAAGAACTCCACCAGCACACCGGCCACCGGCCCAAAAGCAAAGCCGGCGATCAAAGCAGGCAGTTCACTGAAATCCAGTTTATAAAAAGAAGGCGCGATGGGCAGTGCAAAGTCAAAGCAATAAAGAATAGCTGCAATAGCAGAAAACATACCCACCATGGCAATCTTGCGCGTGCTTAGGATTCTTTCTCTGTCCCCGTTTTTGCGCTTGGCAGTTTTCTCAAAGACAGCGGCTATTCCCACAGCCACCGCCACCGTGATCAGACAAACCAGCAGAAATCCCGCATTCTGTGCCGCTGTTTCCAGAAAACCATTTTTCATCTCATTCTCCATTCTGCAGGTGCTTGCAAAGACTCGCAAATGGAATCGCAGATTTCCTAAATCAAATTTCATCTGCAGATTACAGGATGTTGAGGGCGAAGGTGCTTTTAGCCCCATGATCCCCGGATTGCTCCGCGCTTTGCACTGTTTGCAGCACCTGCTCTGCAGACAGCCGTGTGAAAATGGTATTCTTCCCGTCAAAAAAGCCCTGAGACCGGTTCTCACCGAACATCTCAGGGCTTAACTTGCCAATCCATCATTTCTGTAAAGATGCTGTTTAATCTGCTATCTGTCTGTGCACTGAAAATCACTGCAGATATCCATCTCGCTTCCCGCCCGTCACTGTGCGGGAACAGAACCTTTCCATAATCATCTATGAATGCAGCTCGTATCTTCTTCCATCCAGACTGTACTGTTGGTCCCGGAGTCTCACCGGGTCAGCCGCCGAAGCGGGTCGCGGACTATACCGCCAGTAGGGAATCACACCCTGCCCTGAAGAATACTATTCTCTTGTTATGTAATTGTTACAAGGCGCATTATACTGCAGCGATCTCTGTAAAACAAGGACAAATTTAAAATCCGCACAGATTTGGGAGATGTACACGCATCACCCCACGCGGAACTGGAACTTTCTCTGCTCCTCTTCATTCTCCACACAGGCAATCTCTGCACCAAGACTCTGAAGCTTCTCCGGGAAATCCTCGTATCCCCTCTGGATATAGTGGATATCATGAATCTGGGAAAAGCCGTCTGCTGCCAGAGCTGCAATCACCAATGCTGCACCGGCCCGCAGATCCGGCGCCATAATGCTGGCACCTGTGTACCGCTCTACACCATCGATGATGGCTGTATTGCCCTCTACCTTTACCTGGGCGCCCATACGGGTTAACTCATCCACATACTTAAATCGATTCTCAAAGATGCTCTCTGTCACAATACTGGTGCCTGCCGATAATCCTAGCACTACTGCAATCTGAGGCTGCATATCCGTAGGAAAGCCGGGATAGGGAAGGGTCTTTACATGAGTATGACCAAGCCGCTTGGTAGCCACTACGCGAACTGCATCATCCGACTCATCCACCTGACATCCGATCTCTGTAAGCTTAGCTGTCAGAGACTCCAGATGCTTGGGTATTACATTTTTGATCGTCACATCTCCTTTGGTAGCCGCAGCGGCAAACATAAAGGTGCCTGCCTCGATCTGATCGGGGATAATGGAATACTCTGTGCTGTGGAATTTCTCTACGCCTCGAATGCGAATGACATCTGTACCGGCACCCTTGATCTGTGCTCCCATACTGTTCAGAAAATTGGCCAGATCTACTACATGCGGCTCTTTAGCGGCATTTTCAATGATCGTCATGCCCTTTGCCATGGAGGCTGCCATCATCACATTGATGGTAGCTCCTACGCTGACCACATCCATATAGATATGTGCGCCCTGCAGCTGTGCCGCCTCTGCCACGATCATACCGTGCTCCACACGCACCTCTGCTCCCAGCGCACGAAAGCCCTTGATATGCTGGTCGATGGGGCGAAGACCGATATTACATCCTCCCGGCAGAGTCACCTCTGCTCTCTTATACTTTCCCAAAAGGGATCCTATCAGATAATAGGAACCCCGAATCTTTTTGACATATTCATCATCAATAGGCGCATCCTTGATCATGGCTCCATTGATTTCAAAGGTATGACGATCGATTTTCTTCACCACAGCGCCGATATTTTCAATGGCACGAAGGATGGCGCGGATATCACTGACATCCGGCACATTCTCGATGACAACCGGTTCATTGGACATTACGGATGCGGCCAAGATACCCAGTGCTGCATTCTTGGCACCGGCAATCTCCACCTCACCGGACAGGGGATTCCCGCCCTTAACTGCATAATACATCATATAGTCGATGCTCCTCCCAGACTGCAGCATCCAGAAAAATCACTGCCTGAGACTTTCATAGTAACTTATATAGAGTAGCTTAATTGGGAAAAGATGTCAATTCCACGAATAATTTCGCTCTCTTTTGTGTATATTGCACATTTCTGACACAATGGGCTGCAGTCGTCTGATTTTATCATCGGGAAATATACTGCAGCACGTTTACTGCCTCACCGCCGATCCGCATTTCAAAGTGCAGATGCGGTCCGGTGCTGTTGCCGGTATTACCCGAAAGGGCGATCTTCTGTCCCTGGGATACACTCTGTCCTGCAGATACCAGAATCTTGCTCAGATGACCGTACCTGGTTTCCCTGCCGTCTGCATGGCTGATGTAAACTACGTTGCCGTAGCCGCTCTGCCATCCTGCCACTGTGACTACACCGCTGCTGGATGCCATGACGGCACTGCCTACGGGCAGGGCAATATCCGTCCCCTTGTGGTTGGTGCTGGCACCGGCCTTCGGTGCTGCACGCCCTCCGTAATTCGAAGTAATCGTACCGCCGGATACCGGCCAGATAAAGGTAGGCGGTTCCTTGGTGCCCCGCTCCACAATCTTGGGCACTGCGGCGCTGGTCACTTCCTCCTTGACGATCTCTGCGCTGATCCGCGCATCATTTTTGTACTGCACTTTGGCGATGACCTTCCGATGGCCGGCGGAGGGCTGCTGGATCACCTCAGATTTTGTGGTATACCAGTCATCATTGTCAATATAGATGACGTCCTCGTCGTAATCCTCTTCGTAGTATTCCTGTCTGACATAGACGACAGAAAGCTCAGGGGTAGGCACTGTCACCGTCAGCTCATCCCCAGTGCGGATGGTAGAATCCGCATCGGAGAGCATCGTATTCATGGATACGAGTTCCTCTGTAGTCAGATCGTACTTTTCAGCAATCTGGGAAAGGGTATCCCCTGCCTGCACCTCATAAATCTCTTCTTTTTCCTTATCCTTTGTCACTGCATCCACGGCATCTTCCAGCTCGCAGATCTGGCCGGCCGGCACATAGGCCTCCACCACTTCTACCTTCTGAGCAAAATCCATAGACTGCAGTCCCAGCGGATAATCCTCAAAATTCTTTCCCACTGCAGGCTGGACAGAACGGAAAATATCCGACATAGTCTCCACGATACCCGCTGTCGGCAAACTCTCTTCCTTTTCCTCGATCTGTTCCTGCTCCACAGTGGAGATCACCTGGGCCGTCAGTGCGTTGATCTCCCGATCGGGATCCAATACCAGCCGCACCACATACTGATTCTCTGTATCGTACTTTTCCAGCACTCTGGTCAGCAGTTCCAGTACATCCTCCTTGCTCGCCAGATTAACGGTAAATGTGCCGATCTTAAGGGTATAGCAGCGCTCCAGCGTGGCTTCCTCCACCTTCCGGCGCAGCACCTCTGTCATCTGATCGATAATCTCTTCTTCGGTATCCACCCGTCCCCACAGCACTTCCTTGCTCTCGGCAGCCAGATCCGCCTGCACGTAGGTCAGTTCACTGCTGTCCCCGGCGATAGCTCTCCTGGCCTGCATCAGACAATACCGTGCAGTCTCCATGGAATCTGCCGTGCCTACTGCCGTGCCATTGAGGGTCAGCTGATACAGATTGTCTCCGGTTCTCTCAAAGGAATTACAGGATGGCAGGAAAAAGAGGCTGATCACCAGCGCTGCCAGTGTCGCCTCCACCACCCAGATATGCATTTTTATGGCATAAACGGTAAGTTTCTTCATTGCTTAATCATTTCTTGACGGAAAATCCAAACTTGCCCAGCTTCTCTCCCAGAGTGAAATACTCACCATGGGAGTACGCAAGCAGATCTGCCTTTTCCAGATCAAAGCGTCCCTTCTCATCCAGATATTGATCGTCGATATCTACCCCTACGACCTCACCGATGAACATCTCATGGACACCGATTTTTTTACGATCCACTACCTTACACTCCAGGCTCACCGGGCTCTCTGCTATACCGGGTGCCTTTACCTTAACGGAAGGTGCCTTTGTCAGGTGCAGCACCTCAAATTTATCCTCATCACGGCCGGATCGTACGCCGCAGTAATCTGTAGCATAGGCCAGGGCTCTGGTCGTCAGATTGATCACGAACTCGCCGGTCCTGTCAATGATATCATAAGAATAACGCTGCGGTCTGATGGACACCGAAACTGTCACAGGGTCACTGCTCACATTGCCTGTCCATGCCGCTGTCATGATGTTGGCATTGCCGTTTTCATCTGCACAGCTGACCATGACAGCCGGTGCAGGATAAAGCATGTTGCCGGGTTTCCAAAATACTCTGGCCATCACTATCTCCTTTGATCAAAAAAGTCCCAGAATCCAGTTTAAGTTAATACCAAGGAAAGAAAGCACTCCCAGCGCTGCAGACAGAATCGCGAATACAAGGGTCACCACCTGCAGACCTGTACCGGAGGGCTCTTCTATATCTTCCACGTCCGCTGCCACCTGTTCGAGACGAGTCTGCATGGTATTGACGGATGTCATAATGGTCTGCACATTCTGCAGCTGCTCATCCTGCAAAGACTGCAGAATCTGAGTCTGCTCATCCTGGGCATCGTGCAGCTGCTGCGTCTGCTTCTCCAGCTCTGCAATCATGGATGCCTGCACATTTCTGTATACCCGTACATTCTCTCTGTGCGCCAGCTGGTCGGACTGCTGCAGCAGCTCCTCGATCTTCTTCTGGGAATCATCGATGGAAGCAGACAGTGCCTGTCTGAATGCCTCCTGCTCTCTGGCCGTTGCTGCCGGATCTGCCTCACTCTTTTCCTCTCTGCGCTCCGCATTCTCCTGGAGCATGGTGCGCATGCTGTCTGCTGCGGTCAGATTCATCTTCTGCAGACGATCCACCAACACATTATTCTTCTGATACAGTGCTGTGAGTTCCTCCAACTGCTGGCTGTACTCATCGATCTCATTCTTTAAGCGCTCTGTCTGCGCTGCCTCCGCTGCGCCATTGGCACGGATCATCTCATCTGCATTTCCTGTCATCTGCGTTACTCTCCTGCTTATTTTATCTTTTAATTTGCTGCTTCGCAGTGCAAATCCGACGAGAAAAACACTTTCATCAGCGTTTTTCCAAACTTATTTTCATCATCATAACACAAGTTGCGCCGTTTCGGTATGTTCTGCGGAAAAATTGCACGAAATGTGTTTGTATTGCTTTGGAAATCGTTTTCCGTTATAATCATGACAGCATATATCCCATGTTCTTAAGGAGGCAATCATGATCCGCAAATATTGTTACGGAACTCCCTTTGAAACAGAGGCTGTCACCGCCTCTATTTCTCTTTCCACGCAACAGCCTGCTTTTGGCAGCATTTCTTTGCAGGACGGCTTTTGTTTTTCTCTGAAACTTTCGCCGCAGGCCATGGTTTTTGGTCTGGGAGAGTCCAACCGCGGCATCAATAAGCGGGGCTTTCTCTATATCAGCGACTGTGCGGATGATCAGAACATGTCCGAAAACCGCAATTCTTCCTACGCCGCCCACAATTTTATTCTGGTTTCTGACGACGATACCCATACCGGTCTTTTTTTTGACTACCCCGGCACGGTACGCTTTGATATCGGTTTTACACGCACAGATACCATGACAGTGACCTGTGAACAGGCGGATCTCTATCTGTATGTGATCACCGGCACGTCGGATCTGGATGTGGTCCGCCAGTTCCGTCAGAGCATAGGACGCAGCTATCTGCCTCCGAAGTTCGCCTTTGGCTACGGGCAGAGCCGCTTCGGATATAAGACCCCGGAGGATTTCCGGACAGTAGTCAGAAAGCACAGAGAAAATCATATTCCCATAGACCTTCTCTACATGGATATCGATTATATGGATACCTACAAGGATTTTACGGTCAATGAGGAAGCCTTTCCTGCTTTTAACGGTTTTGTCCGGGAAATGCAAAAGGACCACATTCACCTTGCCCCTATTATTGACGCCGGAGTAAAGATTGAAAAAGGATATAAGGTATACGAAGAGGGCTGCGAAAAGGGATATTTCTGCCGTCGAAAGGATGGCTCCTATTTCGAAGCCACAGTCTGGCCCGGCTGGTCACACTTTCCCGATGTGCTGAATAAGGATGCCAGAAAATGGTTCGGGGATCAATATGATTTTCTGATTTCCAAGGGTATCGATGCCTTCTGGAATGACATGAATGAGCCCTCTATTTTCTTTTCCAGGGAAAGTATTGCCAAATTCAAGGACTATCTGCACACCTATATGGAGGAGGACAATCCGGGAATACGACATTTCCAGCTGATGAAGGAGCTTTTTTCCCTGGCCAACAGTCATGAGGATTACCAGCGTTTTTATCACAATGCAGACGGCAGATCTGTCTGCCATGAACAGGTACATAATCTCTACGGCTATAATATGACCAGAGCCGCCGGAGAGGCCTTCGAGCGTCTGTCCCCCCGTAAGAGAATCCTGCTCTTTTCCCGCTCCTCCTATATCGGCATGCATCGCTACGGCGGTACCTGGACCGGGGATAATTCCACCTGGTGGTCCCACATACTACTGAATCTGAAAATGATGCCTTCCCTGAATATGTGCGGCTTTCTCTATGCCGGCGCCGATCTGGGCGGTTTCGCCGGCAACACCAGCCGGGATCTGCTGCTGCGTTGGCTGGCACTGGGGGTATTCACTCCTTTAATGCGCAACCACACTGCCTCCAATACCAGAGAACAGGAAGTCTACCAATTCGAGGATATACAGGATTTCCGCTCTGTAATCGAAGTCCGCTATCGGCTGATTCCCTATCTGTACAGCGAGTACATGAAAGCAGCACTGGGAAATGATATGATGTTTAAGCCCCTGGCCTTTGTATATCCCAAGGATCCCATTGCCCGAAATACAGAGGATCAGCTGATCCTCGGAAATGAGATCATGATTGCTCCGGTATATACCCAGAATGCCATCGGCCGCACAGTGTATCTGCCGGAAGAAATGCTCTTTGTAAAGCTATCCGGATCCCTCATCACACACCGGGAAATCCTGCCGCAGGGCGTCCACTATGTACAGGTGGCCCTGAACGAGGTGCCACTCTTTATACGCAGTGATTGCTGCATCCCTTTGGCCGATCCTGCCGAATGCGTCCCCGAGATCCGGGAAGAGAGCATCGTCATGTTGGGGTATGAGGGTGCATCCTATGAACGATACGATGATGATGGTATTTCTCCGCTGTAGAATCACTTGCAGACTGTTATGTTACATGCATCCTACATACAGGCTGCATATAGGATGCCTATAGGATGCATGTCGTATGCTGCCACTATAAAATTCGCACAATACACTGTTGGCAGTGCCGAGAAATCGTTTGTAAGATTTGTATAGATTATTATTTCATTTGCGCCGCCTTTTGTAACAATTAACTTTAGTTTCACATCATGTTCATATTTTGTTCATATTTATCCGTTATATTAAATACATCAGATGCAGATGCACAGATAATTTTTTCATAATACGCCCGGGCGCCGAGAGGTGCCTGGGCACTCCTCATTTATGGGGATATTTTATTTTATGTCATTCGATTACTGCAAAAACTGCAAAGACGCCGGACACTGTTCTGTCCGGCGTCTTTTTTTATTTTTCCCCTATGATTTCCCTGATCTCATTATTCAGAGTCAGCATTTTCGTATCCAATGTGGACACCATTCTGGCACATTCCTGCAGCTCTGCATTGATATGCTCCGGAATCTGTCCCGGAAACTTATACTGAATCTTGTGCTCTAAGCTGGCCCAGAAGTCCATAGCTATGGTGCGGATCTGAATCTCTACTCTGGCGTCCACGATCCGGTCGGAGAGATATACCGGAATCAGCACCAGCATATGGTAGCTCTCATAGCCGCTTTTCTTAGGCTCTGCAATATAATCCTTGATGGACACGATCGTGATATCGCTCTGATTCTGAATCATATCGGCGATGCGATAGATGTCCGACTTAAAGGAGCAAATCACCCTTATTCCCGCTATATCATTTACATACTTCACCATATTGCTGATGGTAGACTCATATCCTTGCCTTTTCAGCTTGGCAACGATACTCTCCGAAGTCTTGAGCCTGGATTTGATATGCTCAATGGGGTTGTAATTATGCACATGCTGAAACTCATCATTGAGGATCTCCAGCTTGGTAGAGATCTGCTTTAAGGCAGAACCATATACCAGCATCACTTCCTCATAAGTATCTATTCCCTCATCTGTAACCTGTAATTCCATATTCACCTCTGCTTGTCTGCGGCTGTACGAGGAGAATTTCGCGCAGGCGAATTCTCCGATGTGATAACTATTTTATTTCCAATAATTCGGGCTCATGGTAAAGCGCAATATCCACCGTCTGGGGAGTTTCCGGTAATTTTTTCCCAGCTTGTATCCTATCAGCCTGGCACCGCAGCCTGCCACAAAGCCCGGAATTTCTCCAGAAGCATGCTCCTTTTGCAGCATTCTGATCACTGTCTTTACATATTGCACGCCTTCTCCCTCCGAGGAAGCCGCCTTAAAGATCTCCGGGTGCTGTGCCTGGGATACGCCCAGGTCGAAATTTCTGTGGAACTGCTGCATGGGCGTATAATTATGAGAGTGAATCACCTTGGCCTCTGCCCGGTAGCCGCTGTGATATCCTGCCTGCAATGCAGTTCCGGCATAGATCATGTCCTCATTAAAGATCGTCGGTTCTACAAATCCACCCAGCTTATCAAAAATCTCCTTCTTGTACAGTGCACATACGTTGGAACAGAAATAGGTCTTGATCCCCAAGGCCTTAAAATCCTTCTGACTCTTTGTTCTGGAATGTTCCGGATAATTAAAGGATCTGGTGAGCCGCTCCGTCACCCCTGCATTTTCCTCCGGCAGCTGTCTGGCATAGGTCACAGCCATCTGCGCATCCTCTGCAAAGGGGGAAAGCAGTTCCTCGAGCAGCCGCCTGTCATAGGGCAGCGCATCCTGCGTCATCAACAAGGTAAAGTCTGCGCCCTGTGCCTGCTGTACTCCCAGGTTTCTGGCAAAGCCATGGTCAAATTCTTTTTTTGAAATATGCCGTACCAGCACCTTGGGGTATTTCGCTTCAAACTCTTGCAGATTCAGTCCCTGCTTCACCAGTGCCTTCAGAAATCCTGCCTCCTCGGTATTGATCAGATAAATGCGCCGAAGCGGCACTGTCTGCTCCTGCAGCATGGACAGAAGAGCAAATAATCTGTCAGTGGGGTAGTAGGTAGGAATAATGGCGTCAATCGTGTATTTGTCCATAGTCAAAATCCTTTAATCCTGTTATCGGCTGTCAGGCATTTCTTTCAAACCTTTCAAACCTTTCAAACCTTTCACCATCATTCTATTATCGCACAAAGAGCCAGGCTTTTACAGCCTGGCTCTCGTATTTATCTCGCTATAATCACACCACGCACATCCTGTCGGTACCAGATCCCGTCGCTGGGCTTCTATTTGTGCCGCAGCGCTCCGCGTCTGCTTCCCTACAGTCCTGCCGTATCACTTGCAATGCGATTGCTGTAGCTTTGCACTTCTGAGGACACCTGATAATTCTCATCATCAAAGAGGAACTTATGCAGCCACACTACGTTGGATGCAAGATCCTTGGGTGCAACGATGCTGCCGGTGGCTCCCAATGTACCGGTAGCACGCAAATCTGCCTGGGGGAAACCATCCTCACCGGCGATCTGATATTTGCTGATATCACTTAACATACCGGTGATTTCTTCCAGTGTCAGGGAAGTATAAACCTCGCTGGCTGTGTCATTGGCAATCTGTATCAGAGTGCTGACACTGGCCTGCTTGGCCTTGTCCATAACTGCCTGCAATACCTCTCTTTGACGCTCTGCACGCTTAAAGTCATCGCCGGAGGTATAACGGATACGGCAGTAAGCCGTCGCCTGCAGACCATCCAGATGCTGCAGACCGGTGGTAGTCACTGCATTGTAGCTGCTCATTCCCAGCTGCTCATACATGGAAATCTGGTAGTTGTTGATGTGCTGTAGCTCTGCATCATCTACGTCAATCTCTACACCGCCCAAATCATTGATCACATCTGTCAGACCGCCGAAACCGATGGTGACGAAATCGGTGATATTCATATCCAGGTTCTGATTCAGCATACTGATAGCCTGCTCCGGTCCGCCCTTTGCATAGGCTGCGTTGCACTTATTGTAGGAATCATTGCCCAGATTCAGGTAAGTGTCACGGTATACGGAAATCAGCTTGATATCACCCGTATCCTCATTGATGGATGCGATCATAATGGTATCGGAACGGGTATTCTTCTTTAAGTCACCCTCTGTGGAATCCACGCCGAAAAGGGCAATGTTTCTGTAGCCCTTCATGGTACCGGTCTCGGTTTCCTCTGCTACCTGATCGCTGATCGTCTCCTGAATCTTTTCCTCCGGAATATCCATACGGCCGCCGTCGCTGCCGCCCACCTTCGTAAGAATGGAAGTACCAAACAGTGCTGCCAAACCAATCAATACCACTACAACCAGGACGATGGTTATGATCACGGGCACAATACTCTTCTTTTGCTGACGGGGACCCCGGCCGCCGCCACCGCCGTGTGCGCTGCGGCTGCTGCTATGTGCAGCATTTCTGCTGCCCGCCCCGGCCTTGCTCCGGCTCCCGCGGCTGCTGTTTCTGCTGCGTCTTGCATCGGCATAATCCTCTTCGTACTCGCCATACTCATAGAAGTCGTCCGCCTCATAGGAATCCCTGCGGCTCCGGCGTCCGCTTCCTGCACTCTGCTTCCTGCTGCGAGGCTGTTCATAGTAGTCATCCTCATAAACATCCTGCTCATAGCCATCATCATAGCCGTCATCATAGACATCATTATAGCCGTCATCCTCATAATAATCATCATAGGATGCGCCTCTGCCGCGGCTGCGTGTATCGTAATCATCATATCGATCATCGTATCGGCGATCTCTGGGCATTTTTCTATATCCTCCGCGTGAAAACGCCGACCGTCATCGGCGGCTTTTTCCGTCATTCTTCTTTGTTTTACGCGATAGCAACAAAAATCATTATCTCACAAACAGCCTGCGAAAACAAGCCTAGTATGCATTTTTATTGATAAATCCCTTGAATATGGTCAGGAACAGAATCTTGATATCAAAGCCAAGACTCCAGTTTTCTATATAGTAAAGATCATATTCGATGCGCTTGCGAATGGAGGTATCTCCCCGATAGCCGTTGATCTGTGCCCATCCTGTGATACCGGGACGTACCTGGTGTTTTACCATATAACGAGGAATCTCTTCCTTAAATTTCTCCACAAACTGCGGACGTTCCGGCCTCGGTCCCACCAAACTCATCTGACCCATGAGCACATTAAAGAACTGGGGCATCTCATCGATACTGGTCCGACGCAGGAGGCTGCCGAATTTCGTCACTCTGGCATCTCCCTTCGTGGTCCACCCCTTCTTTTCCTCTGCATCCGTCTGCACTCTCATGGTGCGGAATTTATACATGGTAAAGGGCTTACTGTGCAGACCGATTCGGGTCTGTTTATAGATCAATGGTCCTTTGCTGGAACACTTGGTACCGATTGCAGCAAAGATCATGAGCGGCGAGAAAAGCACAATGGCCACCAATGCTCCCACAATATCCATCAGCCGCTTGCACAGGGCATTCAGTGTATTGGTCAGGGGGACGTAGCGAATATTGATCACCGGCAGTCCCAGCACATCCTCTGTGTAGGGGTTACTGGGAAAAAGCGAACTGTAATCCGGTATAAATTTGGTATGCACACCGGATTTTTCACACATTCCCACGATTTTTTCCAGATCGTCGTAGTCATTGAGGGCCAGTGTGATGGCGATCTCATCCAGCTTATTTTCCGGAAGGATATAGGTAAGATTGTCAATCATGCCCAGTACCTTGATGCCCCGGTAGGTGGTTCCTCTGGGAATGTGATCGTCCAGAATGCCGTGGATCACATAGCCCCATTGACCATTAGCAAGAATTCGATCTATATAGGCCTCTGCCGCCCGGGAATACCCGATCAGCAGCACATGCTTTAAATTATTGCCCTTTCGTCTGAAGTGATAGAGAACCTTCCTGATCCAGTAGCGGTACAGCGAGGTGAGAATGATATTCATCACATAGAAAATACCAATGAAGGCTCTGGAAAAGTCTCCCAGTCCCATCATGAAGAATACCACCATAAGCAGCACTATACCGATAGTATTGGCCCTGACAATCTCCGTAAGCTCATTGCGGATGCGGGTGGCCCGCTTGGGATTGTACAGATTGTCCATGGAATAGAGCACCAGATACAACGGCACGATAAAATAAAGCATGCTGAAATACGTCCGGGCAGAATAAGCTGTAATACCGGGCGTGGTGCTGGCCATAGGGGTCATGAACTTGATATACCAGGACAGCAGGTAGCTGATGATGACGACAGCGCCGTCTAAGACTACGTGCAGCCTGTTAAAATATACTTGGTTATCCTTGATCATACTAATCTACATTTCTGAGCAGCCTGTCTGCGGCTGTGCGAGGGAATCTCACAAAAGCGAATTTCCCAATGAGATCGCACCCTGTAACAGAAGTCCTTCTGCGGATTTGTCATCCAAGGCGCTTGATACAGTTTATCCACAGTTCAAATTGAATTCTGATATAAAAAGGGAGACGAAGCACGGAAAAAGGTACTCGCTGCCCCAGATAAAGAGGATGTATCGGTACGTCCGTATCCTCTTTTCTCTCAATGGCAGCCTCCTCCCAGATCGTGCCCTTGGGCATCAGCTGGCCGCTCTCTTTGGCAAGGAGTGCCTCCTCTGCCCGCATGCAAAGGATTTCTCCTCTTTGAATACCCTTTTCATAGGCTTCTCCAAGGCCCTTCCTTGTAAAGTATTTCCGCTTGATAGAGACCCCCAGCTCGATAAGGGGTTTGTTCAGCCAATACTGGAATCCCGGCAGGTTCTTATACAGCAGATAACGGTTGTTGCCTGCTGCCATTTCCTCTTTGAAAGGATTGTGCACAGCGCCGCTGGAAGCGCTGCCTGCATGATAGACGATGGCCTTCGGCTCATAGAGATTACGGAAACCATAGGCCATGGCACGCCATCCTATGTCTACATCCTCCAGGTAGCAGAAATGCCGCTCGTCAAAATAGCCGATGGTCTCAAAGGCTTTTCTCCGGTAAATAGCAGCTCCTGCACAGGCTGAAAAAATATAGGCAGGGCTGTCATATTCTTTTACAGAACGAGCTTTTCCTCGGGCAAAGGCCCAACCGAGAGCGCAGTACAGATCTCCCGCATCGTCAATGACACTGGGATCCTTCATGGACAGCATCTTTGCCCCCACGCTGAACGCATGCCGACTCTGGACAATCGCCTCATACAGATAACGGACGCACTCATGATCTACCCGGGTATCGTTATTAAGCAATATCACATACTTGGTCTGTGTAATATGCAGACCGCTGTTCACTGCATGACAAAAGCCGGTATTTACCCGGAGGCGCAATAAAGTCACCTGCGGATACCGGTCTCTGATCAGCTCGTAGCTGCCGTCTGTGGAGGCATTGTCCACCACAATAATGGCCGGCACATAGGAACCTGCCAGAAGAGAATCCAGACAGTCCTCGATATAAGCCATGCCGTTATAATTAGGGATCACCACTGTGATCTTATGTTCCATGGATTTTGACATAACTTCCTCTTTATGCCGCAATTATTGCGGCACCACGAAGAGAATTTCGCGCAGGCGAATTCTCTGATGTGATTGCGCGTGGATGACGTTTACGGCATCCACGTAATGACTAAAAATGACATCAGTCATTTTTAGTCATTTTACCTCTTTATGCCGCAATTTATTGCGGCATCACGAAGAGAATTTCGCGTAGGCGAATTCTCTGATGTGATTGCGCGTGGATGACGTTTACGGCATCCTACTTTAATACACACAACATCCTCGGATCCCATACCACCCGGTACCCTAGCTGTCTTGCCTGTTTGCAGAAAAGGATGGACAACTCCTTCAGGCCGCTGCCGTTTTGCATCACATGGGCGTCATAGGAGACACCGAATACACTCTCGTATAGAGAATAAAGCTCCGGTCTGATCTGCATACAGCGCACGTCCACTGCTGCTGCGTCCTGCATGGTATCTGCCCGGTGCATAGGACCACTCTCCAGCTCATGCATTCCGACAAAAAGGGCGTTGCCCTGCTCATCATAAAGTCCGCCCAGTATTCTCCTGTGACTGTTTACTATCTTGCCGCCGACCACGCCTACATCACTCCTGGCCTCAAAGATATTGGGCAGATAGGTCACATCATAAAAGCCTCTGTGCCTCGAATGCTCTACCTTTGCCTGTATGTGGCATGCCTTGAAATGGTCCTCCAGTGCTGCCTTTCCTGCCTCATAGGCATAATCCTTGCTCCCGGGATTGCCGGCGGTGGAGCCACTGTGAGTCCTCCAATGATAGAGTACCTTCGGTACATGGACGATTTCCGACTTAGGTGCCCGGAGCATCAGATCATAATCCTGCGCCCCGTCATAGGCACTGCGCAGACCAAGTGCCAGGAAAAGTTCTCTTTTCATCACCAGCAAATGGCAAATGTAGTTATTCGCCTGAAAGTAATCCAGATTAAAATCCGGCTTAAAGTTAGGTTCAAAAAAGGTCCGGGCCGCTCCGTCGCATTTATCCTCATCCGTATAGATGATCTCAGCTCCGTTTTTCAAAACAGCTGCTGCCACCTCATAAAGAGCATCCGGTGTCAGCAGATCATCGTGATCCAGAAAAGCGATATAATCTCCCCGGGCCATAGCTGCTGTCCCGTTGGTATTGGCAGAAATCCCCTCGTTGGACGCCAGCCTAAGATATCGCACTCTGGGATCACTGTATTCTCCGGCCACATCCTCTACAACATCGGATCCGGAGGCATCCCCGATGAGCAGTTCAAAACCTCCGTAAGTCTGTGCCAGCACCGAATCTATCAATTCTCTCATAAAGACCGGGTTGGTCTCATAAGCTGGCACCACTATACTGAACATAGGCCCAGCGCTCCCTTTGGCCGCCTCTGAAAAAATCTCTGCGGGCTTCTCCCCATTTTTCAGACGCGTCCAAAGTGCCCGCTGCCCCTCCAGAATTTGCTCAGAGGGCTGGGTATACACATAGGGGAGCGCCGCGTTTTCGCGCAGACGCTCCCTTGCTGCATACCAGGCACTGACGAAGCCGTTTCTGGCCGCATAGTTGATTGTTTTCCTGATATTCTCCCATGCTGCCATCTCCGGCTTCCTCCTGTGTTTTTCTTTTCTGACCATCCGCTTCGGCTTCTGTACAAAGAAATTCTTTACTGAGAAGTTTCTTTACGAAAAAGCAAAGCGGTTACATACTTACCTCTTTTTGCCGCAATTTACTGCGGCATCACATCGGAGAATTTCGCGCAGGCGAATTCTCCGATGTGATCTTGCATTGATGACGTTTACGGCATCAATGCGGTTTGAAAGAAATGCTATCGAGCATTTCTTTCAAACTTATCATTCTGTTTACTAGATCAACGCCTTTACCGCATCAGTCAGAGCCTCGCTCTGCTTAGCGGCATCTTCCAGACTTGTGCCCTTCACACCCATGTAGAACTTGATCTTGGGCTCTGTGCCGGAAGGTCTTGCACAGCACCATGCATCATCAGAAAGTGCAAAATAAAGTACATTGGATTCGGGCAGGCCTGTGGAGTGCTCTGTGCCATTTGCATAATCCTGGGTGATGCCTGTCTTGTAATCTCTGTATTCTAACACCTTCCAGCTCGCAAATTCCTTCGGGGGATTCTGACGGAACTTATCCATGATCGCCTGAATCTGATTAGCGCCGTCGATGCCCTTCATGGTGATGGAGTACTGGGTCTCCTTGTAGTAGCCGAACTGCTCATAGAGCTTCAGCATCTGATCCCAAAGGGTCATGTCATGCTTCTTGCACCACGCAGCTACCTCGCAGAGCATCATCACTGCCACCACTGCATCCTTATCTCTTGCATGGGTACCTGCCAGACAGCCGTAGCTCTCCTCCAGACCGAATACATAATTGTGGGAGTGATCCTGCTCAAAGAGCTTGATCTGCTCGCCGATATACTTAAAGCCGGTCAGCACCTCGATGCAGGTAAGACCATAGGCCTTGCTCAGTGCCAGTGCCAGGTTTGTGGTCACGATGGTAGTGACCAGTGCCGGATTCTCAGGCATGGTGCCTGTAGCGGTGCGCTCCCGAAGAATATACTCACCGATGAGCATGCCGGACATGTTGCCTGTGAATGCCACATACTCGCCGGTCTTGGTATCCTTTGCATAGACACCCAGACGGTCTGCATCCGGATCGGTAGCCAGCACGATATCTGCATCCTTTTCCTTAGCCAGCTTTAATGCCAGTGTGAAGGCCTTGGGATCCTCGGGGTTCGGATAATCCAGTGTGGTAAAATCAGGATCCGGCAGTTCCTGCTCCGGTACTACATAGACATTCTTAAAGCCCAGCTCAGAGAGGATCCGGCGGACCGGTACATTGCCGGTGCCGTGGAAAGGTGTGTAGACGATCTTAATATCATCTGCCATCTCTGCAATCACTTCCGGATGGATGATCTGCTTTTTCAGCTCTGCCATATAGAGATCGTCGATCTCCTTGCCGATGACACGATACAGATCCTTCTGCTGTGCCTCTGCCTTATCCATGGTCTTTACATCGTCGTAGCTGGTAACTGCATTTACCTCATCGATGATACCGGTGTCATGAGGCGGTGTTACCTGTGCGCCATCCTCCCAGTAGCACTTGTAGCCGTTGTACTCCGGCGGATTGTGGCTGGCTGTGATGACGATGCCGGCCTGGCAGTGCAGGGTGCGCAGAGCAAAGGACAGCTCCGGTGTAGGGCGAAGAGAATCAAATACATAGGCGCGAATGCCGTTAGCTGCCAGGCAAAGTGCTGCCACGTCAGCAAATTCAGGAGACATTCTTCTGGAATCATAGGCGATAGCTACACCCTTGGCCGGATCGCCGTTTTTGCAGATATAATTAGCCAATCCCTGGGTAGCCTTGCGAACGGTGTAGATATTCATGCGGTTCGTGCCTGCGCCGATGACGCCTCGAAGGCCGCCTGTTCCAAAAGCAAGATCTTTATAAAAGCGATCTTCCACTTCTGTCTCATCGTTTCTGATCGCGAGAAGTTCTTTCTTGGTGTCCTCATCGAAATAAGGATCATTCAGCCAGTAATTAAACTGTTCCTGTACACGTTCGTTCATTGCTTTTTCCCTCCATGGTTTTAGTCTTGTACCTTCAGCGAATAATCGCTGCGATCAAGCGTAAAGTTGGGATTGTAGTAAGGATCTCCCTTGGCAAGGACTTCCTTCCACTTCTCCCGGAAATGCGCGGACTCCGCATTGTAGCGGGCTGCCTTCTCCCCCCGGTCGTCCAGCCCCCTGGAAACAGACTCGTAGTGATAAAGCTCCGCAAAAGGCGTGAATACATTCAAATATCCCTTTTCCCGCAGCTTCAGGCAGAGATCCACATCGTTTAAGGAAATAGCAAAGCCCTCATCCAATCCGCCGACCTCTTCATACAGACTTTTCTTCACCATCAGGCAGGCCCCGGTGACAGCGGAAACATTCTGCGCATAGCACAGCCGTCCCATGTATCCTAAATTCTCACGCCGCTGTTTGTAATGGGTATGTCCTGCTGTCCGGTGAGCCCCCAGTCCGATGACAATGCCGGCATGCTGAATGGTCTTGTCCTCATAGTAGAGTTTGCCGCCCACTGCCGCCACATCACTTCTCTGGGCATACATCAGCATCTCTTCCATCCAATTCACGGAGATCACCTGCGTATCGTTATTAAGCAGCAGTATATACTCTCCCTTTGCCTGTGAAACGCCCAGATTATTGACACGGGAATAATTAAAGCTCTCATCCTCGCTTTCCTTTTTATATTCTACTACATGTATGCGTTCTTTGTACGGTCCAGTTGTAAGTTCTGTATAATATTTCTTGATATCCGGCTGCGTACTGCCATTTTCCACAATGATAATCTCGTAATTCTCATAGGTGGATTTATCAAAAATCGATGTCAGGCACCTCCGAAGATCTGATTCATGGTCCTTATTGGCGATCACGATGGAAATCAGAGGATTGCCCTGTATCTCGTAGGTGATCTTAAAAATAGTCTCAAAGGCTCTGGTACTGGTGATCTTGAAATTCTCAAAGCCGTGACGGCGCAGGTGATCTGCCACTGCACCCTTGGCAGCATTGATGGCATATTCCTTTGCGCCGATATTGCTGGCCACAGAGCCGGAGTGACAGCGCCAGTAATAGAGCAGCTTAGGCACATGAACGATCTTCTGTGCCTTGTCTGTCAGGCGAAGGATCATGTCATGGTCCTGACTGCCGTCAAATTCAGAACGATACAGTTCTTCTCCTTCCAACAGATGCTTGTCAAAGGCACTCAGGTGGCAGATATAATTATTGGCCCGGAGATTGTCAATGGCATAATCCGGCTTAAAATGCATGGTGACGAACTTATTAAGGTTCGTCTCCTTAAAAGTCGTCTCATCGCAGTAAAGATAATCCGCGCCCTGCTCATTGATGGCCTTGACATATTCATACAATACCGAGGGATGCAAATAGTCATCATGGTCAAAGGGAGCATAAAAATCTCCCGTGGCCAACGTCAGGCAGGCATTGGTATTCGCGGAAATACCCTCGTTTTTCTCAAGCTTCAGATATTTGATCCGCTTTGCCAGATTCGCATCTCTGCCCTGATATTCCCGGACTGTCTCCCCCACATAGACGTGGGCCTCATCAGAGCCGTCTGCCAGACATAATTCCCAGTTTTCATAGGTCTGATTCAGCACTGAGTCTATCATGTCCGTCAGGTAATTCTTCGGGGTATTGTAAAGTGGCACCAGAATGCTGAAAAGCACCGGGCGTTCAAATTTCTCCCCTCTCTGCCTTGCTCTCTCCTGTTCGTCCGGGAAGCTGGCTGTGCCATAGCCCTTCTGGGCCTGTTTCTCCCTGATCTTATACTGGATCTTCTTGGCCACTCCTCTGGCATCTCCCTGATTTTTCAGGCGATCCCATTGACGAATGCCAAAATGCATCACCGATCTGGCCGGCTTGGAGGCCTTCCAGATCGGATTGTTTTTGATGCGGTCTAATTTGAACTGCAAATCATCGCATTGATCCTCCAGCTGCGCCACCCGATCTGCCAGATAGGCACTTTTGATCTTTTCTCTCTCATATTGTTCCTTGTAATCAGGTATATCCTGGGTCATTTTTTACCTCTTTTGCCGCAATTTATTGCGGCAGCACGAGGAGAAACTCGCGTATGCGATTTCTCCGATGTGATCCTACATGGATGACGCTTGCGGCATCCATGCAATGACTGAAAAAGTCATCAGGCATTTTCAGTCATTTTACCTCTTTTGCCGCAATTTATTGCGGCAGCACGAGGAGAAACTCGCGTATGCGATTTCTCCGATGTGATCCTACATGGATGACGCTTGCGGCATCCATGTAATGACTGAAAATGGCATCAGGCATTTTCAGTCATTTTGCCTCTTTTGCCGCAATTTATTGCGGCAATTACTGTCTGATCTTCAAAAAGACATCACTCCAATTGACCAATCTCTGTCTGGAAGTCTGATCTGCCTCCAGCATACCCACCAGATACTTGCCGGCAGGCATGATCCCGGAGCGAAGCATGGCAAAGAAGCCTGTGAGCTCATCATTGGTCTGATTCGTCAGATTGGCGGCAATATCCGGCCTGTAGATATCGGTGACAGGCAGCTCATAAATACTGCCATCCTCTCCCTTTAACAGGATCGTCCTCTTATAGAGGGCATTATCCGCGCCAATAACAAAGGAGTAGCCGCTGAGATAGTAGCCGTCAGTATCCTCTCCCGCAAAGGGTCCCTTATACCACTCGGCCAGACTGTTGGCATACTCCACGCCGATGCGCAGGCAAGCATCCGTCCACTGAGGCGGCAGCACCTTTTTACGCAGGGTTGGCGTTTCGAATTCATAGTTTTTCAGATATTCCTCCTGCACATCCACCACAAAGCGGGTCTCTGCAGGATTCTGTGTCAGGTAGGGATGATAAAAAGGATCCTTGCCGAACAAATCCGGGTGCGCTAAAAGCAGCGCCTCCTGCTCTCTGGAGAGACGCAGGTTCTTAACCTTATCTTTCCGGTCATCCCCACGGCTTAAGGATTCGTGGTGATAAAGATAAATATTATTGAGCACCACATTGTAATATCCCTTTTCGTAGATCTTATAGCAAAGATCAATGTCATTAAAGGCTACGGCGAAATGCTCGCTGTCAAAGCCTCCTGCCTCTGCAAAGACGGCACTTCGAACCATCAGACAGGCACCGGTCACTGCCAGCACATTGCGCACACCCTTATTGTATCCAAAGTAGTACTCCTCATCGTTGTGGCAATACTGCAGCTTGTGATAGGGACCCACCCGGACATTCACCACGCCGGCATGCTGGATAATATCGGAATTCGGATAAAGAAGCTTCATGCCCACGGCTCCCACATAGGGAAGTCTGGCCTTATCCGTCATCCGCTCCAGCCATCCGCTCTTGCGGATCTCAATATCATCATTTAAAAAGAGCAGAAAATCTCCATCCGCCATGGATGCACCGATATTGCACATCCGGGAGAAATTAAACTCCATGGGTTCGTAGTGATATCTGGCACTGCCGAATTCATTGTGGGCCTGCAGGAGCAGTTCTGCCTTTGCCTTATTGTAATCGCTGCTGCCATTGTCCACTACAATGATTTCATAGGGCGTATTTTCTGTATATTTCTCAATGGAATGGATGCAGTTAGCCAGAACATCAGGATTGTCCTTACTGGGAATGATGATGCTCACCAGCCTAGCGCCCTTTATCTTGCCGGTCTCGGCACTGATTCTCACATCCCGGATCAGCTTGCCGTTCCATACCTCACTGGCGCCTTCCCTGTGAAACAGGATCTCGCCGATATGCCCCACAGGAAAGCGATTGTTCACTCTCCGGGAAAAGCCGCCGTCTGCTCTGGCCAGGGTCAGACACAGTCTTCCGTAAATCCACGCCCGCAGAGCATCGTCCTGCTCACCGGCTTTGGATGCCTTTTCCTCGTATTCATCCTCCCGAAGGGATGCTCTGGACTCAAAATCCTGTGCCTTGAAGCCGCCCGGATTGATCATACCGAAAATGGCTGTCCGGATAGCAAAGATACTGCCAAAGTAAAATACGGACAGAAAGGTATCCGGCGCCCAGTCTGACTTAAACCAGGGATCCTGCCGTTCCCCCTCCTCATCGATACGATCCTCATCGCCGTAGACCAGATTTACCTCCGGATGCTCTGCAAAATAATCCCTGATCATAGTCTCTGCATAATCCGTCATGGTTCCCTGGTCGTCACAGGCAATCAGGATATCCGGAAGCTTTTTCCCGGAGAGCAGATATTTCTTCAGATGGGAATAGCGCACCGTCTCCACGCTGTAGGCTGCCCCCGCCGTGTGATCCTTCTGCCGCAGACTCTCAGAGAGCTCTCTTTTGTGCATCTTATACCAGTTATGATAACTGTAGCGCTGCTCTCTCAGCTCATTTCTGTATTGCCTGTCTTTCCTGTCCACCAGGAATTTCTTAATCCTACTTTTCAGCATTTTTACCTCTTTTGCCGTAGCTTGCTGCGGCAACGTGAGGAGAAGTCGCGCAGGCGAATTCTCCGATACGATCACTCATGGATGACGCACACGTCATCCATGTAATGCCAGAAAATGACATCAGTCATTTTCTGGCATTTTGCCTCTTTTGATGCAGCTTGCCATTACCTCACAAGGGCCTGTGCCATGGTAGAAGGCAGGCCTGCCATCTGCAGTTCAAAATCCAGCTTCAGCACACCCAACTGTCCCCTGCCGCCTGCATTTTTCTTTTGTTCTTTGCCAAGGTTCCACATGAACCAGGGATCGGAGGTAGTAAAAAGATATCCGCCTGCTGCCGGTATTCCGTTATGGCGAATTTTTTTCAGCATATCTCTGCAGGATATGCCCTCTTTTTCTATGCGCCGCACCATGGCCATGCAGGGGCAGATTGCGGGATCAATCCTCAAACTGTGCACATCACCGGGGATTTCCAATGTAAAACGGATGATTCCCTCTTCCTCATAGTGCTGCTTCAGGAAGAAAGAGTCCTCCTCCGAAAATCCATTTCCCCGGTCATAATAGACCTGCACACTGGAAAGGCCCGGTTTCTCTTCTTTTTGTTCTTCTTTTTCCTTTTCTTTAGCCAGCTCTTCTTCCAGAAGCGCCGGATTCTCTCTGATCAGTTCCGCGGGGATGATCACGTCGCCGCCGATCTGTGCCCGGAGTTCTCCCAGAGGCGTCCTGCCTCCGGTGACATGCTCCTGAAAAGCCGGTTCCTTTAATTTCCACTCCTCGATCTGCGCCGCCGTTATACCAAACTCTGCCAATAACTTCTCCAGAGGCAGCTCTCTGCGCTCTTCCTTTTCCAGGCAATAGCAATACAATGCCCTAAAGAGAAGCTCTTCGCCGGACATCTGTCCCTCTCTGGCCCACTCGTAGTCAATGGCACTCCAGACCTCTCCATCCACCAGGATATTCTGAAAGGTCATGTCATAATCTGCGAAATCCGCCTCGTCATGATAACCGGTGCGTTCATAAAATTCCCGCAGCAAAGCAAGGAATCCATCCTGATTCCCCTGTACCAAATACTCGTCCAGCAACGCCTCCAGCGGTCTGCCTGTCACATACGGGAAGACTGCCGCCGGCCTGTCCCCTTCCTCGATCCGACAGTCTGCAATCTGCAGTTTTCCTCCTGCATAACGCTCCTTTAATCTCCTGCAGGCTTCTGCCATCCTGCACACATGGGGAATTGCCGCCTCGGTCGCAGGCTTTTTCACAATTTCTCTGCGGCCGTCCTTGTCTGTTCGCAGCTGGGTATAGATCTGAAATTTCTCTGCCCTGTCATTGGAAAACTTACAGTATTCCACAGGCAGTGCCGGTCCGATCACCGCCGCAAATGAGTTGGAAAAAAGTTCAAAGAGACCGTCCTGTGTCAGACCGTCATAGGCCTTTTTCTCATCAAAAAGCAGCAGTCTGTCTCTGTCAAAATTCCGGATGTTGTCCGTCAGCTCGCTGGCATCCGGCAGTCTTTTCTCCGAATAGACCGTGCTGGGAAACTTATAATCCGGATAAGGATAATAAAAATGCGCATCCGTAATCCCGCAGGATGCAAAAAGCTTCTCCAATGCAGGCTTTGAAAAGGTATGTACTGCCAGCTGCGCATCTGCATAATCTTCGATACCGTCAAAGTAACGACCGGTGTGATCCTCCCGGCAGCCTGCAAAATATTTAAGTCCCAACCGGTTCTCAATGGCGATGACCAATCGTCCGCCCGGCTTCAAATGGGGCAGCAGTCTGGTGATCTCCTCCCGGAAAGAATCCGCTCCCTTATCCAGATACACCTGGGCATATTCCAGCACGCCGATCAGCAGAATGTAATCATAATCATCCGGAAGGGAAGGCTCTATGTCCGCAAAATTGCCCACATGGATGGTAATATTGTCCCTGTCTTTATTGCGCCAGGCATTGATACGGGATCGTTTGGCAGAAAGCTCCACGCACTCTACCTGTGCCACTTCCTCTGCCAGCGCTGAGGTGATAGCCCCCGGACCGGCGCCGATCTCCAGTACCTTTTCCTTTCCGGTAAAAGGAATCCAGCGCACGATATTTCCGCGGACAGGCGAGAGGTGATAAAGCACCTCCCAGCTCTTCTTTTCCTGGATCAGGGACGGAAATTCAGAAGGTGCATATGTCTTTGCCAATTCCAAGATTTCTTCCTCTACTGCGCCGTCACAATAAAAATCCTCGCCGGGATAATGAGAGAAATCCAGTAAGACCCCGCCAATTTTCTCCTCTTTATTTTCCGGGACCCCCATAGCTGCCTCCTCTTCCCTCTTTTCTTTCCTGCTGTTTTCTTGCTGTTTTATCCTACTGGCAGCAGATCATTTTTACAGACATAAGCAGGCGGCATGCTCCCTCTGCCGCGCCGCCTGTCTTTTGTGCGCTGCCTGCGTTTTATTTTACGGTGACCTGAGAATTCATATCGTAATATCCCACCGTATTTTTGTCCGACACCACTGTCAGATTCATCACATCATATAATCTGTGATAAACCGTGAACTCTTCTCCCTCATAGCCTGTGACGCCCAGGGAGATCAGATATTCCCCGCCCTGGAGATCGATCCGCTGGGTAAAGGAGATTCGCTTCTCTTCCCCGGCTTTTACCGGCTCTAAAAACGCCTTCTCAAACATGGTATTGGTGCCGCTGATCTCCACACCGTAGATATTGCGGATGGTAAAGGCAAAAATCGGTGCCTTGATGTCCGTATGAAAGCGTACCTTCATGTGCACAGTGCACTCTTTGCCCTTCAGAATCGTAGTGGATTCCCGTCCCTTATCATCGGTGATGCAATAGCCTGTGATAGTGGCTTTCTGAGATCCGTATTCCAGAGTATCGGGATTTCTTAAATCCTCTCCTTCCTGATTCTTACCATCCAGAGGATCTTGCCGGGCACTCTCCGCACTCTCCGCATTCCCCGCTTTGCCATTGCCTTCCTGCTTTCCATCTGCACCTGACGCCTGACCGGAAGCACTCCCGGCGGTTTTCTCCGGATCGTACTGTCCCACCAGCACCTGCTTGTAGATATCGATCATATCCTTGGGCGATCCCTCTCCCAGCTTGTGTCCCTGGTTTAGCAGGATGACCCGGTCACAGTATTTGCTGACGCTGCTCAGATCATGGCTTACGAAAAGGACGGTCTTTCCCATTCGCTTAAACTCTTCGAATTTGTGATAACACTTTGCCTGGAAAAATACGTCGCCCACCGACAAAGCCTCATCCACGATGAGGATCTCCGGCTCGATATTGATGGCTACGGCAAAGGCCAGACGCATGAACATACCGCTGGAATAGGTCTTGACCGGCTGATAGACATACTCGCCAATGTCCGCAAATTCCAGGATCGCATCCATTTTCTCCTCAATTTCCTTTTCGGAGAAACCGATCATGGTGCCGTTCAGATAAATATTATCAATGCCGTTGTACTCCATGTTAAAACCGGCGCCCAGCTCTAAGAGTGCTGAAATACGGCCGTTGACGATAACCTCGCCGGAGGTCTGATTCAGCACACCGGTAATAATTTTCAGAATCGTAGACTTACCGGATCCGTTGGTGCCGATAATACCCACTGTCTCCCCTCTATGGATGGTCATATTGATCTTGTCTAATGCCATGTGCTCCCGGTAATGAGGCTTTCTGGATAGTCCCAGGGCATCGATGACCCGATCTCTGTTGTGATCATAGAGCTTATATCGTTTACTCAGGTCTTTTACCTGAATCGCAATTTCTCTTTCTTCCATGATTGCTGTTCTTTCCTGTCTGTTTATGTCGGCCCCACCGCCGATTCTCCGGGCCTTTGAACGTAAATTTTCTGATTATGAATGCCCGGTGGGATCCGTTTTTTCTGCAAATAATCCAAGGTCTTCATCCTATAAGACTATAAGACATCTGCAAACTGTACCTTCAGCTTTTTAAAGATCAGAGAGCCAATGCAGAAAAGCAATATCGTCACGATCCAGAAATAAGCAGAGGAATAAAAATGGCTGTAGAATAGCTGCTCCTCATAGATCGAGCCCCGGTATCCCAACACGATATAGGTCATGGGATTGAGCTTGATCAAAAACTTCATCTTGTCGCTGAGGATGTCAATATTCCACAGAATAGGCGTAGCCCACATACCTACCTGCAGAATGATGCCGATCAGCTGCTGCAGATCCCGGAAGAATACAACCACTGCACAGGTGGTGTAGGAAAGTGCCAGCACGAAAATAAATTCACAGAAAGAATAATAAATCAGCTGCAGCCAGTATAAAGAGGGCGTGTAGCCGTAAAGCACTGCGATCAAAAGGAGCACCGCTGTGAAGAACACATGAATAAAAAATGCTGCGATGACCTTGATGATAGGAAGGATGCTAATCTTAAAGACCACCTTTTTGACCAGATAGTTGTACTCCAGCAGTGCCGCCGTGCCGCTGGAAATGGCATCGGAGAAAAAGAACCAGGGCACCAGTCCAGCAGTCAGGAAAAGCACATAAGGCACATCCATGCCCCCGGCCACCATCTGCTGTCTCGTGTGGAAGATCCTGTCAAAAACAATCCAGTACATCACTACGGTGATCACAGGCTGCACCAGTGCCCAGACTGCACCGAAGTAGGAACCGGCATAGCGCTTGCGAAAGTCATTTTTGGATAAACGCCAGATAAGCCGTCGGTTCTGCCAAAGTTCCTGTGGCAGTACCGCCAGCTTGTCGTAAAAGAATGTGAAAACAAGGATACCCACTGTAAGAAGCGCACAGCCTGAAAATTTCTTCAGATTCGCTGTATACGCATCCTCCAGCGGGTTATGGTGCAGCAGAACCATAGCTGCCAACAGGGCAGCCAAGATCCACGCGATTGCAATATGTACTTTCTTTTTTCCCTGTGCGGAAAGGTTTTTGGTTTTACTCACTGACCTTCTCCTGCTTCTTTGCTTCTGTATATGCCTTGATGCCGCTCCACTTCTGATCCTTGTCGGATAAAGTCAGCGCAACGCCCTCCTGCAGCGGCCATTCCACGCCGATGTCCGGGTCATTCCACAAAAGTCCCCCTTCATCATTGGGATGATAGAAATCGGTGCACTTATAGCAGAACTCCGCATAGTCGGACAGCACCAGAAAACCATGGGCAAAATTCTTCGGGATAAAGAACTGTTTCTTGTTCTCTGCTGAGAGCAGCACACCGTACCACTTGCCGTAGGTGGCAGAGCCTTCTCTTAAATCCACTGCCACATCATATACCTCACCGTTAACTACACGCACCAGCTTATCCTGGGGGAAATGCTTCTGGAAATGAAGTCCCCGCAGCACACCTCTCTTGCTGGCAGACTGATTGTCCTGTACAAAGTTCATGGGAATCCCCGCCTCGGCAAAATCATTCTGATTATAGGTCTCCATGAAATACCCTCTGTCATCTCCGAATACGGTAGGTGTAATCACCTTCAGTCCCTCTATTTCGCAGGTTTCTACTTTAATCTTACCCATTTCTACCTCTTTCTGCCGCAGCTTGACTGCGGCTGCACGAGGAGAATTCGCGCAGGCGAATTCTCCGATGTGATTTAACTTGTCTGCGGCTGTTATTCCTGTGTTTCCTCTGTGCTGCTTTCTGTGTCAGATGTACCCCCACCCTTCGCTTCGTCCGCTGCAGTCACATCATACTCCGCATAATTATTATCGATGATCTTGTTGACGAAGTGCTCTGCAATCTGTTTTCTGCCGGCTTCATTCAGGTGGATATTATCTGTCATGTAGCTCTCATGATTATTCTGGTTAACAGAGCCGTAGTAATTATCGATAAAGGACACACCTGCCGCCGAACATATATCGATAGCCCTTGCCCAGTAGGTAGGGATTGCGCCATTTCCCAGATCTGTGGTGTCGCCATTCTGGTAATTGCCGTCCCCGTCCACATATTGGGCGAATGTAGGGGACATAAATACCAGACGAATGAAAGGATATTTCTCCTGAATCAGTTCCAGAGAGCGCTTCAGCGCACCGGTATAGGTCTGTATATCATCCTCGTCATTGGCATTATCCACAGGAGATAACGTCAGGTAATCCGAGGCATCATACATGATCACAATGATATCAATATCGTTAAAGTCAATGCTCTTTAGCATGTTCACCGAAGAACTGTAAGTGCTATCTCCCATCAGAGAAGCTGCGGTCTCCAGAGCCTCGAAATCCCCCGTATTGATGGCATTGGCCACATAGTAGAGATTAAACACATCCGCCAGTCCCTGCTCGGTGGAAGGGTCATACAGTGCATTATAGCTGGCCACTCTGGACTTCGGGAAGGGTGCGGCGATCACATCTGCGCCGCCTACGGTGCCAATTTGTCCTGCCAGCCCCGTCTCTGTCAGATCATCCGAAAAGGGCTCATCTCCCAGACAAAGGATCGTGGTCTTGCCATCATCCTCATGTCCCTGGAGCTTATCCTCGGAAAGCGGAATAATCACATCCTGTACTTCCACATCAAAGCTGGTATTCACTGCATCCGGATCATAGTCTGAACGTGTGCCGATGTTCCATTTAATCAGCCGATAGGCGATGATCACCACCAACACCCCGATGATTCCCAGCAGGATCAGATTGATATTGATCTTTCTTCTCCGCTTCGGTTCCTTGCCCTCCGGGCTTTCTGTATCGAAGTCGTCGAAATAAAATTCTTCGTCCTGTTCTCTTTCCATTTGCTGCTTAACTCCTTTGTGATAAGATGAGACGGTAATAAGACCGTCAGATTCCCCCTCAGGAATATCTGCCGCATGCCATCACGGCGCAAATACATACCGTCACTTTCCATCCGCCAGTCAGGCGGCAGGACCCGGCATTTGCCCGGTATCCGTCTTCGTCCGGACATGCTGCAGGGAAATTTCAGACTTTTGCATCTGACTTCCCGGTACTACTATAATATAAAAAGGCAGAAAAATCTACCGACAACACAGGAGCTTCCCCTTATGAAAAAGAAAATCACCTGGAAAGATCTTCTACTGCTGCAGGGCGTGGTCATAATCTTCAGCATTACCAGCGTCGTCGCCAACTTTGCATCCAAACAGGACTTTTTGTCTCTCTCCTATTTCCTTTTTTACGGACTGGAGGTCATGATCCTGGCCGTCTATGCACTGCTCTGGCAGCAGGTCATCAAAAAATTCGACATTTCCATTGCCTATGCCAATAAAGCCATGGTACTGCTGTGGGGCCTTCTCTGGAGTGTTCTGATCTTCCATAACGGCATCACTCCTAAGGAGATTGCCGGTGTCGTGCTGGTGATCGCCGGAGTCATCATCCTGAATAAAGACGCGAAGGAATAAAAGCCACACAGAGGCCACTGTCCTGCCGGAAGATGATCATTTGAAATTTCCCCAGCTCTTCCCGGCAAGTTTTCAGAAATGGAGATTAGTGTGAAAAATACCCTCGATATGAAATGAGAATCAAAGATTCTCATTGTTTTTCGCACAGCTATCGGTGCCGCAGGCGTCACCAATAGCCCTGATCGCAAAAGCAAATCTGAAATTTGCTTTGCGATTCCTCCGGTGCAAAGCACCTGCGGAATGGAGATTACAATGAAAGATACCTCTTTTTTTATCATGCTGCTTATCATGATCTGCTCGGAGTCTATTGCCTCCTCTTCCCAGATGCTGCTGAAAAAGAGCGCCGGCATCACCTACAAAAATCCCCTGCGGGAATATCTGAACCCTTACGTGATCTGCGGCTACGGCATGCTCTTTATCTCCATGCTTCTGACCATTGCTGCCTATCGTTTCTCTGATTCCTACATGAATGTGCCTGTCTTAGAGACTATGGGATACATTCTGGTCATGATTCTGGGACGGATTTTCTTTAAAGAGCAATTTACCAGAAACAAAGTCGTGGGCATGTGCCTGATTCTGTGCGGGATTCTGGTCTACTATATCTGACACTGTCTTTCTGTCCGGTGACGCTTTTCTTCTTTCCCTCTGTATCTCTCCGCATTCAATACTTTTGCAGCAAGCTCTCGTAATCAAAGTTCAGTGCCATCTGCCGCATGGATGCCAGATGCTCTTTCGCCTGCTCCGAACTGGTGATCCTGCCGCTGCCGTCTGCAAAGCACTCTGTGATATAGCGGCTGATCTCCGGACTGTAATGGCTGTAATCCGCGTAATTATTCAAATCTTCCACGATTTCCTTCTGATCCGGGAAAAAGAAAACCTCCACATTATCATATGCCAGAAAACGATCTATAAGATACTGATATTCCGCCAGAGACGCCTCCAGATGATTTTCCTGCTGTACATCGTACCAGAACAGAATGCTGTAGGGCGGGAAGAACAGGGTGAAGGTGGTCTCCGGGTGTTCTTCGATATAAGGCAGGATATTGGCCTCCAGATTGGCCTTTGCCGGCGCAATATAGGCATCTGCCGCTGTCTCCTGTTCCACAGCCTCCGAAGGAGTATAATTGCGCAGCACCCACTCCTCGCTGTAGTATTCCGGTGTCCACCAGCTGGCATAGACCGTGGCCAGATCTGTGGGGTCCCGGTTCACCATAGGCCGCAGCACATACTCCAACAGCACATCCTTATTCAGCACATAGCGAATATCATTGAAGGGATTTCTGTCGTAGAGATACATAGGTGTGGGATATTTCGTCTCCTCCACGCCGCCGGTATAGGTAGAGACATCCACGGCCAGAAAAACTCTTTTCACCTCATGGCTCCCGTCAAAGACCACTCCTGCAATATTATCAATGTCCTGGGGGAAAGCGCCGCTGGTACTCAGCTTTAATGTGTTAAGTCCCATCAGCTCCGAAAACCAGTTGGTATTAAAATTCACCGTCATGGAAGAGCCAAGGATTACACTGTCATACTCCATATTCTTAGCCATGCCGGGATTCTGGGAGAGCTGATTGTCTACCACATAGGGAAATCCCGGAAGGGGACTGTGATATTGAAAAAAAGGATCCACATACACGATCAGTCCCGCACCGGCAAGCACCAGAATAAGCGCCGACACCGCAAAAGTGATGACGCAGCGCCGCAGCATGCTGCCGGAAGCAGCCTTCTCCTTTTTCGATTCTTTACAAAAGAACATATTTACCTCTTTTTGGAATTTCGCATAAGCGAATTCTCCGATGTGATCTGCTGACCGCGCATTTCCTCAGAAATTCACATAAACAAAAGTAGACACCCCTGCAAAGCTGAAAATACTCCAAACCAGCAAGACAGCATAGATCACTGCCCCCGGCACCGTCAGGCGCCTGTTTTCTGCGATATACGATGCCTCTCGGGAAAACATGGCAAAATATACGGCAATACCCAAAAACAGAAGCATGCACAGAACCGGTGCCATAGACCAGCTGCCCAGATGCAGTCCCTTGAAGATATACCACAGCTCATCGATCTGGAAGAGCTTTTGATAAGATGTACCTATCCTCCATGCGCCGGCACCGCCTAAAAGACTCTGCAGCATGTTCCTATAATAATTCCCCGCTTCCTGTACATTGGCCGCCCGAAAGATCACAAAGGTCAATGCCAGCACCAGCTGATTGCCTATCCGGCACAGAAGCCGCAGCGGCGCTGCCATCTGCTTTTTAGCTCCTGCCGTCAGCAGTTTCACCGGAATATAGAGGATTCCCTGCAGCAATCCCCAAAGCACGTAAGTCCACGCCGCCCCGTGCCACAGACCGCTTAACAGAAAGATGATCAGGATGTTCAGACACATCCTGGTCTTTCCCCTGCGGCTGCCTCCCAGCGGAATATAGACATACCTGGTCAGGAATCCGGTCAACGTCCTGTGCCACCGTTTCCAGAAATCCACAATATGAACGGAATGCAGGGGCTCATGGAAATTGGCGGGCAGATCCAACCCCATCATCTGACACACACCTCTCCCCATGTCGCAATAGGCACTGAAATCAAAATAGAGCTGGAGCATGTAGCAAAATGTCCCCAGAAATGCCTCCAGGAAAGAAAGAGAGCCGCTGTTTGAAAAAGCAAAGTCCGCCACTGTCTGCAGGTTCTGAGAAAGGAGACACTCCTTGGCAAGTCCCAGGATCAGCAGCATACCACCTCGGACAAAACCCTCACTGTCCCACTTTTTCGTCTCCATACCGGCGAATTGACCTTCCATATCCCGGTAACGGGTGATAGGTCCCAGGAGCAGTTTCGGAAAAAAGGTGATGTAGAGAAGGTACTCTGTTGGTGTGATCCTTCTTTGCTCTGCTTTTTTTTCACGCAGTTCTCCCCTTTCCGCATCCACCAACAGTGCGATCTGCTGAAAGGTCAGATAGCTGATACCCAAAGGAAGCAGAAGATTTTTGGCGGCAAAGCTCTCTCCGAAAAGTGCTCCGAAAATGCCGCCCAGGAAATTATAGTATTTAAACCACGCCAACATTCCCAGATTAAAAAGAACGCCCAGCCTCATCAGGACCCTGGAGGACTTTTTCTGTATTCTCCACAGCAGAATATAATTCACCAGAAGAGAAACGATAAAGGGAAGAAGCGACGCTGCGCTGCCGCAGCCATAAAACACAAAGGACAGCAGAATCAGCCACCATGCCATGACCTTGCCTGTCTTTTGCCGGCAGCCATAGCGAAGGAGCCAGAAGCCTGTCACACAAACAGGCAGAAACAGCAAGAGAAAACCATAAGAATGAAAATTCATAAATACCTCTTATACCGCAATCTATTACGACAGCGTGAGAAGAATTTCGAGCAGGCGAATCCCCCTCTAAAGCCCAATAATACTTCTAACCATCTGTCTGCGCATGAATGGCTGTACGCCGTCAGCTATCCTTTTCCGGCACCTGGGGATCCTCATAGAGATGATAGCCATCGATCAGGCCCAGGTAATGCAGTCCCAGATCTGTCAGATTCTCATCAATAGCCTTAGCGCTGGAAAGAACTATATAACGGCAGCCGTTATTTCTGGTGGCCTTCAGCAGATCCTTGGCGCAGATCGTCTCCGGCTTTTCCATCACCTCATAGACTTCATTATAGTAATCCCATTGAGGCACCAGCATCTCCCGGCCAAAGGGCATTTCAATATCCGTGTCGTATTGGCGGACGAACTGTGCCAATTCTCCGCAGACGGCTGCCTTCAGACTTTTGCCTCCGCTGGCGTTTTTCAGCACATCACACACATTGATGGCACTCTGCGGTATATGCAGTCGATTCTGCGCCCTGGATACATTGACGTTGGAATAGGTATACTTCCCGCCCAGCATGATGAGCGCCGCCATCACCAACAGACCGATTCGGTAATGCCTGCCAAAAAGCTTTAACCCGGCATAGCAGATGGTCACTCCCATGGGCAGCAGCCACAGGAGCCGATAATACGTCTCCGTCTCCACCTTAGAGTACAGGGCATAAAAAGGCGGCAGCAAGAACAGGATCAATACCGTCAGCGGCATGTAGACAAATAACGCCCGCCGTAGCTGATCCTTCTCCCTGATCAAAAGATAGAGAAGCCCCGCCGCATATAACAGCAGCAGAAAACCTGAGCCCTTGTAATTTATTAAAATCTGCAGTATTTCAGACATTTCAACCTCATTTATCAGATTCTCGTCAGACACACAAACAAAAGCAGCTGCAGCCCATTGGGAATACAGGACAAAATCGTATTTCGCAGGATTCGGAAATTCTTTTCCGCCAGGCTGATCCAGAAGGCACTCACCACCAGCAGAAAGCTTAAGAGCACCACAGACATAGAGGTACACAGCCCTGCCATGAGATTGAGCATGACCACCCAGATCCACAGGCAGTACTTTTCCTGTTTGGTAGTCTCGTCCCGATAGGCCCGGGCGATCCAGGTCAGCAGCATAAATGCCACCGGCGCCACAAAGTTGGCAAAAATGGATTTTCCCTGCCAGGTACGGGTCAGCAGAAAGGTCTCCTGCGTATAGATGGAAACATTGCCGAAAATCTGTATCAATGCAACCAAGATCATAAATGCCGGAAAAATTTCCTTTTTGCTGTGATCAAAGAGATTTTCTCCCACCACAAAGATGGCCAGGTCTGTCAGCGGAATGAGCAGCAGCGGCAGCATAGCGTGGGTCACGATGGCAGCGTGGGTGCCGCTCATTCTGGCCAGATAAGCGATCCACATGGGAAATCCCGCCAGAGCATGACGCACATCCAGAGAGGTGGCCCCTCCCGTATAGGGAAGAATCCGGTACATACTGTCCTTTTGATCAGCCAATACTGATTCCACCACATAAAAGGAGTCATCTCCGTCATAGAAGCTGTGGGTATAGGCCATATACAGCTGAAAGAGCAGCAGGCAGGCAAAGATTCCCCACAACAAGGCCTCTTCTTTGCCGGGCTTTCGCAGCTCCACAAACAGCCCTCCGGGGCCGCCGGACATCACCATCCCCCCGGCTGCCGCCAACAGGCTGACAATCGTAAAGAGAACCACCAGTACCGTAAAGCTCCCCTGCTCTGTCAGCAGCAATACCGGCAGATAAACCAGGGTAAACAGCGCAAAAGTGGTGCAATATCCTGCCAGGCAGATTACCGGAATGGTCCGTTTTTCCCTTGGCAGCAGTGCACCGGGCAGAAAACCCATACATACCGGCACGGCCACCATCCACACAAACAATGAGATCATTTTAATCAAAAAGGACATACTGCCTCCCGATTGCGCCCCGCTCTGTGCATGCGATCCGCACACAAAACGAAAACGGTGCTTCTTTAGCAAACACAGGAAGCGGGCGAAAACTATCATTCCGCCCGCTCCCAGTCCTGTCAGTTACTCAATTTCATTTTTCTTTTCTTCTTCATGGTACTCCTGCTCTGTATTGACATTCCATACATTGGAGCGGTCTGTGCTGCCGGACCGGATATCCTTGACAGCCTCAAAGGAGGTGCACATGGAGTGATCGATATTGTTATAGCGATGCTGTCCGTTTCTGCCTACGCAGAACAGATTCGGAATGGAATCCAGATAGCTGCGGAGCTGATCCATATCCTTGTAGGTATCGAAGTAGGCAGGATATGCTTTCTTTACACGCTCCACATGATAGTCCAGCACATCCTCCGCCTTATCAATGAGCCCCAACTTCACCATCTCGTCGATGCCGAAGTGTGCAAAACTCTCATCGTCCATGCTCCAGAGCTTATCCCCCTCATTGCAGAAATACTCCAGGCCCATCCACACCGTATGTTCAATATCCTTGATCATGTAGGGCGACCAGTTGTTGTAGATCTGAAAGCGTCCCATCTGTACGCTGCGGTCATGGACATAGACCCAGTCATCCGGCACGATATTGCCGATGGTAGGGATCTTGGTCAGATTCTCCAGATTCAGATGCGGAATCAGTACGCCCACTGTCATGTAGTCCCGGTAAGGAAGTCCTGCCGCAATGGCTGCAGGCTCTGCAGGCACATCATTCATGCCTGCTACCAGATCCTTGATCGGCATGGAGGAGATCACATAATCGCCTTCCATGGTCTTCGTCTCACCGTCCTGCTCATAGGTAACCCCTGTCAGCACATTCTGTGCATTCTTCTGAATACCGGTCACCCTGGCATGCATCAGGATCGTGCCTCCCAGTTTCTTTACTTCTTCTGCCGTGGTATCCCACAACTGACCGGGGCCCAACTTCGGATAGCTGAATTCCTCGATCAGAGATGTCTCCACCTTCCGGTTCTTTTTGTGGAAAAGCTTGCCGAACATATCCTTAAGGATGGCGGTAATGGAGAGTCCCTTTACCCGCTGTGCGCCCCATTCCGGTGAGATCTCACTGGGATGGCGCCCCCAGAGATTCTCTGTATAACGCTCAAAGAACATGGAGTAAAGCTTCTTGCCGAAGCGGTTGATATAAAAATCCTCCAGAGAATTCTCCGGACGCTTGAAGATAGCACTCTTAATATAGCTGAATCCCACCACGATGGTAGTGCCCAGTCCCATATTTTTTAATGTTTCGAATTTCAGGGAGATAGGATAGTCAAAGAATTTGCGCTTAAAGAAAATACGGGACACCCGGTTTCTGCGCAGCATGACCCTGTCTTCCTTTTCCGGATCCGGTCCGCCCTTTTTCAGGGAAGAGCTGCGGTGCAGCACAATATCGTCCCAGGTGGGTGCTCCCTGCAGGGGAAGCATCTCCTGCCACCAGGCATTTACCTCCGGCACCTTGGAAAAAAAGCGGTGACCGCCCATGTCCATGCGGTTGCCGTTGTGATTGACTGTCCTGGAAATGCCGCCGAACTGACTGCTTTCCTCGAATACCACTACCTCGTATTCTCCCGGATTTTTGAGAAGCTCATAGGCCGCAGTCAATCCTGCGGGGCCTGCGCCGATGATCAATACTTTCTTCATGCTGGATTTTGTCCTTTCCATGGCTGATCTGCCGTTTTCTCCTGTTTCTAACGCAGCTTACTGTTTACATAGGATGCAATCTTTTTAGCCCCTGCTGCATTGGGGTGTACACCGTCATAGGTATAACGGCTTCCCTGACTTACATTAAAGGTCTGGTAGGTATCGATTACCTGATCGCCGAATCCCGCAGCCACCTCTTTGATCACTGCATTGTAATCGGCGATGGTAAGTCCCAGGTCATTGGTCCTGGCATGGTACTGCTTCCTCGCCTCATCTGTCCATTCTGTCACGGGAATGCAGGTCATGCAGATGATCCTGGCATCCGGATACTGGGCATGAAGCTTAGTAAGCATCATAGCGTAGCCATCCGCAAAGGTCGTGACCTTTCCTTCTGCAGGAAGTGCTGCTCCCTTGATATAAGTACCGAGAGGACGATCATTGATCATGTCGTTGGTTCCGTTCAGGATCAGAATCACGTCCGGGCTGCTGCCGTCCGCTCCCTGGAGTGCATTGATGCGGGCAAAGCTGCAGGCATATTTGCCGGAAGCATCCAGAGAATTGCCGCTGACCAGCCCACCGGAATAGGATGCGTTGGACAGCAGTGTCATCTTTTTGGCACTGATCACCTGCATCCACCAGGTCTGGGAGACATCCTCCACATCTCCTGCGGGATAATTCTGTGCATAGCTGTCCGGGATATAGCCACTGAAGGTGGAAATACTGTCTCCCACGATGGACACAGATTTGCCCTTGTAGTCATAGGAGGAAGCAGCCGCTGCTGCACCTTCCTTTGTCAGACTGCTGCCCAAGAGCACGCCTGTCAACAGACAGACTGTCAGCAAAAGGGACCCGCCCATTTTTTTCAGAATTTTTCTTTTTTTAACCACGACGCTGCCTCCTTGCCGAACACACAGAAGCACAGATGCGCAGACAAGCCATATTACTTCTGCTTTGCCTTCTGTTTGTTTTCCTTCAGAATACCGTCTACGATCTCCATTCTAAGTCCTGCATCGATAAAGTCGCAGTGCTTGCAGAAATCATTATTCTGACGACCGTAGCGCACACTTTCCCGAAGCTCTCTGTATTTCGGTGAATTCCAGGCATCCTTGATGTTGGTATCCGCCAGGTTTGCCAGCTCTGTCACCTCGAAGTTATCACAGCAGCAATAGCCCAGGCGTCCATCCGGTGTGATCCACATATCGGTATAGGGCATCAGGCAGGTTTCCTTGACGATTTTGGTCGCACCCTGCTTATTGGGGGCAGAACCAGCCCGGTTCGTGAGCACCGCCTTCACATAGCGCATCTGGATCAGGATGTCCACATCCTTGAATTCTTCCGGATGGCTTTCCACATATTCCTTGATCTTTACGATATTGGGGCGAAGCACCATGTCTTCGCAGTAATTATTGATGATCAGATGATTGACGTAAGGAGTAATCTCTCTGACCTTATCCACGGTAAGAAGCAGCCCGTTGGTGGACATGAAGATAAAGCAGTCTGGCAGCTGCTTTCTGGCATACTTATGAAATTCCACGATGCGGGTATCCAGCCAGGGCTCATTGTTGCCGTACATGGTCAGATGTCCCTTATATCCCCAATCCCGCAGCTGATCGATGATGCGGTAGAACAGTTCATCCTCCATCCGCTTGTAGGGGCGCTTTTCCGCAAACCGATTGGCCGTACAGAAGGCGCAGTTGGAATTACAGCGGTTGATGGTCTCTAGGTTTACAATATTGGGATAGGGTGCTTCCTCCGGATTGGAAAGGAAGTACTCGATATACTCCTTCTGGGACTTTCCTCTTGTCAAAAACTGCATCTTCAGGTAGCTCTCTGCAGACAGCTTCGGAAACTTCTTCTGCATTTCCCATCCAAATCTGCCCATGAAATTCACCATTCTGATTGGCATAACTTTCTCTCCCCATTTCAATTCTGAATCTGTTTGTATCCTTTAAGACTATCATCTGCCCTTTTTTCAGTCAACCTCATACACATAAATCGTATAAGGAGACGATTCCTCTGTATAAGTTCCCCGCAGGGTCAGATCCTTTTCCTCTGCATTGGAAAGACATATCCTGGAAAAAATATAACGGCACCCCAGGCTGCGAAGCGCCTTGGTATCTGCTGTCAGCTCCTGACTCTGAGGCTGATAATTGCGAACCGCCTGCACGATGGTATCCTCCTGCCCGGAATAGAGATAGCACCTTGCTCCCCACTCATCATAATAAATGCGGGTAGCCTCCCGCGCCTTAAGCGCCGGTGCAATCACTTCCCGGAAGGCTTCCTTATAGCTCTGTGCATAGAAGCCCAGATAGCCGTCCAATGTCGCAATTCCATTATATTCCAGCACCGCAGGATGCAGACCGTAAGCCACTGCCCACTGGGCGCCGGCAGAATCTGTCAGATTTCCATCCTCCTCGCCGGCCGCTGCCGACAGGTGGATGGTCTTCTCATCAGAGGAGGCTGCAAAATCTCCTGCCTGGTAATCCAGATCCTCCTTGATCTCATCAAACAACGCCGTGGAATAGAATTCTCCGTAGGAAAGGCTGTCTGTCTTTTGTCCGCGCAGCAGCTCTGCTGCTTTTGCATGGGCTGTACTGTAGAGATCATTATAGCGGGTAGGCGAAAGAAGGATCACTGCAATAGCTCCCAGTACCAGAAAATTCGGCACAAGATGCCATATTCTTGCCGACAGGCTGCATCCTGTTTCCTTTCCCAGTCCCTTTCCCGTTCTCCTCTGCCGCAAGCGAAGCAGCCGCAGGCAAACCATCAGGAAAGCAGCATACCACAGGAAGGGATTAAAAAAGACGGTTCTGTTAAACTGCCATCCCTTCAGGGGCGGCAGAATCGTCTCGATCAGTCCACGGAAAGGCTCCAGATTGTAGAGTCCGTAGACGACACTGTTAAATAAAAGGAGCAGCATGACCAGATTGTAAAGGTCATGGAAATTTCTCTTTCCCTGTCTGCGCACCAGATACCAGGCATTCTGCAGTACAAAATAAAGCGCACAAACCGGCAGCACCAATTTTTGATGCACATCCTCTGCGTGCATCATGCCGTTTTTCCATACATCCCAGATTTCTGCCAGAATCTCACTTCCTGTAAGATTACCAGCCACAAAACTCTCCCGGATGGAAACCGTATCGGACAGAAGCATCTGACTAAAGAGCCTGTACTCAAAGCACACATAGCCAAGGCTCAGCAATATCAGTCCGGCAAGAAGTCTCCCGGCAAGGCGCTTATCCCGCAGGGAGATCCAGATCACCGCCACCAGAACATAGCAGCACAGGAATAATCCAAAATAAGAAAAATAGGAGAAGAAGGGATAGACAAAAATCCCCAGTGCGCAGAGATTTCTCTCCTTCCCGGTCTTTGCCCTGTACAGCCTGATAAAAAGCCAGATGATCAGAGGGATAGATGCAAAGCACATCCCGAAGGCCGGAAAAAGATTCAGAATTCCATAGGCAAATCCTGCCAACACTGCCAACGCCTGCTCATCCTTCCTGAGGGCGGGAAGCCTCCCGGCGCCGGCGCCGGTTCCGAACAGCTCCCTTGCCAGCAATGTAAAGGAAAGCATCGCCATAAGGATTTTGGAAAAATACAGAACCAGATACGCCTGCAGAGAAGGCAGCAGCCAGTAAAGGATTCCGGCAAAGGACAATTCCGAAGGAAGATCATCCCGGGTCAATCCTCCCAGAAAGGGTGCCGCCACATGATGGGCAAAAAAAGTGCCTGTATTCTTCAGCATCTGATATTGTGCCTGAAACAGGTCCAGATTGTCATGGACAGCAATCTGCACATCCTCTCCGCAGAAGGCATACATCCCCCCTGCTCCCACAAAAAACAGGACGATGAGATAAATATACCATTTTTGATACCAGGGGCTTTTCTCTTTTTTCAAACTTTCCTCATTTCTGAGCAGCTTTGCTGCGAAGAGGCGACGAGAATTTCAAATTCTCGTCTGCCATCAGGACAGTCTGTTTCCACAGGAAACAGACTACTGTGCGAAAAATACGCCATCAGGCGTATTTTCCGCACACACCTCATTTCTGAGCAGCTTATTTTTTTTCATGCAGCTCATGAAGAATATTTCTCTGAATCTCAAAATCCCGCCGGTTGTTCTTGGCCAGATTATCCAGAATCATCCCGGCAAAGAAGGACTGCACTGCCGCCAGCATCACGAAGCAGCACACCAGCAGCGTAGGGATCTTAGGCACCAGCCCGGTCTGCATGAAATTGGTCAGAACGGGAACAAAAAATGCCACGGAGATCAAAGCCAATACGGCAGCCAGCGTTCCGAAATACCCAAAGGGCTTGTAGTTTCTGTAAAGTCTGGCAATGGTCCGCAGCACCCGCAGGCCGTCGGAATAGGTATTGAGCTTGGATACGCTGCCCTCGGGTCTGTCCCGGTAGGTAATGACCACATTGTCGATCTGCATGTTATTGTAGACCGCGTGGATCGTCATCTCTGTCTCGATCTCGAAGCCCTTGGACAGTACCGGAAAAGTCTTTACAAAGTCGTAGCTGAAAGCCCGGTATCCTGTCATGATGTCCTGAATACCACAGGCAAAGAGATGATTGATGGCGCCCCGTACCAAAGAATTGCCCATGTTGTGAAAGGGACGCTTATTCTCTGTAAAGTAGGTAGAAGAGAGACGATCTCCCACCACCATATCTGCATTCTGCTCCAGGACCTTTTTCACCATGGCCGGTGCTGCGTCCATGGGATAGGTATCGTCCCCGTCCACCATGATATAGCACTGGGCATCGATCTCACGAAACATACGACGAATTACATTGCCCTTACCCTGCATATATTCTGTGCGCACCACCGCTCCGGCTGCCTCTGCCAGCTGTGCCGTCCTGTCTGTGGAATTATTGTTGTAGACATAGATCACTGCCTCCGGCAGTGCCTCTCTGGCATCCTTTACCACCTTCTCGATGGTTTTTTCTTCGTTATAACAGGGAATCAATACGGCTATCTTATCCATTATCCTTTAGTCCTCATACTAAATTTTCGTAACTATTCCGCGCCATCTCAAATTTATCTGTAAGAAGTCAATTCAAATTGAAATGTGGCAGGCGCTGCACACATACAAATCTTCAAATCAGAAGCCCTGATAGATAAACTCCGCAGAGCTGTATCCCGGCCCGTAGTTTCCAAGCAGGATCACATAAAAAAGCAATGCCATCCAGATCACCCAGCGAAGTACCAGCGGCTTTGCGGCGATCCGCTCCCTGACAGAGCCTTTTTCCTGCAGAAGGGAAACGATAAAGAGAAGAAACACCGACACCGCCAGGATTGTAAATTCGATTCCGTCCAGTCCCAAACTAAACAGTCCCTTATCCGCAGAAAGCAAGGCTGTCGGATTCCACACGGAAATTCCGGACAGCAGCATCCGCGCTGCATCCTGCGCACTGCCGGCATGAAAGAACACGTTGCCGATATTCACCAGGAAGAAGGTTCGCAGGATCCGGAAGAGATCCGCTCCCTTTCCCTCCATGGGAATGCGGAGCCTGGGAAGCACCTTTTTCCAGAAAGGCAGGGTCACCTCCCCCACCACGATATAGAACCAATGCAGCAGGCCGGAGCCGATGACATACTTCACATCGCCGCCGTGCCACAAGCCTACGCTAAACCAAAGCAAAAACATCGCGGTAAAGGTCGTAATCTGCTTTCCGGCCTTTTTTCCGCACTTTGCCCGCAGCTTTTTGCCCATATTCATAAACAGGCGGGTGCGCAGCAGGGGATAAAACACATATTCCTTCATCCAGATACCCAAGGTAATATGCCAACGGCGCCAATACTCTGAAATACTCTTGGAAAAGAAAGGTGTCCGGAAATTTTCCGGCAGTGTAATGCCCAATGTCTGGGACAGACCGATCACAATATCCATGCAGCCGGAGAAATCAGTATACAGCTGGATGGTGAAGGAAAGCGCTCCCACCCAGATATAGCTTCCCGGGTATTGCTCATAATTCTGAAAGGCCGTATTGGTGATCACCGCCGCCCGCTCCGAAATTACCAGCTTTTTAAAAAAGCCCCAGAGCATTCGCTGCAGTCCCTCTGTCACCTGTACATAATCAAAGGCATGCGGCTTCCAGAGCTGTGTGCCCTCTGCCTTAAAGTGCATGATGGGCCCGGAGATCATCGTGGGGAAATACATGCCGTACAGCATAGTCCGCAGATAGCTGTGCTCCGGCTCTGCCAATCCGTTGTAGACATCCGCCGCATATCCCACCAGGGAAAAGGTGTAAAAGGACAGTCCCAGGGGAATGGCAATCCCGCCGCCGAAGCGCATATATTTAAGGCCTGCCAGCACACCCAAAAGCAAAAGCACATCCACCGCCAGGATCACCCTGCGCTTTTTTGGTTCCTCTTGCTTCTCCAGAGCTCTGACAGCCAACCAGGTCACTGTTGCACTCGCCAGGGGATAGAGGATCAGCCATCCATTCCCCCCTAAGAGATAAAATGCCACGCTGCCAAGAAGCAGCAAAACCCATTGCAGCTTCCCAGGTACCAGATAGTACAGCACCAGCAAAGCGGCAAAAAAACACAAAAAATAAAATGAAGTAATTTCCATGAACGATTCTTTCCTTCCGACCTGCGGTTGAAAATGGCCGCTGCCCGTCGTATATTGAAGAAATAAGCTCCTCGCGCTGCCGCGGCAAGCTGCGGCGCCAAAGGTATGCATGAAAGAAAGAGAGGGCAGCGCATGCTCCATTTAAAAGTACACCATATCGGCTATTTAGTCAAAAAAAAGACCGCCAGAGAGGCATTTCTCACGCTGGGGTATACCATTCTTCAGGATTGGATCAGAGATGAAGAGAGAGGCATCGATATCAGCTTTCTAAGCTCTGACGGCACCTGCATTGAGCTGGTTTGCCCTTACCGGGATACTTCCACCGTCTCCGGTCTCCTAAAGCGCCTGAAAAACAGTCCCTATCATATCTGCTATATTTCCCAGGACCTTGCCGGCGACGCAGCGCAGCTGCGGGAGCAGGGCTTTTTGCCCATTGATCTGCCCTCCCCTGCTCCTGCCTGCGGCGGCCATGATGTCCAGTTCTTCCTGCACCCGGCGCTGGGCATGATCGAGCTGTTGGATCAGGCTTTTGATTTCACATAAAACATAAAAACAGGGTTATAGGGTTATAGGACAAAAAACACATAAAGCATAAAAGGCCGGAGATCCTTTTGAGATCCCCGGCCTCTTTCTTTCTGGCTTAGCTGCCTCTGCATGTCCGGCACCGGTCTGCATGACATCCTGTCCTGCAAACTGCTCCTGCCAATCTAAACTGTATAATATCAACTGCTATCTGACCTGTGCCTCAATGATGTCCATCATCTCGCCTACATTCTTCATGGAAACCACCTGTCCCATAGAGAACTTCACGCCGAATTCCTGCTCTACAGCAGCAATGAGATTGATGTGCTCCAGAGAATCCCAACCGTCTACATCCTCTGCGGTAGTCTCCTCATCCACGGTAATACTCTCATCGTCAAATACGTCTCTGAATACCTCATTTAAATCTCTGAGAATCTCGTCTCTGTCCATAGTACTTCTCCCTTGATTCTGTCTCCTGCAGCCTGTCCTTTCTGTCTATCCTTCTTCGATACAGGCGCGTGGTGTTTCTATGTTTTTTACTATACATGGAAGAACAGACAGAATCAATACTTGAAATATAAAAACCAGCAACTATTCCGCGCCCTTCCCATTTTCTCCCGGAAAATCCAGATATAACCTGTGAACACTTACTCTGACGCCGGAATGCCATTCTCCAATGAAAAATGCAGCATATTGTTCATATAGCGCTCTACCGTCTCATAGACCACTACATCCGGCTCTTCCCGCTGCAGCATCTCATAATCATAATTGTAATAGAAATTGAGATAAGCATCATTGTAATTGCAGGCCACATAGGGAGCCATCATCGTCGAGAAGGAGTCTCCGATAATAAACAGCTTCTCCTGTCTGCCATCTCCGTTGGGATTATGGAAACGAAACTCCGTGCTCTCCGCATTTTTTTCTGTTTCCATACTGTACGTCGTGTATCCGCTCACTGTATAGACCGCATCCTTACTCAGATACTGCCCTAAATTCAGAAGCTTCGCCAGGTCAAAGGCAGAATTGCTCTCCACGGTATTGATGGTGCAGCCCTCTAATGGCGGCATCTCATTGCCCAGTGCCTCATTGAGCACTCCCGCTCCGATATAGGAACCCACGTTGTTCCAATGGGTATCGTATTTATAATAGAATTCCAGCTCCGGATAATTTTCCTTATAGGCCAGGAGATTATTATAGGGGCATACGATGGTCAGGTCCGTATTCTCCCGCAGATAATCCACCACCTGCTGCATTCGTCCCTCATCGCTCTTCTCACCGTAAACCGCAGGCATATACTCGCTGTACACTCTCTCCTTATTCGGACAGATCATGATCACGAACTTGCTGCCCATCTCGGCCAGTGTATCTCTGGCCCTGAGCATATTGTCCCTGATCTGCTCCAATTCTTCCTGGCTGTAACGATTCGTGCCCCGGTAATCAGAGATCGGATCCTCATCATTGACCTGGGCCCCCTTATAAAAGAGCCATCCATCCTTACCTACGATCACAGAATTGGAGGAAGATGTATGAAAGAACTTATAGTCCACCAACCCATTTAAAAAGATCAGCTGATTCCGGAAGGGCAGGGCATCATTGAAATAATTGTCAAAGCCGGAAGGATAGCTCTCCAGCGTCTGCAAGGACAGCACCGGCTTTGCCGCCATGGTGCGGTTTTCGTAGTTGGTAGTATCCACCAGCTTGTTTCCTATGGTTTTGTAAAAAAGCACCGGAAGCAGCAAGAGCACCGCGAAGGCTGCTATGTAATAGTATTGTACGGCTTTTTTCATCCTCATATTTTCTTCCTCTATATGCCGCAGCTTGTCTGCGGCTGCACGAGGAGAATTTCGCGCAGGCGAATTCTCCTTCCTAAAACTTAAAGTAAATAAAGGCATTATAGGTATTGCTTGCCAGCAGCAATATGGAATACAAAAAGATCAGTGTACAGAAGATTGCCTCCGGCAGGCTGTATTTCCATTTCTTCGCCGCCACGGCCAGCTTTCCCGTGGAAAAAACAGTCTGGAAAAGTCCGCATCCAATGACAGCGATCAGGATCGTCACCAGCACCTTGGCAGTCAGCAGTGTCATGATGCCTGACTGATCCTGCATATACATCCAGGGCAGGAACATGCGCTTGATGATGGAAAGACTCTGTCCAATGCTTTCTGCCCGGAAGAATACCCACCCCACTGTAAAGACAATAATTGCATAAAGGTGAGCGAAAATCTGATGTTTTTTAAGGAACTTATGAAATCCCATGCGCTCGATCATCATAAAGAAGCCATGATAAAGTCCCCATCCCAGAAAAGTCCAGCGGGCGCCATGCCAGAAGCCGGTCACCGCAAATACGATCCACAGATTCAGGTAGGTCCTGTATTTCCCCTTACGATTGCCCCCCAGCGGGATGTAGAGATAGTCCCTGAACCAGGTAGAAAGGGAAATATGCCATCTGCGCCAGAATTCCTGAATGGAAGAGGAGATATAAGGATAGTTAAAGTTCTCCGGATAGTCAAAACCGAAAAGCTGTGCCGTGCCGATAGCCATATCCGAATATCCTGCAAAATCATAATAAATCTGCAGGGTATAGAGGATGGCGGCGCACCAGGCCGCTCCGCTTCCCATAACGCCGGGATCCATGCCGTAAAGTGTATCCACTACCTCACCCAGCACATTGGCAATGATCACCTTCTTGCCAAGTCCATAGAGAAACCGGCGAAATCCCAGAGCAACCTTTTCACGGGTCATGGTTCGCTCTGTCAGCTCTGTGTAAATGTCCTTATATTTTACGATAGGACCGGAGAGCAGCTGAGGAAAGAGGCACATGTACAATGCCATGTGCAGGAGATTTTTCTGCACCTTGAACTTTCCTCTGTAAAGATCGATGGTATAACTCAGCGCCTGGAAGGTAAAAAAGGAAATACCGATGGGCAGCGTCATAGTAAGCAAAGGCAGCTCTTGTCCCGGCCGAAAACGGTTGATCGTACTGATGAAGAGATTACTGTACTTAAAATAACCCAGCAGTCCTAAATTGGCCAGGATATTAAGGATCAGCCAAAGCTTCTTTTGCTTTTCAAATCCATCGATTGCCAGACCGAAGAGCCAGTTCATCACGATGGAAAAAAGAAGCAGCAGCACATACCTCGGCTCTCCCCAGGCATAAAAGATCAGGCTGGCGATCACCAGCAATACATTCTGGTACCTGGGCTTTCGGATCAAAAAAGCCAGTACAAACACAATGGGCAGGAACACCCAAAGAAACACCATTGAACTGAAAACCATGGATAATGTCCTCTCTGTCTTGCTTTACAACAGATTCCTTTACAACAGACCGCTTTGCAACAGGCTTCTTTGCAACCGCTCATCAGCCTTATCTACCGTCTGCGGCTAACTCTCTGTCACCGTAATGTAATGATTTTGGGGCTCGTAAGATACAGGAATACAATATTTCCAGACTGTGTTGCCTCCCTGCTCCTCATGAATTCTGTCAAATCCCATGCGGCCGTAGAAATCCCGCACCATTCCATTCTTGGAAGTAGGGTAGTAGTAGCCGTAGATCTCACTGATTTCCTGCTCCCGGCAGGCCTCCACCAACGCATCCATCATGGCAAATTCCATATCCCGCTTAAGGACCCGGCAGCTCATGAGCCACAGGTCAATGAGCAGTGCCTTTTTCCCTGTAGGCACCGGCTTTTTGCCTTCTTCCTCCTCTGTCATAGCCATTGCCATACTGCCGATGACCAGAGAGACGATGCCGTTGTCTCCGAATTTGTCCGTGAGGCTGCCGCAGAGAGTGATGCACTCCGGATCCCCGGCAGCAGCAGCGATCTCCGGCTGTGTGTAGCGCCTGGTAGTGAGATTAAACTGATTGCTCTTATTGGTCAGCTGCGTGATTCTGGGAAAATTGATCTCCTCGAAGGGCCGAATCTGCGCTTTCATTTCCAGAGACTTAAGATACTCTCCGTAATCAGCAAAGCTGGCCTGCGCCGCCTGTCTTCTGGCATTTTGCTGATACATATCATTGCGCTTTCTGTCATCCTCCGAAAAACTGGTCACCTCAAAGTAACCCGCTCTGTCGATAGTGTGCAGAAATGTCTCCGGTGATTCCATCTGCGGCACTGCAGCCCCGGGCACCTGCGCCCGGACGATTTCCCTCTCTGCAGGATTGTCATCCACAAACACCATGGATTCCGGCAGAATATTCAGCTGCTTTGCCATGCTCTCCAGATTTTCGCTCTTTGGCTCCCAATTGGCCCTGATGGCCACGAAATCCTCCGGCCGCAGGACTCCTGCCGGATGCCGCAGACCCGCCAGTGCATTCTCCTCATCGTTCTTGGAATCCACTGTCAGCAGCACACCGATCTCCTTTTGCTGCTTTATATAATCCTGGAACTCATGATAGACCTGTCCCAAAGGTGTCTCCATGCCGATTTCCAGCCCCTCCGGTCCGTCATCTCCCACAACGCCGCCCCACAGGGTATTATCGAGATCCAGAACCAGTGCCTTTTTGTTTCTTCCGTAAATGGATTTGATAATGGTCGCCACGCTGTAGGCATAGACCGGAATCGCCTGCATGGCCATGGCATATTTATAAAGGTGCCAGAACCCTGGGTCTGCCCATCGGTCCAGGCCGTAGGAAGCCGCCAGGTAATTCAGATCATGCAGGTAAAAACCTTCCTGCTCTCCGGCGTAGGCAGCAAAGCGATGGTTTAATTCATTTACAAAGTGAACCCTGCCGTGCACATCATAGGCATCCCGATTTCCCAAAAGACGCCAATAGGGATATTCAAAATTATTCTGTATGACAGGGCAATGATAGCGCTGTGCGCAGCTCTCCCACACCGTCTTGAATCTGTTAAAAGTACTCTCCGTCAGTGCTTCCACATCCGCCGGACTGTCCTGCATGCCGGGGAGCTCCCGCAGATTCCGATATGTCGTATGAATAAAAATCAGATCCGGCTGAAAGGCATCCAGCTTCTCATTGCCAAAGACTGCATCCTCATAGTACTGCGCATACTCTGACTCATAGAACTCCGGACTGATGCCCTGATCTAACAGAAAAAGCTCCAACATCCGCACAATGTCATGGGTGGTAGAGCCCCCCAGCACGGCTATACGCTTTTTTATCCGCTCACTGCCGTCCTCCAGCAGTGCTTTTTTTATCTTTCTGGATTTTTTTAACAGTTCTTCGCTGTCAAAGGGATAGGGTATCATCTTTACCTTTCCTTTCTGTAGCTGTGCATTCTTTGGCACATTTGCGCTGCGCCGCAGCGATGTCTCATCCATTCTGTGCTTTTGGATCTTTTTCTCACCCATTCTGCTGCAGCACCAGTGCAAAAGCAGGCACTTCCTCTTCCAGAATTCTGGTAAAATACTGTGATCCCTCGGTATTCAGATGATCCGGATCCCCAAAATACTGCAGGGATTCTGTAAACCGCGCATCCGTGCCATAGTCATAGTACACCGTCTGCTCTTCCTGACAGATCTGTACCAGTACTTCATAGAACTGCTGCATCCACTGGGCTGAGATGTACTGCGTATAATATTTCGTGTAGGGAGGGGTGATCAGCACAGGCGTGATTCCTCTGTCCTTGCAGAACTCTATGATCTTTTTGAGAAGGTCGATCTGTTCCTGCTGGAAATAGTCTGTCTTACCGCCGAAATGCCTCTGGTACCGCTCATAACCTATTTCCTCAAATCTCTGCACAGTCTCTGCATCTGCCAAAGTCACCTCACTGCCTTGCGGCTCTGTGTCAGTTTCCTGCTGCGTATCCCCCGCCTGAGAACCCTCCGCCTGAGAACCCTCCGTCTGAGAATCCTCTGTCTGCTGCCTGTCCGCACTCTGCAGACTCTCTGTCTCCTCCTGCTGCTCCGCGGCCAATGCCTTCAGAGATAGCTTTTCGGATAGTCCGCTCTGCGTCCACAGATCCGGCAGCAGCTTGAGAAGTTTATCCTCTGCCGTCAGTACAGGCAGTCTGTGGGTCGTCACATCCACATACCAATCATACTCCGGAATATATCTGGGCTCCAGAAACTGGTAATAGCGCACCGAACGCTCTTCCTTCTCTTTATCCGATACCACCTCATCATTAAAGGAAAAATAGGATACAGGGATGAACATCACCCCTCCCTCCTGCAGGTCATCCTGATATTGCTGCAGGATCGCATAGTCCTGTTCATAATTCTGACTGGCCAGTCCAAAGTTAAAACAGGTATACCCCCGCTGACGAAGTTCGTCGTAGTTAAGATCATACTCGCCGTGAGAGCTGCCTATGTTGGAAATCAGCACCTTACTGTCATAGGTCTTTATGTCATTAAATTTATCCAGTTCGTGGTAGCGATTGGCGTGGTCCAGCAGATAGATCTGATTTAACCCCAAAAGCAGCAGAACTGCCCCCACCGCCACTAACAGCAGCTTGCACAGAAATTTCTTCATTTTCTCCAATCCGCAGTTTCCTAAAATGATGCGTAAATAAACTCCGTGGCAACGCCCTTCTCAGAGCAGACCAGCAAAAGCAGTACAAAAACCATATAAAGCGGATATTTCACCCATGGCTTCCAGCTTCTGGTCTCCAGAATCATGTCCTTTTTTAGGGACAATACGTCGCCTACCGTCAGAAGAATGATCGGCAAAAGAATCCAGACCATCTCCGTGTAATCCATACTAAGGCTGATGACTGCAGTCTTTAAATAATTCCAAGGCTCATCGATTCCGTGAAACATGTGACCGAAGATATAGCAGACATCCTCCATAGAATCTGCCCGGAAAAAGACCCAGGCTGCCGTAATCAGCAGAAAGGTCACGATCACCTGCACTATGCGCACCGGCAGCGGGCGCTCCCTAACACTTTTCTGCGCACTGTCTTTCTCTGCAGTGCCTTTCCTTTTCTTTGCCAGCGCTATCGCCTTGCCTGCCAGGATCTCCGCCACCTGATAAAAGCCGTGGAGAATGCCCCAGATCAGAAAGGTCCAATTAGCCCCATGCCATATGCCGCTGATTACGAAGGTGGTCAGCAGATTAACAATTCTTCTGACCGTCCCCCGCCTGCTCCCTCCCAGCGGGATATAGATATAATCCCGCAGCCAGGTGGACAGAGAAATATGCCATCTTCCCCAAAACTCTCTGATGGAATGGGCGTAATAAGGGCTGTTGAAATTCATTCGCAAATGAATGCCGAACAGATTGGCCAGGCCGATGGCGATGTCCGAGTAGCCGGAAAAATCACAATAGATTTCGATGCTGTACATAAAAGCCACGACAAGGAGGATCAGACCGGTATAGCTCTCCAGGCTTCCATATACCTGATTGACCGTCACTGCCAAGGTATCCGCAATAACAATCTTTTTAAAATATCCCCAGGCCATGAGTTTGATTCCGTAGGCCGCCGCTTCCTGATCAAAGGTATGCCGCTGTCTGTACTGTGGCAGCAGATCCCCCGCCCGCCCGATAGGACCGCAGATCATAGACGGGAAAAAGGATACGTACAGGGCATAGTATCCGAAGTGTTTCTCTGCAGGTATCTTTCCTGTATAAACATCCGCCAGGTAACTGATCGTCTGAAAGACATAAAAAGAGATGCCCATAGGCAGCACAATCTTCAGCGTCGGTGCCTGCACATCCCAGGAAAAATGATCTGCCAGTACATTAAATTCTTCCAGTAGGAAGGTAGTATACTTAAAAAAGCTCAGCTCCGCTGCAAGGAAAAGAATGCCGGTCACCACCGCCGCTCTCTTTGCCCGCCCATCCTGTGCCTTCTCTATCCTTTGTCCCATGAAATAGGAAACTGCCGTCGTCACCAGCAGCACTACCGCATAAAAGATGTTAAAGCAGGCACAAAACAGATAACTCACTGTCAGCAAGACACCCCAGCGGTATCTGGCCGGACATATCCAATAAATGCAGAACACAATCGGCAAAGCGACCGCGAATGCAAGAGAATTAAACAGCATTTTTCTTTTTGATCAACCTTTCTGCGCCGCATTCTGCTGCGGCCGTGTAGGGAACACACTTCCAAACCTAGGTATACTTTACAACACTTTATCTTCCTTAGCAATCTGCCGCATTTCCCGCAGCCGCTCATTCCCCACATAAGCCAACTGACAAAGCACCGAATCTCTGCACACTGCTGACGCCCTCCTGTCGCACCTTTTATTCAACAGATGCCTGCTCCGGCGGCACATAATAAAAGCTGAATTCCTCATGAAAGACCGCTTCTTCCGGTGTCTGATAAAGCAGCTGCCATCCCTGTGTCTGCAGATCCTCCACCACGTTGTCTCTGTCAATGATGATGTAAAAGCCATCCTGACACAGGTCGTTTTCCTCCAATACTTCCATCATTTCCGCCTGAGTCATGTGCCTGTTCCAATTACTGTCCCAATTGGTATACGTGACATACGTATTCTGCTGGGGACAAAAGATTCTGATTCCCTTGTGGGTCAGATAGGCTGCCACGGAGGAGGCGGTCGCTGCATCTGTCATCACCACGGTGCCGTTTTCCGGCACTACAGCCTCTACGGCCTTTGCCACCTCTCCCGCATCTGAAAATTGCATATGCATGTCCTTTATCATATAAGGAAAAAGCCGGACACTGCACAGCCACATGGTGACGGCCAAAGACGGCAGTAATAGAAGGAGGTATTCCCTTCTGCCCACTCGGTCCAGACATACCCATAAATACCAAAGAAAAATCAAAAACCATGTCAGTGCCCGCTGGTTGGTGGGACCATTGATGCCCGTATAGATCACCATCTGTGCCCCGATTCCCCCGATAAAGCAAATGGTTTCTCCCCAAAGATGCCATCGGATTACCCCATAGATACAAAGTGCCAGTACCACACCGGCCAGACACATTGCCTTTACCGTGTCAATCTCCATATACATGCTCATGGTATAGGGCAGCGTCTGCCGCAGCCCATGAAGGAATTCCAAAAGCGAAAGCCTCTCCACTTCCATGGAAGCACTGTCCTGTATGTGGGCAAACTGCACCAACAGCCAAAAGAAGCTGCCAAGAGGTAACAGCAGCGGCAGGAGATTGTGCATTAGATGCTGCGTGCCTTCCTTACGGAAACGATAAATCCGCTGCACCAAAAAGACCAGAGACATAATCCCTGCCATTCCCAGCATAATCACGTGGGTCTGCACCAACAGCCCGAGAAATAAGCAGTACAGCCAGGGCTTCTCCCATTTTTTCTTTTCCAACGCTGCCAGACAGACCATAAACAAAAATGCCAGGGCATAGCTGCGGGAGATCACCGGATACATATAGGTAAAAAGGGGCGTAAAAATCAGCAGCACCCGCAGCCACACAGGAAACGGACTTTTTAACAGAAAAACCGCCGCCGCTGCAACCATGAGCGCACAGGAAAGGACACACATGGACAGGATAGGCAATCCTGCTCTGGTAAGGGGCAGAAGCAGGAAATACCACAGACATGGATGGCCCTCTATCGACATCTGCCGGATGATTCCTAAGGGAGATAAGTCTCTGGCAATGGTCCAGGCCAGCGCCTCATCCCGCCAGGGCTCGTGAACACTGACCAGATAGCCGTTTAAGGCAGCATAGGCCACAAGCGCAATAATTAACCAGATATTTTTCCTGATCCATTGACAGATCTGTCTGTTTTTCTTCATCAGAGATATTCCTCTCTCAGATAATGATATTGGATTCAAAACGCCTCACGAGAGCCAGCTTTTCTCGAAGTTTCAGACTTTTTGGCCCTTGTATCAAATAGTGAATTGCATGATACTCTCAGCACTCTCCATCCAAAGCGAAAACAATGCGCATTTTCCTGCAGCGTCTATATCGGCATTATAGGTAATTGCACTTAAATTGTCCAATAAGGCGCCGTCGGTCGTAAATCGGGAGCCATTGTCCGGCCAGTGATTTTACAGCCGCCCTCCGCAAAGGCCATTTACTTTATTTATAATTTACAATTATCCCTTGCCATCTATGCTATAATATAGGTATTTCGTATCGGAGAATTCGCCTGCGCGAATTCTCCTCACGTAGCCGCAGCACAGCTGCGGCATAAAAAAGTTTGCAGTAAATGCTCGATAGCATTTCCTGCAAACTGCAACGATGACGTATACGTCATCATTGCGTTATCGCATCGGAGAATTCGCCTGCGCGAATTCTCCTCACGTAGCCGCAGCACAGCTGCGGCATAAAAAAGTTTGCAGTAAATGCTCGATAGCATTTCCTGCAAACTGCAACGATGACGTATACGTCATCATTGCGTTATCGCATCGGAGAATTCGCCTGCGCGAATTCTCCTCACGTAGCCGCAGCACAGCTGCGGCATAAAAAAGTTTGCAGTAAATGCTCGATAGCATTTCCTGCAAACTGCAACGATGACGTATACGTCATCATTGCGTTATCGCATCGGAGAATTCGCCTGCGCGAATTCTCCTCACGTAGCCGCAGCACAGCTGCGGCATAAAGGAGAGATTATGAAAAGAAGAAAATTAGCAGTGCTGTTAGCAAGTACTGTTATGTGTGTATCCCTTTTATCCGGCTGTTCGTCTGCCTCTTCTGAAAGCACGGCATCCGCTTCTGCGGAAGTAGATACCGTACAGGAAAGTGCCGCACAGCCCGCCTCTACAGAAACCTCCTCCGTGGAGACCTCTGCTTCTGCTGATACCGGTGCAGAATCCTCTGACACTGCCGCGCAGGAAGGTGTCCCTTCCACCGATACTTCTTCTGTCTACACAGACGTAGCTCCGGAAGACATCACTGTAGTGGATGTAGACGATCTCAATGAGCCCGAGAATCCTCAGGAGGCTACCACCTCCGACACCACAGATGATCAGATCACCGCCAAGGACGGCGGCAACATCCAGGTCGTCTTCCTGGGCGACAGTCAGCTGGATAATTTCCGAGATGAGACAGGTATTGCTTACCTGGTAGCCCAGTACTGCGATGCCAATGTATATAATCTGGCAATGGGAGGCACAGCCGCTTCCCTTTTGCCCGGCGAAAAGCACGGCGTGGAGGAATGGGAATCCCGATGTTTTTTAGGCATGGTCTATGCCATCACCGGCAAGGTGGATCCTGCATTTTTCAGCAAATATACCGCCTACAATGTTTTCAAGTCCTGCGATTTTTCCAAGACAGATGTCTTCGTCATCGAATATGGACTGAATGACTATTTTAACGGCGCAGCTGTCAACAATCCTGACAATGTGCTGGACCTGGAGACCTACGGCGGCGCCCTGCATGTGGGTATCGACAATCTGAAGGCAGCCTATCCCAATGCCACCTTCATCCTCTGCGGTCCCAATTACGCCCAGTTCTTTAAGAATGGTCAATACCTGGGAGACGGCAACATACTCAGCAACGGCAAGGCTACCCTGCAGGAATATGCCAAAACTGCCGACCAGATTGCCTCTGAATTTAATATCAGCTACCTGGATGCCTATTGGGGACTTGGCATCAACTCCTACACCACAGACCAGTATCTGATGGACGGTGTGCACCTTACAGCAGAAGGCCGACGCAAGTATGCCCAGACACTTTCCCGGATCATTCTCCGCTCCCAGGGCTATGATGTAGCCCCCGGCACGAATCTGGACGAGATTGATCTGAGCACTCTCCAGCGCACCACCGGCAACTGATATAAACACCGCAACGACTGCATCAAAAAGGTGCCTCTCACCGGATTCTTCCGGCGGGAGGCACCTTTTTCAGATTTGTATTTCTTATTTTTTCACCACCACGGAATTCTTTCCGTAGTACTTTGCCACTGCCTTGTTTTCCCAGGAATCCTTATCATCAGTCAGATCTGAGAAGAACAAAAGTTCCGGCTCCGCGGGAAGCTTTTCAAAGACCACATCCTTCACTGTATCATCTAAAAGAATTTTCGTCCTTTCCTCATAGGCCTCCCCATAGGCCCCGGCCGATCCGTTCAGCAGATCTGTCATGGCGCTGGAACTGGTGTAGTAATAAGGATCCACGTGTATGCAAAGTGCAGAAGCAAAAACGATAAATAGGCTAAGAAGCACAATACTCCTGTAGGCAGGTACAGAAAAGTGCACAGCACTTCCCGCTGTTTCTGTATCTTCTGTTTTTGTAACTTCTGTTTTTGACACTTCTGTTTCTGCCGCTCTGCTCCTTTCGTATCCTTTTCCTTCCAGATATCTTCGCAGCCACCCCAGACCGTAGATCAGGCACAGTCCCATGAGCAGAATATACTGGATAAAAAAGATTGCCTGGAGTCTTCCGGCTCCGATATTGCCGATAGCGTAAAGGGGCGGCGTCACATTGGCACTAGTCAGGCCGTATCCCAGGAGGAATACCAGCAATGGATAAGGAAAGGAAAAATCTGTATCTCCCACCATTTTCCAGATAAAGGGTACCATCAGCAAAAAGCCTGCAGCCACAGCCCAGGTCGTCCAGTCGCTGACGCAGTAATCAAAGAAATAGTACAAGGAGGTCAGGATTGCCTTTAGTGCCCCCATCCCCTGCGTAATCTCTGAACGGTAACTGTTGCCCGGTGCCAGACAGCTGGCCAGAAATCCAAAGAAGAAAAATCCCATAGGTACCAGGAGGATTTTCCATCTTCCCAGCGCACCGTTTCTCCAGAGAAGAAAAACCGCCAGCACCAGTACAATGGCTACAGTCAAGGCCGTCATATAATTGCCGCCGCCTACAAAGACGCCCAGAAAGCAGGCCATACACAGATCATAGATCCGCTTTCCTGGTTTCTGATCATAGACCGCCGACAAAAGACAGCCTAAATAAAACAGTCCCACCGCATAAAAGAAAATATAATTTACGGCGCCGCAATACCAGTAAAAAGCCTCATTTCTGCCTACCGTACACTGGACCGTGATCAAAAGCAAGATCATGGTCACACTGCGGCAAAGATCTCTGGACATTCCCAATGCCTTGACCAGCAATGCCCGCAGCAGATAGATGGTGGAAAATGTCAGCATGCCCACCATGATCCAGGTCGTAGCCGCATAGACATGTTCTCCGAACACCCCCGGATGGATGGACATCATAAAGATTGCCGAAAAATACCCCATCCAATACAGGAAATCGTGCGCCGCCATCAGCACAGCCTGCCAGATCACGGCAAATACATTATGCGAAGCGATCCAGGCGCTGTGACAGGTCTGACCGATAGAATAATCATCTGCGCCTGCATAATTATATTGTGCAATCACCAGCATAGGGATCAGACTTGCAAAATAAAGGACCGTCAGCAGGATGGAAATCTTTTTTACCGTCCAGAAGCTGCGCATGTTCTCCTCGATTGTCTTCATCCTGCCGATTATGCTGCAGAAAGCCGTACCCTGGCCGCTTTTCGGGTATTTCCCCCCATTATGCTGCGGCGCTGTTACCTTTTGCTTATCCATAACTGAAAACTGCCTTTCCGGATATTTCACAAAATCATGTCTTTTTCACTGAACCGTCATTCACCAGACTACCTTTAACGTGCTGCATCCGGTGAAACATAGGCATTACACTTCTCAATCACCAGACTCACCTCTTCCTGTGTCATCTCCGGGAAGAGCGGAAGGGTGGCACAGTGGGCAGCCAGCTGCTCTGCATTCGGGCAGTCCCCCGGCTGATAGCCTAAGGATGCGTATGCCTCCTGCAGATGGCAGGGCACCGGATAATGGCGATTGCACTCAATGTCATTTTCCTTCATATAGGCCAGAAAATCCTCCGGATCCGGCACCTGTACTTCATAGAGGTGATAGACATGTCTGGTATTATCAGGATGTCTCTGTTTCACAAAGCAGGGATTGGTAATCTCTTCATCATAGCGTCGGCCGATGGCGATACGCTGCTTCGTCCACTCCTCTAAGTGGCGCAGTCCCACCGAAAGCACGGCTCCCTGTATGCCTTCCAGACGCATATTGTACCCCACTACCTCGTGGTAATAACGCACCCGACAGCCTTGATTCTTATACACGGTCGCCTTGTCTATATAGGAAGGATCATTGGATGTAATGCTTCCCCCTTCTCCGAAGGCATAGAGATTCTTGCCCGGATAAAAGCTGAAGCATCCGATTTCTCCCAGTCCACCTACCTTTACGCCCTCATACTCGGCTCCTGCTGCCTGGGCACAGTCCTCTACGACAAACAGGCCATGCCTGTCCGCCACTTCCCTGATAGCTTTGAAATCAAAGGGCTGTCCATAGAGATGCACACCGATAATGCCCTTGGTTCTGGGAGTGATCAGCTTTTCCACAGACGATGCATCAATCTCCCAGGTATCCGGCGTACAGTCCGCAAAGACAGGGGTAGCGCCGGTATAGGTAACGCCCCAGGCCGTGGCAATATAGGTGTTGGCAGGGACAATCACCTCGTCCCCTTCTCCTACCCCCAGTGCCAACATCGCCAGGTGCAGGGCACTGGTGCCGTTATTGACGCCGGTTGCCGCTTTTACTCCCAGATACTGTGCGAATTCCTGATCAAAAGTATCCGCATAGCTGCCCCCGGAAAAAGCTGTCTTTTCACAAACAGCAGTAATTGCCTGCAAATATTCCTCTCTGTGCCGGTTAAAATCCCTGGCCAGATCAATTCTCTTTAACATCCGCCTTCTCCTGTTCCTTCCCCTGATTCAATCCGTCTTTCCCGGCATCCTCCGGCATCTGTTTTTCCATTTCATTCACAGGGGAAGTTTGCTGCAATTCCCCCTGCTGCTCCTGTCCTTCCTGTTGTTCTTGCCCTTCTTGTTCTTCCTGTTTTTCCGCTTCTTCCTGCTCGGCTTCCCTCTGCAGGATCTCCTGCTCTTCCAGAAGGCTCTTTTCCTCTCTGTCCTCCTGCGCAAACTGCTTTTTCAGGGCATGAATCTGCTGCATATAATTGCGCACCGTCTTTCCTACATTGACGGTGGTATTGTAATCCTCCACAAAGCGCACCGGCATATTATAGATATGGACTCCTCTGCGCTCTGCCCGCAGCAGCAGCTCGATCATATAAAACCATCCCGGATCATCGCTGCACTCCGCCGTCAGAGCTTTGGCCACATCCTTCTTCATAAAAGTAAAGCCGCAGATGGCATCAGAAGCCTTCATACCGAAATTCAGCTTTAAAAGTGTCACCAGTCCCGCAGAAGTGACCTTGCGATACCACTTTCTGCCCACCGTCTCGGAGCCTTTGGCAAACCTGGTGGCATTGACGTATTCCAAGGTGGGATTTTTCTTAAAAAGCTGCAAGGTGCGGCCCAGGTTTTTGATCTCTGTGGAGAGATCGATATCCATCGTTCCCACGATGTCGTACTCGTTTCTCTCTACGCCGGTGCGGAAGGCGATGCCCACCCCTCTGGTCTCTATGCGGATATAACGTACCTTGTCCGGATATTCCTCCATCAATTTCTGTGCGATCTCAGGGGTATCATCGTCGGAGCCATTGTCCACAATGGTACATACATAATAGACCTCTTCATATTTCTCACAGTAATGCTCCATATAACGGATCGTCCCTGTGATGCCCTTCCAGAGACGAAGGTGCTCATTTAAAACCGGAAAAATAATATTCAGTGTCATAAAAACCCCTTTTCTTTCTGAACCGCTATGCTGTGAAGAGACGATGAGAATTCAGGTTCTCTTAATCGCATTTCTCCTTCAATTGCCATCGGATACACTTTCCACGCTGATCCTTAATTAATGATTTTCTCTACCCCTGCGATCAGATACCGCTGCTGCTTAAAGATCAGATTCAGCAGCACGGACAGATATTTGAGCACGATGGTCAAAAGCACGAAAACCCCCATAAAACCAAGGGACATAAAGCCCATGGTGGACAGCCATCCCTCTACCGGATGCACCTTTCCGAAATACTCGGCGATCAGATAGATTCCCATGACCACCGTAATTCCCAGAAAAAGCAGACTCACTGCCAGAGACACCCGCTCCAGCACATTGGTAAAATAGATAAAGGAATCCAGGGCCAGGGAAGTGCGCTCTCCGTTATTGAAATGTACCGTGCGGGTGCCGTCCCCTGTAATGCTTCGATAGGATATGGTATCTGCCTGAAGGCCGCAGTTCATATAAACTGCCTTTCGATAGGGAATATACTGCCCGATGGTCTTCACTCGGTTAATGGCTCTCCTGGAAAGTATCCGGAAGGTCTCCGGACCGATCTTGGCACTGCCCCGGCTGGCACTGTTGTAAATGCCGTAAAAGACCCGGGATGACAAACGCACCTTGCTGTCACTGCTGGCCGATACAATATCATATCCCTCCAGCATGTGATCATAGACCTTCCGCAGAAGGTCCGGCTCATAGTCTACCAGAATATCGTCAAATTCATAGACGAAATCTCCAATGGCCAGATCTCTTCCCGCATTCATGGCTGCTTCCAGCCCCTGGAAATGGCTCATCTGCACGATGCTGACCATCTGTCCCTCTCCCTGCCTGCCGCCGGCAAAGAAATCATGAATCTTCATAAGACTGGCATCTGTGGAAGCATCATTTACAAAGATCAGCTCATATTTATCAAAATTAGCCCCCATGGTTTCTGTGATCATCTTCAGAAAAGCCTCTATACGGCTCTCGTCATTATGCAGATACATGACAGCAGATACAAATTTACTTTCTTTTGGCATTTTTACCTCTTTATGTCACAGCTTGCTGTGACATCGTGAGGAGAATTTCGCGAAGGCGAATTCTCCGATGCGATTTTTTAAACCAAATATTCATCCAGATCATACACTGTATTGATCTTGCCCGACAGTACACTGACCATTCTGGGGCGATCGTGATTGATGCGGATCGCCGTAGGTCTGGAATCGTCCACCTCCGAAGCCTTCAGAATCGGCTTCATGGAAAAAAGAGATTTCTCATACGCGAAGGTATATTCCGGCTTCATATACTTTCCGGCCAGATGCGCCATATAAGGCCAGGCGCTCTCAGGCCTGTGAAGGCAGCTGCTGCAATTCTCCAGCTGCCGGGGAGAGCAGTCCGTCCCCTCCTGACAGGAAAAAGTCGGCAAAGCCTCATAACTGGTCATATGGGGCGTAAAAGCAACCGCTGTCAGAGAATGGAATCCCGTCTTGCCAAAAGGCATGATGGAAAAGAAAGGACCGTCCATCACCGTCAATCCTATATTTTTAAGATAGTCCCCCGGTTTTGTCAGAATGATCTCACAGAGCTCATACTTAATGTCAAACAGGCGCTTTTCCTCTTCGGTAAGCCCCTGCACCTTCTGCAGAATCTGATTCGCGCCGGCGTAGGTGGCATTTAACAGAAACGGCGCCCGAAAGCTCTTTCCGTCCTCCAATATCACTGTAAAGCTGTCCGCACCGCAAATGATCTCTCTGATCCTGGCCCCGTAAAAAATCTGCACTTCCTTTTTCTCTGCCAGTTTCTCCAGGAAATAATCCCGCAGCATACCTGCATCATAGGTATACTCCTGGGTCAGAAAGGCACCGTCGCACATCCCCTTTTGGAAGAACGCCGGTGCCGCCATTTCCTCGCACCGAATTCCCGCTGCCCGGCAAAAGGACACAAACTGTCCCGCATCTGTCCAGGAAAAATTACGGCTGGTGGCATAAATCTGCTGAAAAGATTTCTCTATGCAGAAATCAAAATCCTCGCAGAAACGTCGGAAATATCCTGCAGATTTCATAGCGGTGGTCAGACTGCGAGGATAATGGTATCCCATGTGCACTCGTGCCTGGTTGATGTAGGTCGCCCGTCTGAAGGCTGCTTCCTCCCACTCCAGCACTGCCACCTTCTGCCCTCTGTCTGCACAGAATTTCGCCGCATACAGTCCATAGAGTCCCGCCCCGATTATGATTTTGTCAGGCGTAAATTCTCTCACTCCTGCTCTCCCTTTTTCTGCTCATCGCTTTGTACTTCTTCTGTATCTGCAGTCTCTTCACTTTGCAGAGCCTCTTCGTTCTGCAGATTCTCTTCATTCTGCGAAGTCTCTTCGTTCTGCAGAGCCTCCCATTCTTCCCGGGGCACTGCGCTGATGCTCTCCACACCAAAATATCCCTCATAGGCCACATTAGTCCAATAGCCGGGATCTTCCTGCAGATCACTGTTGTAGGCATCGCTGAACCGGGTCTCAAACTCCGGCCGCAGCTGCGCCACTGTCACTTCCTGCTTGCCCTGGGCAGCTGCTTCCTCCACGAGGGACTGCCGCTCTGCGCACTCCCTGTAAATTCTGCCAAGATTCGTACCGTCCTTTAAAAAGGTAAATACCAACTGCAGCATCAGAATCAAGAGTATGCTCCAGGATGCCCCACGCACCCAGATAGCATTGACATCGGCACTGCCTATCTCACGCTCCGTCCTGCAGATATCCACGATTCCCTGTATGCAGGCGATCAGCAGGAAAATACCGGCGCCAAAGAAAGCTCTCGCCTGGGTCTCTGCCGTCATCACCAGCGCATAAGAGGTCGCCAGAAACAGAAAAGCAAACAGAATCTGACCGGCCATTTCTCTCAAAATGACCCGGTATCCCTTTCCCTGTCCTTTCTTTTGCAGCACACCGATCACGATAGTCACGATCCATACACACAGCAGCACCTGAAAATTCGTCTGAATATTCAGGGTAAGCTTCTGTGCTCTGGCAATCATTCCCACCAGTCCGGTGTGATTTTCCTCCGCAAAGGAAGCCCGGATCGTATTACCCGGCGCCGTCACCATGATCAGCAGTCCCAGAAGATTGCCTGCCGCCGCCGATAATCCGGCCGGGAGCAGGATACCCTTTTTTAGCTTCACGGCAATCAATAAGAGCAGCACAAATAAAAATGCGCCGCCGGAGGTATTTTCATTACACCAGCCCGCCGCCACGCCTAACAGGAAAAAGCCTGCCGCCGGTATCCAGGATACTTCCTTCCTCTCTGGCTTTGTCGTCTGAAAAGATGCGCTGTTTTTACCGGCGACCGCAGATTCCCGCATCTCGTGCTTTTCTCTGTCTGCCGTCTCCTGGGATGCCTGTAAAAGTACGTTCCAGATGGGATAGATGCCTGTTTTCTTTTCATAATGGTGCCGCAGCAGCGTCATAAAAAGAAGAATGATGCAAGTACCCCACAGATAATTGCACGCCCCTGTCTCCCACAGGATCGTCTGGGAGAAATCCACCGCATAAAACCACAGTCCCGCCTGTACAAACATCCACACGAAACAATCATAGGCCTTGTGCCCCGGAATATTGTCATAGATCAGCCAGGAAAGCAATACAAACATCAGGCTGTTGGTCACCTTAAAAATCGGCGTCGGCAGGCTCAAGAAGCAGCGCAGCAGAAAATGCACCACCGATCGTCCGTTCCACGTCATATATTGATACTGTTCCTGCCGCAGCAAGTCCCACACAGAGGTAGCCCGGCGCACCTGGGTGGCATAGCTGTAATCATCGGTGAGCATAGGCGTAAGCAAATTAAAGAGCAGGATCATCAGAAAAGTGATCACTGCCAATATATAAAAACATCTCCTGCGGCGCATTGCTGTCATGTCCTGTGTTCCGTTTTTCAAACTCATTTCCTCATCGTGCTACATGCAGAGAAAATCGACTCTGTGCAGACTTTATTTTGCGGCTTTGCTCTTTCCGGTACTGCTTTGGCTGCAGCATCCCGGCATATTACGCCGACGGCGTCATTTTATGCCTGTTATTTTCCGGCAATATGCACGTCTACTTTAGCATTTTTCCATGTTATTCGCAATGAAAGCCTGCCTTACTTCCCTTTTCCTTTGCATCAAGTAGACAAACCGCCTTTTTTTTCTGAAATTTCTGTGCGATTTTTCCATTGCGGAAACCGATTTCCTTGATTACAATGACATTTCAGGATTATATAGTTCAGGAGGTTTCCCATGGTTAAAAAGCTGATTCTCGTCACATCCCCGCCGGCTTGCGGCAAGACTTTCATCTCAAAGGCACTGGCAAAGCGCCTTCGTCATGTGGTCTATCTGGACAAAGACACTCTGATCGTGCTTTCCAAGCAGATCTTCAAGGTGGCCGATCAGCCCTATGACCGCAGCAGCCAGTTCTTCGAGGACAATATCCGGGATTATGAATATGACTGCGTCATCGATCTGGCGCTGGAAGCTCTGGAATACGATGACATCGTTCTGATCAACGCTCCCTTCACCCAGGAGATTCGCGACATGGACTTTATTAACGGCATGCGGGCCAAGCTGGCAGAAAAGAATGCCACACTGGCTGTCGTCTGGGTGGAAACCTCTCCGGAGGTGGTCCATCAGCGAATGATCCAGCGAAATTCTGACAGAGACACCTGGAAGCTGGCAAATTGGGATGAATATATTGCAGGCTGCAATTTTGAAGTTCCCACCCATCTCCACCAGTCCAATGTCAAGGACGACCTGATCATCTTCCGCAATAACGATGAGGAGGAATTCGAGGAGTCCATGGAGCGCTGCATCCGCATCCTCCAGGAGGGCATGGAAGAGGACGAAGTGCCTTGCGGCAGCGAGGACTGGCTGTAAGAATATACCTACATGCGCAATACCAGAATATAGTCCTCTTCCCCCTCGCGGGCATGACTGCCGGAATGCTTCCATGCGGTACCCGTATGCAGGCAGGCTTCCACATAATCTGCCAGCTGCTTCGTAATCTCCTCTCCGGGAGCTGCTATGGGCACTCCCGGGGGATAAGCCCAGAGATACTCACCGCTGATCTTTCCCACTGCCTGCTGTATCGGCATCCTGCAGCTATCTGCCCGCGCCCTCTCTACAGCCTCTGCGATAGTGAAATGTACCTTTCCGACGCCGGGCAATGCAGGCTTCCGGTACTCCCTGTATGGTTCCTTTACGCGCAGCAGCTTTTCAAAAAATTCCTCACTCTCCTCTACTCCTTCGCCTTTCTCCGGCAGATTTTCCATTTCTTTCTGCATCCTGATCCAGGTGTCCGGCAGCAGTTCCAGTACATGCAGTGCCTCGGAAAGCTTTTCCAGCGCATCCGGGCTGTCTCCGCAGCCGGTCATAGCCAGCAGATTTTCTCCGCACCGCATTTCCAATTCCATATGAAAATCTCTTTGCAGCAGGCTCTCCATCAGCGCCGCACAGCCCATCTTGTCCTTTCTGGCGAAAAGGATCTTACTGGGATCAAAGGCATAAAACAGGGGGTGGTTATCCACAATGTCCGTGCCGTGACAGAGAATTTTCCACTTTTTCAGATCCTTTGTACTCTGATCAAACCTTTTAAGCCTCTCGCTCCATGCATCAAAGAGTTCGCTCCCCCGCTCCCGCAAAAGGCCGGTACATCCATCCAGGGAAGCCATCAAAAGGTAGGAAGGCGAGCTGGTCTCAAATACGTCCAGCTGACGCTCCACCTCCGCCGCCCTAACGAGCTGATCAAGTCTGCCTCTGCCCACGTGGAGAAGTGCCGTCTGGGTAAGGCTGGGCAGCGTCTTGTGGGTACTCTGAATCACCAGATCCGCACCGCAGGCCACTGCGCCCTCACCGAAAAAATTCCTGCTGAAGGGGAAGCCCAGGTGGGCACCATGGGCCTCATCTACCACCAATACCGCAGGGTGCGGCCGATCATGACAGTACCCGGCAATCTCGCTGATATCCGACAATACCCCTTCATAGGTAGGACTTGTCAGGATCACTGCTCTGGTGTCCGGGTATCTGTCAAGCAGCCTTTCCACCTCTTCCGGGGGCACACTGCCGTAAATTCCAAACTCCTCGTCCATAGGCGGTGTGATCCAGTGCACCTGCAGATTTCCCAATTCGATGGCATGGTAGACGGACTTGTGGCAGTTACGGGCCACAATCACCTCACTGCCCCGGGGTGCTGCCGCACGCACTGCTGCCAGATTCCCGCAGGTGCTGCCACCCACCAGATACCAGGTCCTGTCTGCACCGCAAAGATCCGCAGTGCGCTCCATGGCATCCTTTAAAATCCCCTGCGCATCGTGAAGGTCATCCGAGCCCTCTATCTCCGTAATATCCCATGTAACCGGCAGATCCGGTACCGGAGAGAGATTTCTCTTATGTCCCGGCATATGGAAGGGGTATTGTCCCTTCTCCATCAACTTCTGTAGTTCTTCCCAGAGGATAGCCTGATGGGAAGAAGTTTTTTTCTCACTGCCCTGATTCATTTCTTCGTTTTGCCCTCACTGCTGCCTTTTATTTTCGCATCCCGGCTCATCTGTGGGCATTTTCCTGATTCCACAGGACAATGCTCCCGGCCTTAATCGTCTGCGGCATATCGATGATCCGCTGATTTCTGGATCCCCGAAACAGCAGCGCCACATCCTTTTTATCCTCCTCAAAGCGTCCATCCACCACTACATCCAGCAATGACAGGATTTTATCAGTATCTTCCGTATATTTCACGCCGCCGGGCACCAGATCCTTATCCAGTGTATAGCCTGTATAAGACCACAGACTCTTTTGCGGGTATGCCTGACGAATTCGCGTAAGAATCCGACATACTTCCGGCTGATTTTCCGGCTCAAAGGGCTCTCCCCCCAGCATGGTAAAGCCGGTGATATAGGCAGGCTCCATGGCCTTCAGAATCTCCTGCATCGTCTCCTCGTCAAAGTGCTTTCCATAGGTAAAGTCCCATGTTTCCGGCTGAAAGCAGCCGGGACAGTGATTTCTGCATCCGGATACAAAGAGGGTGACCCTCACTCCCACACCATTGGCAATATCTGTCTTTTTGATCGCTCCGTAGTTCATACTAATCCTCATTTCTGAGCAGCTATGCTGCGAAGAGGCGACGAGAATTTCAGATTCTCGTCTGCCATCAAGGCTATTTGTTTCTTCCAGAAACAAATAGCTGTGCGAAAAATATGCCATCGGGCATATTTTTCACACTTATCCCCATTTTATAACAAAAGCCCCGCATTCCTCCCTTAGGATTCCTGCGGGGTTTTTCACACTTCCGTACTTTATATCATTGCTGTCTCTTTTACAGATGCAGTACCCTCTCCTTGATCTCCTGGGTGCGGCCCTGGTTCCAGAACTGGGTGCCGATATAACCGCAGGTACGACGGGCCACATTCATGGTCGCCTGATCCCGATTACCGCACTTAGGGCACTCCCAGATCAGCTTGCCGCTCTCCTCGATGATCCGGATCTCTCCGTCGTAGCTGCACTTCTGGCAGTAATCACTCTTGGTGTTGAGCTCCGCATACATGATATTGTCGTAAATGAACTTCATCACTTCCAATACCGCCGGTATATTGTCCTGCATATTGGGAACTTCCACATAGCTGATGGCACCGCCGGTGGACAATGCCTGGAACTGGGATTCAAATTTTAATTTATCAAAGGCATTGATCTCCTCTGTCACCTTCACATGATAGCTATTGGTGATATAGCCCTTGTCCGTGACGCCCTTGACGATACCAAACCGACGCTGCAGGCACTTGGCGAACTTGTAGGTAGTGCTCTCGATGGGAGAGCCATAGATACTGAAACCGATATTGGTCTTCTCTTTCCAGGTATCGCAGGCTTTATTCATGTACTCCATCACCGCCAGGGCAAAGGGTGTGGCCTCCGGATCCGTATGGGACTTGCCGGTCATATACTGTACACATTCACACAATCCCGCATAGCCCAGAGAGATGGTGGAATAACCGCCGTAAAGGAGCTTATCAATGGGCTCTCCCTTTTTAAGCCGGGCCAGAGCACCATACTGCCACAGAATCGGCGCTGCATCGGACAAAGTCCCCCGCAGGCGTTCGTGACGGCACATCAATGCCCGATAGCAAAGATCCAGACGTTCATCAAAGATCTTCCAGAATTTATCCATGTCGCCGCCGGAGGAAAGTGCCACGTCCGGCAGGTTGATGGTGACGACGCCCTGGTTAAAGCGTCCGTAGAATTTATAATTGCCGTTCTCATCCTTCCAGGGAGAAAGGGCACTGCGGCAGCCCATGACCGGGAAGCAATTGCCTTCCTTGAGCTGCTTCATGATCTTCTCAGAGATGTAATCCGGCACCATGCGCTTGGCGGTGCATCTGGCTGCCAGCTCTGTCAGATAGAAGTACTCTGATCCTTCTGTGACATTATCATCCTCCAGAACATAGATCAGCTTGGGGAACGCAGGGGTGATCCATACACCCGCCTCATTCTTGACGCCCTGACAGCGCTGTTTGAGCATTTCCTCGATGATCAGCGCCAGATCCCTCTTTTCCCGGTCGTTGCGCGCTTCATTCAGATACATGAAGACCGTCAGGAAAGGAGCCTGTCCGTTGGTGGTCATCAGAGTGATCACCTGATATTGGATGGTCTGAACACCCTTTTCAATCTCCCGGTGCAGACGATCCTCTACGATCTTGTCGATGACTTCCTGTGCAGCCTCGCAGCCTAACTCCTTGATCTCTGCCTGCACTTCCTTCTGAATCTTCTGTCTGGAGACCTGCACAAAGGGTGCCAGATGCGTCAGAGAGATGCTCTGACCGCCATATTGGTTGCTGGCCACCTGGGCAATAATCTGGGTAGCAATATTGCATGCGGTAGAGAAGCTGTGAGGTTTCTCAATAAAGGTCTCGCTGATCACGGTACCGTTCTGCAGCATGTCATCCAGATTGACCAGGTCACAGTTATGCATATGCTGCGCATAGTAATCGGAATCGTGGAAATGGATCAGTCCTTCTCTGTCAGCCTCCACAATATCCTGGGGCAGCAGAAGCCGCTTGGTGATATCCTTGCTCACCTCACCTGCCATATAGTCTCTCTGCACACTGTTGACGATGGGATCCTTATTGGAATTCTCCTGCATCACTTCTTCATTGTTGCACTCTAAAAGAGACAGGATCTTATCATCTGTGGTATTGGACTTTCTGACCAGAGAGCGCTGATAGCGATAGCGCACATATCCCCGGGCTATATCGAAGGCGCCTTTGGCCATGATCTGGTCCTCTACCATATCCTGCACTTCTTCCACAGAAACCGTGCGGTTCATCTTTGCGCAGCGATAATCGATATACTCCGCGATATCCCGAATCTGTGCCTCAGTCAGTTCCCTGCTGACTCCTGCATTATTGGCCTTAGAGACGGCTGCTACGATCTTTTCCGGATCGAACTCAGCCTCAGAACCATTTCTCTTGATGATCTTCATACTATACCCCTTTTCTACGCTGCAGCACCGATGGCGCTTTTTCTTTCGCTTCCCGTTCTGTGCGCGTAGGACTACTATAACACAACCAATAGAAGAATGGAATTGCTTTTTTGCATAAAAAATACAACATATAGGCCATCGTTATTTGGAAAGCCCAAAATATTGTATTTTCTATTTCTTTGTAAAATTGTTTGAATTAAGTCAAAATCTGCTTCTGTTGTATGAAATGTTCGCCCTGTTCCATCACGGGATGATTCACATTCCGCATACATGCATGCGCGTTACTCGCGGTGTGTGAAGCCCATTTCCTCCAATCCCTTCAGCACGGCCTCTGCCGCGCTCTGGATATCTCCCCGGGAGCAGTCGATGGTAAGGTCGCTGTAACGGTGATACAAAGGCAGGCGCTCGTTATAAGCATCTTCAAAGGTATTGCCGTGGCGGAGCACAATCCCCCGGTTATCAATGCTGCGCAGTCTCGCCAGAATATTGGCGCAGGGCACATCCAGATAAACCACTACGCCGTCCGTCTTCAAAGACGTCATAGCCGCCTCGGAATATACCGCACTGCCGCCGGTGGCAATCACGGTATTGTGATAGTTTTGGCCTGTCTCCGTCAACACCTTCTCCTCAATCTCCAGAAAACGCTCCACCCCATTATCATCCAGGACCTTCTGCAGCAGCTTTCCCTCCTGCTTCTGAATCAGCAGATCGGTATCCACGAAACTAAGCCCCAGTGCTCTGGCAATTAGCACACCGATGGTGCTCTTGCCGGCACCGGACATTCCCGTCAGTACTACGTTTGATTTCATTATATTCTCCTTTTATATCTGCTCAGCACCTGTGCTATTGCAATGCATATTGACCGCCTGCAGGCAGCTTTACATTGCAATACGACAGCCAGCTGCAGCGTGAGGCGATGGTGAAAAGGTGGCGAAAATCTATTGAAAATCTATTTTCTCATCATGCTGGGGCTCTTGCCGTAAAACCGCCGAAAGGCCTTGGAAAAAGTAAGCTGATCTCCATAACCCACTGCCTCCGCCACAGCACCCACCGGCATGGTCGTCTCCTGCAGCATCATGGCTGCCCGCTCCATGCGCAGCTTTAAGAGGAACTCCTGGGGCGAAAGCCCTACATTTCTGCGAAATACTACCGTGAGATAGCTGCGATTGACACCGATATGCTCCGCCAGATCCCCGATCCTGATCCGCTGATTGTAGCATCTGGCCATGTATTCAATGGACTGGCGCACGTACTCGCTGCCGGCCACTCCATCTCGGCGCAGCACATCGTTCTCCCCTGTCTGCTGTCTGTAGTCCTCCATGAGCTGGGCAAAGGCCAGCATCAAGAGCCCGTTTCTTCGCCACTCATTGGCCTGGCTGGACTGACTGGCTTCCATCATCTGCTCAATATAGCCATGGATGATCTCCGCGCAGCTCACCTGCCGCACCGGGCTGCGCATGGAAAAACCCGCATTGCCGGCACATTCGTCAGCCTTCAGCCCCGCAAAACCCATCCACATATAAGCCCAGGGATCCTCCTGGTCTGCCTCATACCAGGCCTCTGCCCCTGCCGGCAGCAAAAAAGCATCATTTTTCCGCAGCTCGTATACCCGGCCGCCCATTTCCAGTGTTCCTTTTCCCTCCAGCACGATGTGCAGTACCCAGGAGGGACGCCTGTTGGGGCCGAATCGATGCAGGGGCGCACAATACTCCCATCCGCAATAGGTAAGACACAGTTCCACCGAATCTCCCTGCAGGTCCTTTAACTTGTGTATCCTCTCTATCATATCGTGCTGCCCTGTTTGTTTTTATTTTTCACACACAACCAATAGACCGCCGCCCACATGCACAGTGCCGTGATAGACCAGGTGATCGGATAAACCACATACAGACTTTTTAATGTGTGGACGCTGGCGAAGACGGTTGCCAGCCACACCAGCCGAAACAGGCAGGTTCCCACAATGGAGATGACTGCCGGCACCGCAGAATGTCCCATGCCTCGCAGATATCCCGCCGGCACCTCGTAAAGGGAGCACATACTCTGGAGCATAAAAAGAATCGACATACGAAAGCAGGCCTGCCCAATCACCGCACTGTCTCCTGAAAACAGTCCTACCACCTGCTCTTTATTGACCATCACGATTGCCACTACAATGGCAGAAAAGAGAGCCGCATATACCAGACATCGTCTGAGAATCTGCCCGCACCGTCTGTCATTGCCCGCCGCATGATTCTGCCCGGCAAAGGTGGTGGCCGTCTGGGCAAAAGCGGTTATGATGTAATAATCAAAATATTCCAGATTTAATGAGACGGCGCTGCCGGCCGTGGCATTGGCGCCAAAGCTGTTAATGGCTCCCTGCACAAAGATATTGGCAATGCAGAATACTGCCCCCTGGACCGCCGCCGGGATACCGATCTGCAGGATTCTGCGGATACATCTGGTGCTGACATCCTCCATCTTCCTGTATCCGCGAAAATCCAGATAAAAAGCATCCTTCTCCCGCATCAGCAGGATTACCACCATCACCGCTGACCACAGGGTGGAGATATCTGTGGAAATAGCCACGCCGGCCACCCCCAGGCCGCACACGATGACCAGAAACAGGTTCAGGATCACATTGATCACACCGGAAATCGCCAGAATGATAAAGGGTCTTTTACTGTCCCCTTTTGCCCGCAGGATAGCAGCGCCGAAGTCATAGACCAGCAGTGCAGGATACCCCATAAGATATATGCGCAGATAGACCGCTGCCAGGTTCAGCACTTCCTCCGGTGTCTGAATCGCTGCAAGCAGTGGAATCGCCACGGGCTGTGACAGTAAGGATACCAAAAGTCCGAAAACAAGCGCAAGAAGCAGGCTGCTGCTGATCACCTTTCGTATGCTGTTTTTCCTGTTTTCACCGATATATCTGGCAAGCAGAACATTGGCTCCCACCGACATACCGCTGGAAAAAGCCACCAAAAGTCCCACGATCTCTGCATTGGTTCCCACAGCTGCCAGTGCATTGGCGTCTGCAAACCTTCCGACTACGGCCGTGTCTGCCGAATTAAAGAGCTGCTGCAGCATACTGCTGGCCGCAATGGGCAGCGCAAACCGAATCAGATTGCCGTCTAACGGACCATGAAGCATGTCCATTTCTTTTGTTTTTGTCTTCCCGTTCATTTTCCCCTCCGTCTGATGCAATCCTTACGGCAGCACCAGAAGCATTTGGTCCAGATGATTTCTGATTTCTCCGATATACTTCTACATTGACAGTATTTATGGTATCCATATCCTCTGCACCAAAGCAAATCATCCTATCAAAATATAATCGGTTTTCTTTTGTTTCGCAATGGCAATTTCCTCTGTATAAACGCAGACACACCTCTTTGATTTCGTCGTTTTTACGGCGTAAAAATACCGCCTCCCTAACCGAGAGGCGGTACATCCTTGCCAGGCCGTGTGTCGGCCGCTTATTCAATTTTATTTCAGCTTTCCGAAGGCGTTTCTGCGTTCTTTCTGTAGATCAGCTCCAATCCCTTTAAGAGCAGCTCCGGCTCATAGTGCACCTCATTCTTCAGCCAGGGAAGAATCTGATTGGAAAGTCCCCCGGTGAGCACCACCGTGAGATTCTCTCCCTCCTGGCAGATCTGATCCCGCACTCTCTCTGCAATACCATCGATCATTGCAGCCGTGCCAATAACAGCGCCGCTGATCATATTGCTGACGGTGTCATTGCCGATCAAAGTCTCGGCGCCGTCTGCCCAAAGAGCCGGCAGCTGTGCGGTGTGCTCTGCCTCCGCATCCAGTGAAAGCTGTATCCCGGCGGCGATCAGACCGCCGATAAAGTATCCCTGGGCGTCGATTACCGAAGTAGTGGTACAGGTGCCCATATCTACCACCATCAGGGGACAGGGATAGTAGGCTTTAGCCGCTGTCATATCCACTACCCGATCCATGCCCAAGCAGGACAGATCATAATCCCGCACCTTTAATCCGGTATGAAGGGTGGGGCTCACCAGAAGGGGCGCCTTGCCTGTCAGCTTTCGCAGTGCCTGGGTCAACAGCGGATTCATTTCCGGCACCACAGAGGAAATGATGCTCCCCTGGATGTCCTCCTTTTCCAGACCATGCTTTTCCAGAATCCGGCGCAGCTCATCCTGCACGGTATTCTTTTTCCAGTTATCGTGGGTCTTAAACCGCTCCATGAAAGCGACATTTCCCTCTTCCAAGGCTGCTGCCACCACATTGGAATTGCCCACATCAATGGTGATTATTTTCCCCATAGCCACCTCACTGCCCTGTCCGGCTGCTCTGCAGATACAAAAATGAACGCTTCCATGCATCGGCATTGCAGCCCTTTTCTATCTGCTTTACTGATTCTTGATAATGTGGGCACGAAGAAGTGCTATGACAATGACCGGCACCAGCACAGCCGCTACGATCATCTCCGGAATACCATTGCCGGCCACCACGCCCAGGATGACGCCCAGCACCTGGTCCACAGGAATGCCCTTGCCTACCGCATAGGCATCCTTAAACAGGATATAGATCATGCCCATAACCAGACCGGTATTGGTGATCGCTCCGATGGCACCGCTGACAGCCAGCAGTACAGTGCGGATGGGCAGATTCACACGGCTGCCCATAGCCTTCGTGACACCATAGTAAAAGAGCCAGGGGGTCACACCTACTAAAATTCTGGGTAAAAAGCAGATTACAATAGCCCAGACAGATCCATGACTTAAACCGGGCACAGAAACTGCCGGTGTAAAGGCAAAGGAAAGAAAACTGGGAGCCATGGTATTTTTGATCAGGCTGGTAAGTCCAAACAGGAAACCGAGAAATGCGCCCTTTTTGGGGCCTAAGACGATGGCGCCGATGATGACGGGTACGTGCAGAATAGTGGCCTTGATCAAAGGAAGATCGATCAAACCAAAGGGTGTAAAGGCCATGATCAGGATAATAGCTGTAAACATTGCCATGATCGCCATGTCCTTTGCGTTGACGCCGACGTTGGAATGTGCGGCCTGCACATTCTGGGTGTTCATATTCTTCATTTTTTATCCTCCTGCTGCGGTTCTGCCTTATTGCAGATATCGCGCAAGATTCATATTACACGATTTACTGTAAAAAGCAAGAAAGTGCACGCCTGCGGCATGCACTTTCTTGTATACAATCTGTTTATTCTTTCTTATTTATTCTTTCTTATTTATTCTTTCTTATTTATTCTTTCTTGCTTTGTCTGACTTATTTGTTTAATCCGGGCAAATCACTTCTGTTTGGTCTATAGCTAACTTATGACTGGATGCTGTCTGCGTTACACTTATCTGCCTACTGGTTGTTCTTGATTTCCAACAGCGCATCCAAAAGTGCCATGGCTGCCTGATGTTTGGACAAAAGCGGCAGCTCCTTTTCGCTGTCCTTTGTGATCAGGGTCAGCACGTTGGTATCCACGCCGAAGCCGGCACCTTCTACCTTGACATTGTTGGCTGCGATCATATCCAGATGCTTCTTTTCCAGTTTTTTTCTGGAATTTTCCAGCATGTGCTCTGTCTCCATGGAAAAGCCGCACAGCAGCTGTCCTGCCGGTTTATGCTCTCCCAGGTACTGCAGAATGTCCCCGGTGCGCTCCAGCTCCATGATCAAATCGGAGCTGTCATCCTTCTTTTTGATCTTTTGATCCGCCACTTTGGCCGGTCGGTAGTCTGCCACCGCCGCTGCTTTGATGATGATATCATTTTCCTGCTGCCGGCCGGTGACTGCCTTGTACATCTCCTGCGCACTGGTCACAGATACAAAATCCACGCCCTCGGGCTTCGAAATAGAGACCTGACCGCTGACCAGCGTCACCTTGGCGCCTCTGCAGGCTGCTGCCCGCGCGATGGCATATCCCATCTTGCCGCTGGAATGATTGGTCAGAAAGCGCACCGGATCCACTGCCTCTCTGGTAGGTCCTGCCGTCACCAATATCCTCTGTCCCTGCAGATCCTTTTCACAGGCGCACTGCAGCAGCACATGCTGCAGAATGGTCTCCGGCTCCGGCATTTTTCCTTTGCCGTTGGTGCCGCAGGCCAGGTGGCCGGTGGCAGGCTCTAAAATATGCCAGCCATATCGGCGCAGACGTTCCAGATTGTCCTGAGTTACAGGGTTTTCATACATATGGGTGTTCATGGCAGGCACCAGAATCTTCGGGCAGGTGCAGGCCAACACCGTGGTGGTCAGCATATCATCCGCCAGGCCGTAGGAAAGCTTGGCAATGATATTCGCCGTAGCCGGCGCGATGACGACGCAGTCCGCCTTTTCGGCCAGGGCAATATGCTCTACCTCCCAGGGATGATTTCTGTCGAAGGTGTCCGTCACTGTCCTTCTGTGGCAAAGACTCTCAAAGGTCAGCGGTGTGATGAACTGCGTGGCATTTTCCGTCATGATGACATCCACCCCTGCGTGCTGCTTCACCAGCCGGGAGCAGAGATCCGCTGCCTTATAAGCCGCAATGCCGCCTGTCACCCCCAGTAATATATTTTTTCCCTTCAGCATGTACTGTCCTCCCTGCCTCTGTGCTGCCTTATTTACTTCTCTTCTAAAATAAGACAGCTTCTATCTTATATGATCATACATAAACTTATACAAATATAAACTTATACAGTGGAAATGACATCAATTATATTATGAAAATTCTAAGGAAATGCTTTAATCAGCATTTTCCCAATCAAATGCTATCGCAGGATGTCTTACTTTGCAACAGGGAAATCGAAGGCTAAAGATCATCATAATCCATCATCACAACGGATGTTTCATGTTTCTATGCAAAGGCTGCCGGGAAATTCTGTTATTTCACCTTTTCGCCATTCACATACAGGTGATATCCATTGGTGGCCACGTTGGTAAGATCACCGTCAAAGCTGGTAATGTAGCTGTCACCGGTCAGTGTCCAGGACGCGCCCTTTGCAAGAGTCACATTGACCTCTCCGGCATCCCCATCGGAATTGATGGTACCGGTAAATTTCGTACCGCTGTTCATGGTCAGTTCCAGGCTGGAGATTTTATCCACGATGATGTCTCCCTCCAGTATCTGATCCTGGGTGGTCATGGTCACCGTGCCGCCGTTTTTACCTTCCGTGCCCCACCCCCGAGAGCTGTCATTGCCGGCAATCCGCAGCAATACCCCATCTTCATCTTCCATAGTCAGCTTAGTATTCTTAAGACTTATACTGCATGAGGTATTGGTCACATAGAACAGATCACCCTTTTTCACGGTAATGCTGCCGCCCTCCGACGAAAAATCAGCATTCCCTTCCTCCGCATCACCGGACATACTCTGGTAAATCATAATGCCGTGAATATTTTCGTTTTCATCTCCGTTGTAGGTGTTGTCCATACTGGAGACTACTGTGCAATTCTTTAATGAGACGGAATTTTTGCCTTCCACTACCACACCCTCGCTGGCATTGGCTGTAAGCTCGGCATCCTCCACAGAAATATCCGCTGTGCAATATACCGCAGGGCTGCCGGTTCCGTTGGTGGTATAGGTGCCGCCTGTCACGTTTACATCACCGCCGCCCCTGTCGCTGCGAATGGCCGCTGCAGAATTCCCCTCTGTCTCCACGTCCAGATTCTCCGCATTCATGGTACCGCCCCCTGTCGTATGAATGCCGCCGGAATTATTTCCAGTGGTGCGAATCTTAGAATCAGAGATGTTTACCTTCGTGCCTTCCCCATAGCTGAAAACGCCGTTGCCGTTTTGTGTGCCGGTGGTGATCGTCGCCCCTGAGATATTAACAGTTGCTCCGTTTAATGCAAGTAATCCGGCATTTTGTCCATACCAGTCGCCGTCCTCCGTATTGGAAGAGCTTCCTGCCGTCTTTTCTATGGTAATCCCTGTCAGCGTCGCCGCCGCACCGTCTACGCGGAGTGCATTTTCATCATCTCCGGTAGAAGAATAGGTTTCATTTTCTACTGTAGTGTCCTCGCTGATGGTACTGGCTGCTGTGCCGTTGGTCACCTCACTGCTGCCGCCAAAGCCACCTTCTCCCGGCTTACCACCCTCCGGTTTTTCGCCATTCGGCTTCTCTCCGTCCGGTTTTTGACCATCACCTTTTTCTCCGTCCGGTGCATCCGGCGGTGTCTCTCCATCCTGACCCGGATTTTCTTTCTTTTCTGAATCATTCTCTTTAGCCGTCGAGTCTTCTGACGCCGATGTTTCTGCACTTTCCTCTGCAGTCTGCGCGGAAGTATCCGCTGATGATGTCTTTGTCTCGCCGCAGCCGGTGATCATCACCGCACTCAATACTACAACGCAGCCTAAGGCAGCTAATTTCTTTTTCTTCATAATCTGCAATTCTCCTTTTTCCTATATGCAAGATGCCGGAATCAAAAGATTCATAGTTCCGATGAAAGCTCGCTCACGTGAAAAATTTTGCCGGCAAGCCATCCCGCACTGTTTCTTATATGGTCCATAATAAGACAAAATTTTGATCAGAAAATGGGCTTGCCGTGAAAAAAGTGTGAATTGCCTGCTCTGTCTCGCACTAAAAAAGCGCAGACTTCTCTGCGAGAAACTGCGCTTTTATGTAACTGTATGCTATGTCTTTTATCTGCCGTTTTCGAATTGCGACTCAAATCTTCCTATCATCCTCACGGTTGAAACCGTGGGTTTTCTCGCCCACATTGGTTATAACAGCAATGTTGGAACTGATGTTTAATGCTTATGATTTTTCTGCCTGCTTCTTCTTACTGACCTGAATCAGGTAACAGGGAATCCCCACAAAAATCATACCGCCAATGACATTCCCAATAGTCACGGGAATAAAATTATGCAGACTGTTCAAAGCATTCAGCTGCTGCAGCTGCTCCGCGGTGATCCCGTATGCTTCCTGGGCTTTTGCTGCATAGGTGGGGTTCGCTGCTGCCATAATACCGGCAGGAATATAGAACATATTGGCCACACAGTGTTCAAATCCGCCCACCACAAAGGCCATGATCGGGAAAAAGATCGCCCAAACCTTTCCGGCAATGTCAGAAGCCGCTGCTGCCATCAGCACGGCAATACACACCAGGATATTACAAAGGATGCCGGAGGTAATGCCCCGAAGCGGTGTAATGGAAATCTTGCCCAGTGCTACCTTGATCGTATAAGCACCTAAAAGGCCGTCTGAATAATCCAGATTACCGGAATAACACACCAGTACATCGATGATCAGTGCGCCTACCAGATTACTGAGATAGACGATGCACAGGCTCCGCAGGCACGCCTTCCAGGACACCTTGCCGTCGATCACATCCATCACCATCAGGCAGTCCCCTGTAAACAGCTCGCCGCCCACGAAAACGATCATCATAAGACCCACAGGGAAAATGCAGGCTGCCACTGCTCTGGCCAAACCCACATTGGGTATATTATGAACGGCCGTGCTGCTGGTGGCACCGCCTAACGCGATAAACGCGCCTGCCATAATGCCCAAAAGAATCATCTTTCCTATAGGAAGCTGTGATTTACGCTTTCCGCCTTCCAATGTCGCAGAAATCACCTCTGCGGGGGTATTAAAATGCTGTTCTGTCATTTTTTCCTCCATATGCCTCAATCATTGCGGCTTTTACCTGTCTTTCATTATCACAAAACTAATCTGAAATGGAAATAGGATAGATTGTTTTTTATTTCATACTTTCCGGTTACGGTCACACAATAAAATGCGGCATATAGAGTTATATAGCGATAAAGTTTGAAAGAAATGCTCAATAACATTTTTCCAAACATTATTGATACCGTACACGTCAACAACGCGATTTTTCCGATACGCAGCTGCAATAAATTACGGCATAAAGATTCAATATAAAGATTTACTATACAACTTGATAAAATTTTACAATTTTTCCTTTTTTCCACTTGATTTTATAACACTTTTTTACTATCATTAGTTCAGAAACGTTCAAGCACTGCAGGGCAAAGGTAAATTGTTTTACGTTTCGTAGTTTCGTATTATGTAAACTTAATATTTTGGCAAAGCAATCGAAAGGTTGTGACGCAAAGCTATAGGGCCTGTAAGATGGTAGCCAGTTGCAAACGCAGAAATGCACTCAAGCACTAAAGGTCCCTTTCCGTATAGTGCTTTTTTTGTGCGCTAAAATCCTTTTTTTCTATGAGAATAAGGCTTAGATGCACAGATTAGCGAATACAAAAGGGCATTGGCTGCTCCTCTAGGTGACTCTGAAATGAGCCATCTGCCCTAGAGAGGAGTATGAATATGAAGAAAGAAGGTTTAAGAAACTCATTAGCACAGAAGATGATTATCCTGTGCGCAGTATTATTCATCGGATCCGCTTGCTTTCCCATGCAGGCACACGCTGCAGACATGCGCTCTCAGGTAGCAGCATGCTACAGCATCATCAATGCCAAGCGCGCAGCTGCCGGCCTTCCGGCACTTGCAGTGGACAGCAATCTGGAAACAGCAGCAACCGTAAGAGCAGAAGAGACGACTTCCCTGTTCTCCCACACCAGACCAAACGGCAGTGACTGGTGGACTGTAGAAAATGATATCGGCCAGACCAATCTCTGCTATGGCGAGAACCTCGCTTACGGTCAGACTTCCGCCAACGAAGTTATGAACGACTGGTGCACAAGCCCCGGACACTACGCAAATATCGTTTCCGGTCAGTATACCAAGGTTGGTATCGGCATCGCACAGAAATCCGACGGACAGTGGTACTGGGTAACAGAGTTCTATTAAATCAGCATGATTTCTTAAGGTCAATTGGTTTAATTACAATTTCTTAAGATTCATTGAGATTATTAAGATTTTCTTTGATCGCTTTTTATAATTTCTAAGTTCAATAAGATCGTAAAAAATGTAAAAACAGCGACGCACTGCAAGATGGCAGTGCGTCGCTTCCATTTTTCTTTATTTTTCTTCAGTTTTTTCTTTAAATTCTTTTCTTTAAATTTTTCTCTTTATCTTTATTTCTCTTTACTTCTCTTTATTCTTCATGGCACCGAATTTTCTCGCTGATCGCCTGGCCTGTGGGTGTGCCTGCCAGACCGCCTCTGCCTGTCTCGCGCAGATCGGCATGCATGGCATGACCTACCGCCTTCATGGCATCGATCACCTCATCCGGGGGAATCCTGCTCTCAATCCCTGCCATAGCCATATCACTGCAGGATACCGCATTCAGCGCACCGATCACATTTCTCTTCACACAGGGAACCTCCACAAGACCTGCTACCGGATCACAGACAAGCCCCAGTAGCCCTGCCAGCGCCATGGCGGAGGCATTGGCCATCGTCCTGGCAGTGCCTCCCAAAAGGCTCACCGCCGCCGCTGCTGCCATCGCGGAAGCCGAGCCAATCTCCGCCTGACATCCCCCTTCTGCTCCGGCGAGACTTGCTCTGGAAGCAATGACGCCGCCGACACCGGCTGTGACGTAGAGGGCCTGTACCATTTCTTCTTCGGTATAACCTCCCTTCTCCCGCATGGATAAAAGCACAGCGGGCACCACGCCGCAGGAACCTGCCGTGGGAGCAGCCACGATTCGCTTCATACAGGCATTGGACTCTGCGATGCGGAGAGCCCGCTCCATAACGTGAGCGGTGAAGCTGCCGCAGAGAAGCTTTCCCTCCCTTTCCCTGATGCGTACCTTTTCTGCGTCTGTCCCTACCAATCCGCTGGCGGAGCGCAGCGTGGGATCATAATTGTTGTCTGAGGCTTCCATCGCCCTGTAGATCTGGGTCATCCTGGCAAAGGATTCCTCCTCTGACATACCTGCCTCCCGACAGTCCTCCTCCTGTACCACCTTCCAAAAAGGCTTTCCGGTGTTTTCACATTCTGTGATGATCTCCTCTAACGATTTATACATAATTCCTTTCATCTTCCGTGCTTTGCAGCACTGTCCGGAGCAGAAGTTTGCTCATTTTTAAAAAGAAATAGCTACTTACTCATGATTTGGCGGAATTCAAGGTAAAAGCGCCTCACGAAAGCAAGCTCTCGACGGTGTTTTGCACCTTTTACCTCCGGCAGCCCAAAATCCAATATGCCTATAAGAGACTGTAATACGTCACCTTTTCCACCCCTTCCAGGTGGCCAAGCCAGCGCACGGATTCCTCCGGGATTTCCTGGTCGCACTCTATGACCATCACCGCATGGCCGCCTCTTCCTGAGCGATACAGCTGCATGGTGGCGATATTCACGGATTTATGCTGCAGCATGGAAGTTACCTCCGCCACGTGTCCCGGCTGGTCCTCGTTGTGCACGATCAATGTGGGATAATCTCCGCTGAAATTAGCCTCCAGTCCATCCAACTCCTTGATCATGATCCTGCCGCCGCCCACGGAAGCACCTACAATCTCCAGCTGCCTTCCGCTCTCCGAGATCAGCTCCAATCTGGCAGAATTCGGATGTGCCTCCTCTCCCAGATCAATGGCACCGAAGGAAAAATCCATCCCTTTCTCCTTCGCCAGCGCAAAGCTCTCCGGAATCCGGTCATCATCTACAGCAAATCCCATAAGGCCTGCGATCAATGCTCTGTCCGTGCCATGTCCTTTTCCCGTGGCCAAAAAGGATCCATGCAGACCAATCCTTGCCGTTTTGATCTCATCCCCCAGAAGCTTACGGCTTACATTTCCAATGCGGACCGCTCCTGCCGTATGGGAGCTGGAGGGACCTACCATCACTGGTCCCACTACGTCAAATAAATTCATAATAATCCTCTATATCTATAAATAGGTGTTCCACATAGGAGAAATCGCAAATTAAATCGCTGTCTGATTTGCAATCAAGACGATTGGCGGCACCTGCAGCACCAATGGCCTTGCGAAAACTTTGATTACCCATTGCTTTCTTCCCTCATTATACAAACATTTCCCGGATAATACCAAGAATTCTGTTGTTACGTTTTCATTACACACCCATTTATATAATTCCTCACGCAAACAACATACATACGTTAACACGCAAAAAACAACTTTAAAATATATATCCCCAAAAAGGAGGACGAAATAAAATGAATGTTAGAATTACAGGAAACTCATTAGCACAGAACATGATTATCCTGTGCGCAGTATTATTCATCGGATCCGTTTGTTTTCCCATGCAGACACACGCTGCAGACATGCGCTCTCAGGTAGCAGCATGCTACAGCATCATCAATGCCAAGCGCGCAGATGCCGGCCTTCCAGCACTTACAGTGGACAGCAATCTGGAAACAGCTGCAACCGTAAGAGCAGAGGAGACAACCTCCCTGTTTTCTCACACCAGACCCAACGGCAGCGACTGGTGGACTGTAGAAAATGATATTGGTCAGTCCAATCTCTGCTATGGTGAGAACCTCGCTTACGGTCAGACTTCCGCCAACGAAGTTATGAACAACTGGTGCACAAGTCCCGTACACTACGCAAATATTGTTTCCGATCAGTATACCAAGGTTGGTATCGGCATCGCACTGAAGACCAACGGACAGTGGTACTGGGTGACAGAGTTCTATTAATAATCAACCCGATTCCCTTCGGTTTTCTGTAATCGATTTTTATAGATTTCTAAATCCAATAAATTTATAGGTTTCTAATTTCAGTAAATTTATAGATTTCTAAATTCGATAAAATTATAAAAAGAGCGACGCACTGCAAGATGGCAGTGCGTCGTTTTATTTTTCTTTATTCTTCACGATGCCGAATTTTCTCACTGATCGCCTGCCCTGTGGGTGTACCTGCCAGACTGCCTCTGCCGGATCGATGCAACTGCATGGTGGCAATGTTCACGGATTTATGCTGCCCCGCTTCTTTTTTGTCTTTGGCGTTTATCTGTCTGATTTAATTTTCAGTCATTCATTGATAACATTGCTTCTTTTATGTTTCTTTACGTTTCTTATATTTCTTTACGTTTCTTATGTATCTTTACGTCTCTTATGCATCTTTACGTCTCTTATGCATCTTTACGTCTCTTCTTATGACATTTTCAGGTCTTTTCCCATATCAACTGCTTTACGCTGCTTTAAGACCTGGGATAGATCACCTGACTGAGCACGTATTGTCCGTCGTTGACGAAGACCTCCACCAGATTTTGCTCTGCGTAGATCTCCAGCTCGCAGCTGTCTCCTACATAAGGACTTTCACTGCGGCGGTGCCACTTGCATTTCTCGGGAAGGCATCCCGTGCGGTCCATGCACAGAATTCCGTCCTGCAGACTGATTTCTACGCCGTTTACCTTCAGCTTTTCTCCTTTTTTTATGGATGTAAGGATCCGGCACCGGCCTTCCTTCTCCCACAGGGTGCCGTTTCCGTACTCTGTGACGCAGTCTGCATCTGAAAAATAGCTGCGCACATTGGGATGCACTGGGGTGAAGAATTCGCCGTCTCTTAACTCCACCAATCTCGGCAGACACATCATGCCGCTCCAGCTTTTCCCATCGGATGCTTCATTATCCTCCGGTCTCTGTGGCTGCGGCATACGCATCCATGCGATGACTGTCCGTCTGCCCTCTGCGTCCAGATTGCTCTGCGGCGCATAGAGATCCAAGCCGTAATCCAACAGCTTTTCTTTTTCCTGACTGAGGGATGCTCTGCCGGAAATCGGATCAAAGTCCGCCTTCTGTATCACACTCTGGCTGTCCGGGCTGTCTCCCCCGCAATGATTGCAGATAGGAGAGCAGATCAGGGCATATTGGTCTCCGATCCGGAACAGGTCCGGGCACTCCAATAAAATGCCCAGTCTCTTATCCTGAAGACGGCTTGCATATTCCCAATTCTCTGCATCTTTACTCCGATACAGCAAGAGGACGCCTTCCTCCTTATTATGGGTGCTGCCAAGGCAAAGGTAATAGCTATCTCCTTCCCTCCAGACCTTGGGATCTCTGCACTCCTGGGGATCACCGATGGAGATGTCCGTCACCGGCGGGATGATCTGCTTTTTCCCATGCAGGTTATCAAAGGTATAGCCGTCTTTGGAATGGATCATTGCCTGGGACTGAAGGTTTTTGTTGTCTTTGGCTACGTGGATGTAATCCGGATCCTCCTCCAGATAATGGACCGCTGTGTAATACAATAGGAGCTCTCCGTCTTTCTCCAGCGCACTTCCGGAAAAAATACCATTGGCATCAAAATCCTTTGTAGGATACAGCGCCACGCCCCGGTGCTCCCAGTGGATCAGATCCTTGCTGACCGCATGTCCCCAGTGCATGGTTCCCCAAATCGGCTCGTAGGGAAAATACTGATAAAAAAGATGATACTCCCCTTTATAATAAATAAACCCGTTGGGATCATTGATCCAGTTGCCCGGTGCCTTTAAATGTAGAACATTCTGCATGATTTACTTTACCTGCTTTCTCCTTATATGAATCCTTATTTCTGAACAGTTCTGCTGCGATCAGGCAGCAATGAAACAGTGTTTGAGCAGTGACTAAACAGTAATCGAACAGTGATCACACAGTGATTACAGCTCGCAGTTTCCCACTGTTCTGGGGAAGGGAAGTACATCCCGGATATTCTCCATCCCTGTCAGATACATGACAGCTCTCTCAAATCCCAGGCCGAAGCCGGCATGGCGCACAGAGCCATAGCGGCGAAGATCCAGGTAAAACTGGTATTGGCTCTTATCCATCCCCAGCTCCTCCATGCGGTTCTCCAGAATGGACAGATTATCCTCACGCTGGGATCCGCCGATGATCTCCCCGATGCCGGGCACCAGGCAGTCACAGGCTGCCACAGTCTTTCCGTCCGGATTCAGTTTCATATAAAAAGCCTTGATATCCTTGGGATAATCCGTCACGAATACCGGGCGCTTAAAAGTCTTTTCCGTCAGAAATCTCTCATGCTCTGTCTGCAGATCACATCCCCAGCTCACCTTATTTTCAAATTCTTCATTGTGCTGCTCCAGAATTTTGACAGCTTCCGTATAGGTAATCCGTCCAAAATCCGAGGAGGCTACATGCTCCAAACGTTCCAAAAGTCCTTTATCCACAAATGCATTTAAAAAGGCCATTTCGTCCGGGGCATTTTCCATGACATAGCGGATCAGATACTTAAGCATGGACTCTGCCAGCTCCATATCATCCTCAAGGTCCGCAAAGCAGATCTCCGGCTCAATCATCCAGAACTCCGCGGCATGACGGGCGGTATTGGAATTCTCTGCCCGAAAGGTAGGCCCGAAAGTGTAGACATTGCGAAAGGCAAAGGCATAGGTCTCTACATCCAGCTGACCGGACACCGTCAAGTTCACCGGTTTTCCAAAGAAGTCCTTTGTATAATCCACCGTGCCGTCTTCTTTTCTGGGAATGTTATTGAGGTCGAAGGTGGTCACACGGAACATCTCCCCTGCGCCCTCCGCATCGCTGCCGGTGATTTCCGGCGCATGGACATAGACAAAATCCCGCTCCTGGAAGAATCGGTGAATCGCATAGGCAGCCAGAGAGCGCACCCGCATCACGGCCTCAAAGGTATTGGTCCTGGCCCGCAGTTGTGGGATAGTTCGCAGATATTCAAAGGTATGGCGTTTTTTCTGCAGCGGATAATCCGGGGTGGACTCTCCCTCCACTTCGGCCCGCAGCACCTGCATCTCCAGAGGCTGTCTGGCCTGGGGCGTCGCCACGATCCTTCCTGTTACAATGATAGCGGCACTGATATTAAGCTTTGCCAGTTTCGCAAAATCCGGAATCTCATCACTGTAGACCAGCTGCAGATTCTTAAAGCAGGAACCGTCATCTAAGGCAATAAAACCGATAGCCTTGGAATCCCGGTTGGACTTCACCCATCCGGCCACTGTCACTTCCTTATCGTAATATTCTTCCGGATTTTCAAAAATCTCCCGGATTTCAGTCAAATTGTATTGTTTTCTCATGTTAATCCTCATTTCTGAGCAGCTCTGCTGCTAAGCGGCGACGAGAATTTCAGATTCTCTTAATTGAATTTCTAATTCGATTTGCCATCAATGCTATTTGTTTCGCAAATACAAATAGCACACTAATCTCCATTCCGCAGTTTACTGCGGCAATATTACTACCACGACCATGCAGATGCAACCATAGGAAACATTACCTTCATATTACCATATACTGCAGCCCGCAAAAGAGCCCGCCCCCGCTCGCAAGAATCTGTTTTATCATTCACAGGCTCTTCTGCACTTCTCTGCATTCTGTATCCTCGATTTCCTATTGATTGCCTTCCCTCATTATACAAATATTCCCCGGATATTACCAAAAATTCTACAGTTACGTTTTGATTACGTGCACATTTATATACTTCCTTACATAAATACGCATAAACAACAATCCTACTTTATCACGCAAAAACAACTTTAAAAAAATAAAGCACGCAAAAGAGAGGAAAAAACAAAATGAAATTCAGAATTACAGCCGCATTATTAGGATCTCTGCTTCTGGCAATAAGCATGCCTTTCGCAGCCTGCGCACAGGAATACGATTATTCCTATTACTATGAGACCTATGAGGATTTTGATTACTACGATTATGATCTGGATGAACTGGATGATTATATCTATTACATAGAATCCTATGGCATGGATATTTACTGGACTGATTCCAATATGTGGGTAACAGACCGCAACGGATACGGAATTCCCTCCGAGGCATGGCAGTTTGGCAATACCGTCTACGTTGTGCCGAATGTCGTCAATGAGCCCACACTGGAAAATCTGAATATCGATCTGGATGAGCTGGAATTGCTCTCATATAACGGCATCACCAATATTTCCTTCCTGACCGAAAATGCTGCATCTACCATTTCGGTACCTGCTTTGTATACAATGAGAGCAAGCGGCATGGATTATTATCAGCTGGTACATAACGGAACCGCTGTTTCCTATACCGTAGAGTAATACGAGGCTCTCGGAAATACAAAATAAAATCATGAGAAAAGCTGTTTTCGGCATGTTTTGCTGAGACAACTTTTTTATTGCTGCCAGGCAACCGTCATGGACTTCATTTTCTGTACTGTCTATGCTAATGTTAAACTTGCAGACGAGAATCTGAAATCCTCGTCGCCTCTTCGCATCATAGCTGCTCAGAAATGAGGATTATTATGGAAAATACGACTGTCAAAAAAAGAGTATCGGAATCACGCATCGAACAGGTCTATCAGATTCGCCCGGAGCACCTTAACGGTGCCGGTCGTCTTTTCGGCGGAAGGCTCATGGAATGGATCGACGAGGTGGCCGGGCTGGTAGGTATACGCCACTCCCAGTGCAACGTCATCACCGCCTCCGTCGACAATCTTCGCTTTATCCGAGGCGTTTTTCAGAACGAGCTGATTGTGTTGGTGGGCTATGTAACCTATGTGGGCAATACTTCCATGGAGATCCGGGTGGATACCTATGTGGAAAATCTGGACGGCACAAGGTATGCCGTAAACCGCGCCTACCTCACTCTGGTCGCTGTAGACCAGGATGGCAAGCCTACCAAAGTGCCCGGCCTGCTCATCGAATCCATCGGACAACGGGCAGAATGGGAAGCCGGCCAGAAGCGCAAGCAGCTGCGGATCCACAGAAAATTAGAGGGCTTTTAAACACCAAGAGCCTGCAGCAGATTCTGCCAAAACCTGCTGCAGGCTCTTTTACTGTTTATTTTACTGTCTATTTTGCCATAATTTTTTCTTAGCATTTGTATAGGCAAAGTGCAGTCCTATGCTGACGCCGAAGCATCCCACAAGTGTAATGAGCTTGTATCCCACATATTCCGACGGAATCAGAGGCACCAACCAGCTCTCCAGAGTAATGGGCATCCCGAAAAGTCCATGAAACAGGAAGGCAAAAAAAGTAACAACGAACAAGTGCCATCTGTAAACCGGCAGTGTATTCTGTCCCACCAGACTTAAGAGTCTGCATTTGGGAAGTACCCGAGCCAACAGTTTCATCAGGCAGAGGAATGCGATCGACACCGCCATCAATCCTATAATGATAATGATAAAGGTGATCAGATTATGTCCATGATAATCGCTGATCAGGAATTCCAGAGAGGCTCTGGTAGTCCATCCGTTGAGATATAATCCCATGTAGGCAGCAAAGAATACAAGCGCTGTCCAGAGAAGATCCTTTCTGGAAAAAAAGGCCATTTCCTTCAATGCATTGCCGATGATCATGCAGGCACAGGCCAGACACCCTCTTCCCACACCGTAGGGAATCTGGAATGGAAGCAAAGACTCCGCCCAGCAAAGGGCCAGCAGGATCAGAACAGCCGGAATGTCATTCCATCTCTTTTTACGAATCTTTTCCTGATAAAGGAGCATCAGCACCGATCCCGAAAAAAGTGCCGGCAGATACCACATCTGGCAGGTCGTCGGCGTCTGCAGCTGAAAGGAAGTGGTGCTGGGGATGCGGGTGGACAGCGGCGTAATGAGCTTCTCATAGGTGCCGGTATAGGGTGCCACATTGGACCCCCATATTGCATAAGCCACATTATAAAGGCCCGCCGTGGCATCTCCATACCCCAGGATCGTGGCGCGGAAGGATTCTACCACACCGCCGATTAATACCGTCACCCAAAAAGGAATCAGGATTCCCTTAAAATACTTTTTGATACTCCTACCGATGGGAACTCCTTTTTTGTAGAAATATCCGCTGATCAGAAAAAACGCCGGAATCGACCAGTTGGATAATATGGTATTGGAGAGATCCATATGCTCCAATACTACGATCAGTATCAGAAAAGCCTTGGCATAGTCAAAAAAAGCCTCTCTCTTTTTTTGCAAAGGCGTATTACTCAGGGTGGAAACATTATTTTCTGCAGTCACAATTACTCCATTTCTAAACAGCTCCCCCTGAAAGTGAGAAGGAACATTTCTGTTTCTTATTCCACTTTCGCACAGGGATTTTCATGCTGTCATCTGATTTAAACAGTTACAGGTTTTCTCTCTTTGATTCTTCTCTCCAGTTCCTTTGCCAGCTCATAACGCTTGATCTTACCGGATTCCGTGGCAGGCAGCATGTCGATGATCTCAATAAATTCCGGCCACAGGCGCTTGGCTACTCCTTTGGAAGCGAGATATTCACAAACAGACTTCACAGTGGGTATAATCCCATCCTTGACCATAACGAAAGTACAGATTCTCTCTCCCAATCGCTCATCCGGCATGCCGATAGTGGAATGGGCTCCGACACCGGGACAGCCAATCAGATTGTAATCCACCTCATTGGCAGAAATATTCTCTCCGCCTCGGATCAGGATTTCCTTCTTCCGTCCCTTCACCTTGATGCGACCCCGGGCATCCTGAATACAGATATCCCCGGACTTAAACCAGCCATCATCCGTCAGGCTCCTATCAGTCTCTTCCTTATTTTTCAGGTAGCCGCAAAACATGTGGGGACCTCTTGAGACCTCTTCTCCCAGAGTGCCGTAGGGGACTTCCTTTCCCTCTTCATCTATGATCCTTACCTCAATATCATCATGGGCAATGCCGGACCATTCTCCGTTCCAGGCCAGACATTCCCTAGGCGGCACGCCGGCATGAGGACAGCTCTCCGTCGCTCCATAACTCTCACACAGGAGCATGCCGTGCTGATGGCATCTTTGGATCAGCATACCCGGCACCGGTGCGCCACCGCATATCCAGACCTTTAATGTGTCAAAAGTCAGATGATCTCTCTCCAGGCAATACAGAATATCAAAGACAAAGGGTGTGGCCCCAAGGGACCAGGTGACCTTTTCTCTGTTAATGATCTCAATAGCCTGCGTCGCATCAAATCGCTGCTGCAGAAAGGACCGTCCTCCAAGAAGCATAGGTGTAATCAATCCGTGATTAAATCCTGTCGCGTGATTTAAGGGCGTCGGAATAAAGCAGACATCATCATGGGTAATATCATAGGCTTTTGCAAAAACTCTTTCAGAAAAGATGATGGCATTGTGAGAGAGCAGAACTCCTTTGGAAAGGCTGGTAGTGCCGGATGTACACAGGATCAATGCTACATCCTCAGAAGTACTCTCCGGTGCTTCCTGCAGAGGAAGATATTTATTCAGAATCTCCCCCAGTGTCACATGGTCCCTGGAAGGCTCCGTCTTGTCCATGACACAAATGCCACCGGGCAGGAGGGAAGGAATCCTTCCAACTGCTCCTTCAATCTGCGTCTCATAATCTGTCTTTCGAAAGAATGTGGGGCAGATGTAAGCTCTGGACTCCACCAGATTCATGATATAGACCAGATCCTCTTGATTAAATTGCATGGAAATGGGGTGCATGACAGCTCCCACCTTCAGACAGGCCACATAGATAATACAGAATTCTGCCCATGGCGGACACTGAAAAGAAACCACGTCACCATTTTGGATGCCGATCTCCTTCAGCCATCTCGCCAGCCTGGAAGCCTTTTCATCCACTTCCCGGTAAGTAAACCGCACGCCGGTATTATCAGCTACGTACTCCTTCTCTCCATACAGGGAAACAGTTTCGTTCCATTTATCATTCAGCGTATCTTTGCTCCAAAAACCTTTTTCGTAATATTCTCTCTTTTTTTCTTCGTTGACTTTTATTGGTTTGATCATCTTATTCACCTCCTTTTCTTTCTCCTTCCGCTTCATTTGTATTAATATATCGCATCTTCAGAGAAAAACAAAGGGCAGGCCGAAGCCTGCCCCTCTCTAACAATATGCACTCAAATACAGCGCTCATACGCCGCAGCGTCATTTCACCGGACTATTCTCCGAATGCCTTTAAGCCTTCAGAGACCTCATACGTATAATTATCTCTGTTTGCAGTTATAATTTCTGAATACATCTCGGTGCCGTCCACATATCCTTTTGTTTGGTAGTAACTATCGTTCAGATCTGAATAACCGGATATACCACCTGACTTTGTTACTACATATTCACCATTAGTCAACTTGACTAATTCATCATATTCAACCGGCAGGTACACATCTGTATCCGACCACGCTCCTTCGGTATTCGCTATAGTGGCTTTGTACACGACGTAGTACCTGCTGTGGTACTTAGCATTGTCATTTTGTGATTTAGCCGTCAGCAGATAGTCTCCTGCCACCTCCATATTAGCTATAGAAGTCCCATCAATGTAATTTTCTTCTACAAACTTCTCTATTCTGTCTTTTGCATCCGCGTACAGCGTCTGCTTTTCCTCATCCGATATATCATCCATCTTATCTACATAAGTATACGAAGAATATTTTTCAATTTCTCCCCCACACTCTGTATTATATGCATCCTCATCACTCTCTGCGATCTCTTTATAGCATATAAAAGGATTGCTGTAGCCATCTGTACTGTAATAAGAACCACCTAAATCACTTGATCCGGCTATGCCATCCTTATCACTGTAACTAAGACTTCCGTCCTCGCCCTTTAAGATATTTGAAAATCTCACAGGGAAATAAACCTTCACAGTATCAAATTTCTCGTTCTTGCTGGAAACATCACCTTTATAGATTATATACAGTTTGTTATAAAAGCTTATGTATCCGTCATCCCCATCCTTAACCGCCTTAAAAATATACCCTGCATACTCCAGATTATCAAGGGAAATATAATCACCATACGTATAGGGATTTACGGAATAAGCATAGATAGAATCCTCAGCCTCTTTCTTAAGATCAGATAAAAATTCTTCTGTCAGATCCGAATAACCGGATACATACGCCTGCAGGCCGCTCACCGTGTAGGTTTTGGAAGTGGTTTCCGGAATCATTCCAAATTTCTGTACATAATATTCCATATCGGTGTCGGATATGGATACTGTAATACTGTCGCCGTTCTTAAGACCGCTGGTCTTATCGCAGTGGAAATCATAGCTGCTTAACTCGCTGCCATTGTAACTGATCTCTGCTGATCCGCTGGGTGATATGCCCGTAAACTCCACTGTTAAATCCGCAAAGGCGTCAAAGGTTCCAACTTCGGTAAGTCCGGAAACATTATAGGTTCCATCCTCGTATTTGAGTTTGCAGTTTATGGCTTCTGCAAAATCCTCATTTACCTCCCAGGTATATGCGGCGGTATCCCCATTTGAAAAACTGCCGTTCTCATCAAGCTTTACATCCACGCACTCCTGCATAACATCCATTGGTGATGTCAGACTTAAAAGACTGCTGTATTTTTCCTGTGCAGCACCGGTGTAGGAAAGTTTGGATCCGTACTTTTTCTCAATGCCATCCCAATCTATGGTGACATTTACCGTTCCATATCCATCATAACCGGATGCTTCAAAGGTTACATATTTATTTAAGTCAATTGTCTTCCCGGCGTTTACTGCTGCGACGATGATCACAATAATCGCTGCAACAACAGCGATGCCGCCAAATAATACCTTTCTAGGCACCGTCTTTAGCTTATCTGCCAACTGACCCGCATTAACGCCTGCTGTCGTACCGAACGATGCCTTCTCTCTCTTACCAACTGTCTCCTCTGCACCTGCAGTGCTTGTCATTTTCGGTTGCTCATTGCTCGGTTTTTCATTGCCCGGCTGTGTCAACGGTGCTCCGCACCCCTTGCAGAACCTGGCACTATTTTCATTCTCAGTACCGCATTGTCCACAAAACATCTTTTTCTTTCCTCCCGCTTACTATATTTCTGCAGCTTAGCTTCCTGCTAAAGTAAAATCACCCATTTCCCCAAACCTACCGGTTTTGCTTTAGCAGGATCCGGCTGCTTATTCGACTTTGGCTCCGCAAGATGCGCAGAACTTTGCATCTGCCGCTAACTTTGCACCGCATTCCAGGCAAAACAGATGCTGTACCTCTGCCTTTGCATTTTCCTCTGTCTCTACTTTTTCCTCGGCACCTTTTCCTGCAGCTTCTGCTCTCGCTTTCTCCTCAGCTTCTTTTCTCGCTGCCTCTGCTCTTGCTTTCTCCTCAGCTTCTTTTCTCGCTGCCTCTGCCTTCGCTTTTTCTTCAGCTTCTCTTCTTGCTGCCTCTGCTTCTTCAATCATGCTTTCCGGCACCGGTGCACCGCATGAGGAGCAGAATTTGCAGCCGTATTCGATGGAGCTGCCGCATTTAGAACAGAATCCTATGGTATCCTTATGCACGGCATGCTTATTTTCCACATTTCCTGCCAGCTTTGTTACAGCACCTGACATTTGGCTCATAGTCTCTGCCATCTGGTTTAAGGCCTTCTGTTTGCTATCTCCTGAGAAAAGCGTCATCAGATCACTGTTCATCTCCATTTTCTGCCTGACAACCAGAACGCTGAGCAGAATGATCAGAAGCTGGGCAATGATATTGATTACATACCATGCGGTTACCTTAAATGAGCAGTAATTCTTTTCTGCAATACTCTTAGCTGCAAATTGGAATACAAACCACAGGATCAGGTCGCACACTCCCAGCACAGCGATGATTCTGGCATTTTTCTTATCCATGTATTTCTTTATCAGCAGCAGGACAAAGATCGCTGCCGGAATAACAAGCAATACCAGCATAAGGGGCTGTGGTTCGATCACCTTTTCCCCATACATGGAAACGCCGCCCACGGCAGTCATAACATTGACATTCATATTCTGTCCCGAACAGGACACGAGAAAGTTCGGACAAAACGCCAGCACAAAACAAATAACCGAAAGCACTTTCAATGCACTCTTCACAGTAAATCCAGACTTCTTAACAGTATTATTTTCCATTTTTATCTCCTTTTATCATAAAATCGGTGTCGGCGATAATGCTTTACAGGAATGCTTATTCAGAATCGCATCAAAATCATCCTGACTAATTTCCGTTCCTTTATCTACAAACGGTGCTGCTGTGGTGTAGAAGCACCGAACATCGTTCATCTCTTCCTCCGTCACCGGCATATCACTGAGGGTGTCATGAAAAATGCACTCCTGCAGCGTAAATGCTTTGCCATCAAACTTATAAAATTCGTATCCCCACAGGGATGCACCGCCGGATGAATAATGACCGATTATTCCATCCTCACACAGATAGTAGGCATCCCGCACGCCGCCCTGGGAAACGACAGGAACAATCTGACCATCTTTAACAGTAAGCACAGCATAGATATAGACACCGGAAAGAATGCGGTCCATCACGTCCATACTTTCAAACCTTGCCGAATCCACGGCACTTCCTTCTGTCAGCAGCAGCTCCTCCGTGCCATCCCCATTAAGATCTGTCAGGATATAACCGGGTGTACCTTTGTCGTAATGCAGCGCCATGGGGAAGTAATCCTCATGCTGTGCGGCCACATCACTATCGTATGGCACATCGCCGCAATTCTTTATGACATCTATCACTTCCTGATAATCCGCAGCGACGGCATCCTCTGTTTCTGCAGAATCATCAACACCCTCTCCCTGATAAACGAAAATATCACACATCGTCATTGTATCTGTGTTTTCGTGCTCGATTACTTCTGCATCAAAAGAGTCATAATCATTTTTGAGAATCTCAAGGAATGCATCTCGATCGTAGTCCTGATAAAACGAAACGCTGTTTACCCCTTCATACTGATTCATTTGGCTATAAAGGGCTTCATATTCCTCCTGCGTAGCAGATCTGCCATTTATTGAAAATGTATATGCCATATCGGTTGGCACGGATTGGCCGTCGATCATAACAGAACCGGTGGATCTATTGTCAAAATTAATCTCCGCATTCACGTCCTGATAAAAGCCATCTCCATCATTTTGAAATATCTCAAATGACCATACATTCACATTAACCCCGGGATCGATGATACCTCCACCGGCACCGGCCGACAGAATCCTGTTTTTCCTCGGATAATATCGCTCATCCGCATCCATCATGTAAAACGGATGATAGGAATCCTCATGTCCAAACTCCTCCATAGCCGCAGCCTCACTCTCGCTTGGCAGATAGGAAACCGTAACAACCTCATTGTCTTTGACGGCCAGAACATCAAAAGTTCCGTTTGACGCCCAGTTAATTTCTATAAGCTCAGGCGTTGCATCCTCATCGATGTGTGCAAAGGTGTACTTATAATTGTCCCATTCCCCATACTCTCTGTTTTCGAGATAGTTGATATAGGCCTGTATAACCGCATCATTGATCTCTTCATCTTCCTCTGCAGCAGCTACCTCTGTGGAGGCAGTCTCTGCTGACTCCGCTTCCTGCACCGTGGATACTGCAGCAGGTTCTTCTTTTGCCGCTCTTTGGCTATGAACAACAGCCACAGCGCCTCCTCCGGCAAGAGCAGCAGCAGCGAGACCTGCAACAATTTTAATAGAAACTGCTTTTGTGGCCGATGCGGCAGCTGTACCGGCTACGCCACTCGCAGATGCTCCCGTACCGGCGGCAGACGCCGTTCCGGCTGCTGTGCCAAATGCACCGGCTCCGGCACTCCCCGCCGTACCCGAAGATACTGCGCCTGAAGATGCTGACGACACAGCACTTCCCGCCGCACCGGATACAGCTGCACCTGATGCGCCTTTTGCTGCCCCGACTGCAAGCACGGAGGCAAGGGAAGCATTTACCATGCCGCTGGTGACAGAGAGCTCGCACGCATGAACCTCTGTCTTGAGGAGTTCCGCAATAACAGGCACAATAGCAACCGGAACCAGCTTGAGTCCATAAGCCGTTGCATGATTGCGCACTTGGCGATTCATGTTCCTTCTGCCTCTGGACAGATAGGTTTTTACCGTATTTTCCGGCACGCCCAGTTCGTCTGCAATGGAGTGAATCGCCTTTTTGTCATAATAAAAGCAGATTAAGGAAATCCGCTGCAGCTCCGGAAGGGAATTAAGTGCCTGCTGCAAAAGTTCCTGCAGCTCCTCCTGCTCTATACCACTCTCCGGAACACCGATGGAACCATCATCCGGAATGTCTGAGAGATCATACTCTTCTCCATCTGCAGACTCTGCTAGAAGGCTGACGGTACGTCCCTGCTTTTTGGCCATTGCCAGATATTCGTGATAACAGATCTGCTTCATCCACGGGATAAACCGCGCGCCGTCTGCCAGCTGGTCTATTTTGGTGTAACAGGTGAGGAAGCCATTCTGGATGGCATCCTCTGCAAGCTCCTTATTGTGGCCTAATGTATACAGATAGCCGTAGAGCTTGCTGTACGAGCTCCTGTATAGTGCTTCAAAAGAGACATCATCCTGTTTATTTCTGAAATCAGAAACCAACTGATTCCAATCGACAGAGCCGGCTGTCACCGACTCTTCCTTTTCTTCTGTCTGCTTTTCCATATCCTCCCCCTGCATTTATCTTTTCCTGACGCATCCGGCTGTCCGTCTTATTTTGACTGTGCAGCCTTTCGCTTTTCTGTGCATGCGCTGCTCACTGTACGAAATCAGTTTTATTTCCTGTTGATTGCATCGATAATGCGATCTGTCTGGTATTCGGAGTGTGCCCGGTTCATTGCCCCCTGAAGGCGAACGTTCGTATCACGGTCGTGTGAAGCGGCAAGGGCTCTTACTGCCTTCTCTATAGGATCCAGTTCGCGACGGTGAAAGGCATCCGTGGAAATGGTAATCGCGTCTGCACTTCCGGAGCCTTTGATGATTAATATTTCCTCCTTAGCGGTCATCAAGAGCCACGGTGCCATAATGATCAAAAACACACCAATCGGTATAAGAGCATAATGATCAATCGTAGGCTTATTGCCAAACACCCAACCTATTCCCTGACTTAAGAAAAGTAATCCTACAAAATATTTCCATAATTTTGTTCTGGTTCCACGCTTTGTTCCCGATATATGCGCTCGGTCAATACTATTTCCGCTTGCTGTGACATAATAATTATCCACATAAACAGGCGCTTTTCTATTCATAAAAATACCAGCCACGTTAAAAGGGTGATATGCCAACTCCATAGTCCCATCGATCCGTGCATATCCATCCTGTACGCCGGCGGCGGCATTTCCGTATTCCTGCATTGAACTGTTATCTTCCTGCTGCACATTCCCGTTCATTGCCGCCCCGCAATTCGGACAAAATGCAGCATTTTCCTCTACCTGACTCCCGCATACTGAACAAAACATACTCTTCCCCTCCTTCAAAAAAACAATTATGTTTACATGCTAAACCGATACCCCACCCCTGTCAAGAAGGCGTCCTAACGGCTCTCTTTAATGTTGCCGGTGCCTTTCCGCTCCGGTTCGTTTTTGTGTTTCACCACCCTTTCTTTTGTGCAGTTATTTTGTATAGTTCCTGCGTCTTTACTGTATAGAGATCTTGAAAAGAGAAAAGGTTTCACTTTTTTAATTTTTTTATCTAATTCCTTCGCCGATCTCAGAAAGCAGAAAAAACCGACTGGTTATAAAACCAGTCGGTTTCAAAAGCTACTGTGAGAGGCCTTTAATCCTCCAAATACTCTACCAATCGTTCTGTTACACATGCCTGTATGTCTTCCGCAATCTGTCTGCACTTATCCTTGCTCATGCCGGCAGTTATACCAACTGCAGTAAGCTCCTTCATGCCGGGATTTCGCTCATCTGAATACCACATGCTTTTGCGCACAATGCCTTATACCACTGCTCCCTGATCTCCCTTGTAATCGTCATTCCCATTCTCGGCGTACGTACCGTACACCATGTCCTTACATCCTGATTACTAATAGAAAAGTCGGAAATATCGTCCTCAATCCTAATTTATAAACCTCTTATGATGCTTAAATAATCCTGTCTTTGATCTACGACCGCATATACAATAACCTGATTCTTGTCATCATCAACCTTGTAAAGTACAAGATCCTTCTCCATAACAAGCACCAGATAGCCTTGTCTTTTTAACACATTGTATCTGGGCACAACACCAATATATGGATGATCACCCAGGTTCATGATGAATTGTTCAAGATAATCCAGCTTCTTCGCATGTATATTGTCAAGAGAAATTGCGATGATTCTGTTTTAGCTGCTGATGTATCTGATATCACTTCCGCCATTTACAAAAGATATACACAATTCCCCAGAAACAATTTGCAAGCATCCAGCCTATTCCTGTAGCAAGTGCCACGGAACCAAGTCCCATCACAGGGAACAGGAGCCATGAAAGCACAACACGGACAAGAATATGACCGGTTGCACCAATAAACGGCACAATCACCTTTCCTACACCATTATAATAACCTGTAAATGTGTTTCCGGTGTAGCAAAAAAGATAAAATACTGCAACCAGACGAAGATAATGTATGCCTTCCCCGTAAGATGTCCCACTATTATTTCCAAGCATAAGAGCAATTGTCTGTGGCGCAAACAGAAACAGGATAAGCATGGCCGATAATCCCATTCCTGCCAGCATACAAAAACTATAACGGAAAGTTTTGCATACACGTTCTTTCTTTCCAGCACCATAATTCTGGGCTGTCAGGATTGATGTAGAGGTAGAGCCACTGGTGCCAATTGAATTAGCAAAACCCTCTATGCGGGTTGCAGCAGTATATGCTGCGATAATATCGGTTCCACCCGTGTTGACAGTTCCCTGTACCAGTAATTTTCCAAGATAAAGACTGCTCTGATGCAGGCATGTAATAAGACCTGTTTGCAGGGATTTTAATACATCCCGTACATTGGATTTGCAGTCCCTTCTGTGCAATATCATCTCGCCATGCTTTTTCCATAAATATATAAAACATAAGACGGCTGATATCGTCTGTGTAATTGCAGTTGCAATCGCAGCTCCCTCTATTCCTTTTTGACACTTTTCTACTAAAAATATGTCTAAAAACAGATTAGTTACCACAGATATTATCAAAACATATAAAGATGCCTTAGTATCTCCCGTGGACCTTAGAAGTGCGGCAAACAGATTATAAAAAAACGCAGCCGGCAGACTCAGGAATATCCAGTAGAGATAAGAAGCTACATAGTTATGCAGTTCTCTGGGTGTCTGCAATATAGTTAGCAAGGGGTTCATACAGACAAGCCCTGCAAACATAAGAAACATCACACAGCACGCACCTGCTATCAGCGCATTAAAATGCTGTTTTCTCAGCTCTTTCATATTTTTCTGTCCGCATGCCTGGGCAAATAGAATGGAGAAACCATTACAGCAGCCCACCAGGGCAAATAAAAATAGATTCATGGCAGTTCCAGCAATTCCTATTGCAGCGAATTCTTCCTTCCCTGCAAAGCGTCCAACCACAAATGCATCTATAGTATTGTAAAATTCCTGCAGTATATTTCCCGCCACCAAAGGAGCGGCAAGGCTTACCAGATATGCTGGTATATTTCCACTTGTTAAATCCGTATCACGCTTCAAGCCTATTCCTCCTGTTTCTTAGTTTATGATTACATAAAGAATACTCCGCTCTCTGGTCTGAAAGCGAAGTATTCTTTATCAAAAAATCCTAGGAGATTTTCTTTTTGCTGTCTATTAATTTATCAAATCCGTAAATTTCCAATGTTGTTTTTCCAGCCATAAGCTGCTTTACAATTTCCTGCTCATGTTCAAATTTCTCAAGTGCTTTTTCAAACACTGCATCTTCCTGCTCCTTCGGAATTACAACAACTCCATCGCAGTCACCAAATACGATATCACCGGGATTTACCTGAATACCTCCACAATGAACTGGGACATTCATTTTTGCAAGGCTCTCCTTTACAGTTCCTGATGGATTAAAAGCTCTCACAAATACAGGAAAACCTAATTCCTTTATATCCTCAGCATCACGGCAGCTTCCGTCAATTACTACCCCGGCAAGTCCATATTCTTTGCAGGCTGTTGCCATAATATCACCAAAATGTCCGGCATTGGTATATCCATGCACATCCAAAATCAGTACATCGCCTGGTTTTGCTGCATAAATTGCCTGATGCAAGGCAAGATTATCTCCGGGAAAACACTGGGCGGTAAATGCACGTCCAATCATTTTCATTTTTGAATCCACTGGTTTGATTGCGGTATCCATTACCCCCTGATTCGGTGTCTGATTATTATTGTCTGCTATATTTCCAGTTGGCAATTTTATTAATTCTTCTTTTAATTCTTCTGTCAGATTCATATTATATCTACCTTTCTGAAGTTTCCTTTGATTCGTAACTGTTCAAAGCCATGCGGACACCTATCTTAATTCATAGTTATCGTCTAAAATACCATCTTTCCTGTCCTTCCACAGCCTGTATGGAACACTGATAATGAGCGGAACAAGCATAACCGGACCTACAATCAACGTAAAGGTACCGTATCCGTACTTGATAATATTGAGTAGTCCAAAGCTTGAGCCAAAAGTACATATCAGAATAAAAATAATTGCAATCACAAATTTTCTTGTATACGAATTGCTGCTTGCCCATTTTTTCTCAATAATCGGTTCAAAGCGATTGCAAACGGTAAAGATGAACGCAACAGAGCTTGAAAGCATTGCTGCAATGGCAAAGACAACATACAAAATCTTTGAAATCCAGCCTGAATTTGAAAGATTATTAATTGCCCAAAGGGTTGGAATTTCCTCCTGCATAACATCCGGCATACCTGCTGCGAAAATAAACGTAAATATCATGGTTGAACCTGCGCATAAAACAGCTGTTACAAGTGATTCTATAAATACATCTTTTCTTGTCTCAATGATTCCTTTTGAAGCCGGCACGCATGCCTCATAGCCATTCATAAAGAAAACAACAATCATAAGCATAGAAAACCAGGCCTGAATTCCAGAAAATCCGTACTCCGTGTAGGAAACATGCTGTTGTATATAATCAGTTGCAAGCGGAATTGCATTTCCGAAACATACTACTGCAACGTAGCCGCATATCAACAGAATAGCCAGTCCTAAAATCGTTCCAACTTTTCTAAGTACACCTGCTCCCCAGAGTGCAAAAAGCAATACCAGCACACAGAAACCTATGGTTCCCACGATTTTAGGCAGACCAAATATCTGGTTTAACAGGACTGCCGTTGTGGAAATCTGCGCAGACAGGGCAATCAAAACAACTACAATCACCTGTAATTCTTTAAACGTTCCAAAGAAAAGCTGTAATCCTTTTGGACGATAAATGGTATTGTAGGCTTCTCTGTAAGAATCCGGTTTATAAATCCTATTTATCTCGAAAAGCAGGAGATTGAAAATGAAACACATAATACCTGCTACCAAAGGACCTAGAAAAATACCGATAAAGCCTTTGTTATTAAAATACGATACTGTCTGTGTGCCAGACGCAAATCCAGGCCCTACATATGCACTATACATAATTGCAGACAAGGAAAATATCGCTGCAAATTTTTTACTAAATTTTCCCCCCATAATAATCCTCTCTACTCTTCTTTTGACTGAAGTTGATGATAGCCGAGTTTCGCTCTTGCAGCTTTAAGGGGGCTGCCCGACTTAACTTCTGCAATAATCTGCTGCTCCACTTCCTCAATGTGCCGGGCAAGTGCAAGCACTTCCTCTGCTTTTTCTTTTGGAACTACCAGAGCGCCAGAATCATCACCGAGGATGATGTCTCCCGGACGAACCTGAACACCTGAAATTGCAACAGGAACATTCACTGCGTCAACGGTTACACGTTCTTTTCCTGTAACCATATATTTTCCTTTTGTATAGATACCATATCCTAATTCTTTAATACCATTTACATCACGACAAACGCCATCAATCAGAGTTCCCTCGATTCCCCTGGTTTTAGCAGTATAAGTCATGATATCTCCCCATACCGTGCAATAGGTTCTTCCGCCGTTATCGATTACAACAACCTGTCCCGGTTCTACATCGTCAATAAAATCACCCACATTTCCTTTGTCCATACCACATGGAATGTAGTGGACTGTAAATGCTTCTCCACAGATTTTGTTTCCCTCGACTACTGCTTGAATTCCTAATAAGCCACAATGGATTCCCAACTTATCCATTGCATCAGAAATGCTCGCCGTATCCATTTTTTTCATTTCACTTATTAATTCTTTCTTATCCATAGTCAAATTCCTCCTTGTATCCTGATTACATTTTTATTTCAGCGCTGACTTGATAAAAAGCTGTTGCTATTTATAACTTACAATGGATTAAGCAACCAATATCTCTTTAATGTGATTAGAATATAGCATTTATTATTTGTCTTGTGAAACAGATATATTTGATATAAAATATCTATATATCCGATATTTAAAAATGCGCGATAACAATTACAACTCAGGCTTCCCGCATTAAACTTTGTGTGAAACTGTTGATACACAGCTTGTCCCACGAAAGGAATATCCCACATGACATATGAACAAATAGAGACATTCCTGACTTCAATTACCTATGGCAGTATATCCTCAGCTGCAAAGCACCTGTATGTTTCCCAATCTACGATATCCTCTCGGATACAGCAGCTTGAGGCAGAACTGGGGGTTCAGCTTCTGATACGCCAAAAAGGTCATCGCACCATAGAGCTTACAAACTATGGGCATGCATTTATTCCTATTGCCAGCCAATGGGCATCCCTTTGGAAAGATACCCAGCATTTAAAAAACAGGGATAATATACAAACACTGACCATTGCCAGCGTTGATGCTGTCAACAACTATACATTTGTATCTTTTTTTTCAAAGTACAGTGCAAATAACCCAAATACCCGATTAAATATCAGGACTCATCATTCAAATGAGATATACTCTCTTGTCGAAAGTCGGGTTGCTGATATTGGCTTTGTGTTTTCCAGAATTAACTATCCAGATGTCATCAGTAATCCTATTTACAGGGAATTAATGTATTTGATTTGTGATAAGAACAGCC
>CAVBBL010000003.1:0-146156 GCA_963593905.1 bacterium | reverse complement strand
GTCTCTTATGAGCGGTGAAAAAAAGGTGGATTTTATGTCCTTCGGACCGGTGGCTGACGGCATTCACATGCCGGATCACTTCATCACAGGCTATGAGGTGGATGACTGCTGCAAAGATATTCCCATGATCATCGGAGCCTCTGAGGATGAGATGGCCTGCTTTGTGGCGGAGGCCTCCTTTGATATCCATGCAGAGAATTTTAGGGAAAAGCTCCTGGAAAAGGGACCTATGTTCGGGCTTCCTCTGACTGTGAAAAACGTGAATGAATTTATGGATGCGTTTGAGAACGTCAACAGGAAAAAGGATACGCCGGATGCCACTTTCCTGAAAATGATCTCGCAGGCTTCCAGCCTTGGCAACGGTGCCTATAAGCAGGCATACCAGCGGGCTGCAGGAGGATGCGCACCGGTGTATCTGTATTTAAATCGGATCGATGTTCCCCATGCCTATCTTTTAAACAGACGTTATGCATGGCATACCTTTGATTTGCCTCTGCAGATGCGAATAGTACCATTTACGGAGCTGGAGGATTTATCCTTAGCTATGTCCGGTATGTTGGGGGCATTTATGCGCACAGATGATCCAGCCACCGGCGGTTATACATGGGAGCCATTCACAACGCAGAAGAAGGAGACGATGGTTTTTGATGACCAGATCTATGTGGCAGAGGATCCTATGAAGACAGAAAGAGAAGCTGTGGAGAAGATTCTCAGTGAAAAATAGATAAGAAGATTCCTCTTGCACAGACACTATAATGGCAGCTTTCACACAGCCGCAGCAAGCCGCGGCATAAGGAGATAAGTTTGAAAGAAATGCTCGACAGCATTTCTTTCAAACCGCATTGATGCCGTAAACGTCATCAATGCAAGATCACATCGGAGAATTCGCCTGCGCGAAATTCTCCTCGTGCTGCCGCAGTAAACTGCGGCATAAGGAGGTAATTATGGGAAAATGGATTTGGAAATTCGGAGAATTTGAAAAATATCACAGTATGCTGCTTCACGGTAGACGTCACAATTACGGCTACCCGGAGCCGCCGGTATGGAAAATCTATCCTGTGGAGCCGGCAGTGCGCTTCACAAAGGAAATCCATACCGAAGGAGGAAAAATTCTGATTCATGCGCTGGGAGACATTTCCGTATCCCTGTTCGGAGAGGGAGAGGGCTTTATCTTTGGAGAATGTAAACTATGGGGAGAACAAGACCTCACCCTTCCGGCCGGGGATTACAGACTTCAGGTACGTGTCATGAACACAGAGAGCTTCCCTGCCATCCGTATAGACGGCGTGGTGGAGACTGATGAGAGCTGGCTGGCGGATGACTGCACCGGCCTGTGGACGCCGGTGGGGACGTCTCCCTTATTTGATGAAGAAAAAGTAACCATGAGGCCGGATGTTTTTCCTTTCTCCTATGAGGAAAAGCTGCCGGTATCAGCAGAGAATGTTACCATTGACAATGGAGAAACGGGCTATCTCTATGACTTTGGCAAGGAGATGTTTGGAAAAATCCACATAAGCGGCCTGTCGGAGCAGACGCCTGTGCGCGTAATTCTGGGAGAATCCAGAGAAGAGGCCATGAGTGCTCAGTGGGGATATACACGCTTTCGGGATATGCCAAAGGATGGCGAGTTACACTATCCTGCCTATGCTTTTCGCTATATTTTCGTGCAGGGAGAGGAAGCACAGGTGCTGGCTGAGGCGGAAATGCTGCCTCTTTTGCAAAGAGGAGAATTTAAGTGTGGGGAAGAGGTAATCAATAACGTATATCGCACCGCGGAGTATACATTTCACCTGAATGCCAGGGAGTTTTATCTAGACGGCATTAAGCGGGACCGCTGGGTTTGGTCTGCGGATGCCTATCAGAGTTACTTCGTCAATCACTATCTGTATATGGATCAGGAGACAGAAAAACGCACCATTGCTTCTCTGGCACCGTCATTGCCTGTGGTGCAGTATGCCAATACGATCATTGATTACAGCTATTTCTGGCTGATCAGCCTGTGGGATTACTATTGTACCTATGGAGACAGACATTTCCTTTTTCAGATCTATCCCCAGGCAAAGGCGGTGATGGAATTCTGCCAGGAAAGGCGAAGTGAGGATGGCTTTATCAGAGGAACGCGAAATGACTGGGTGTTCATAGATTGGGCGCCCATGGACAAGGAAGGCGCTGTACTGGGAGAGCAGATCCTGCTGGCAAAAGCCATGGAATGCTTTGGCAAGGTGGAGGCATTGGTGATGGAGGATGCCGGCAAAGGCAGAGCAGCAGAAGCAGTGAGATTATCAGAAGGGAAAAAGCCGGAGCATGGACCGGATAACCGACTGGTGCAGGCTTGGCCGGAAGCAACAGGCACAGACTGGCAGCAGGAGGCAGTACAGCTGCGGCAAAGGATTCTGGAAAAGTATTATGATGAGAAAAAGGGCGTTTTTATTGATAGCTTTGAAACAGGCAGAAAAAATGTCACCAGACAGAATAACCTGCTGGCTTACCTCTATCTGGGCATTTCCGATGAGATGAAGAAAAACATCTACGAGAAGGTGGTGTGCAACCCGGAGGTGACAGCAATCACCACCCCTTACTTTAAGTTCTATGAAAATCAAGTGATCTGTGAGGAGGGAGATGACAAACGCCTGGAGGAGAGCCTTCGCAGCTATTACGGCAGTATGCTGGCTTTGGGAGCGACTACCTTGTATGAGCAATACGACCCTTCTCAAAAAGGGACAGAGCACTATGCTATGTACGGCAGACCTTTTGAAAAATCTCTCTGCCATGCCTGGAGCTGCAGCCCTATTTATCTTCTGGGGCGCTATCGACTGGGGGTTCGCAACACGGGCATAGCTTACGATAGTTTCGTCGTTGAGCCTAAATTGGGAGACTTACAATCCTTTGAGGGTATCGTGCCTCTGCCGAAGGGAGAAGTGCGGGTAAAGATGGATAAGGAAAAAGTGTCCGTACTGGCTACAGCGCCTGGGGGTGTATTGCGGATACAGGGAGAGGAGTATGCGCTTCCGACCGGTGAGGAAGTTAACCTGAGGATTTGAGAAGGATACTCTGCAGTATGATAGATATATTTGGTTTGCTTACTGCGCTACAATTGTACAGACAGTGTCTTAATGAAGCAATTGGTATTAAAGTTCAAACTAAAATATAGCTGTAATCGGGATGCAATGATATGATAAGTCGTATCATTGCATTTCTTTTTAGGAAGAAATTACTGGAAACAAGGTTGAAGACACGGGAAAGAGTTTTATAAAAACGAAAAGGAGAAGAATATCATGGCAAAGGATCGATTTAAGAGAGTATATTCACAAGGCGTCCTGGAGTTTGTAGAGATCTGGGTAGATAGAGAAACAGGCGTCAATTACATGTATCGCATGGACACTCACGCGGGAGGATTAACGGTGATGGTGGATCAGAACGGGAAGCCTTTGGTTACACCTGTTGATTGAGAAGAACGCAGATTTCAATAATGCAGAATGAGTGTAGAATTAATGCAGAAATAATCCGCTAAGAAATACGGTCGCACAGGCACTGATAGCCACCACAAAGAGATCGCCGTTCAGCCATGCCATCAGCACGCCCACAATCAGCGCCAACAGTCCGGAGGTGAAATGATCCGTGGCGGTGAGAATGGCGGGGAAGGTCATGACAGCCAAGGTTACATAAGGAACATAGTAAAAGAATGACCGCACATATAGATTGGTAATTGGCTTTCTGAAAAAAACAAAGGGAATCATGCGCACCAGATAGATGGTGACGGACATGATCAGTAAAGCAACATAGACAGATGCGGATGACAGCATAGGGATTACCTCATTTTCTCTTCGTCTACAGGATGGAGCACAGCGGCAGCACCGGCAATCAGCAGCGTCAGCAAAATCACACGGAAGCCGGAGGAGATATTTTTAACCATCGGGAGATAGGTGCACAGAAGACTGGCGCACATGGAAAGCACCACCAGAAAGCCCACGAAGGGATTCTTCTTGGCTGGGGGGATGATGATGGCCAGGAACATACCATATAAAGAGACACTCATGGCATTGGAGACGGCGGTGGGCAGAATATTGCCCACCAGAGCCCCCAGAAAGGTACCGGATTCCCATCCTAAGGCGGCCACGGTCATGATGCCGTAGGTAAAACAGGGATTGAGATATCCGATTACGGAGGAAGAAAGTCCGAAAATCTCATCCGTCATGCAAAAGGGCAGGAGCAGGCGATGGTAAAAGGGTAAGTCTGGAGATAGTTTCTGGGACAGGGCACAGCTCATGAGGAAATAGCGGAGATTGATCACAACGGTAGTTGTAATCATCTCGATGGCGCCGGCTCCTGCAGCGATTACCATGATGGCGGCGAATTCACCGGCGGAGGCGTGCATGCCAAGAGACATGAAAAAAGCCTGCAGGGCATCCATGCCGATTTCTCTGGCGGCAATGCCCAAGGTGAAGGAGACGGCAAAATAGCCCATGCAGATGGGAATGCCGTCCCGAAGGCCGCGACGATACCAGGCACCGTTGGTGGTGGGATAGGAAGCGGCAGTGGATTTGCTTTTGACTGTTTTTTCTTTTTTTATTTTCATGGAAGACAAAATCCCTCTTTTTTGGCAATAAAAAAGGTAATCCGGCTCATCACCTGATTACCTTTTACGAGCTGATGACGGGAATCGGACCCGTGACCTCCGCACTACCAATGCGACGCACTACCGACTGTGCTACATCAGCATCTCTTTTCGGCTCGTGTCGAACCGACGAATGTTATTCTAGCATGGAGATCACAGGGTGTCAACGCTTTTTAAAAAGTTGTTATACTTAAAATAATTATAGCAATTTACAGACGATATGCATAATGAGCGCGAAAAAGCTGACAACAGCACTGGCCGATGGAAGGTATACAGAGTGACGCACTACATGTTTTAGGAGAAGCAATTAGTGTAATCATTTAGGAAAATTCGGGGTTGTGCGATGTGTGCAGTCCGGATTTCTTAAATGTTTTTTTATGCTTTCTGCTCATTACATGAAATGAGTAAAGTCATACTCTCCTGCATTAAAAATGCAAAGCTAAGATAGTGACTGCTGCAAATAATGCTGTACCTCCGTGAGATCCTTACAAATCCGCACAGACAGTTCCTGCATCTCTGGGGTGGGCGGCAGCATATCCGGCACCATGACAGGACGCATGCCGGCAGCGTGGGCGGCACGGATACCATTGTAAGAATCCTCTATGACCCAGGTGTCGGCAGGGACAGCCTGCAGCCGCGCAGCGCACAGCAGAAAAATATCGGGTGCAGGCTTACTGTGCTTTAAATTATCTCCATAGACGGCAGCATCCAGATAACGATCCAGACCGCACATGGAAAGCTCCTCTGATGCAGAAGCCTCGCTGGTGGAGGTGGCAAGTCCTATGCGGAAGTGATTTTCCTTAAGCCAGTCCATGAGTTCAAAGACACCTTCCTTGATGGGCATTCCGTTTTGGCGGAAGGATTCATGCATGAGTCTTGATTTTTCCTGACGGATCTCTTCGTAGGGGATGGGATGGTCAAAGTGACCGGTGATAATCTCTTTACAGCGGACAGCGTTGGTGCCGGTACATTCCACGGAAAGAGCCCCCAGACCGATTATGCCGAATTTTAGCCCTGCCTTTTCCCAACTGGGGATACTCATGCGCTCTGTGTCAAAGAGAACCCCATCCATATCGAAAATAATAGTATTTGTAATGTTCATGTTAATCCTCGTTTCTGAGCAGCTCTGTTGCGAAGAGGCGACGAGTATTCAGATTCTCATCTGCCAGCACAGATATTTGTTTCGCAGAAACAAATATCTGTGCGAAATATGTCATCAGGCATATTTTTCATACTGATTCCCATTCCGCGGTCACAATCCTTACGACAATCCCTCATAGCTTTTCTTAATCACGGTGAATTTCGCATTTCCGTTTGTCTGTGCAGTCAGCTGCTCTCTTAAGAGAGCTTCCTCCTTTTCCCGGAGTAAGACCGTGAGAGCTACCTTATCGGTGTAAACCTGATCTACGATATCTATGCCGGTGGTGCGCAGATGATAGAGCACTCTGTCCGTGTGGGGGTAATCAAAGATGATCTCCAGTGTAGTGCAATAACTGATGGTGACGATGCCTGCATCAGAAAGGGCAGCCTCCGCGGCTTTGGTATAGGCCCGCACCAGACCCCCGGTGCCGAGGAGCGTCCCTCCAAAGTACCTGGTGACCACCACCAGTACATTGGTGCACCCACTTCCCCGCAGACAGTCCAACATAGGTCTTCCGGCAGTGCCGGAGGGCTCGCCGTCGTCTGAAGCTTTTTCCTCTCTTGGCTCGGTGCCGATGATGCGGGCGTAGCAATGGTGACGGGCATCATAGTGCTGCTTCCGGATTCGTTCCAACTGTGCATTGGCCTCTTCGGCGGATTCAGTAAATAAGGCTTCGCCTAAAAAACGGGATTTTTTTTCTTCATATTCTCCATAGCCCGTTTTGGCAATGGTACGGTAATCTGATTCTGCTGGCATAAAAATCCTCTTTTCTGTATTTTTAGGGAAAGGCTGATGAAAGCATTTCCCTTGCCGGATTTGTGATGTAAAAGAAGTGCTATCAGAAGTTTTATTCAAACTATCAAATTTTATAGCAAGACTTTTTTTACTATAACATATTTTCCTGAGGCTATTGTAAATTTCAAGTCAAAGGACATCTTTTCCATATGCATTTATTTACGAAAAAGCTGATTAAAGCGTTACGTCTGCTGGATTTACGATGCGAAGCAGTAAATTCTCCCGTAAAGACAAGCAATCCGCCAGAATTGAAAAGTAATTAGTGCCTTCCTGGACTGTACGTTAATTAGGTGTTGGGAATACAAGTACAGCTAAATTTTGCAAAGAAATTGTCTGTAAAGTATCTGATTTCAGCCTGGCAAACTGTAATGCCCCGGGGCGCAGCAGAATGACTCGCATCCTTAACAAAACGGCGCAAAGTGCATGGTGCGAGACATCTGCTGCGCTCCGGGGCATGACCGGGCGGCGTTAAACGAATCACAGTCTATTATGCAGATGCAGTTTCGGCTAGCATTCAAACTGTAACACCCAGACAGCATGCCTTGTTAATAATCCGTGAAAAAGCTTTATTTAAACAGAGCCATTTGTTATAATTTATTCTTAGTGCAGGAAAATCCTGTGCAGAATCAGAGAGCAAAACCTGCTCTTTCAGGCTTGTACAGCAGATGCCGCAGGCTGCTTTTTCAGATCTATTACATCTATTATAATTAGGATCCGGAAAGCAGACATATGCCATAACGAGGCATCTGCAGAATGGAGAAATGCATGAATTATGGAAGGAAAGGAGTAGAAAAGCGGCGAAAGAACGTGACAACCCGCAAGCAGAAAAGGATCAATCGTTTTTCCCTAAGTATCCTGCATCTGCTGCTGCTGATATTGGCTGGTGTCATTGTATCCGGGCTTTGCCTTGGCGTGGGTGCCTTTAAGGGTATCATCGATACCGCGCCGGATATCAGCAATATCGATGTCACCCCTTCCGGCTTTTCTACTTTTGTCTACGATGTGGAGGGCAACCAGACAGCCAAACTGGTCTCCACCAACAGCAACCGTATTCCGGTGACCAGCGACATGATTCCGGAAAATCTGGGCAATGCCTTTGTGGCTATTGAGGATGAGCGGTTTTATGAGCACCACGGCATTGATATCCAGGGTATCATGCGTGCGGCGGTGAAGGGACTCACCACCGGCAATTTTTCAGAAGGTGCCAGCACTATCACCCAGCAGCTGATCAAAAACAGTGTGTTTACAGGCTGGACCAATGAGACCTTTATTGAAAGCGTCCGCCGTAAGATTCAGGAACAGTATCTGGCCGTAGAGCTGGAGAAAAAAATGTCCAAGCAGGATATCCTGGTGAATTACATGAACACCATTAACTTAGGACACAACACGCTGGGCGTGCAGGCGGCGTCCCTTCGTTATTTCGGCAAGTCCGTCAGCGAACTGGATCTGTCGGAATGCGCGGTCATTGCATCCATTACCCAGAATCCTACCCGGTACGATCCTATCACAAATCCGGATGACAACAGGACCAGGCGGGATGCAGTTCTGGATAAGATGCTGGAACTGGGAATGATTACCCAGGAGGAGCATGATCAGGCAATGGATGAGGATGTGTATGCCAACATCCAATTGGTTGACAATGAGACAGAGGATGAAGAGGTCACTTCTTACTTTGTAGACGCTCTGACAGAGCAGGTGCTGGAGGATCTGCAGGATGCAGGCTATACCGAGACCCAGGCCTACAGTCTTCTTTACAGCGGCGGTCTTTCTATTTATTCCACGCAGGATCCGGAGATTCAGGCTATCGCAGATGAAGTATGTGCAGATCCTGCCAATTATCCGGAGAATACAAAGTATTATCTGAACTATCGTCTTTCTGTGCAGTCCGCAGACGGTACGGTGACGAATTACAGCACGGAGATGCTGGAGAGTTATTTTAAACAGTCCAATGCAGGGTTCAGCCTTGATTTTGATTCGGAGGATGCAGCCAATGCCGCTGTGGAAGAGTATAAGGATGCGGTATTAAATGAAGGGGATGAGGTCATTGGTGAGACTAAGACCCTGACACCGCAGCCCCAGATATCTTTGACCATCGAAAATCAGGAAACCGGCGAAGTGGTGGCTATGGTAGGCGGCCGTGGTACGAAGACGGCAAACCGCACATTAAACCGTGCAACCGATGTAAACAGACAGCCGGGTTCTACCTTTAAGGTACTTTCCACTTATGCACCGGCTCTAGATGCCAAGGGAATGACATTGGCAACGGTGCAGGACGATGCGCCCTATACCTATGCAGACGGCACCCCGGTACGTAACTGGTACGGTGAGAGCTACCGCGGTCTTTCCAGTCTTCGGGTAGGTATTCAGAATTCGATGAATATCGTGGCGGTGAAGACATTGGTAGATATTACACCCCAGTTGGGTTATGACTATCTGGTGAATCACTTCGGCTTTACAACGCTGGTGGATAATGAAGAGATCAATGGACAGGTTTACTCGGATGTACAGCCTACCCTGGCACTGGGTGGTATAACCAAGGGCGTAAAGAACATTGAGATGAACGCAGCGTATGCGACCATTGCCAATGGTGGTGTGTACATGAAGCCCAAGCTCTATACCAAGATTGTAGATCATGACGGCAATGTGATCCTGCCCACGGATAAAAACAATGAGTCCGCTAAATATGAGTCTAAGCAGGCCTTGAAGGCTACCACGGCATGGCTTCTTACCTCAGCTATGGAGGATGTAGTCACCAAGGGTACCGGCACAGCGGTGAACTTTGGCACCACAGCCATCGCCGGTAAGACAGGTACAACAGATAAATACAATGACGTGTGGTTTGCCGGTTATACGAATTATTACACCGCAACAGTCTGGACGGGCTTTGATGACAACACCAAGCTGTCCACCTCTGCGGAAAAAGCCCTCTCCAAGACTATATGGCGGGCTGTCATGGAAAAAATCCATGAGGATCTGCCTGCAAAGACCTTTGAGAAGCCGGCAGGGATTGTCACTGCTACGGTGTGCTCTCAGTCCGGTAAGCTGCCGGTGGAGGGCTTGTGTGACGCCTATCTGACCACGGAATATTTCGATGAGGATTCTGTCCCTACGGAGCAGTGCGATGTGCACTATCAGGGACTGATTTGTGAGTACACAGGATTGCCTGCCAGCGATGAGTGCCCCTTCAAGGTGCAGGGTGTTGTGCAGCTGGAGAGCGGTCAATATGGTCAGAAGTGTCCTCATAATGCGGACTTCTTTGCCCAGGCAAATGCCCAGGCGGTGATTGCCCAGGAACAGGCAGAACTGGATGTAAAACATCAAAGCGAGAATGCTGCGGAGAATCTGACCCAGGCAAATGCAACTTTGCAGGCGGCCACCCAGGCATTGGCAGATGCCCAGGCAGCTCTGAGCGCAGCGCAGCAGGGTGGTGATCAGTCTGCTATCGACAGTGCACAGGCTGCGGTAGATCAGGCGCTGCAGATTTATCAGTCGGCACAAGCAACGCAGCAGCAGGCAAGCGCAGCAGCAGCGGCAGCTCAGGGAACATCCCAGAGCGAAACGCAAACGACTGCAGCGGATCCGGCGGCATCCTCCGGGACATAAGGAGGCGCTTTGCAGTAATATACAGGAAATTTAGAGAACGTTTATTGGCGCGAAAGCATTCTTGCACAGCCGCAATTCATGGTGGCTGTGTAAGAACGAGAGAGAAGAGCGTACAAACGGATGTGTATTTCTTTACAGTTTGTTCTGCTGGCAGGGGCAGAACTGACTGTATCACGAGAGAAGTTACCTGCAGAATGGAGAATGCATATGTGGACAAGAGCAGAGCTAAAAAGTAAGGCAAAGCAGACATTATCTCGCAGCTATTGGAAGTGCGTGCTGGTGTCACTGATTCTGGCAGTGGCTACAGGAGCACTGCAGATCGGCAGCGTGAGTGTTGCGATCACCTGGATTTCAGAGACGGCGATATCATCCTTGCAGAGCCTTTCAGTGGATGGAATTTATTTTGCAAGTTTCGCCCTGGCGATTATGACGGTCATTGCTATCCTGACTATGGTGTTCAGACTCATAGGAACTATAATAAAGATTTTCCTTCTTTCTCCTTTAGAAGTGGGTGGACGGAACTTCTATGTCAGCAACAGAGCAGAAAATGCCAGCTTGAAGACTATGGGAAAAGGATTTAGCGTCGACTACCTGAATGTGGTAAAGACTATGTTCTTAAGGATGTTGTTTACTGCACTGTGGACAATCCTTTTCATCATTCCCGGAATCATCAAGTCCTATGAATATCGCATGATTCCATATATTCTTGCAGAGAATCCCCGGATGGATTCCAGAGAGGCTTTTCGTCTGTCCAAAGAGATGATGAACGGTCAAAAATGGAAGACCTTTGTGTTAGATCTGTCGTTCCTTGGCTGGGAAATTTTAAGCTGCTTTACTCTGGGGATACTCAGCATCTTCTATGTATCTCCCTATAAGGACAATACAGATGTGGAACTGTACAGCACTCTGAAGGACAAAACCTTTGGCGGTGCGCAGAGCGCACAGGGACAGGATACAGTATGGGAAGATGAACAGGGCAGCTGGGAAAATGCAAGAACTGCTGATGTAGACACGGATGTGCCTGTATACAGCGAGATGAACGGCAATGAAGAGGCTTCATTTTCCGGATTCGGCGGAGCAGCGCAAAGCGACGAAAATAATTAGAATATTGAGGGAAGGGATGTCATGAAAGAGAGAGAAAAACTGGGAAGCAGGATTGGATTTATCTTGCTCAGCGCAGGATGTGCCATCGGCATAGGAAATGTGTGGAGATTTCCTTATGTGGTAGGAAGTTATGGAGGCGGTTTTTTCGTCCTGTTTTATCTGATTTTTCTGTGTCTGGTGGGACTGCCGGTGCTGACCATGGAATTTGCCATCGGCCGGGCCAGCAAGCAGAGCGTGGTAAATGCCTATAATGTTCTGGAAAGGCCGGGACAGAAATGGCATCTTCATGGCTATGCAGCGTTGTTTGGAAATTATATGCTGATGTTTTATTACACCAGTGTATCCGGCTGGATGCTTTGCTACTTCTTTAAGTATCTGACAGGATCTATCAATACAGGCAGCGAGGCCACTGTGGATTATGGTGCTGTATTTAGTGAGCTGTTGGCGAATCCTGCAGAGTGCACTTTCTGGGTGTTGGTGATCGTAGCCCTGGGTTTCTTTATCTGCAGTCGGGGACTGCAGAAGGGCGTAGAGAGCATTACCAAGAAGATGATGGTGGCGTTGCTTTTGCTGATCGTGGTATTGGCGGTGCACAGTCTTACACTTTCCAATGCTTCCGAGGGTCTTGCCTTTTATCTGCTGCCTAACGCAGACAAGGTGAAAGAACAGGGAATCTTTCAGGTGATGGTGCAGGCTCTGAATCAGAGCTTCTTCACATTAAGCCTTGGCATCGGCGCTATGCTGATTTTCGGCAGCTATCTGGATAAGAAGAATACGCTTCTGGGGCAGAGTGTGCAGATCGTAGCGTTGGATACCTTCGTTGCTATCATGGCGGGACTGATCATCTTCCCGGCCTGCAGCACCTACCAGGTAGATGTAAATGCGGGTCCCAGTCTGATCTTTATCACGTTGCCCAATGTATTTGGCAATATGCCCGGCGGCAGAGTATGGGGCGCACTTTTCTTCCTGTTTATGAGTTTTGCGGCCCTCAGTACGGTCATTGCCGTCTTTGAGAATATTATGGCCTGCACCATGGACCGGCTGCACTTTTCCAGAAAGAAAGCCAGCATCATGAACTTCCTGATTGTCTTTGTGGGAAGCCTGCCCTGCGTATTAGGATATAATCTGTTAAGCGGCTGGCAGCCCTTGGGCGCCGGTACGGCTGTATTGGATCTGGAGGATTTCATTGTCAGCAATATCCTGCTTCCCTTCGGTAGCCTGATTATTCTGCTCTTCTGTGTGAATAAGCGGTATGGATGGGGATTTGGCAAATACCTGGAGGAAGCCAACACAGGTGACGGTCTGAAGGTTCCCGGATGGATTCGCCCTTACTGCAGCTATGTGCTGCCGGTGATTCTGCTGGCCATTCTGATCATCGGACTTTTTGCATAAATCATATTTGCTTGCTATTATCGGGCGCGGCTTTCCTCAAAGAGCCGCGCTCGTTTAGGATAAGATGATTCCCGGTGTTATAACGAAAATTTGATTTTCGACTCCTCCGGCGCGATGTGCCTGCGGAATGGGGATCATTATCTATTGCAAAAAACAGAAACAGCAATACAAACAGAAATAGCAATACAAACAGAAATAGCAATACAAACAGAAATAGCAATACAAACAGAAATGGAAATACAAACAGTAATAGGAACAGCATGGAAAATAGAGATAGAAGCAGCAATAAAAACAGCAGCAGATGCAGTGCAGCCAAAAAAGAAAAAGCCGCTTTAAGAGAAGCAAGGAAAGAGCAGAAAAGAAAGCAAAAGCTGGAATTCCGCACGGCCATGATGCTGGAGAGGCGTCAGCACAGAAAGAGCTTTATTGTTTTTTCGGTACTGCGGATTCTGGTGATCTTCTGTATGGTCCGTCAGTTTATGGTGGCTAATTATGAGGGATTTGCTCTGTGTATACTGACGCTTCTTCTCTTTGGACTGCCCAGCTATATACAGACAAGACTTCGGGTAGAACTTCCCCAGACGCTGGAGATCATCATCATGATGTTTATCTTTGCGGCGGAGATCTTGGGAGAAGTCAATAATTTCTATACGATTATCCCTTTATGGGATACGCTGCTGCATACTCTGAACGGCTTTCTGGCGGCGGGAATCGGCTTCTCACTGGTGCTGATTCTTAATAAAAATGAGAAAATCATGTTTTCACTGTCTCCTTTGTACCTGGCAATCGTGGCTTTCTGTTTTTCCATGACCATTGGCGTGTTGTGGGAGTTTTTTGAGTTTACCATGGATATGCTCTTTGGATTGGATATGCAGAAGGATACGGTGGTGCACAGTATCTCCAGTATTCTCCTGAACACCTCCGGTGCCCAGCGGCCTGTGACCATCCGTCATATCACCGATACGGTGGTGAATGGAGAGGAACTTGGCATCAGTGGATATCTGGATATTGGTCTGATCGATACCATGGAGGATTTGTTTGTGAATTTTATCGGTGCTTTGGTATTCTCTTTTCTGGGGTATTTTGCGCTCAGGGGAGACCGCAAGCATCAGGATTTTACCAATCGTTTTATGGTTCGCCCTAAGACGCCCAAGGAGGACTATCTGGGGCGTTTGCAGAAAGGCGATCCTACGCTTTTAAAGGATATGGAAGAAAACGGCGCAGCGGATAAGAGAACGGTGTTGGAGTCAGCAGGGAAAAAGCAGTTGCAATTCACAGGGGACAAAAATATAATAGAGTAGGTTCGCGCTGTGAAATGACGCGGAGCCTTATGCCTGTTCAGACAGGTACCACTATCAGTGAAAGGTGGTTGTATATGTCGTCCATTTTAAGAGAAGACCAATATTTTGATAACGAGGCGGACTTTTGTAAAGTGGAGTCCGAGAGTGTACGAAGTGAGTTGGAGAGAATCTTTTTAAAGAACCGCATTTCCTATTTTATCAAGACACAGGATCAGGGATTCTTTGAGCGGCTCTTCGGTGCAAGGGAGAAACGATCTTATATAGTACGCATCAATAACCGGGACATCGCCCAGGCTATCCGACTGGTGCAGAATCTGCAGGGTATCGAGATCATCGGCAAGGAGCCGGAACCAGACTGGTCTCCTAATGCCAAGCTGCAAAGAATGTACGAAGAGCAGAGATTAAAAGAAGACGGAATGTACGAAGAAGACGAATTGTATGAAGAAAATGATATGGTGTAGTCCATAAGGGCTGCACCATTTTCATAAGAGGACATTCGCAGATGGATAATAAAAAGGGCAAAGAAAATAGTAAATATAAGATAAAAGACACTAAAGAAAAAGAGTATAGAAAAGAGAATGTGATAAAGAAAGAGAAATTATCTGCACAGAGGCTGATGAAGGAAGCGGCGAATGGCAAGGCGCAGTATGCAAAGAAGAAGAAATCCCGCTGTCCTGTATTTGGGCAGTGCGGAGGCTGTCGGATGATCAATGTGCCATATCCGGAGCAGGCAGCCAGAAAACAGGCGGTGGTAGAGGAATTCGTGGGAGAATTCGGTCCGGTAGAACCGTTGATCCGCATGAAGAATCCGGACCATTACCGCAATAAGGTGACCAGTGTATTTTCCTATGACAGACGACGTAAGCCGGTTTGCGGCGTATATCGGGAGAATTCTCATGAAGTCATACCGGTGAAGGAATGTCTGTTAGAGACCAGACAGGCAGATGCTATTGTACAGACCGTCTTTTCTCTTTTGCCGTCCTTCCGCATCCCGATTTATAACGAGGATACCGGCGCGGGGCTTCTCCGCTATGTGCAGGTGCGTACCGCCCATGCCACGAGGCAGGTGATGGTGACTATTGTGACGGCTAGCCCTATTTTTCCGTCTAAGAATAATTTTGTGAAGGCACTTAGAAAGGAACATCCGGAGATCACTACTATTCTCCTGAATGTGAACAATCGAAGGGACAGCATGATCCTGGGAGAGAGGGAAATCGTATTGTACGGCAGGGGCTATATTGAGGACATACTTTGCGGCAAGAGATTTCGAATTTCCTCCCGCTCCTTTTACCAGGTAAATTCCATTCAAACGGAGAAGCTTTATAATATTGCCATTGACGGAGCGAGACTTTCCGGGAAGGAACGGATTATGGATGCCTATTGCGGCATCGGCACTATTGGGATTATTGCGGCGAACAAATGCAGAGAAGTATTGTCGGTGGAGGTGAATCCGGAGGCAGTCAGGGATGCGGTAAAGAACGCTGCAACCAACGGACTTTCCAATGTGAGGGCAGTAGCGGAGGATGCTGGTGTCTATATGACAGAGCTGGCTGAAGAAGGCGAAAGAGTGGATGTACTTTTTTTGGATCCTCCGAGAGCGGGCGCAAGCGAAGCGTTTTTGCAGGCGGCCTGTCGGATGGCACCGCCCCGGATCGTCTATATCTCCTGTAATCCGGAGACCTTGGGACGGGACTTAAAGTACCTGACGGCACATGGCTATCGCATGGAAAAGGCGACGCCGGTGGACATGTTCCCTCATGCGGGGACGCTGCATGTAGAGACAGTAGCCGTGCTTTCCAAAATCTGAGAAACAGGAGTTTTTAATAAAAAGAGTTCTTGACGCACCTTTACGCAAATATACATAAGATACAGCATCCATGCATGATCCTATCGGAGAATTTGTCTGCAGGATATTCTCCTCATGCAGCCAAGGGTAATCTATGGCATAGAGAAGGGAAAGGAGCATTAAATCTATGGAAGAGAGAAAAGAGATTCCCGCTATAGAAGGCGGAACACCTGTCAGAAAGAGCAAGATTTTCTATGGAAGACAGTGGGTCAATGAGGAAGATGTACAGGCGGTCAGCCAGGTGCTTTTATCCGATTATCTGACCTGCGGACCGAAGATCACGGAACTGGAGCAGAAAGTCAGTGCCATTACAGGCGCCAAATATGTAGCAGCCTGCACCAACGGCACGAGTGCGCTTCATCTGGCGGTGGCGGCAGCAGGAATCGGTGCTTATTGCGGCGGCAGCAGTACAGATGAAATCATTGTCACACCTCTTACCTTTATGGCTTCGGCCAACTGCGCATTGTACTGCGGTGCTATACCGGTTTTTGCAGATATCGATGAAAAAACCTATGAGATCGATCCGGAGGATGTGGAGCGAAAGATAACCCCCAACACCAGGGCTATCGTGGCTGTGGACTTTACCGGCGCACCCTGCCAGTGGGAAGCACTTCGCCGTATTGCGGATAAGCATCACCTCGTGCTGATCGAGGATGCAGCCCACAGCATCGGCACCAGATATAAAGGTGTGCCGGTGGGCTCCATTGCGGATCTGACCTGCTTTAGCTTCCATCCGGTAAAAACGGTCACCGGCGGTGAGGGCGGCGCTGTAGCTACCAATGACGAAAAATGGGCGAAGAGACTCTACCTTCTGCGCTCCCATGCCATGGAGCATGATCACAGCCTTTTCGTAAGAGCGGATGAGATTCCTGAGGGAGATGACGGTCCCTGGTATTACGAGCAGCAGGCCCTTGGCTATAACTATCGGATGACGGATATGCAGGCAGCACTGCTTTGCTCTCAGTTGGGCAGGATCGATGCATTTATTGCCAGGAGAAAGGCCATCTGTCAAAAGTATAATGAGGCCTTTAAGAATCTGGACGGTGTTATTTTGCAGGAAGAGTACGAAGGAGCGGATACCAGTCATCATCTCTATATCCTGCGTCTTGATTTAACGAAGCTCACCTGCACCAGAAGACAGTTCTTCGATGCCATGAGTGCGGAAAATGTCCAGTGCCAGGTGCATTATATTCCGGTATACTGGATGCCTGTTTACCGGGAAAAAGGTTATGCGCACGGGCTTTGCCCGAAGGCGGAGGCGGTCTATAGTTCCATCATGTCCATTCCGCTCTATCCCAAGATGACAGATGAGGATGCGGAGAGTGTTATTGCTGCGGTGAAAAAACTGGTGGCTTATTATCATGAATAATAAAAATTACTGTGGAACTTATGACATCCTGAAATTCGTAGCAGCGCTGATGGTGGTGTTCTATCATTTGTACAGCTTGCTTGGATTGAACAGTGTTTATCCGATCACAGATGTAATCAGTGTCTATGTGGAACTGTTTTTCATACTTTCCGGTTTCTTTCTGATGGCACATGTGGACACACTGCCTGCAAATGCCGGAGAGAGTGCGGTGGGATATCTTTTGCACAAATGCAAGGGATTTTTCGGGGCACTGTGCATCGTCAATGCAGTTCATTTCTTCTTTTTCTGCAATTATAACGGCATACGGACGGTAGCCGGTGTACTCACACAATTGTGGCATTTTAAATGGGAATTTCTGATGCTGCAGTGCGGCAATTTTATCCAGGATCCGCAGTTTAATAAAGATTACCTTGTGGGAGCAACCTGGTATCTTTCTGCGATGATGATCACACAGGCGGTGATCTATCCTCTTGTAAGGTACTATCGAAAGAGTTTTCTTCACATCATTTGCCCGATTATGATTCTCTTTGTGTACTCATTTTCTATGCAGAAATATGGTACTACCAATATTGGAAAGGATATCACGTACCTGCTGCCGGATTCCCTTTACCGGGCTTTTGCAGGCCAGTGCTGCGGTGTGCTTGCCTATGAATTTCATTGTCGGGCAAAAGAAACGCACTTTTTTGAAAAAAGGGAAGGGGCGATTCTTGATACGGCTTGCTGGCTTGTAATACCGCTGACCATCGTTCTTACCTTCAGCAGTGTACGGGATGCGAATGTATTTTGTGTTATTCCCTTTATGATAATCACAGCAGGTGTAGCCAATGGCGTTACCCCCGTTGCGAGGATGCTGCAGCATATTCCTGCTAAGGTTTGTAAGGGGATGGGCAAGTTTAGCCTTTACATTTATCTTACCCATTTTGCTGTGCTTTGTACTGTCACGCAATATCTGAAGGCATGCAGTCTGCCTGTCAGAATCGCTGCTTGTCTTATAGGTACCGTGGTGTATTCTTTGATTTTGTATTTGATCGATCGCAGGAGAAAGAACGTTTATCCAATCGTGATGATTGCTGTACTGGCAGTAACGGCATCGCTTCTAAGCTGCTTTGTATAGCGCTTACTTTAATTTAAATGACTTTTCAGATATAAGCAGAAAGAAGACTATTATCCTCTGCGAAATTCCGTGGGTGTGATTCCAAATTGCTTTTTAAAAGCAGTCTGGAAGTGACTCTGGCTGGAAAAACAGAGATAATTGCTGATGTCGCTCAGAGATTTATCCGTGTATTGTAAGAGCTTTCGACCTTCTTCCAACTTACAGCGGAGGATAAATGCGGAGAGGGAGAAGCCGAGTTCCTTCTTAAAATAAGCGGAAAAGTAAGAACGACTAAAGCCAACATAATCAGCGACATCACAGGCTGTAATATGCTGATTGGTATTTTGCTGTATAAAGCGGATGGCTTTTTGAATACGATTGCTGGAGGAAGTGGGAATCTTCATTTCATAGACCTTTTGGGCAAAGGTATAAGTTACTTTAGAAAGCAATTCGTACAGATTATCTGCATTTTGCAGTCTCTCCGCTTCCTGGATGAATTTATCAGAAAGCTGATAGGCGGTATCATAATCCAGTCCGCCTTCGATAGCGGCTCTGGTAGACAGGGTAGTGGTGATGATAATATTATTTTTTATCTGTCGAAGGGCAGTAGGACCGGTGACGCCTGTATGAAATTGGGAGTCATTTGCCTTCAGATCAAAAAAGCCCTGGGGATTACCGGCACTGATCAGGCTCAGAGTCTGGGCTTCCAATTCGTAGGAACGATTGTGATATAGGTTCTCCTTTATTTGATAATTTTCTTCTACCAGAACAGATGCATCGGAAAGTGTGGAATCCTCATAAGGCAGAAAATCCGTGACGTCATATTTTTCTCCATGAAGGCAGTAATTGATAAAAATGAGCCTGGCGAGAAAGGAACTCAGAGAAATCTCCGGTATATTCCGCAGGAAAGTATGAAAGGATTCTTTTGCTTCAGCGGAAATGAGATAATCACTGTAAATGCTGTGAAGATCCGCATCGGTAAAAGGAATATTTCCTACCGGACCGAAAATAAGCCTGACATCGGAAGAAGCATCGTTGCAGTCGAGCTTTATACTGCCGAAATAAACGCCGTAGTCCGTCGGGCAGCAGGAAATCCGTTCTTTTTTTGGGAATAGGATGTCCAGATATTTTTTTGGCGGAAAGGTGAGCCCGTTTTGCATCGGAACACAATATACAGGGACCTGATTCTCATAAAGATAGGCAGGAATATTGGAATCCGGGTAGTACATTTCCAGAAAATCATGGATATTTTTATTTTTTTTCATAGGTATAGTCCGCCTTTCTGCCGCATCCAGGCCGCAGGCTTATTGGTAATTCACAGTTGTTCCAGTCTATCTGCTTTGCATTCTATCTTCCGGCGATTCTTTCTTTTGTAGATTCTATTTTTACGGATTCTATTTTTATGGAATTTATTTTTTATGGATTCTATCTTTCATAGATTCCATTTTTCATCCTTTCATTGATTCTGTGTTTCGTTATAATTGATGCCTTTTCAATGGTTGTTGTTTCCATTCTACAGTTCATTTACTTTTCTGTGAATATAAAATTCATACAAAAATAAAACAAAAAGAACAAATATGAAATATAGTACATTTCTTTTTTCATAAAATGAAGGTGCAAATGAGGTTTGTATCGGTTCGGTTATACCGGGCCATACAGTTCACAGGAGGACCAAATGGAAAAAGAAAAAATACAGAAATTGGTTTCTCAGATGACTTTGGAGGAAAAGGCCGGTATGTGTTCCGGCGAGGATTTCTGGCATTTAAAGGGGGTAGAACGTCTTGGTATTCCATCGGTGATGGTGACAGACGGGCCTCACGGAATCCGTAAGCAGGCAAATGAGGCAGATCACCTTGGCATTAACGAAAGTGAAACGGCGGTGTGCTTTCCCGCCGGATGTGCGGCGGCCTCCGGATTTGACAGAGATCTGCTTTATCATCTGGGAGAAATCATTGGGCAGGAATGTCAGGCAAAAAATGTAAGCACGATTCTCGGACCGGCTATGAATATCAAACGCTCTCCGCTTTGCGGCAGAAATTTTGAATATTATTCTGAGGATCCCTATGTCTCATCACAGCTGGCCGGCGCCATGATTCGCGGCGTGCAGAGTAAGAATGTAGGCACAAGCCCAAAGCATTTTCTGGCTAATAACCAGGAGAAGCGCCGCATGACTGTTTCTTCCGAAGTGGATGAGCGCACCCTCCGTGAAATTTATCTGGCTTCCTTCGAAGATGCGGTAAAAGAGGCAAAGCCCTGGACCATCATGAGCTCCTATAATCGGATCAACGGAAGTTATGTGGGAGATGATCCGAAATATCTGACAAAGATTCTCAGGAAGGAATGGGGATTTGAGGGGTATGTGGTCTCTGATTGGGGAGCTGTGAATGATCGTGTGCAGGCATTAAAAGCAGGATTGGATCTGGAAATGCCTTCCAGCGGCGGTATCAACGATCAGTTGCTCATTGATGCGGTGAAAAACGGAAAGCTGGACGAAAATATTCTGGATCAGGCATGTGAACGCATTTTAAATGTAGTTTTCAAATATACGGAAAATCGGGATGAGACAGCAATATTTGATTACGAAAAAGATCATGAGGAAGCAGCCGGTATTGCAGCGCAGTGTGCGGTACTGCTCAAAAACGGGGAGGGAATTCTTCCCCTTAAAAAGAATGCACGGATCGCCTTCATAGGAAAGTATGCTGCGCAGCCGCGCTATCAGGGCGGCGGCAGTTCTCATATCAACAGCTGGAGGGTGGATTCGGCACTGGACGCAGCACGGACAAAATGCTTTGCGGATATAACCTTTGCAATGGGCTTTGAGGATGAGAAGGACGAGATTGACGAGGCACTGCAGGCAGAAGCGGTGCAGGCTGCAAAAGAGGCAGAGGCAGCAGTGATTTTTGCAGGACTTCCGGACAGTTTTGAATCGGAAGGGTATGACCGAAGCCATATAGAGCTTCCGAAATGTCAGAATGCACTGATTGAAAAAATCTTGGCTGTGCAGAAAAATGTAGTGGTGGTGCTCCACAATGGTTCTCCTGTGCATATGCCCTGGAAAGAGCAGGTTAAGGGAATCCTGGAGATGTATCTTGGCGGGGAGGCTGTGGGAAAAGCGGCGGCAGATCTCCTGTTCGGAGAGAAAAACCCCTGTGGTCGTCTGGCGGAAACCTTTCCGGAGCGTCTGGAGGATACCCCCTGCTTTCTGACCTATGGAAAAGGAAAAGACAGCGCTGTATATCAGGAAGGCGTTTTTACCGGCTACCGTTACTACACTTCAAAAGGAATCAAAACCGCCTTTCCCTTTGGCTACGGACTTTCCTATACAAATTTTGCATATGGTCAGTTGGAAACAGACCAAAAGGAAATGAACGATTCGGAGAGACTTAAGGTTTCTGTACATGTAAAAAACACGGGCATGGTCTCCGGCAGTGAAGTGGTGCAGCTCTATGTATCCGCACCGGAGGATGAGGTGATACGCCCGATAAGGGAGCTGCGGGGCTTTGAAAAGGTATTTTTAAATCCTGGAGAAGAGAAGATAGTGAGCTTTTATCTGGATAGACGCTCCTTCGCCTGGTGGAATTCTCAGGTTCATGACTGGCAGGTGCAGGAAGGAGACTACCGGATCATAATCGGCAAAAATGCAGAGGAAATGATTCTGGAAGAAACGGTGAGAATCCACGGCACAAAGCCGGTGCGAAAGGTTTATTCCATGAACAGCTGTCTGGGAGAATTGCTGAGTGACCCGCATGCGCAGACGGTCATGGGACCTTTTATGCAGGGCATGCAAAATACTGAGGCACAGAAAATGGCAAGGGCGCAGGAAAAGGACACATCCGGTGCAGTGAATGCGCAGATGATGGCAGCTATGATGGAAGACATGCCGCTGCGGCAGCTTCTTAGCTTTGTGCCGGGGATGAAAAGAGAGATGCTGGAACAGTTAATCGAAGCATTGAATGCATAAAAAAGGCAAGCTTCTCGTGCAGCCGCAGGCAAGCTGCGGCTGAGAAAGGATGACAGATGGGTAAGAGAAAAGAACTTGGTTTGGATTCTATGGGGATACAGAAGTCTATGCGGTTGACGGACTATCTGGGAGATGGTCTGGGGCAGCTGCCGCTTAATATTATGACGTCCCTGGTAGGACAGTTGACTTATTTTTACACGGAAAAGGTAGGACTTGCGGCAGGTATGGTGGCTACCATGCTTTTGGTTGCAAAGATCGTGGATGCGTTTTCAGATCTGCTCATGGGGAAAATTATGGATGAAGGACATTCCCCGAAGGGAAAATGCCGTCCCTGGTTCCTGCGTATGGCCATTCCGGCATTAGTGAGTATTATTTTGCTGTTTACGGTTCCTGCAAATGCCGGCAGTGGTTTGCAGACAGTGTATGTGCTGCTGACGAATATTTTAATCACGGCAATCGTTTACACAGCGGTAGCCATTCCTTACGGTGCTCTCATGACACTTCGTACGAAGAGTTCAGAGGAACGTGGTAAAATGGGTGTCTTCCGTGCGGCATTCGGATATATTGCGGGAATGGTCATTGCTATCTTATTGATCCCTATTACCAATGCTCTGGGAGGTTCACAATCCGCATGGATCAAAGTAGGTGTGGTATTCGGTCTTATCTCCATGGTCTCTTTGCTGATCTTATACAAGGTTTCCAAAGAAACAGCTGCAGAGGCTTCTGCAGAGCAAGCGGCAGAAGAGAAGGTTTCCTTTGCGGAGGGGCTTGGTATCCTGTTTCATAACAAATATTGGGTGATCATGCTGGGGCTGCAGATGCTTATGAACATCTCCTATGGATTAAGTGCTTCCGGCGGAACCTACTATTGCAAGTACATTTTGGGTAATGATAATATGGTGGCTCTGCTGGGCGCAGTGGGACTGATTCCCACATTTCTGGGATTTGCGCTCACCGGTCCTATGGCAGGTAAGCTAGGCATGACAAAAACCTGCATGGTATCCTGTATCCTTGGTATAGCAGCCTGTGTGGTAAGGGTATTTACACCTTATAGTCTGATGAGCTGCATCATCGCAGGCGCTGTGGTTACCTTTGCAAATATTCCGCTGATGTGCTTGTTTGGCGCTATGGTAAACAACTGCGTAGAGTACAATGAGTGGAAATTTAATAAGCGTATTGTAGGTATGACCAACAGTGCCAATTCGTTCGGCTGCAAGATCGGTTCCGGCATTGGCGGATCCCTGATCGGATGGCTGCTGGCATTGGGCGGATACAATGCAGCGCTGGAAGTACAGCCTGCTTCTGTCAATACAGCGATTTTTGCATTCTCTATCTATATTCCGTTGGCTCTGTTCGTGCTTATGTTTATCCTGCTCCTTAAAAATGACCTGGAAAAGAGATATCCGCAGATCATTGCTGATCTGCAGGCAAGAAATAAGGCGGCATAGCTGCGCCGCAAAGAGGCAAGGTTGAAAAGCTTGAAAGAAATGCCGGATGGCATTTCTTTCAAACTGCATTGCTGCATGAGGAGAATTCGCTGCGTGAAATCCTCCTCATGCAGCTGAATTAATTGCGGTATGAAGAGGTGAAAATGAAAATTTATGACCTTAGAACAGAATACAGAATAAATCCCATAGGGCTTGATGTGCGATGCCCTCGTTTTTCCTGGAAGATGGAGGCTGAAGAAAAGAACACCATGCAGGCTCTTTACCGGATCGTGGTAAGAGAGGATTCTGCACAGGGGACAATAGTATGGGACAGTGGGAATGTCTCCTCGGCAGAGAGCGTGCTGATCGAATACGAGGGAAGTTCTCTGAGACCGGAAACACGCTATATATGGCAGGTTCGAGTACAGGACAATCATGGAAAGGAAGCTTTCGCAGAGGGGGCTTTTGAGACAGGGGTTTTTGATCCGGAAACATTTTCAGCTAAGATGATCACCCATGATTTCCCTGCAGAGGAAACCGCCTGCCCGGTCTTTGAAAAGACCTTCTCGCTGCGCGAAAAGCCCAAAAAAGCACGCGCCTATGTGACGGCACACGGCATTTATGAAATGTATTTAAACGGCAAACGGGTGGGTGACTATCGCATGGCACCGGGGTGGACGAGCTATCATAAACGACTTCAATATCAGATTTTCGATGTTACGGACCTCCTCGAGCAGGAAAATACCATCAGCATCACTGTCGGAAACGGATGGTATAAGGGAATTTTAGGCTTTACCTGTGAACCTGACCGTTACGGGCAAAAGACAGGTACCTTTGCAGAGGTTCGTATCAACTATGAGGATGAGACTACGGAGATCGTTTCCACGGATGAATCCTGGAGCGTCAGGACAGGAGAAATCCGCAGCAGTGAGATTTATATGGGGGAGACGATAGACTCTGTCTGTGCATGGAATCAGAAGGGAAAGGTCCGCACAGAGCCATTTGATAAAAAGATCCTCACTGCGCAGGAAAACGAACCTGTTCGCATTACCAGACGGATTCCCGCAAAGGAATTGCTCATCACACCTAAAAAGGAAAAGGTGATTGACTTTGGACAGAATATCACCGGTGTAGTGGAAGTCAGGGTCAATGGCAGCAAAGGACAGAAGATCACAATCCGCCACGCGGAGACGCTTGATCGGGACGGTAATTTCTATCCGGATACCCTGCGTCAGGCAAAATCGGTGGATACCTATATCTGCAATGGGAAAGCACAGGTGTTTGTCCCACACTTTACCTTCCACGGATTTCGCTATATTTGCGTAGAAGGCATGGAAGAGCCTTCTTTGGAGCAGTTTACCGCCTGCGTGATGCACTCAGATATGGAAAAGACGGGCGATTTCACGACCTCCAATCCGAAAGTAAACCAGTTGGAGAGCAATATTTCCTGGGGGCAGTTGGATAACTTTCTGGATATTCCCACAGATTGTCCCCAAAGAGATGAGCGTCTTGGCTGGATGGGAGATGCACAGATCTTTTCCTGGACAGCCGCATTTCACCGAAATACAGCACTGTTTTTCACCAAGTGGATGCGGGATGTAGCAGCAGAATCCTCTCTGGAAAAAGGTGTCCCCCATGTGGTGCCGGATATTCTGGGACAATACAGTGCAGCCGGATGGAGTGATGCCGCCGTGATCATTCCCTGGGTGGTTTATCAAATCTATGCAGATAGGAGAATCCTGAAGGAAAACTGGAAATGTATGCATGAGTGGGTGGATTACATACAGGCACATTGCAATGAAAATGGTCTCTGGCAGACAGGATTCCAATACGGCGACTGGCTGGCATTGGATAAAGAGGAGAGCGCCGACCGCACAGGGGCTACGGACAAATATATGATTGCCAATGCCTATTACCTGTATGTAACAGACCTGGTAAGACAAACAGCCGGCGTTTTGGGAAAAGACGATGAGGAACAAAGATACGCTGCTCTTTACGAGCGCACGTTAGAAGCTTTTCGGCAGGAATATTATACCCCTACCGGGCGAATCGTAAGCGAGACACAGACCGGGGCAGTTCTGTCATTGTATTTTAATCTGACAAGAGAAAAAGACAGAAAGAGAATTGTAAGTACGCTGCTTACCAATATTGAAAATCATAAAAATCATCTCTCCACCGGTTTCCTGGGAACGCCGTATATCTGTCATGCCTTATCGGAAAACGGTGCTCATGACATGGCAGGTACCTTGTTTATGAGGGAAGATTATCCTTCCTGGCTGTATGCGGTCAATATGGGGGCCACCACCATCTGGGAGCGCTGGGATTCTGTCAAGCCGGACGGCACTTTTGATACCTCCGGCATGAATTCCTTAAACCATTATGCCTATGGCTCCATCGGCGACTGGATGGTGCGAAAAGTCGGCGGACTCTCCCAGTTGGAACCGGGATACAAGAAATTCCAGGTAAAGCCCATGTTTGTAAAAGGAATTGAAAAATGGGAGACGCAATTTACCTCTGCCTATGGTCCGATTTCTCTGCGTACCAGCTGTCTGGATGGTGAAATCAGAATCCATGTGGAGGTGCCTGCCAATACGACGGCGGTTATTTACCTGCCGGAAAGAGAAGAGACAGTGGAAGTGGGTTCCGGTGTTTATGACTATGTATACGAGACGAAAACCAGTCTTTTCCGGGAACGCTTCAGTATGGACAGCACCCTTGGAGAAATTCTGAATCAGCCGCTGGCAGTGGAAATGTTTGAACAGATGGTTCCCGGCATGCTGGATAATCCTATGATTCAATTTGCACATCAGATGAGTCTGTCGGAGCTATTGGGCGCCGCGCCGGAGGCAAGGCCGCTTTACGAGGCGGTCGTCAATGCGCTGAATGTGAAAGAAAAAAAGGAAAGTAATACGGTTTTAGCCGGTCTGTAACTGTTTGTCTATAGAGTCGTAACGGATACAGCACCTGGCACCAACGGCGGGTTGTCAGTATGGTGACGAAGGCAACGGAAGACCTATTGTAACTGCTGCTGTGTTTGTGCAATGAGGCTTCGACAAGGCTGTACATGCCTATTTCCCTGTAAAGCTGTAATTGACAAGGTTATATTGCAGTGATACTATGAATCTAGTATTTTTATATGAAGATTAGAGATAGAGGTTGCGTTTTTTATCAGTAGGTTTTCCGATGCGGCGGACGCAGGAGAAGAAAGCAGAAAGGAAAAGGCGCCGAAAGGTCTGCTGCCGCGGGCAGATTCTTGGGCATACAGTGAAGAACTGTATGACTGTCATCTGTACAGATGGGGCGCTATCCATGAGCATCGGTGAATGAGCATCGAATATGGAGCTGACCCTTTTCTGTGGTCAGCTTCATTTTGGTCTGTCAAAAATTAATCTGTTATAAACAAAAGAGGAGGTAGGTTATGTCAGTATTCAAGGGAGCAGCAGTAGCAATCGTGACACCTTTTACAGAGGATGGAAGCGCTATCAATTATGATGCGTTTGCACAGATTGTAGATGAGCAGATTGCCGGAGGTACAGATGCCATTGTGGTATGCGGATCCACAGGAGAGGCCGCTACCATGACAGAGGAAGAACATCTGGAGGCTGTGAAGTTCGTTATCGATTATACAAAGCACAGAGTGCCGGTCATCGCGGGTTCCGGTTCTAACTGCACCAGAACAGCGATTCACCTTTCCGAGGAGGCAGCTGCTTACGGTGCTGACGCACTGCTGGTAGTTTCCCCTTACTACAATAAGGCTACACAGGACGGTTTATATCAGCACTACAAGGCTGTTGCCGATGCCGTAAAGACTCCTGTCATCCTCTACAATGTACCCAGCCGCACCGGCTGCAATATCCTGCCGGAGACAGTGGCCCGTCTGGTGAAGGACGTGGATAATATCGTGGGTATCAAGGAAGCCAGCGGCAACATCAGCCAGATCGTCAAGCTGATGAAAGTGACAGACGGCAATGTAGAGCTTTACTCCGGCAACGATGATCAGACAGTACCGATCCTTTCCATGGGTGGTCTGGGTGTTATTTCCGTTGTTTCCAATATCGCACCGGCAGCAGTGCATGAGATGTGTGCGAAGTTCTTTGCCGGCGATGTGGCCGGTGCAGCAGCTATGCAGTGCGGCATGCTGGACCTGTGTGATAATCTCTTCAGCGAAGTTAATCCTATTCCGGTGAAGAAGGCGATGAATCTGCTTGGAAAGAACGTAGGACCTCTTCGTATGCCTCTGACAGAGATGGAGCCGGCTCATGCGAAGGTCTTAGAGGATGCTATGAGAGCTTACGGCCTGATGTAATAACAAATGTGGATACTGCAGCCAAGCTGTTCAGGAATGAGGAATAGTGCAGCAAAGCTGATCAGCAATGAGGGTGAATATGACAAATATAATTATGCATGGCTGCTGCGGCAGAATGGGACAAATGATTACGGATATTGTGTCAAGGGACGAGCGCTGCCGGATCATGGCAGGTATCGACGCAAGAGGCGGTGAGTGCGCAGATTATCCGATCTATCAGAGCCTGGAGGAGTGCACCCAGGAGGCAGATGTGGTCATCGATTTTTCTACCGCTGCGGCAGTGGATGGTCTTCTTGCTTGGTGCGAGGCAAAAGGAATTCCCTGCGTGGTCTGCACCACAGGTCTTTCCGAGGAGCAACTGTCAAAGTTAAAGGAAACCTCCGAAAAGGTGGCAATACTTAAATCTGCCAATATGTCTGTGGGTATCAACTTGCTTTTTAAGGTCCTAAGAGAAGCTTCCGAAAAGCTTTCCGCAGCGGGTTTTGATATGGAAATCGTGGAGAAGCATCATAATCAGAAGTTGGATGCACCCAGTGGCACGGCATTGGCTTTGGCAGATGTGATCAATGAGGCGGCCGGGGGTGATTATGAATATGTCTATGATCGCAGCCAGCGCCGTGAGAAGAGACCGGAGAAGGAAATCGGCATCAGCGCTGTGCGCGGCGGCACCATTGTGGGAGATCATGATGTGATCTTTGCAGGCGAGGACGAGGTCATTACTTTTTCTCACCGTGCTTACAGCCGTGCAGTGTTCGGAAAAGGTGCTGTGGAGGCAGCCATTTATCTGGCAGGAAAAGCACCCGGATTATACAGCATGAGTGACGTGATTGGCTAAGAAAGCCAGTATAAAATCAAAAATCCGTTATAAAACCAAAAATCTCTGTCATAGTGAAAACAGCTTCAGATACAGCATCAGAAAGTTTTTGACTGTAATCTGTAGTGACAATTGTTTCCTTTGACAGGGATTTTTCTGTCTTTAGAGACAAATCTATGATAGAATAAGGATGTCTATTTACTTTTGAGCAATAATAGTCCGGAGGGCAGACGAGAATCTGCAATTCTCGTCAAATCTTCGCAGCCATGCTGCTCAGAAATGAGGATTAGTGTGAAAAATGCCCTCGATATGAAACGAGAATCAGAGATTCTTATTATTTTTCGCACAGTTATGGGTGCCGCAGGCGTCACCCATAGCCTGGATCGCAAACCAAATTCGAAATTTGCTTTGCGATTCCTTCGGCACAGGTCGCCTGCGGAATGGGGATTAAAATGGAAAATCTTGAACTGGAATTGATGAAGAGCCTGGCCAGAAGCTATCCCACCATTGCGGCGGCTTCCACAGAGGTTATTAACCTGCAGGCAATTTTAAGTCTCCCTAAAGGCACAGAGCATTTTCTGACAGACATACACGGAGAGGATGAGCAGTTCCTTCATGTCCTTAAAAACGGATCCGGCACCATTCGGACGAAGATCGATGAGGAATTCGGCCACACATTGAGTGATAAGGATAAAAAGAGTCTGGCCACCCTGATTTATTATCCCAGGGAGAAGATGGAACTGATCCTGAAGCAGGAGGATGACTGGAATGACTGGTACAAGATCACCCTTCATCGACTGGTGGCCATCACCAGACGGGTGGCCAGTAAATACACCAGGTCCAAGGTGCGCAAATCCCTGCCGGAGGACTTCGCCTACGTGATCGAAGAGTTGATCACCGAAAAGGAAGAAGTATCCGACAAAGAGGCATATTACAACGAGATCATCCATACCATTATCCGCCTGGACAGAGCGCAGCAGTTTATCATTGCATTAAGTGAACTGATTCAGAGGCTGGTCATTGATCATTTGCACATCATCGGCGATATTTACGACAGAGGACCCGGTCCTCATGTAATCATGGATGCAGTGGCTCAATATCACGCAGTAGATATCCAGTGGGGCAATCATGATATTTCCTGGATGGGAGCGGCAGCAGGCTCCGGTGCCTGCATTTGCAATGTTATACGAATCTCCGCCCGATACGGCCATCTGGACACCTTGGAGGAAGGCTATGGCATTAATCTGCTTCCTTTTGCTAATTTTGCCATGGAGACCTACAAGGATGTGAACAACAGTACCTTCAGCATCCTTTACGACGAGGATTATGATACCAAGGATCTGTCCCTGGATATGAGAATGCATAAGGCAGCCACCATCCTGCAGTTAAAGCTGGAAGGACAGATTATCAAGGCGCATCCCGAATTCCATATGGAAGATCGCTTGCTCTTAGAGCAGATTGATTTTGTGAAAAAGAGGGTGAAGCTTGGAAATAAGTATTATCCCTTGCGGGATTGTGATTTTCCCACGGTAAATCCGGATGATCCTTATGCCCTTTCTCCGGAGGAAGAGCAGGTCATGGAGCGGCTGCAGCAGGCTTTCCAGAAGAGCGATAAGCTGCAGCGTCATGTGCGTTTTCTTTTCACCAACGGAAGCCTGTATAAGAGATACAATTCCAACCTTCTCTATCACGGCTGTGTACCGATGGATGAGGAAGGCAACTTCACAGCCTTAGAGGTAGATGGAGTGCCCTACAGTGGGCGGGCTTTGTATGACGTGCTGGAATATTATGCCCGTCGAGGTTACTTTGCGCCGAAGGACAGCGCAGTGCGCAAAAAGGGACAGGATCTTTTGTGGTACATCTGGGGCGGACCTAATTCCCCTGTCTTTGGAAAAAGCCGCATGACCACCTTTGAACGGTACTTTATTGAGGACAGCAAGACACATACGGAGACAAAGAATGCCTACTATCGGCTTCTCAATGATGAGAAGATTGTAGATAAGATTCTGGCAGAGTTCGGCCTGGCGGGAAAGCCTCATGCACACATCGTAAATGGCCACGTGCCTGTGGAGCAGAAAAAAGGCGAGTCGCCCATTAAGTGCGGCGGCAAGCTGCTGATCATCGACGGCGGCTTTTCTAAGGCTTATCATGAGAAAACAGGTATAGCAGGTTATACATTGGTGGCGAATTCCCATGGTATGCGTCTGGTGGCGCATGAGCTCTTTGAGTCCACAGAATCGGCCATACGAAGAGAGACGGATATCCTGTCGGATTCCCGTTTTATTGAGACCTATGACCACAGACGGTTGGTGGCAGATACCGATGACGGCAATGAGATGAAGGTACGAATTCGCCAACTGGAAGGTTTGCTTCGAGCTTATCGGGATGGTGTGCTGATTGAGAGAATGTAAACTGCGGCATAAAGAGCTAAGTTTTACAGAAATGCCTGATAGCATTTCTGTAAAACCGAATGGATGACAGAAACGTCATCCATTCGAGATCGCATCGGAGAATTCGCTTGTGCGAGATTCTCCTCGCGTAGCCGCAGATAAACTGCGGCATAAAGAGGAAGAAATGAGAATAAGACCTTGTATAGATATTCACGACGGAAAAGTAAAACAGATCGTAGGAGGTTCCTTACATGATCGGCAGGAGAAAAAGGAAGATTACAGCGCCTGTTCGTCTTTTAAAAAAGAAATATTCGGCACACAAAAGAAAAAAGTTCATGCGCAGGATGGGGAAGATAATCAAAGCGCGTGGAATGTCCGGAAGGAAGAAAGCCGAAAACAAAAATCAGATGAGAGCGAAAAACAGGGCAGCCTTCAGGAAAACTTTGTCTCCGAAGAAGATGCTTCCTATTATGCTTCTCTTTATTGCCAAAGGAATCTTCCCGGTGGGCATATCATTCTTCTTAATTCGGCAGCTTTGGAACCGGAAGCATACGAAAAAGACAAAGAGCAGGCACTCGGTGCGTTAAAGGCATATCCGGGCGGCATGCAGATCGGAGGCGGTATCACACCGCAGAATGCGGTAGATTTTCTGAAGGCCGGAGCCTCTCACGTCATTGTCACTTCCTATGTGTTTCGAGAGGGCAGACTGGACTGGCAGCGGCTGAAAACATTGGAAGAGACGGTGGGAAGGGAGCATCTGGTATTGGATCTGAGCTGTCGGCAGAAGGCAGATGGAACCTACGGTGTTGTGACAGACCGTTGGCAGAAATTTACAGAGCTTTCAGTGTGTGAGGAAACGCTGGATATGCTGGCAGAACACTGCGATGAATTCTTGATTCACGCTGCAGACGCAGAGGGAAAGAAAAAGGGAATTCAGGAGGATGTGGCCAGAATTCTGGGAGAGTGGCAGAAAGCGAGCGGAGGAATTGTTACCTATGCGGGCGGTGTCCACAGCTTAGAGGACCTTACATTACTGGGGCAGTTGTCAAATGGCCGACTGGATGTGACGGTGGGAAGTGCGCTGGATCTCTTTGGGGGGAGTCTTTCGTTGGAAGAACTGCAAGCGGCCTGCGTGTAATAACGGTTCTATCATCGGAGAATTGGTTCCATTTGCATCTTGCATCCTTATCTGCGGGCAGACAAAGATGCAGGATACTGGCAATAGGATTCGAGATATAAATCGGTAGATAATGATGGAATTCATAAAATAAGAGCATCTGCAAAGCAGATGCTCTTATTCACTAATTAGCTCATTCCATATGGCACTATTCATAGATACGAGCGCCGATGTAACGAATCTGTCTGCCTGACGGCAGAAAACAGTTACAGCTTATATTTTAGAAAAGGCACATTGTCTTGATCCATTAGTACGCTGTAAATTAAAGCTTTGTTACGTTTACAGCCTGAGGTCCTTTTTCACCCTGGATTACGTCGTACTCAACAGAAGCGCCCTCGTCAAGAGACTTGAAGCCTTCCATGTTCAGTCCGGAGTAGTGTACGAATACATCATGTCCTTCGTCATCGGAGATGAAGCCGTAACCCTTCTGGTTGTTGAACCACTTTACAGTACCTTTGTTCATTTGAACTACCTCCAAAATAAAATAAAAAATAAATGCTCTGTTGCTTTCAGCAACATCTTTAAAATAGCATATCGATTGGTAAAAGTAAAGAAATACGCTTCAAATTACATGAAAATTTAGAGGTCTATTATAAGATTTTTGTAAAAGTTAACACTTTAGCATGGAGTTCTTTGAATCAGTCGGTGCTGCGGTACACCGGTTATTGTTGCAGTTTATGTGTAAATCTGTTTTCGTGTGAATCTGCATTTAGAAAAATTATATACACCTGGTGAGAAATCTGTCGCACTTCGGTGTGAGATGCGGCGTAAAGAATAACCCTCCTTTACTTTACTGCACTAAAATGGTAAAATGTCATCGGCTGCTGAGAAGACAGCATCTGCAAAGTCTGACACAGCAGATAAGGGAGGCATATAACCGGATGAATAAGAAAATTAAAACAGAGGCAGTGGATCAGCTTTTTGGTGCGATCTTAAAACTGCAGAATAAAGAAGAGTGTTATCAATTTTTTGAGGATTTGTGTACTGTCAACGAGCTTTTATCTTTGTCTCAACGACTGGAAGTAGCCGCTATGCTGCAGGGAGGTAAGACGTATCTGGAAATTGCGGAAAAGACAGGAGCCTCCACGGCTACGATCAGCCGTGTGAACCGATGCCTTAACTATGGCAATGACGGCTATACCATGGCATTTGAGAGAATGCTCCGGGACGGGGAGAAGGTTCTGGGCATTTGCGAAGAAGAGGATAAGCTGGAAGAGAATAAGTCGGAAGAAAAGTAAGCTTATATAAAGAGAACTTTTAACAGAAAATACAAAGTTTTGGGGTATGGTATTCTGCAGGGAATATTGTACCCTTTTACTGTGCCTGCAGAAATATATTGCGGCGAAGAAAGGTGAAGTTTGAAAGAAATGCCTGATGGCGTTTCCTTCAAACTGCATTGATGCCGTAACCGTCATCAATGCACGATCGTATCAGAGAAATCGCCTGCGCGATTTCTCTTCACGCAGCCGCGGTAAACCGCGGCATAGAAAGGAAAAAATGGAACAGCAATTATCTGCACAGATCACCCTGTGCGAATCACAAACAGAAAATACAGGCGACGTGGATATGGATACAGAGTATGCAGAAAAAAAAGAAACAAAAGCAACACCGGCGCAAGAAAGCAGCTCTGTAAGAAAGAAGAAAAGGAGAGCATTGCATCCATACTGTAGGATGTTTCTGGCCGGGACGATGATGTATTTGCTGGCAGTGCTGCCTTTTATCATCTATCACGGAGGAATATTTTTTTACTATGGAGATTATAATGTGCAGCAGGTGCCTTTTTATATTCTGGCACACCGGGCTGTGCGGCAGGGAAATTTCTTCTGGAATGCGGGGGTAGATCTTGGCAGCAATATGGGCGGCGCCTTTGCTTTTTATCTTTGGGGCAGTCCTTTTTTCTGGCTGACAATTCCTTTTCCGGAGGCTTGGCTTCCCTATATGATGCCTGTCTTAATGGCACTTAAATTCGGCACGGCCATGACCACCGGCTATGCCTGGATCCGTACCCAGACCAAAACAGAGAGTGCGGCTATGCTGGGCGCCATACTTTACAGCTTCTCCGGTTTTCAGATGTGCAATATCGTTTTCCAGCATTTCCACGAGGTGACAGCCTTTTTCCCTCTCTATCTGTTGGTGTTTGACAGATTCATACAGGCAATGTCCGAGTTTGCAAAGAGCGGAAACGGAGCAGGGTTAAAGAGAGAGTGGAGAGCAGCGGTCGTTCGAGCAGGGATTTCCTTTGCTTTGATGACCGGCTTTATGTCTGTGCTCAATTATTATTTCTTTGTGGGCGAAGTAATCTTTCTGATTCTTTATTACATCCTGCGCTTTGCCATGAGCCAGTCCCCCAGGCAGACGTTGAGGCAGATTCTGCACTTGCTGTTTTATGGGGTATTGGGGCTTTGTTTGGCGGCTTTCTTTTTGGTGCAGTCTTTGACGGGGGTCTTTGGCAATAGCCGGCTCAGTGAGCTGACAAGCGGCTATGACCTGATCTGCTATCCGGATTCCAAGACTTATTTTGCTATCCTGAAAGCGCTGTTTATGACACCGGATCTCATCGCCAAGGGAACACTTTTTACCAATGACAACATAAGAGTTTCTTCTCTGGCGGCGTATATGCCCTGCATGGCGCTGACAGGAGTGATCGCCTATTTTGGTACGCACCGGAAGGATTGGAAGAAACGTCTTTTGATCGTACTGGCGGTGATGGCTTTCATTCCCGGTTTGAATGCTGTTTTCTCTGCCATGAACGCTTCTTATTATGCCAGATGGTATTATCTGCCCATTCTTTTGATGGCAGCAGTTTCCGCACAGGCAATGGAAGAAAATGAAGATAAGGGACGCTGTTTAAGACGGGGCGGCCTTGTGACCATTGCCGCTCTGGCTGTGCTGATTCTTTGCGCCTGCCTGCCGGTGCAGCAGGATGACGGCAGCATGGAGTGGTTTACCGTTTCTGATAACCCCAAGATACTTCTCGTGCAGTTTATTTCTACTGCCATTACTATTCCGGTGCTTATCTATCTGATCTTTATCCAGAAACCGGATAAAAAGAAGGGAAGAGCCACAAAAAGGAGCATCTTCCTGGTGGGAATGTGCGCAGTGCTTTGCACCATGGCAGTGCTCTATAACGGCAATACCATCATCGCCTGGACCGGCGGCGTGAAGTGGCAGCAGCAGATGCTGCAGACAAAGCCGGAGTTAGCGGATACAGAGACTTTTTCGAGAGTGGAAACAGATTCCACCTCTACGAACTACGAGATGGTGTGGGGATATCCCACCATCCACTGCTTTGAGAGTACGGTAAACCCTTCCATTATCAGCTTCTATAATGGAATCGGTATCCGAAGAAGTGTGGAGTCCAATCTGCCTTTCTCCAGAATCGGTGCCAGGGCGCTGCTTTCTGTCCGATATTATATAGAGAATATTCTCGTGTCCCATGATAACGCCTATTCGGACAAGGGCGGTATGTCCGGTTATGAATTGGTAAAGTCTGACACCAACGGCTATGATGTCTATGAAAATTATCATTATATTCCCATGGGATTTACCTTCGACTATTATATGACGCAGGAGAATTATGACGAGATGGAAAAAGACGATGCGGCAGATCGGCTGTTGGTAAAGGATTTGATCCTATCGCAGGAGGATGCACTGGCATATGGTCATCTCATGCAGGAAGATACAAATACAGAGCAGGAGGCCATGGATTTGGATACCTTTTACGGATACTGCGACGATAGAGCATCCTCTGCATGCAGCAGTTTTGCTTTTGATAAGGACGGATTTTCAGCAACCGCCGCATTGGATAAAGAAAATCTGGTATTCTTCTCTGTACCTTACGATAAGGGATGGACAGCAAAGGTGGATGGTCAGGAGACAAAGATCATTCGGGCTGACTACGGACTGATGGCAGTGTGCGTGCCGGCAGGGGAGCATGAGATCCGATTTGATTACAGACCTTATGGCTTTAGAATGGCTTGCGGGATTTCTGCGGCAGCGTTGGCTTTGCTGGTATTGCTTTTGGCAGGAAACGCCTATAGTTCACAAAATAGGTCTTTAAAAAGTACACATAAATCCTTGCAATAGGTAAAAAGCCGTGGTAACATATCTTTCGTTGGCGCACAAATGTCCGCACAATAAAGACGCTGACGCCGAGTATAAGAGGAGCAGGAATGAGCAGTAAGGGAACAGGCTATTATCTCATCAGAAAAAGAGCTGTGCCGGAGGTGCTGCAGAAGGTTGTGGAGGTAAACAAGCTTCTGGCATCCGGGGGCGCCAGGACCATCAACGATGCGGTGGAAAAGGTAGGAATCAGCAGAAGCTCCTATTATAAGTTTAAGGATGACGTGGAGGAATTCCACGACAGCTCCGCGGGGACGACATTGACTTTGTTTGCTGAGATCAATGATGAGACAGGGCTTTTGTCGGATATGCTGGAGATCATCGCGGAGAATCAGGCTAACATCCTGACCATTCATCAGAGTATTCCCTTAAACGGCGTGGCCTCCTTAAGCATCAGCATTCAGATCACGGAGACCACCGGCAATATCAGCAGTATGCTGACGGCTCTGGAACATTGTCCGGGTGTACGAAAAGTAAAAGTGACCGGCAGGGAGTAGTAAGAATAAAAGGAATAGGAGAAGAAACAAATGGTAGAAATTGCAATATTGGGATTCGGCACAGTCGGCAGCGGTGTTGCAGAAGTGATTGACAAAAATCAGGAAGATATCCGGCAGCAGTTTCCTGAGGGTATCCATGTAAAGTATATTTTGGATCTGCGCGATTTCCCGGACAGTCCCTATCACGACAGAGTGGTACATGACTTTGATATTATTCTTCAGGATCCCGAGATCAAGGTGATCTGCGAGACTATGGGCGGCAAAGAGCCGGCACATACTTTCAGCAAAAAGGCGCTGGAGAAGGGCATCAGCGTATGCACTTCCAATAAAGAATTAGTGGCTGCTTTCGGACCGGAGCTATTGGAGACAGCAAAGGCAAATGCCTGCAGCTATCTCTTCGAGGCCAGTGTGGGCGGCGGTATTCCCATTATCAGACCTTTGAATACATGCCTTGTGCAAGAGCATATCGATGCCATCACCGGCATTTTAAACGGAACCACCAATTATATTCTGACCAGAATGGACAGAGAGGGAGCAGATTTTGATGCTGTACTTCGGGATGCCCAGGATAAGGGCTATGCAGAGCGCAATCCCGAGGCGGATATCGAAGGACATGACTGCTGCCGCAAGATTGCCATTCTTTCTTCCCTGATGTGCGGTAAGACCGTGCACTATGAAGATATTCACTGTGAAGGCATCAGCAGTATTACAGCTGCAGACTTCGATTATGCAAGGAGCATGGGCATGTCCATTAAATTGCTGGGCATCAGCCGCCGCAATGAGACAGATGACTCTATCTTTGTCATCACAGCGCCTTTCCTGGTACAGCAGGAGCATCCCCTTTACAGTGTCAGCGATGTCTTTAATGCCGTCTATGTACACGGCAATATGGTAGATAATCTGATGTTCTACGGCAGAGGAGCAGGTAAGAATCCTACCGCCAGTGCGGTAGTGGCGGATGTAGTGGATGCAGCACGCAATGCCGGTACCACCGTGGGGTGCACCTGGAGCAGCGAGTCCGTGGCAGTCTCCGATTACAAAGCGATTTGCCGCAGAATGTTTGTGAGAGTGAGTTTTGCCGAGAAGGAACTGGCGCAGCAGCTTTTCGGTGAGGATATTGAGAAGGTAAGATGTGAGTCTGCAGTGGATGAGTTCGCCTTCCTGACAGCGCCCATCTCTGAGGAAGAGTTTGATCAGAAGGCTGCACAGCTTTCTACGCTTAAGAATAAAATCCGTCTGTTGGAGGATAAGGCCTGAACAGGCATCATTCATGTCGCAGACAAGCAGCGACAAGGGAGGTGAGTTTGAAAGAAATGCCTGATGGCATTTCTTTCAAACTGCGTGGGTGTCGTTTACGGCATCCATGCATGATCGTACAGGAAAATTCGCCTGACGTTGTCACAGACAAGGGAGGAAAGAATGAAATATATCGTAGTGTTAGGAGATGGCATGGCTGATGAGCCGGTGCCGCAGTTAGATGGAAAGACACCGCTGGAGACGGCGGCAACACCGGTGATGGATGCGCTGGCAAAGCAGTCGGAGATTGGTATGACACAGACCGTTCCCAAGGGAATGAAGCCGGGATCTGACACAGCCAATCTGGCGGTTCTTGGCTATGATCCGAAGATTTATTATTCCGGACGTTCTCCGCTGGAGGCGCTGAGCATCGGTATCGATATGGAACCTACGGATATTGCGATCCGCTGCAATATTGTCACTATCTCCGAAGATCCGTCCCTTCCCTTTGAGGAACAGACCATCATTGATCACAGCGCTGATGAGATTAGCACCGAGGATTGCGCTGTCCTTTTAAATGCCGTAAAGGATCAGATGCAGGATGAGACCTACCAGTTCTACGTGGGGACCAGCTATCGTCACTGCCTGATCTGGAAAAAGGGTATCGTCACAGAGCTGACTGCACCTCATGATGTGTTGGGACAGACCATCGGTCAGTATTTGCCGCAGGATGAAAAGCTTCGGCAGATGATGAAGGAGAGTTATACGCTTTTAAAGGACCATCCCTTAAACCAGGAACGTAAAAAGAAGGGGCTGCATCCCGCCAACTGCTGTTGGTTCTGGGGAGCAGGCACAAAGCCGGCGCTGACTTCTTTTTCAGAGAAGACAGGAAAAAAAGGCGTGATGATTTCTGCAGTGGATCTGCTCAAGGGCATTGCCACCGGCAGCAGCATGAAAGTAGTGGAAGTGCCCGGCGCCAACGGCGGCCTTCATACCAATTATGAGGGAAAAGCTGATGCAGCCTTTGACGCATTGACGAAAGAGGATTATGATTTTGCTTATATCCACGTGGAAGCGCCGGATGAGATGGGTCATCAGGGCAGTGCAGAGAAAAAGATCCAGGCTATCGAGTATCTGGACGAGCGAGTAATCGGCAGACTGAAAGGTAAGCTTGATCAGGCCGGTGTAGAATATCGTATGTTGATCATGCCGGATCATCCCACGCCGATTCTTAAGAGGACACACACGGATAAGCCGATTCCCTATATGCTTTATGACAGCACAAAGCCTCAGACACATGACTGGCTTTACAATGAAAAGGAAGCGGAAAAGAGCGGCAACTTCTTTGCTGTGGGTAATAAGCTGATCGACAGACTTTTCGGATCAGAAGAATAAAAGAAAAACGATAGAATGGAGACGGGTATTCATGAAAAAGGTAGTAAAGTTCGGCGGCAGTTCATTGGCTGATTCTGCACAGTTTAAGAAGGTTGGGGATATCATTCGTGCCGATGCATCCCGGGTCTATGTGGTGGATTCTGCGCCGGGCAAGCGTTTTGACAAGGATCGCAAGGTCACCGATATGCTCTATAGCTGCTACGCGATGGCAAAAAAGGGCATTGATTTTAAGGACGCTTTTGAAGAAATTAAGGATCGTTATAAGGAAATCATCACAGGACTTGCGCTTAAGGATTTTTCCCTGGATGATACGTTTGCAGAAATTGAAAAGAATTTTAAAAACAAGGCAGGAAAGGATTACGCGGCATCCCGCGGTGAGTATTTAAACGGTCTGGTGATGGCTGCCTATCTGGGCTATGAGTTTATCGATCCTGCACAGGTGATCTTTTTTGATCAGAATGGACATTTTGATTCCGAAAAGACCAACAGAGTGTTGGGAGAACGTCTGGCCAAGACACCGAAAGCAGTTATTCCCGGTTTCTACGGCGTAGCCTATGACGGCAAGATCAAAACCTTCTCCAGAGGCGGCTCGGATATCACTGGCGCTATCGTGGCAAGAGCCTGCAAGGCGGACGTATACGAGAACTGGACAGATGTATCCGGCTTCCTGATTGCTGATCCCCGCATTGTAAAGAATCCTGTTTCCATTAAATCCATTACCTATCGTGAGCTTCGAGAGCTCTCCTACATGGGTGCCTCTGTGCTTCATGAGGAAGCTATCTTCCCGGTTCGCAGGGAGGGGATTCCGGTGAACATCCGCAATACCAATAAGCCGGAGGATGAGGGTACCTGGATCGTGGAGAGTACCTGTCAGAAGCCGGAGTTCGTGGTCACCGGCATCGCAGGCAAGAAGGGCTTTTGTACGGTACTGATCAATAAGGAACTGATGAATTCCGAGATTGGTTTCTGCCGCAAGGTGCTGCAGGCCTTCGAGGAAAACGGCATTTCCATCGAACACATGCCTTCCGGCATTGATACTATGACAGTCGTGGTGCATGAGGACGAATTCCTGGATAAGGAGCACCATGTGGTCTCTGCCATTCATCGTCTGGCATCTCCGGATTCTATTGAGATTGAGTCTGATCTGGCACTGATCGCGGTAGTAGGTCGGGGAATGCGCTCCATGCGTGGAACGGCAGGCAGGATTTTCTCTGCCTTGGCTCATGCCAATGTAAATGTGCGTATGATCGATCAGGGTTCCAGTGAGCTCAATATCATCATCGGCGTGGAAAATAAAGACTTTGAGACAGCTGTCAACGCAATCTATGATATTTTTGTAATGACACAGCTGTAAAGATTAGGAAAGTGATGATGAAGGCATTTTCTCGCTGGATTTGGATTGGCGCTGCAAAGCGTCCATTTCCCTGCAAATCCTTAGCAAGGGATTTTGTTTAGGCGGAGTCTCTTTTGGCAAGGTGTGTGGGGAAGGAAATTTAACATCTGGACCTGATAATTGAATCGGAAGGATCGAAAAGGGGATTCATTGCTGTAGGAAAGCAATGGATCCCTTTTCATTTGTCAGCGTAAGGTGCTGTTTGGCGTTGCGAAGCTTCATAAAAGAGAAACATGGCTTTGATTAGAAACTTTGATTTGGGTGGTGGCTTTGCTTATAGAAAAATGGAAATCCAGGATGTCTGAAAAAAAAATGAAATTTCCGGGCGAATTCTTGAGTCACTGCATGGTTAAAGTGTAAGATAGATTTATTGATCAAAAAGGGAGGTTTTTCCATGAGTGTATCAGAAGAAATAAGAGCAGAGCACAAAAAGCTCAAAGGAAAAGGCTTTAAGGCACATTTTTCCTATTTTATGACCTATTACAAATGGCCCACAGCAGCGGTGATTGTGGTGGCAGTGATTCTCATCAGTTTAATCAAAAGCATTGCCTCGAACAAGCCTACTGCTGTCAACGCTATGTTTTTAAACGGTTCCAATACGGATCTTACCTACAGTACCGACTGGATCGAGGAGTCGTTTATTCGGTATGCAGGGATTGATACCGGCAAATATTCCGTGACCATCGACACGTCCTCCTATATTACGCCCGGAGGGGCCCAGTCGCAGGTGGAGGCGGCGACTTCTATGAAAATCATGGCGTATTCTGCGGCTAAGGATCTGGATGTGCTGACAGCAGATCCCTATAATTTTCATAATTATGCCAGAAGCGGCATGTTTACGGACCTGCGGGATATTTTAAGCGAGGAACAGATTGAAAAGTATTCCCCTTATTTCTATTACATAGACGGCAAGGAAATTGAGGAATATGAGAACTCCTCTTCACTGGATGAGCAGGCTGCGGAGGCGGAAAGTGACGCGACTTTTTCAGAAAGCGGAGCGACGGAGAATGCCGAGGGGGATAACACAGGTGCGACAGAGGATGCAGAAGATGCGGATGATATTGATTCCAATCCTCTGACGGCTGAGGCAGACGCTAAGGCAGCGGCTTTGCTGGAGCAGGAAAAGAAAGATGTATTCGTGAGCCCGAATCCTTCCACTATGGAAGATCCCATCCCCGTGGGTGTGATCCTGACAGAGGCACCCTATTTTTCTACCACCAATTTTTATGGTGATATCGTGCCTGTCTGCGGCGTATTGGTTTCCTCGGAGAGACAGGATATGGCGTTAAAGATGCTGGATTATCTGTGGGAGCATTGATGTTATAGTGTGGAGAACCAGAAGTCATCGATGGTAAATTATGTTATAAGCAGTACTTATACATGGTATAAGATTTTGCAAAAGCTATTGCAAAGTTAAAAAACCTGTAATAATATATTAAAAATCAGCGGCAGATGCCGAGGCAGGGTGTCTGCTGCTCAGAAATGGAGATTAAAAATGGATACAGGATGTATTGAAGTAGTAGTAAAGAGAAAAGACAGCACAGTAATGAAGTTTTTAAAGATTTTGACGATTGCGCTGGCAGTAGCTTTCTTTCTGATAGGGTGCACCGGACTCTGGCTTGGATTCATCGTAGCTGTGGTGTGCGGCATTGCAGCCTTTTTTGTTTCCCGCAATGTGAATATCGAATATGAATATACCTATCTGGACAGAGAACTTCGTCTGGCTAAGATTATGAATCTAAGCCATCGCAAGGAGATCGGTAAGTATGACCTGGAAAAAATGGAGATCTTAGCCCCTATTACTTCCTATCATCTGGATGATTATAAAAACAGAAAGGCGCGTGAACTGGATTTCAGTTCTCATGAAGAGAAACAGCCGGATCCCAGATATCTCATGTTTTTGAACGGCGATACCAAGCTGATCTTGGAGCCCAGTGAAGAGATGGTAAATGCCATCCGTATGTTTGCTCCCAGAAAGACGTTTAATTCCTGATGCTATACAGGAATGTTCGGAATAGTTTCTACATTACAAAGGTATAGAGCAGTCGCAGGACTGCTTTATGATACAAGGCAGCAGTTAGACCCACAGGTGATGCGGCGGGACACAGGAGGACGGAATCGTTCTTTTATAAGCTATAAGCAGTGTCAGATGCGGTGTCATAGTTTTTCGGGACATTCTGCGAAAACTTAACAGCATGTAACCAGACAGTAAGACAGAAAGAGAAGGAGAGGAGACAGAGAATGGCAAAGATAATCGGTGAAGGCATTACTTTTGACGATGTCCTGCTGGTACCCGCTTACTCACAGGTGATTCCCAATTCGGTGGATATTTCTACCCACCTGACCAAGAAGATCGCCCTGAATATCCCTATGATGAGTGCGGGCATGGATACGGTAACAGAGAATCGCATGGCAATCGCCATGGCGAGACAGGGTGGTATCGGTATCATCCATAAGAACATGTCCATTGAGGCACAGGCAGAAGAGGTCGATAAGGTAAAGCGTTCTGAGAATGGTGTCATCACAGATCCTTTTTCTCTTTCTCCGGAGCATACATTGGCGGATGCAGAGGCACTGATGCGTAAGTTCCGTATCTCCGGTGTCCCTGTCACAGAGGGCAGAAAGTTAGTCGGCATCATCACCAACCGTGATCTGAAATTCGAGACTGACTACACGAAGAAGATCAAGGAGTCCATGACCAGTGAAAATCTGGTAACTGCTAAGGAGGGCATCACCCTGGAGGATGCCAAGCAGATTCTGGCCAGGTCCAAGAAGGAAAAACTCCCTATCGTAGATGACGACTATAATCTGGTAGGTCTGATCACCATCAAAGATATTGAGAAGACCATCAAATATCCTTTGGCTGCCAAGGATTCACAGGGCAGACTTCTCTGCGGCGCAGGCGTAGGCATTACCGCCAATGTGCTGGACAGAGTGGCAGCATTGGTAGATGCCAAGGTGGACGTAATCGTCTTAGACAGTGCCCACGGTCATTCCGAAAATGTGCTGCGGTGCCTTCGCATGATCAAGGAGCACTATCCGGATCTGGATGTAATCGCCGGCAATGTAGCTACCGGTGAGGGAACCAGAGCCCTGATTGAGGCCGGCGCAGACGCTGTCAAGGTAGGTATCGGTCCCGGTTCTATCTGTACTACCCGTGTAGTCACCGGTATCGGCGTACCGCAGGTCAGTGCCATCATGGATGCCTACGCAGTGGCTAAGGAATATGGCATTCCGGTCATCGCAGACGGCGGTATCAAGTACTCCGGTGATATGACCAAAGCACTGGCAGCCGGCGGCAGCGTATGCATGATGGGTTCCATCTTTGCAGGGTGCGAAGAGAGCCCGGGAGAGTTCGAGCTCTATCAGGGAAGAAAATACAAGGTTTACCGCGGCATGGGATCTATCTCCGCTATGGAAAACGGAAGCAAGGACCGCTATTTCCAGGAAAACGCAAAGAAGCTGGTGCCGGAAGGCGTAGAAGGCCGTGTGGCTTATAAGGGTTCTGTAGAGGATACTGTATTCCAGCTCATCGGCGGTATCCGTGCCGGTATGGGTTACTGCGGCGCACAGGATTTAGAGACCCTGCGCAGCGACAGCAAGTTTGTAAAGATTACCGCAGCATCTCTGCGTGAGAGCCATCCTCATGATATTCACATCACAAAAGAAGCACCGAACTATTCTGTAGACGAATAAAATCTGTTATAATACTAAAGATCCTGTCAGCTAGGCCGAAAAAGGCATGGCTGGCAGGAAATATATTGTGAGTGAAGCTGTTCAGAAATGAGGATTATTATGAGTGACCTAGAGGAAGTAAAGAAAGAAGAGACAGGTTCGGTCGAGAGCAGGAATTTTATCGAGCAGGCCATCGACAAGGATCTGGCTGAGGGCGTTTATGATACGGTGCATACCCGTTTTCCTCCCGAGCCCAATGGTTATCTGCACATCGGCCACGCAAAGAGCATATTGCTTAACTATGGTCTGGCACAGGAATATGGCGGAAAGTTCAATCTGCGCTTTGACGACACGAACCCTACAAAGGAAAAGTCTGAATTTGTAGAGTCTATTAAACAGGATGTGGCATGGCTGGGGGCTGACTGGGAGGATAGATTATTCTTTGCCTCCGATTATTTTGATGAAATGTATGAAGTGGCAGTCCGCCTGATCAAAAAGGGAAAGGCCTATGTATCTGATCTGACTGCTGAGCAGATGAGAGAGTATCGCGGCACATTGACAGAGCCCGGTACCGATGATCCTAATCGCGACCGCAGTATCGAGGAAAATCTTTCTCTGTTTGAAAAAATGAAAAACGGAGAGTTTGCCGACGGGGAGAAGACCCTGCGGGCCAAGATCGATATGGCCAGCTCTAACATCAACATGAGAGATCCCATTATTTACCGTGTGGCGCATATGTCCCATCAGAACACCGGTGACAAGTGGTGCATTTATCCCATGTACGATTTTGCTCACCCCATTGAGGATGCTATTGAGGGGATTACACACTCCATTTGTACCCTGGAATTTGAGGATCACAGACCGCTGTATGACTGGGTGGTCAGAGAGGCAGAATATCCGCATCCCCCCAGACAGATTGAGTTTGCAAAGCTCTATCTGACCAATGTAGTGACCGGAAAGCGCTATATCAAAAAGCTGGTGGAACAGCAGATTGTGGACGGCTGGGATGACCCCAGGCTTGTTTCTATCGCGGCGCTTCGCCGAAGAGGATATACCCCCGCATCCATCAAGCGATTCGTAGAGCTGTGCGGTATTTCCAAGAGCCAGTCCTCTGTGGACGATGCGATGTTGGAGTATTGCATTCGCGAAGATTTAAAGCCTAATTGCAATCGTATGATGGCAGTGATCCATCCGGTGAAACTGATCATTGACAACTATCCTGAGGGACAGACAGAGGAACTGATTGCGGACAATAATATGGAAAATCCTGCCCTTGGCACTCGTAAGATTACCTTTAGCCGTGAGCTCTGGGTGGAGCAGGAGGACTTCATGGAGGAGCCGCCGAAGAAGTATTATCGTCTCTTCCCCGGTAATGAAGTGCGCCTGATGAATGCGTATTTCGTGAAGTGCACCGGCTGCGAAAAGGATGAGGCAGGCAATGTGACAGTGATTCATGCCACTTATGATCCGGAGACTAAGTGCGGCACAGGTTTTACTGGTCGCAAGGTCAAGGGCACCATTCACTGGGTGAATGCAGCAGACGCGGTTCCCTGCACTGTGCGCCTTTATGAGAATATCATCGATGAGGAAAAGGGTGTTTACAACGAGGATGGATCTTTGAATCTGAATCCCAATTCTCTCACTGTTTGTCAGGCATATGTGGAGCCGGCATTGGCACAGGCAAAGGCCTATGACCGCTTCCAGTTCGTCAGAAACGGTTATTTCTGTGCGGATTACAAGGATTCTAAGGAAGGCGCACCTGTCTTTAACAGAATCGTGGGATTAAAGAGCTCTTTCGTACTGCCTAAGGCGTAAAAAACACTGCAGAGCAGTGCAAAAGAGACAAAAGTTCTGTCCTTTTACGCCTTTAGGACTTAAGGAATAAAGGAGCCACAGGTGGAATTAAGCATTAGCTTTACGCCGGAAGGCGGACATTTATATGAACAGATCTATGCCTATATAAAGCGTGAAATCAGAGAGGGGAAGCTTCTTGAAAACGAGAAGCTTCCCTCTACGCGTTCTTTGGCAGCATATTTGCAGGTCTCCCGCAGCACGGCGCAATTGGCCTACGACCAGCTGGTAAGTGAGGGATATCTGGAAGCTAAAAAGAACCGGGGATATTTTGTCTGCGGTATTGATAATCTCTACAATCTGGGGAATATGGAGAAGAGAGAGCCTGGGAGAGCGGCCGCACCGGCAGAAAGCAGAGAATTTCGAGATGACAGTTCTGCAATAGATTTCTCTCCCCGTCGCATTGACATGTCTTTTTTTCCCTACGCTACATGGAAAAAGATCACCAAGAATACCTTGGTAGATGCACGGTCGGAAATGTTTGCATTAGGAGAGCCCTGCGGAGATTATTCCCTTCGGGCAACCATTGCCCATTACTTGCATCTGTCCCGGGGGGTGTCCTGTGATCCGGAGCAGATTGTAGTAGGAGCGGGTAATGACTATCTGCTGATGCTGCTGCGTCATATCCTGGGAGAAGGAAAAATTATTGCCATGGAGGATCCTACTTATCTGCGGGCTTATAGGATCTTCAGTTCTTTCGGCTATCAGGTCAAGCCGGTTGCCATGGACAGACAGGGAATGCGTGCAGATGCCCTGGAAGAAAGCGGTGCACAGCTGGCTTATGTCATGCCTTCCCATCAATTTCCCACGGGAATAGTGATGCCTATTGCCAGAAGAGCGGAGCTACTGGGCTGGGCAGGAGCTGAAAAAGATCGTTATCTGATAGAGGATGATTATGACTCTGAGTTTCGCTACCGGGGAAAACCGGTTCCTTCTCTGCAGGCCTCGGACAGATTCGGGCGCGTAATTTACATAGGCACCTTCAGTAAATCGATTGCGCCGGCAATCCGCATCAGTTTTATGATACTGCCTTGGGAACTGGTGGAAAGATATAAGGAGAGATGCCGCTTTTTTTCCTCTACAGTTTCCCGCATTGACCAGGGAATTCTGGATGAATTTATAAGAGAGGGATATTTTGAGCGTTACCTGAATAAGATGCGCAATATCTACCGTGGAAAGCACGATCTGGTCCTGCAGGGGCTGCATCCCTTCAGAAGAAAGTTTGAGATTACCGGCGCCGGCGCCGGTCTGCATTTGTTACTTACTGTAAAGCGTACGGAATGGGATATGACGGAGATAATGAATGCAAGTACAGGAATGCAGACGAAATCTGGTCAAAATACATGGCAGGTGCAGCAGGTGAATCAAATAGTTGAGAAAAGTCTGGCAAAGAAAGCACTCCAAAAAGGCGTGCAGGTCTATCCGATGTCTGAAAACCTCATCCCGGAATTACCTCTTCCTGAGAATACAGATCATGGTCCGACATTGATGCTGGGTTATGCTGCCCTTCGGCCGGAGGAGATTACAGAGGGCTTAAATAGATTAAAGGAGGCGTGGCTATGAAGGAAAAACTCTATACCATTCCATTAAACGATGCAGTGGCTGCCGGAGGAGAATGCCCTCTTTGCGCGGTCGAAAAGAAAGTGGAGGAAGATCTGCTGGACTTTACTCTGGGCGCCGGCGCCTCCTATATGGAAAGCGACGTTCGGGACATGACAGATCGGGAGGGCTTTTGCCGCCGACATTTTAAAGAACTTTTTGATTACGGTAATACGCTGGGGAATGCCTGGATTCTAAAGACCCACTACCAGCAGATGAATCGGGAATTGCAGGAACAGATCAGGAAGCACGCTGCAGGGGGGAAGGGTACGACCATTCTCGGTAGATTCAGAAAAGGAAGTATTGCCGGAAAGAGCAGCAATGCAGCAGATTCGGAAGTTGCCTGCACAGATTCAGTGGCCGCCTGGGTAAGGCAGAAAGACAGTTCCTGCTTTATATGCAGACAGGAACGGGAAACCTATGATCGTTATCTTTCTACTTTTTTCTATCTCTGGGAAAAGGATGTGGTTTTTCGGGAAAATATAGAGAAAAGCAACGGCTTTTGCCTCCATCACTTTGGGGATTTGTGCGAGAGAGCACAGCAGGAAATTCCGGAAAAGGAAAAAGAACAGTTTTTTGAGACAATATTTGCGCTGATGCAGCGAAATATGGAGCGTATGGCCGAGGATGTTTCCTGGCTGGTTGAAAAATTCGATTATCAGAATAAGGATGCGGATTGGAAAAATTCTAAGGATGCCGTGCAGCGGGGGATGCAGAAACTAAAAGGCGGCTTCCCCGGGGAGCCGCCCTATAGAATGAAAAAATAAAGGAGATAAATGGAGATAACGTGAGAGGTTTGTGAGCACGCGACTTTTTAGGTTGATGTTCTTGTGCTGATGCAGGACAAATTTGTAGTCGAGGCAGTTAATCAGACTGTCATTAGTCGCTGCAGCAACCCTAGGTGCGCTGCCACTGATTCGTACAGGTGATCCATGTCTACGTCATTTTTACGAAATTGATCGCGCATCAATTCCAGTTTGGTGTAGCGGAAAATATTGATCAGTCTCTGTACATCATCTGATTTACCGATAGCAGTGCAGTCCGCTCGCCCCTCCAGGTTATGGTAGCAGTTGGAAATCTGCTTCTGATTGGAGGAGATGGCTTCTGTAATGGCAGGATCGGTCTCTTTTTTGGCAGATTCCAGATAAAGAAGCATATAGGGATACTGGCGGCAGAGATTCATTTCTGTCATCAGTATCTCATTTTGCAGAGAGAAAAAGTCTGAGCGCTCTCTGCTGACGCTGGAGGAGAGCTCTAAGACGATCACGCGAGTACAATAGTCATAAAGGAACGTATACAGTCCCATTTTACTTTCGAAGTAGTGGAAAAGCAGACCTTTACTGATGGAAGCTTCACTGACAATCTCGTCGGTGCTGGCGTGATTGTATCCGTGTTCAGAAAATACCTTCAGGGCGGCATTGATCATGCGATCCTGCTTTTCTTTTTTCAGATCAAAAAATTTTTCGTTCATGTTTACCTCTATATGTAATGTCACAGCTTGCTGCGACAGCACGAGGAGAATCTCGCGAAGGGGAATCTCCGATGTGATTAAAAGAGATGCTGTTTCGTGATGTTGATATTTGACTGTGCCGGTCTTGCGCATGTAGGATTACTATAGCACAGCAGCCACGGGTTCGCAATTGAAAGAGTGCACATTATTTTTCTATCCGTATTTTGATGTTGGAGTTAAATTTGATTTTACCTATGATGCCCGGCCGTGTTCCGAGAAGGGTGTACGGATTGACAAGGGAATTTGCTGCTTCGCATTGCAAATCAGGCTTGGAAAACGCTTTAATCGACTTTTTCCCAAGCTTGACTTTTGCGTGTGCAGACGTGATAATAAAGTAGGTTATCTGAATTTAATTATAATTATCTGAAAAGGAGAACACTATGGAAGCAATAGAATGCCTGAAGACAAGACGCAGTATCCGCAGCTTCACCAAGGAGCCGGTGAGTGCAGAGGAAATCAAAGAAATTGTAGAGGTTTCTGCCTTTGCACCCAGTTGGAAGAATACCCAGGTGGCACGTTACGTGCTGGTACAGGATCGGGAAAAGATTGAGAAGATTGCTAAGGATTGTGTGCTTGGCTTTACCCACAATACAGACATCATAGAGGGAGCACCGGCTTTGATGGTGTTGACGATGATCACCGGACGTTCCGGCTATGAGAGAGACGGCAGCTACTCCACATCCTTAGAGAAGCATTGGCAGTCCTTCGATGCCGGCATTGCAGCGCAGACATTCTGCTTAGCTGCTCATGCTAAGGGGCTTGGCACCGTGATTATGGGCATTTACGATCCTGCAAAGGTAGCGGAGGTATTAGACATTCCTGAGGGACAGACCGTAGCAGCACTTATTTCCATTGGTCACCCGGATCAGGATCCCGCAGCACCGCCACGGAAGGATGTAGATACTCTGCTCAGTGTGCAGTAATAAGAATCGCGATATTTGTAAATCGGATGAAATATTTGAACTCTAAAAGTCAATCGGGTGAAATATTCTAGTTTTAAATGTCAATTGGATGAAATGTTCGAGTTTAAAAGCTAATCGGATGAAATATTCGAGATTTAAATGATAATCGAATAAAACGTTCTGGCTTTAAACATCAATCAAATTATAAATGAAAAAAGCTGACAGAGCGATTCTGTCAGCTTTTTTTGATCAATTTATTGATTTACTACTGCAAAGGGTTGTTTGCGATTAGCTTACAAAGCTTAATCCATACAGAGAAACCATCAGCTTGCTGATTTCTTCCTTCATGCGCTGGCAGGCTTCTGATTCGGTAGCGAAGTGGAGAAGACCTACTTTTTCCTTGTGATCGCTGAAATAAATCTCATAGCCATTCTTAGCCTTTTCCATGCAAAGTCTGTTCTTGTGATTGCTCTTTAAATCATACAGACGATCGGGTACCAGATGATCTTTTAAATAGCTCTTTAATTCTTTTGTTGTCATAATGATTCCCCTTTCTGTGCGGCACTACCGATATGTGGGAGAAAAGTTAGTGTAGAAGCATTTCTTCTTCCGGTACGTAGTTTTATAGGCTTTTGCCTATGTACTTCTATTCTTTATAGCATTATAGAATTTATCTTTATCACATGTAGTATTTAAAACTACATATAACGTAACACAAAACTACCAACCGTGCAAGAGGTGAAAAGGGAAATCTTTCTAAAAACAAAGTGAAATACTGATTTCCATCTCCCAAGGGCTAAGCGGCGATAGATGGAAGATAGATGGAAATCAGATAAACAGCATGGCGTCGCCTATCAACCTATCGTATTAATATTCTCCTTCGTCTTTTGCAGTGAATTTTTCATCGCAATAGCGGCAGCGATAGGTTTCTCTCTTTTCATCGGAGAGATAGAAAATCTGGGGCAGATCATGCTCCACAGAGGTAATGCAGCGAGGATTGCTGCATCGTATGACTCCTTTGATCTGTTTGGGCATGGTGAGGAGCTTTTTCTCTGTAATCTCTCCGTTTTTGATGACATTGACGGTGATATTATGGTCAATGAAGCCAAGAACATTCAGATCCAGGGTATCTACATCACATTCTACTTTCAGAATGTCTTTCTTTCCCATCACGTCACTGCGGGCGTTTTTAATGATAGCTACCGGGCAGTCCAGTTTATCCAGCCCCAACTGATGATAAATAAACATAGCCCGGCCTGCCTTGATATGATCCAATACGAAACCTTCTTCGATTTTTCCTACGTTCAGCATGATTACCTCCCTATGGCGTATTTTGTCTGCGGCATCTGTGTGATTAAGCATTCATGCTGCATGGGCATTGTATGAATGCTGTATGGGCGCTGCATGGATGCTGCAGACGGCATCCAATAATTGTCCAATGAATGGAAATGCATGATTATGCAACATCAATATCCAATAATGTCAGGATTAAAGCCATGCGCATATAAACACCGTATTGCACTTGTTTAAAGTAAGCGGCCCGGGAATCTTTGTCCACATCGGCTGCGATCTCGTTGACGCGGGGAAGCGGATGGAGGATATACATGTCCGGCTTTGCTTTTTTCAGTTTATCTGTATTGAGAATGTAAAAATCCTTCAGGCGCACGTAATCTTCTTCATTGAAGAAGCGCTCTTTCTGAACGCGAGTCATATAGAGAATATCCAGATCGCCGATTACATCTTCCAGGCGGATGACTTCTTCATAAGTGATGCCCTTGTCCTTGAGCATATCTGTGATATAGTCCGGTACGCGCAGCTCCTGCGGGGAAATAAGAACGAAGTGAATGCCCTCATAGCGGGATAAGGCATTGATCAGAGAGTGCACCGTACGGCCGAATTTCAGGTCGCCGCAAAGACCGATGGTGAAATGATCAAGACGTCCCTTTAAAGAACGGATGGTCTGAAGGTCTGCCAGCGTCTGCGTGGGATGCTGATGTCCGCCGTCTCCGGCATTGATCACGGGAATGGAAGAATAGTTGGCTGCGACCATGGCAGCACCCTCCTTGGGATGACGAATGGCACAGATATCCGCAAAGCAGGAGATGACACGTATGGTATCCGCTACGGTCTCACCTTTGGCAGCAGAGGAACTGTTGGCATCGGCAAATCCCATGGTGCTTCCTCCCAAATTGAGCATAGCTGTTTCGATGCTCAGGCGGGTGCGGGTACTGGGCTCATAAAAAAGAGTAGCCAGTTTTTTACCGGCACAGGCATGGGCATATTTATCGGGATGTTCCTTGATATCGTCGGCCAGAAGGAAGAGATGATTCAATTCATCCACGGATAGGTCAAGGGGGTTCATCAGGTGTCTTAACATGATTGTTTGGTCTCCTTTCCTGCAAAATCATAGGTGGCTGCGTGGGAACAGAAAATATTGGAATAGAAATCGTGAGATGGTTGAAAGGATTTTCTCCGTAAAAAAAGAATCGAAGAATAAAACCTCTTCGATTCTTTAAATAAGGAATCCGTCCTGATTGGAATATGCAATTGCTTTTAATCTTATCACGTTTGTTCGCATTTTTTCAAACTTTACCTTTCTGAACGGCCGCATAAAGGCGACGGACGGATCAAAGTTTCTGTTCCTCTGATATGCTTGTTTTTGCTTTCCACATTCTAGCACGTCACCGCAGGGATGACAACTGTTAAAACAGAAAGTTCAGGATAAAAAACAAGAGGGGAACAGAACTCACTCGCCAGCCGAAAATTCACGAGCCGGAGTCGTATAGGAAGGGGCGAGGTACAGTCGATGATGGGAACGCACAGAGATATTTATTCTTTTGGTCTATTTCTCTTGGTAAGTGTAATTTCTTAAGAAAATGCTGATGTAATCTGTATTTCCTTAAAGAACTTCATAAGAAATCTCCTTAGCGGTAAAGAATTGCTGCACCGCCTGATCCCACACGCCGTCGGCGCTTTTGTCCATGGTAAAGGTGTGGGTAGAAATTCCGGTGGTTACCACAGCGCCGGCACCATCATAGCGTATACCTATAAGGAGGGCGCGAATCTGCGCTGATTCGATCTGGGCACCACCTTTTTCCAATAGGGAAGAGATGGCATCCGGATTTAAGTGTAATATGATGTGAAAAGCTGCCGGTGCCTTTTTGCCTTTGATAAATTCGTGGCAGAGGGGACGTACATTCTTCCAGGGAGTCAGGTCATAGCCACGTCTGGATAGCATGTCCCATTCTTCCTTTGTATAAAAGGAACGGTTCAGATGTCCGTCCAGCTGCATGGTAATCCCCATGGAAATAGAAGCTTCTTCTAACAGGAAGCTGTCAAAGCAGTCAGAGGAAAGCAGCTTTCCCATGAAGCTGCCCAGTTTGGTGATTTTTAATGCGATCATATGGAATGGTATCCTCCTTGCAGGGGGCAGATGTGCTGTTTACATTATAATGAGAAATCTGCATGCAGATGCAGGAAAAGAAAGAGCGTGCAGACATTACCTATGGTAACGCGGTTTCTGTGATGCGTCAAATTTTTGCCATTGCATGGGCCAGACTTGAAATTTGATGGCAGAGTGCAGTAGGTACTTTACAACTTTCCCTTGGCAAGGTAAACTTAACATAGTTTTAAAAACCAGATGTTAAAATATAAAACAGCAGTGCGAGAGCCTGCGGAATGGAGATAAGGACTATGGGTTTTACGATCATCGTGGACAGTTCCTGTGAGATTCCCTCAGCATTGAAAGAAGACGGAAGAATACAGAAGGTGCCCTTTGGCTTGCAAGTGGGGAACTGGTATATCCAGGATGATGCGAATTTTGATCAGGCAGAGTTTCTTAAGAAAGTGGCAGAGTATGAGGGGGTAGCAAAGTCTGCCTGTCCTTCCCCGGATGGCTTCAGAGAGTGCATCGAGAAATCGGAGGCAGAGCGGGTTTATATTATCACAATCTCTTCTCATCTGAGCGGCAGCTATAACAGTGCGAAGCTTGGCGTCTCTATCTATGAGGAGGATCATGAGGACAGAAAGATTCATGTCTTTGATTCAGAGTCCACTGCCGGCGGAGAGACAAATCTCCTGCTTCGTATCATCGAAAAGGAAGAGGCCGGACTGGAGTTTGAAGATGTCGTTAAGGAAGTGGAAGCATTCCGGGACCAGCAAAAGACCTACTTTGTGTTGGACAATCTGGAGACTTTAAAGAAAAACGGCAGACTTACCGGTGTAAAAGCTCTCCTTGCCAGCACTTTAAACATCAAGCCTGTCATGGGCTCTCATAAGGGCGAAATTATCATGAAGGGGCAGGCTATGGGGATGAAGAAGGCACTGATGCGCATTGCTGATCACGTGGCAGTGGAGGTAAAGGATCCCCAAGAGAGAGTGCTGATCATCTCTCATTGCAATTGCCCGGACCGGGCAGAACAGCTGCAGAAATACGTGGAGGCAAAGGCAAGCTTTAAGCAGGTCCTGATCCTTGAAACCAGCGGATTAAATTCTCTTTATGCCAATGACGGCGGCGTAATCGTAAATGCGTAAAGTGATGGATGTGAAATGGATCTGATGAGGCATGCTATGCAGCGTGCGGCAATTAATCTTTGCAATTCTGATTTGCGCAGAGAATGCAGAATATGATACATAGGTAATGAAGTACAAAAATCCCGGAATTTTATTGATAAAATCCCGGGATTTTGTTGTTGTACACAGGGTACTGTTCATCATTGCGGTGTTTCTCAAAAGAGAAGTGAAGCTTTGATTTGTACTGTAGATTCGTGCTTTTTATATGGAAAGCATATCATGATCTATCAGCTGCTGACGCTGCTTCTTAATAGGACCGGTAAAATAAGGAGAGACTTTGAACTTATGATGATCGTCCATGACAATAGAGAACATGGAAATGGAAGAAGCATGTGCTACATTGATAAAAGCATGTTCGCTGACGGGAGAAAAATAGGGGTTATCCTCCACAGTGAGGTAGAGACGATATGGTTCTCCGGCTACCAGCAAGGAACGTTCCTTGGTGAGAAAGACATTGGTGTTTCCTTTTTCAGAGACAGCATAGAGAATCTCCTGGGGACGTACGTAGAGAGTTTCATTGATGTGCAGTCCCCGCAGTTCAATAACTTCTTCTTTTTCAGAGGCTAAGGGAATCAGTTCGTCTAAAAGAGCGGTCAGTTCAGCACTTTTAATGGGCTTAGACAGAAAGCGAAAGTGTGTATCATCCAGCTGCTGTGAACTGCAAAGAGCAGCGTAGTTGATAGAAGAACTGCAAAGCACGAAATAGCCATGGGCGCCGGCTTCCTGCAGACGCTTAGCCAGTTCTAATCCGTTGCATTCAGAGTGCACCATATCAATCAGGAATATATCATATCGGGAAGAAAAGGGCATGATGGCATCCACATTTCCGTAAGAGTCAATGTAGTATCCATCCTCGTCGTTGCGGCGTGATTGAGCCTGTCGATTCATCAGCCGCTCTGTCTGGTGTCTGTCTGCAATATTATCCTCACAAATCGCAATATGCATGTTGGCCCCCATTCCGCAGGCGGTCTGTGCCGAAGAGTCATTGATTTTACTCTTAAATTTGCTTTAGTGATACGGCAACATGTCTACATGTGGCTGTCTGTGACGCCTGCGGCACAAACAGCAGTATAAAATATATGCTTTTATATATTCTCACGCATCCTTTCCTTTTCATACCGCAATTTAACGCGGCAAAGGAGAAGAATATCGCAAGGGAAGTGTGTCTTAACTCATATAACTTATGTCGCTGAAATAAAAACGAAAAGCGAGAAGCAAAAGAATATGGATAATCAGAATGGCAGGCATGCCAATCCTAAAATAAATCTTTCTGGTCTTATGGTGAAAATAATACATGCCAAGGAGAGAGCCGATGCTGCCTCCCATGGCGGATAGTGTAAAGAGGGTGGCCTCAGGGATACGATAGGCGTGCTTGACAGCTTTTCTTTTGTCTATTCCCATGGTGAAAAAAGCAATGAGATTCATTACCAGAGCATAGGTGATAAGAAGTGTTTTCGTGGTCATGAATAAAATTCCTTTCCGGACTGTCTCTGCAGAACAGGATAAATAGAAGACGATGCTGTTTCGGGTGACAGTCATTATCTTTTAAGTATAGTAAATTGACAGCTAAAATACAATCACCTGGCAAAAAAGCGTATACAGAATTCACATACAAAAGTAAATATAAAACCTATTTGTCATGATCGTAGAAAAGAATCTGCTTGTTGTGAATGAAGATATCAAAGTGAGAGATGCAAGCAATCACGTCTGATTTAGGAAGTTTTTCTAGGCTATAAATGGTAAAAAAAGAAAGAGATGAAGGTATATTCATCTCTTTCTGATTATGTTGATCATGTTGCGGATGGTACTAAACGGCAGGTTAATGAAACAACATAGGATAGTACGGTTTTATTTTCAAACAGATACTGTTCCTGCCATCTGCGGATCAGGCTTTGTTCTCATTTTTCTTTTCTACTTCCAGCATCTTCATGGCGCGAACCTTTAAGGAGAGGCCGAAGAGGTTGATAAAGCCGTTGGCATCTTTGTGGTCATACAGATCGCCGGTAGTAAAGGAAGCGAGACTCTCATTGTAGAGAGAATAAGGAGAAGTAGTGCCCTCACGGATGATGTTGCCCTTGTAGAGACCAAACTTGACTTCGCCGGTGACGTACTGCTGCGTTGCCTCGATAAAGGCCTGCTCTGCCTCGCGAAGAGGAGTGAACCACTTGCCTTCATAGACCAGGCTTGCGAACTTGCTGCCCATCTCGGTCTTGAAAGCGTAGGTGTCACGATCCAGGATCAATTCTTCCAGCTGCTGATGTGCCTCATAGAGGATCGTGCCGCCGGGAGTCTCATAGACACCTCTTGACTTCATGCCTACTACACGATTCTCAACAATATCGATGATGCCGATACCATTGGCGCCGCCTAAGCGGTTGAGCTCGCGGATGATGTCAGAGACCTTCATGGCCTGACCGTTCAGTGTCTTGGGAACGCCGTTTTCAAAGGTCATGGTCACATGGGTGATGGCATCCGGTGCCTTCTGAGGTGTAACGCTTAATACCAGCAGGTGATCGTAGTTGGGCTTATTAGCGGGATCCTCCAGTTCCAGACCCTCATGGCTGATGTGCCAGATATTCCGGTCGCGGCTGTAGCTGCTGTCGGTGGAGAAGGGAAGGTGTATGCCGTGCTTGTGGCAATACTCAATCTCAGACTCACGGGAATCAAGGCCCCACTTGGGATCTCTCCAGGGAGCGATGATCTTAATATCCGGTGCCAGGGCTTTGATGCCAAGCTCGAAGCGAACCTGGTCGTTGCCCTTGCCGGTAGCACCATGGCAGATAGCGGTAGCATTTTCCTTTCTGGCAATCTCTACTAACTTCTTAGCAATCAGAGGACGAGCCATGGAAGTGCCAAGGAGGTATTTATTCTCATAGACAGCGTGTGCCTGTACGCAGGGAACCACGTATTCATCGCAGAACTCATCAATTACATCCAGGATATAGAGCTTGGCAGCGCCGCAGGCTTTTGCGCGCTCATCAAGTCCGGAGAGCTCCTCACCCTGTCCGCAGTCGATGCAGACGCAGACTACATCGTAGTCATAGGTCTCCTTCAGCCAGGGAATGATGGCAGTAGTATCCAGACCGCCGGAATATGCAAGAACAACTTTTTCTTTTTCGTTTGCCATGGGAAAATGCCTCCAAATATTCAATATTAACGGATCAGCCGGATTGCTGTCCGCGCTTTAAACACTATACAACATCATATAGTCAAATGCAAGTGCAAAAATATACATGATTATGCATAATTTGGTTGTACCTCGTCTGATGCGGGGATGCACAGATAGGAGGGCCCGTCCGGCACACTCTGAAAGCGCATCGGATACTATCCTTCCGTTTCCCTGCAAACTATGCCAAACCGGTGCATAATATAAAGAAGGAGATCCATTCTGCAAAACGCCGAGATATTACTTTTTGTCAATTTTTAAGGTTATTCTTCTATTAAAAACAATAGAGGAGATAGGTCTGTACAACAATCACTTTGTTTATCAAAAGGCATGAATGGAATGAAAAATGCTTGCATAATATGCATAATGGATGTATAGTTATGCAATATAAGACGAAGAAAAGAAGAAAACCGGCAGGAAACATTCCTTATTATATGCAGAATTTCTTAATAAAAGAAGATAAAGGGATTGTACATCTGTCGATTGGAGATATAATAAGAAAGTCTATGCAGCCGGCGGGGCTGTATTCGACGATGAAATATAAGCAATGAATAATAGGAGAGAACAGTTATGAGCAGTACAGGAAAGATCAGAGTAGGAATCATCGGTGCGACGGGTTATGCCGGGGCGGAGATCATCAAGCTTCTGGCATATCATCCCGGGGTGGAGATTGTTTTTGTGGGCTCACGCAGCTATGCCGATCAGAAGATTGCCTCTGTATTCGGCAATCTTTATGAGATTATTGATCTGACCTGTATAGATGATGACACGGAGCGGATGAAGGAAGAAATCACCAGGTTGGCTGAGAAAGTGGATGTGATCTTTACCGCTACGCCTCAGGGCGCTTGTGCTTCCTTTGTTACTAAGGAATTGTTGGAAAAGACAAAAATCATCGACCTGAGTGCGGATTTCCGTTTAAAGGACGTATCTGTCTATGAAAAATGGTATAAGATTCATCATCAGGCACCGGAATTAATAGAGGGCGCCGTCTATGGATTGGTGGAGATCAACCGCAAGGATATTCCAAGTGCCAGACTGTTGGCTAATCCAGGATGCTACACCACCTGTTCCATTCTGACTGCATATCCCCTGGTAAAAGAGGGACTCATTGATCCCAATACACTGGTGGTGGATGCTTTAAGCGGTGTATCCGGCGCCGGCAGGGGCGGTAAGGTGGCGAACCTTTACTGCGAAGTCAATGAGAGCGCCAAGGCATACGGGGTGGCGACCCACCGTCATACGCCGGAGATTGAGGAGCAGCTTGGCTATGCCTGCGGCAAGGACATTACGATCACCTTTACGCCTCATCTGGTTCCTATGAACAGAGGTATTCTGGTGACGGAATATGCATCTCTGGTGCCGGACGCTGCCGGAAATCTCCCTACCCAGGAACAATTGCGGGATGTATATAAGAAATATTATGATAAAGAGCGTTTTGTACGTGTGCTTCCGGACGGCGTCTGCCCGGAGACCAGATTTGTAGAGGGCAGCAATTATGTGGATGTAAACTGCAAGGTAGATGCCCGTACAGGCCGTGTGATCATGATGGGGGCGCTGGATAATCTGATGAAGGGAGCAGCCTCCCAGGCAGTGCAGAATATGAATCTGCTCTTTGGTCTGCCGGAGGAGACAGGTATCTCCATGGTGCCGGTATTGCCTTAGGAAAAGTTTCAAGGAAATGCCGCATGGCATTTCCCTGAAACTGCATTGATGTCGTAAAAGTCATCAGTGATTAAGCAAATGTCGTAAAACGACATTCGGTTTAATCACAGCGGAGAAATCGCTTTTTTGAATTTCTCCTCGTGTAGCTGCAGGCGAGCTGCGGCATAGAAAGGAAGAATATGCAGAAGGAACCGGCGCAGATTCGCGCCATGACGATAGAAGATTATGATCAGGTTTACGCACTGTGGATGACCATTAAGGGATTTGCCATTCGCAGTATTGACGATTCCAGGGAGGGAGTAGAGCGCTTTTTACAGCGAAACCCGGGACTTAGCGTGGTAGCTGTGGCTGACGGACACGTGGTGGGCGCCATTCTGTGCGGCAATGACGGACGTCGGGGGTGTCTATATCATGTATGCGTACAGAAAGAATACCGTATGGAGGGCATTGGCAAAGCTATGGTAGCCCATTGTATGAATGCCCTGCGTAAGGAACATGTCAACAAGGTCTCCCTGATTGCCTTTACCGTAAACGATATCGGCAATGCCTTCTGGAAACAGATTGGATGGACAAAACGAGAAGATCTGAACTATTATGATTTTACATTGAACAAAGAAAATATTTATCGCTTCATCGAACAGGACAGATAGTAAGATAAAACAGAAAGAAGGATAATCCAATGAGCATCGAAAAGATTAAAGGCGGTGTGACTGCCCCGAAGGGCTTTGCGGCAGCGGCTGTGCAGGCACAGATTAAGTATAAGAACCGCACGGACATGGCGATGGTATACAGCAAAGAGCCCTGCGTGGCGGCGGGCGTTTTTACCAGCAATGTGGTAAAGGCAGCGCCGGTACAGTGGGACAAAGAGAAGGTGGCAGAGGCACCTTTTGTACAGGCGATCGTGGCTAATTCCGGTATCGCCAATGCCTGCACCGGTGAGCAAGGCAGAGCAAACTGTCAGGCCACCGCGGAGGCAGCAGGACAGGCACTGCAGATTCCGGCAGATGCTGTATTACTTGGTTCTACCGGTGTCATCGGCATGCAGCTGCCGGTGGATAAGATCAAAGCCGGCGCAGCAGCATTGGCCGGGGCAAAGGAAGAAACGCTGGAGGCGGGACTTGCAGCAGCCAAAGCCATCATGACCACAGATACTTATCCCAAGGAAAGTGCTTATCAGTTTAAAACAGGTGATGCTGTAGTGACCATCGGCGGCATGAGCAAGGGATCCGGTATGATTCACCCCAACATGTGCACTATGCTGGCTTATATCACCACGGATGCAGCAGTGGAAAAGAGTCTGCTGCAGCAGATGCTCTCCGAGATTACAAAGGACACCTTTAACATGATCTCCGTAGATGGAGATACCTCTACCAACGATACCTGTCTGGTACTGGCCAATGGTCTGGCCGGCAACACGAAAATAACTTCCCAGGAGGATGCCGGCTATGTGGAACTGTATCAGGCATTGCAGGCTGTATGTACCGACCTGGCAAAGATGCAGGCCGGAGACGGTGAGGGTGCTACTAAGCTGGTAGAAGCCAGTGTTATCCATATGGATACAAAGGAAAATGCCAAGATTCTGGCTAAATCCGTGATCTGCTCCAATCTGACCAAGGCAGCTATGTTCGGCAATGATGCGAATTGGGGCAGAATTCTCTGCGCTCTTGGCTATGCCGGTGTCTCCTTTGATCCGGAAAAGGTGGATCTGTTCTTTGAAAAGGACGGTGAGCAGATGCTGATCTATACGAACGGGGCAGCAGCGGATTACAGCGAAGAGATGGCAACGAAATTCTTATCCGGCAAGAGCGTGCGCATCGTGGCAGATATGCACAGTGGTGAGGCAAGTGCCACCGCCTGGGGATGTGATCTGACTTACGATTATGTGAAGATCAATGCGGATTACAGAAGCTGATAAAGAAAACTAGAGAAATAAGGAGAATCCGTTTTACGAATTTTCTTTAAGTAGCGCAGAAAAGCTGCAGCATAAAGAGGTAAAAATGGAACAGTACGTAGATGAAGCACAGAAGAAAGCAGAAGTCCTCATCGAGGCTCTGCCTTATATCCAACAGTATAATCGGAAAATTATCGTGGTAAAATACGGCGGTTCTGCCATGAGTAATGAAGAACTGCAGAAAAATGTCATCAAGGACGTCACCCTTTTAAAGCTGGTAGGTTTTAAGCCTATCATTGTTCACGGCGGCGGCAAGGCGATCAGCCGCTGGGTAGAAAAGAGCGGCAAGGAGGCAAAGTTCATCGGCGGTCTTCGCGTCACCGATGAGGAGACCATGGAGATTGCGGAGATGGTGCTCGGCCGGGTAGGTAAGAATCTGGTATCCATGGTGGAGGAACTGGGTGTCAAGGCCTGTGGGATCACCGGTAAGGACGGCGGCCTTTTACATGTAAAGAAAAAGTATGCCAACACCGGTGAGGACATCGGCTACGTGGGAGAAATTACCGATGTGAATCCTCAGATCCTCTATGATATGCTGGAGAAGGATTACCTGCCTATCGTGGCGCCTATCGGTATGGACGATGATTTTGACACCTATAACATCAATGCGGATGACGCAGCCTGCGCCATTGCCAGAGCAGTGGGGGCTGATAAGCTGGTATTCCTGACAGACATCGAAGGCCTGTATAAGGATATCAATGACAAGTCTTCCTTTATTTCCCGAATCAGCGTGTCCGCTGCGGATGAACTCATCGCCGGGGGATATATCGGCGGTGGTATGCTTCCGAAGCTGGCTAATTGTACCGCAGCTGTCAGAGGCGGCGTAAACAGAGTACATATTCTGGATGGCCGCATCGCACATTGTCTGTTATTGGAAATCTTTACCAATCACGGTATCGGTACCATGTTCTATCCGGATGAGGCTAAGGATATACTTCCTCAGTAATGTGTCTTTGCATTGCTGGTTCACAAATTAAGGGAAAGAGATTACAATAAAGAGATAGAGGTGTGCTCTGAGACATAGTTTACAGACACAGAGGGAGTACACAGATGGAGGAAGCTATGGCGGAGGAAAAGACAGCAGCATTGATCAAGGAAGCAGAAGAAGACCTTCTGCACACCTATAATCGGTATCCGTTGGTCATCGATCACGGGAATGGCATGTATCTGTATGATGCGGATGGAAAGGAATATCTGGATTTTGTGGCGGGCATTGCGGTATTCGCACTAGGCTATCACAATGAGAAGTATAATGACGCCTTAAAGGAACAGATCGATAAGATCATCCACACCTCCAACTACTATTATAATGAGCCTGCTATTAAGGCAGCGCATCGTTTGAAAGAAGTTTCCGGCATGGACAGAGTCTTCTTTACCAACAGTGGTGCAGAGTCTGTAGAGGGTGCCATCAAGGCGGCTATGAAGTATGCTTACTTAAAGGACGGCCGCTCAGATCACGAGGTGATTGCCATGGAGCATTCCTTCCACGGCCGTACCTATGGCGCGCTTTCTGTCACAGGCAACCCTAAGTACCGTGAGGCTTATGGCCCTATGGTGGCTAATGTGCATTTTGCCCGCCTTAATGATATTCAAAGCGTGCGCAATCAGATTACGGACAAGACAGCGGCCATCATTCTGGAAGTGGTACAGGGCGAGGGCGGCTTGGTGCCGGCTGAGGAGAGCTTCCTGAAGGAGGTTCGGGCAATTTGCGATGCAAAAGATATCCTGCTGATCTTTGATGAAGTACAGTGCGGCATGGGCCGGACCGGCTATATGTATGCATGGCAGAAATTCGGCATCAAGCCCGATATCATGACCACCGCCAAGGCACTTGGCTGCGGTGTGCCGGTAGGGGCATTTCTGATGACCCAGAAAGTGGCAGACCACTCTCTCTCTGCCGGAGATCACGGCACCACTTATGGTGGAAATCCGCTGGCTACAGCAGCTGTGAATAAGGTGCTGGATCTCTATGAGGAGCTTCACCTGGTGGAACATGTAAGAGAGGTAGCACCTGTCTTTGAGCAGAAGCTCAATGACATGGTGAAGAGCCATCGCTGCATCCTGGCTCGCCGAGGAGCAGGATTGATGCAGGGACTTGTCTTTGACAGGCCGGTGGGCGGCATTATTTTAAAGGCAATGGAAAAGGGACTGATTCTTATTAATGCCGGGCCGAACATCATTCGTTTTGTGCCGCCGCTGATTGTGGAAGAGAAGCATATCGATGAGATGCTCTCTATTCTGAATGAATGCATAGATGAATTCTTAGAGGAGAATAGCTGATCCATGACGCTTAGAACCAGACTTTGGTCTGCAGTGGCTGCGCTGGCTTTGCTGGCGGGAATTATCTATATTGCCATGATGAATGGCACGGTAAAAGGGAACGCCGGGGGCGATTCCCTTTTTTCCAGAAAAATGACGCTTTATCTCTGGTATAACGATGAGGGGTTAACAGACTACCTCAATGAGGTGACGGTGGAATATAATTCCTCACAGGACGAATACAGGGTGGAGCCGGTACTAAAGGATGCTGCAGAATATCTGGAGGCTATCAATAAGGCTTCTGTGGCAGGTGAAAATCTGCCAGACCTCTATGTGATCAGCAATGATTCTCTGGGCAGAGCTTCTCTGGCGGGGTTGACCACCTCTTTGCAGGATCAGTCTAAATTCGAGGATACGGCTATTTTTCCCCAATCTGCTATTAATGCAGTGACCTGGCAGGGAAATGTGGTGGCCTATCCCTTCTACTTCGAGACGGCAGCTTTTCTCTATAACGAAGAATATCTGCAGATGATGGCGGATAATGCGGGAATATCCTTGCAGGAGGCCATCCCGGACACTGTATTGGATATTCTGGCATTGGCGGATTCTTTCGATGCACCGGAAGGGGTACAGTCTGTCTTCAGCTGGGATGTAGGAGATATTTTTTATAATTATTATGTGATCGGCAATTATCTGAATTTAGGCGGCAGGGCCGGAGATGATGTGTCTCAGATCGATATTTACAATACGGACACGATCCAGTGTATGCAGCTATATCAGCAGCTGACCCAGTTCTTCTCTATCGACACTTCTTCGGTGGACTATGACAGCGTTATGGATGATTTTGTGAACGGACGGATGGTCTTTACCGTGGCCACTACAGATGCGGCTAAGAGAATGCGGGAGGCTGTGGCAGACGGGACAGCAGATTTCTCCTATGGAGTGTCCAGAATCCCTGATCTTACCGATGATTTAAAGAGTCGCTCCATGTCGGTTACCCAGTGCCTGGCTATCAATGGCTATTCTGAGGAACAGGAAGCGGCAGATCACTTTATTCAGTACATGATCTATTACCATAATGATGATTTCTACGATCGCACCGGAAAGGCATTGGCCCAGAGTGGCTATACTTACAGTGACGATCACATGAATGGGTTTTATGATGCTTATGTGGAGTCGGAACCTGTGCCCAAGATGCGTCAGACAGCCAATTTCTGGGTTTATCTGGAAAATTCTTTTGCCCAGGTCTGGAATGGTGCGAATGCAGGCGAGACTTTGAAGAGCCTGTATGAACAGATCATGACACAGATAAATGGAGAAAGCTTTACCGCCCAGGTGGTGGATACACCGGATCCTGTAGATATCAATGCGGCATTGATGGAGCGGGAAGGCTCGTCCACAGCGGATGGGGGTATACAGGAAGAATAACGAGGACGACGCTGTGATCCTCATTGGCTCTTTGCACAGAACTGCACAGAAATGAGAATTCCGTCGGCGAAAAGCGCCTGCGAAATGGAAGTCAACATGACCGGATTAGAAGATGCTTGTTATTTCCACCGGATTTCGATAAAATGAATACAGCGTGCGGCGGGGACGCCGGGCATTACTGCCTGGAGGACTGCACGATGTATGACAAAGGAAAGAAAATAGAAACGAGCAGGTTCGCATCCGCTGCGTGCCTGCTTTTCATGGCTTTACTGGTGATTTTGCTGGGAGGCTGTCACAGGCGGGATGAGATTATGTTGCTGCAGGAGGATGGAACTTCAGTGACGGCTGTGGGAGATGCCGGTCAGGAATTACAGGATTCCGATAATACAGCAGCAGGAACATCGATGGATTCTGCTGGGAAAAGCGACAGTTCCGTAACAGATTCTGCGAAAAAGGAAGAAAATGTTTCCTGCATCTATGTAGACGTAGAAGGTGCAGTGTATAAGCCGGGTGTCTATGCACTGCCGGAGGGCGCCAGAGTCTATGAAGCCCTGGCGGCAGCGGGCGGACCTTTGCCGGAGGGGGATGTAAGTGTACTCAATCAGGCTGCTCTTCTGCAGGACGAGGATCAGATTCTAATCCCAGGCGTTGCAGGAAATTCTACGGAAAGCAATGAGGAAAGCACCTCATCAAATGCTATAGAGGATAACAGTAAAAACAGTAGAGAAGATGCTGATACAGGAAGTAAAGATCAGCAATCTGAGAACTATGGTCTGATACGGAAAAGTCAGTCCGATCAGGTAATGTCCGTACAAACTGTATCCGGTCAGGAGGCAGCTGAGGCTGATGCACAGACAGAAGGAAAAATCAATCTCAATACCGCTACAGTGCAGGAACTACAGACGTTGTCGGGAATCGGAGAGAGCAAGGCTTCTGCCATCATAGCCTACAGGGAGTCTCACGGAAGCTTTGGAGCACCGGAAGAAATCATGCAAATTTCAGGCATTAAAGAGGGATTATATAATAAAATTAAAGATAAGATTTGCACAAAATAGTGTAGGAAGTCTTTTTATGTGATGTCAATGCATAATCACGTGGCCGCGTGGCCGGATTTACCCGTAGAGATTCTGCTTCACGATGCAGTGAGCGAGCTGCGGCACAGGAGATAGATAAGAAAACAGAAAGGAAAAAAGATGGCCAGGAAAGTGTTGGTAGTAGACGATGAAAAGCTGATCGTAAAGGGAATCCGTTTCAGCTTAGAGCAGGACGGCATGGAGGTAGACTGTGCCTATGACGGCGAGGAAGCGCTGGAAAAGGTAAAACAGAACCAATACGACATTATACTGCTGGATGTGATGCTGCCGAAACTGACCGGATTTGAAGTGTGTCAGCAGATTCGTGAATTTTCTGATGTGCCGGTGGTGATGTTGACTGCCAAAGGCGAAGATATGGATAAGATTCTGGGCCTTGAGTACGGCGCGGATGATTATATTACAAAGCCCTTTAATATTCTGGAAGTAAAGGCACGGATTAAAGCCATCATGCGCCGCAGCGGTGCCGGCAGAAATAAGGAAGCCCAGAGCCATGTGGTGGAGGACGGCAGTCTCCGTCTGGATCGGGATAATCGCAGACTTTACATCGACAACAGAGAAGTGAATCTGACATCCAAGGAATTTGAAGTCCTAGAGCTTCTGGTGACCCATCCGGATAAGGTGTACGGCAGAGAAGAATTGCTTCGCCTGATCTGGGGCGTGGATTATCCCGGGGATGTGCGCACGGTGGATGTCCATGTAAGAAGACTTCGTGAAAAGATAGAACCCAATCCTTCCGAGCCCCGCTATGTACAGACCAAATGGGGAGTGGGATATTTTTACAGAAACCGCAGACAGTAAGAAAATAGGAGAGCATTGATCCTATGAAAAAAGATCGGTTCAGCTTTTTAAAGCGCTTCTCCATATTAAGATCCTTAAAAGCACGGATTTTCCTGATCATATTTTTGGCCGGGATTATTCCGTGCATCGTTTTACATTACGGTATTATAAGCAATTATGAGTCCACTGCAGTAAAGACCAGATCTTCAGAGGTGCAGACGCAGTTAAAGATCCTGGCTAATCACCTGATTTACTACGATTATCTCAATGACACCTCAGCGGAGGGAATCAATGCAGAATTGGAGCAGTTTTCCTCTCTTTTTGATGGCCGTGTGATTGTGATTAACGACAGACTGCGGGTGGTGAAGGATACCTATGGGATTTCCGAAGGAAAGACCATTATCTCTCAGGAAGTCATCGAATGCCTGAAAAACGGATCTAAGGCCATAGTATCTCATTATGACAAGGATACCGGGTATATAGAGATGATTACGCCTATCAGCGAGACAGCCTCTCTGGAGGAAAGTGATTTCACGGGAAGCAATGCCGGTGAAAAGGAAGTGGTTCGGGGAGTACTGCTGACCAGTATTTCCACGGATACCATTAACAGTCTGGCGGATACTTTAAGTCGGCGGATTATGCTCTTAGAAGTGATCATCATTCTGGTGGTCTTTTCCGTCGGTCTTTTACTGGCGGGTATCCTGGTGCGTCCCTTTGAGAGATTGACGAAGGCAATCAGCGAGCTTAAATCTGGCTACTCTAACGATCCGGTGCATGTGCCGGATTATCTGGAGACAGAGCATATGGGAGATGCCTTTAATCAGGTGCTGGCCAGAATGCGTATATTGGATGAGTCCAGGCAGGAATTTGTCTCCAATGTCTCTCACGAGCTTAAGACACCCATGACATCCATGAAAGTGCTGGCAGATTCTTTGCTGGCGCAGGAGGATACACCGGCGGAGATGTACAGAGAATTTCTGGTGGATATTGATCAGGAAATTGATCGGGAAAATAAGATCATTTCCGAACTCCTTACGCTGGTGAAAATGGATCGGAAGAGTCTGGTGATGAACATCACCACTGTGAATATCAACGAGCTGACGGAGATTATTCTAAAGCGTGTACGCCCCTTGGCACAGAAACGGGATATAGAACTAACGCTTGTCAGTGAACGGGAGATTACCGCAGAAATCGATGAGGTAAAGATGACGATGATCATGACGAACCTTATCGAAAACGCAGTGAAGTATAATAAAGAGCATGGCCGGGTAGAAGTGACCTTGGATGCGGATCATCAGAACTTCATCATTTCTGTCAAAGATACCGGCATAGGCATTCCCAAGGATTCTTTTGAAAAAATATATGATCGTTTCTACAGGGTCGATAAATCCAGATCCCGGGAAGTAGGCGGCACGGGACTTGGGTTATCCATTACCAGAAGCGCCGTGCTGATGCACCGAGGCACTATCCGTGTAGACAGCAAGGAGGGAGAGGGAAGCACCTTCACAGTGACGATTCCTCTGACGTATGTGGCAAATCCGGCGGCCATGGTAGGTATGCCTGGAAAAAAGAATGACAAGAAAAAGGAAGTAAAACTCCGGGCACCGAAGGACAAGAACAGAAAAATGCTGAGAGGAAAAAGTAGCTGAAAATGTCTATGCGGTAAACTGCGACATAGAAAGGTAACTATGAAAAAACGAATACACGTTTTTCTGGTGCTCCTGCTTCTGACGGCTTTTCTGGCAGGCTGTCAGGGCAGCGGGAACACGCAGCAGACGGAATGGTCTTATTCCGTCTATTATCTGAACAAAAACCAGACTACCATCTTGCCTTTATCCTATATTCCTCAGGCTAAATCCACCGGCAGTCTGGTAAAGGAACTTCTGGAGCAGTTGGCTTCGCAGCCGGATAAGGTGGATCACCTGCCGCCGATCAGCGGGTTTAAGCTCCTTTCCTCCAAATTGGATGAAGGTGTGCTGACACTGGATTTTTCCACAGAATACAGGGAGATGGACACGGTAAAGGAAATTCTGGTCAGAGGCGCTATCGTCAATACCCTCTGCCAGGTGACCGGCGTAAAGAATGTGGCTTTTACCGTAAATGGCGACCCTTTGTCCAACGCAGACGGCAATCCGGTGGGCAATATGACGGCAGATCAGTTTATCTTTAATGTGGGCAAGGAAATCAATACCTATGAAAAGGTGAGACTGCATCTTTATTTTGCCAATGAAGAGGGAACCAAGCTGGTGGACACCTATCGCACCGTGGTCTATAACAGCAATATTTCCATGGAGAAACTGGTGGTGGAAGAACTCTTAAAAGGACCGAATTCCTCTGTGGTCTACCCTACACTGAATCCCGGAGCCAAGATCATCAATGTGGCTTCCAAGGACGGAGTCTGCTATGTGAGCTTTGACAGCACATTCCTGACGGAACCATATAATGTAAGCCCGGAGGTGGCAATCTACTCCCTGGTAAATTCTCTGACAGAGTTAAGCACCATCAATAAAGTACAGATTTCCATAGATGGGGATACCACCCAGTCTTTTTTGGAAAGTATCAGCTTTCAGACGGTCTTTCAGCGAAATCTGGGAATCGTGCAGAGCAGTGATTGAAAATAACAGGCAGTGATCAATGGTTGGCGTGCTGTGCATATTGTTTCCATACAGAGAGCCAATAATGATTTGCGTAAATTTTCGGCTGATTCACTGGAAAAATTCCCGGTTGTTTATCCTTGAATATAAATCATTTTTAATAGAATCGGCGGAGAGAAATGTTTCTATAAATAATTTCTTTCCGTCGGTTTTTACGGTTATAGCGCCATTTGTCTGGGTGTTGTACAGTGTGGCGCCTGCATCTTCCAGACGTTCTAAAGTTTCATGAGCAGGATGACCGTAACGGTTAGAACGGCCGGCGGAGATGATGCCGATCTTGGGTGCGAAAAAGGTAAGCAGATCCCCGGAGGTGGCATAGCGGGAACCGTGATGCGCAACCTTTAAGATAGTAAGAGGAACATAGGAAAGGAGACTCGCAGAATCATCGCATCGCGCGGAGGAAGAAGATACCAAGGCAGAAGATGCAGAGGAGGACTGGAAGTTATCTTTGATGGCTATAGTGGGGGAAAATATATCCGGATTCTGACAATATTCGGATTGCATATAGGTGAGAAAATTCTGTTCCCCTTCCTTTTCCAGATCTCCGGTGAACAGAGCGGAAAATGCCTGATAAGTCAGCAGAATGGTCATGGAGTAGGCGTTGCTGTCCTCATAGGAGGCATCTGCCTCCGGATGCAGAATCTGTAGATTGACGTCGCCGATCTGCAGCTGCTCACCCCTGGCACCATAGAGGATAGGAATATTTTTTTTCTGACAGAGAGCCAGCAACTGCTGATAATTTTCTCCCTGACAGGACGCGTTGATGGCTGGGAGAAGCAGGTGACAGATTTTTATATCGTCTGCTGTCAGCAGGTCAATCAGGCCATTACAATGGTCGCTGTCATCATGGGTGAGTATAGCCAGGTCAATGCGATCAGTACCTGCCCAGGTAAGGAAAGGCGTGAGCTGATAGTCGGCCAGAGAAGTGGTAGAAGAACTTCCCCCATCGATGAGAATCGTTTTGCCCTGACAATTGATAAAGATACCGTCTCCCTGCCCTACATCCAGAAAAGTAATCTCCAGAGGATAGGTGGGGTGAAGGCATAGAAGGAGTACGGCACAGCTGACCCAGAGATACTTGCAAATATCGGAAAAGTAATTTTGTGCAAAGATCAGAAAAAGAAGAAAGCCAAGATAGAGGAAAACAGAAACTGTGCTCGGCGCGCCGGGCATAAGATTCGATACGGGTAGGAGAGAGCCTGCCTTGCATAGGAGTTTGTAGACAAAGAGTATGCCCCGGACAGGAAAGCCTGCCAGTGTTCCCAAAGCAATGGTAAAAAGCCCCAGGAGAAGCAAAAGAATGCCAAACGGCAGCAAAAAGCCCATCATGGGGATAACTATGAGATTCAGGAAAAGAGAGGCGACGGGAAAGCTGTGATAAAAGAGAAGATAGATCGGCAGGGATCCAAGAGGTATGGCGATGGTCTTTGCACCTTTGCCGGGGAGTATCGGCATCAATAGGCCAATGGAGAGGACAGCGGCGAAGGAAAAAAGAAATCCACTGTGCCATAAATAGAGGGGCTGCTCTATAAGAAGCAGGATTCCTGCCAGACTGACCGCGCTCAAAAGGTCATAGGTCCTGCCAATCAGACCGGCCAGGATTTGAAGGCCGAACATAATGATAGCCCGAAGCGAAGACACGCCGGTGCCAGTCATCTGCCCGTAGAGAAGTATCAGGCAGATGCATACAGAGCCAGCGAAAGGACCGGGCACCCGGAACCTTTGAAGCAGTTTCCATAGCCCCATGCCCAGAAAAGAGATATGTAACCCGGAGATAGCAATGATATGTACAATGCCGCTTTCCTGGTAGAGATCCTTGATTTCCTCGCTTAAAAAGCCCTTTTCTCCCAACAGCATAGCCTTCATGATGCCAGCGTCCTCCACAGGCAGGGTTTCATCCAGAATGCGGGAAAGCCGCCTCTTTAAATGGTAAAGAGCATCGGAAAGCTGATCCATTTGATGGGTGCTGTGGGCAGGATTTCCGAGGAGCTTGGCTTCCTGCAGCCGAAAGGCATAGCGAAGAATCTGATAATAACGGGCGGCGTCAAATTCCCCCGGATTCGTAGCAGGAGAAAAAGACCGCAGCGTACCCCGCACAGTTGCTGTGCTGCCTATGGGGAGAGAGGAATCCAGAGAGGCGAGGGAAACAAAGGAAGAAGGGGCAGAATCAGAAAACACACAAAGCACGGAATAATGGGAAGGAACAGAAATAGATGTTTCATTGTTCAATATGATGTTGCCTAAAGCGTCGTTGTTTAACGTGACATTGTTCGATGTGGCATTGTTCGATGTGGTATTGTTCAAAGTAACATTGTTTAAAGTAACATACAACTGCAGGCTATCGTCTTTTTTTCTCTTGTACTCTTTGGATACAACAGTACCGATTAAGGACACAGAAGATTTGTCGTGGCAGCTGTAATCCAAGGCGGCAGGTGGCGAAATCTCCAAAGACAGCCAGATGAAAAAAGCAAACAGAAGGCAAAAAAAACAAAGAGGTCGGCGCATAAGAAACTCCCGGATGTATAGTAATTTGATTTGCAGTACAAAGAAACTTGGATAATACAAAGAAACATAAGCGATACAAAGAAATGGCAATAAGAGAGCACAGCCGTGCATTTGATATATGCTAATTGGAACAGACTGACCGGAACAGACAGCCAACTTATTTCTCCATTATAGGAGAGAAAATGTCACCGCGCAAGTACGTGAATGGATTTGTAATCAGTGTTATAATAATCGGGACTGTCATTCCGGCACAGGACGAAGCGCTTATGGATGATATACCATGATAAAAGTAGTGTTGCCAGACTGTGCACCTGAGCGTGTTGGATGTCTTGGAAATTAATCTATATAAGATGGTAGGCAATAATGAGAAAAGAAGCAGATTTTACAGCTATGCAGCTGCAATTTAATAAGGAACTTGCTGACGGTAATTTCTCCCCGGCTTACCTGCTCTGCGGCAGCCAGTCCTATCTGCGGCTGCAAAACAGGGATAAGCTGAAAAAGGCGATGCTCGGGGATGGGGATACCATGAACCTGAATGTTTTCTCCGGGGATCATGTCTCTGCAAAAGAAGTGATCGAGCTGGCTGAGACTATGCCTTTTTTTGCAGAAAACCGCATTATCATTCTGGAAAATACACAACTCTTTGCAGGTAAGGAAAAGGCATCCTCTAAAGCTAAGGAGAAAGCATCAGGTCAGGATGGTGAAAAGTCTTTATCTAAGGAAGACGAGGACAGCCTGATGCTGGCAGAATATCTGGGTGCCCAGCCGTCCTCCACACATTTTATCTTTGTGCAGGAGAGTGTAGACAAGCGCAAAAAGCTTTACAAAGCGATTGAAAAATGCGGAAGAATCCTGGAATGTGATCACTTATCAGATCAGGCATTGCTGCAATGGACGGGAAGCCTTTTCAAAAAGCAAGGTGTCCTGATTGACGTCAGAACCCTTTCGCTTTTTCTGCAATACACAGGGACGGATATGCAGAATATCCGCATGGAGGCGGATAAGCTGGCGGCACTTTGCGGGGAGAATAATGCGGTAACGCCTCAGATGGTGGAGAGCATTACCTGCCGGCAGATGAATGACAGAGTCTTTGACCTGATTGAGGCAATGGCAAATTGTCAGCGGGAAAAGGCTATGAGAATTTACATGAACATGAAAGCGCTTCAGACGCCGGCACCGTTAATACTTTCCCTGATGCACAGACAATATCTGCAGTTGCTGCAGGTTAGGGAATTGATGGCCAAAAATCGCACAGACGCGGAACTTGCATCTCTCCTTAAAGTGCCGCCCTTTGCGGTTCGGAAATATAAGGCTATGGCGGGACGATATACATGGGATAATCTACGGCGAAGGATAGAACGATGCATTGAGACAGATGCAGCCTTCAAAGCAGGTAAACTGGATATGAATGCAGCTGTGGAGATGCTGGTAGTGGAGAGCCTGACAGAGACAGAAAATCGGCGCCGTGCTTAGTACATCGTTTACAAAATAACTAGCCTATTCGCTTGCCTGCAAATCCGATTGCACAGTTCAAAAAGCCTCAGCGTAGCCCGCTGCGCCTGCGTTTTTTGAACTGCACACTCGAATCTGCATCCTGCGTGATTAGGGCCAGTTATTTATGAAACGATGTACTAGGGCAACATCCTATAGTGTTTTAGAACATCACTTTTTTAACACACCCTGTTTAATGGCAAGTGATGGGAATATTTGCACGTTATCATTGACAGATTTTCCGGTGAATGCACGTGAAGAATGCATGTTTTAGGAAGGAAATGGATGGAAAAAATGGAAACAACAGAAACACACATGCAGGAATTTGAAAGTAAAAAGACAGGCAGTCAAAGACCTGATCCGTGTCCTCAGGAATTTTACCGGCATTTTAAGGGAGGAGTGTACCAGATCATAGCGCTCGCAAAGGATGCTGATACTTTGGGAATACAGGTGGTTTATCAGGCTTTATACGGAAGCTTCGGATTTTGGACACGACCTCTTTCTGAATTTATGTCTCCTGTGGACAGAGAAAAGTATCCCCAGACCGGGCAAATCTGGCGCTTTGAGAAAATCGGGCCATCGGAGATGGCATTGCTGTCCGGGAGAACGGAAGCATCTGTAATACAAAAGACAGGTAAGACAGATAAAACAGGTAAGATAGATAAAACAGATGAGATAGATAAAGCAGATGAGATAGATAAAGCAGATAAACCAGATACATTTCTGGCGGAAAAGAATAATTTTGCACCAACTGGGACAAAAGAGAGAGAGAGAGTCGGCGAGGCAGTGGAAAGTACACCGGATTTCTATACACTATCCCCTTTGGTAGAGCAGTTCCTGGATGCATCGTGCATCTCTGAAAGACTGCAGATACTGGATGCCATCCGCCCCAGTGTGACAGATGAAATGATTGATACCATGGCCATTGCCGCCGGAGTAGAGGTGTCACAGGGAGATGTACAGAGCAGATTATTTGACTTAAAGGAGTGCCTTAAGACAATAGAGAGATATGAGCAGACAAGAGACAGATTTCGCTGAGGCGCTTTTAGACTGGTATGAGAATAATCGGCGTATCCTTCCATGGCGGGAGGATCCTACGCCCTATCACGTCTGGCTCTCAGAAATTATGCTGCAGCAGACCAGAGTGGAGGCTGTGAAAGGTTATTACCAGCGCTTTTTAGATGCACTTCCGGATATCAGGGCACTGGCGAATGCATCGGAACAGCAATACATGAAACTGTGGGAGGGACTTGGTTACTACAGTCGGGTTCGAAATCTTCACAAAGCGGCTGTGCAGATTGTGGAAGAGTATGAGGGTGCTATGCCTGATACTGCCGCAGAACTTTTAAAGCTGTCAGGTGTCGGCAGTTATACGGCAGCAGCCATTGCTTCCATAGCCTTTGGAAGAGCGGAGATCGCCGTGGATGGAAATCTGCTGCGGATTTTTTCCAGGATGACCGCATATGAGGAAAATATTCGTACGCCGCAGGCAATGAAGGTGGCAAAAAACTATTTTAAACAGCTCATGGAGAAAAAGCCGCCTGCAGCATACGGAAGCTTTAATCAGGCTCTCATGGACTTAGGTGCCATGATTTGTCTTCCCAATACTATGCCTCATTGCGAGGCTTGTCCCTGGCAGCAGCAATGCGCTGCGCATGCACAGAAAAAGGAACTCACTTTGCCGGTAATGCCGGCAAAAAAAATGCGGCGCATAGAAAAATTGACAGTCTTCCTGATTCAGGACGAGGACAGAACAGTCCTTCGAAAGCGTCCGATGAAGGGATTACTGGCAGGACTCTATGAATTTCCCAACTTTCCGGGACACTTGTGTGAGAAGGAGGCTGTTGACTGTGTTCGAAGACTTGGAATAGAGCCCCTTCGGATACAGCCGATTGGGCAGGCTAAGCATATTTTTACCCATATCGAGTGGCAAATGACAGGGTATCGTGTACAGACAGATACTCTCAGTAAATTTCCCGCAGGAGAGCTTTTGTTGGCAGATACGCAGGAAATGGCTGTAAAATACCCTATTCCCTCGGCTTTTGCTGCCTACATGGGACGGATTACAGAGAGATTTCCGGAAGTGGACAGGCAGTGATAGAGATGCTGTCCGGAATTGTGATCTATTGCAACGGATTTACTGTTTTACAGGACAATTCGTCGAGGAAAGCGCTGCAATCAGCGTTTCTATAAGCAGATTTTATTGCGGATTTCAGATAATTAAGATACAATGGTTAAGATTTCTTTGCAGTAAAGAATGAATCTGCCGGTTGACTGTCGGTACACATTTATTACACAATTCTATGGCAGAATGATTGACACAGCTATTTGCGCAGCAGGCGCCGCAAACAGGCTGAAAGGCACAGATGAGAAAGCTTTCAGAAACAGCAGCTGAGGATTTCTTCAGCGCACAGCTCCTGCGGAACGGAGAATATTTATGAAATTATTATCCATTGCCATTCCCTGTTACAATTCAGAGAAGTATATGGACAAATGCATCGACTCCTTACTGATCGGCGGAGATGATGTAGAGATTCTGATCGTAGACGATGGCTCTACAGATGGTACAGCGCAGATTGCAGACCGTTATCAGGTCTTAAATCCTAATATCGTTCGGGTTATTCATAAGCCTAACGGGGGACATGGATCTGCGGTAAATGCCGGCATAGAGAATGCCACCGGCCTTTTCTTTAAGGTGGTGGACAGTGATGACTGGGTGAAGGAGAGTGCCTATCGCAAAGTACTGGAGACTCTGCGTGATCTGGCCGGCGGCGAGCAGCACCTGGATATGCTCATCAGCAATTTTGTTTACAACAAGGTAGGGGAGAAACGTCATAAGGTAATGCAGTACCGCTCCTCCCTTCCCACAGGCCAGATGTTCACTTGGAAGGATGTAAGGCATTTCCGTAAGGGACATTATATTCTGATGCACTCGGTAATCTTTCGGACACAACTGCTTAGAGAGTGTGGCTTGAAGCTGCCGGAGCATTGCTTCTACGTAGATAATCTCTATGTATTTCAGCCCCTTCCCTTCGTAAAGAATATGTTTTATCTGGATGTGAATTTCTACTACTATTACATCGGCCGCTCTGACCAGTCTGTGAATCAGAAGATTATGATCTCCCGCATTGATCAGCAGCTGCGGGTAAATAAACTGATGGTAGATTATTACGTAGATAAGAGCATCCAACAGCGCATGTCCCGATATCGCCAGATGCGGGATTACATGTATAACTATCTGGAGATCATCACTACCATATCCTCTGTGCTGGCGGTGTGTTCCTATACCCCTGAGGATATGCAGAAGAAGCAGGAACTCTGGGATTATATTAAAGAAAAAGACCTCTGGCTGTTCCGCAAGCTTCGTTACGGTATCTTCGGCATTTCCATGAATTTGCCGGGAAAAGGCGGCCACTACTTTACGGTAGGCGCCTATAAGGTGGTCCGGCATTTCTTTAATTTTAATTAAAGTGCATTTTGCTTGATTTTATCGGAGACATATAAAAAAGCCATTCCCTTGAAAATGATAAGGGAGTGGCTTTTTACTTTTTGTCTTTTTCCTTACTTGAGTATATCTATTGTATGATTCTATGTAATTATGTAATCACGATATCGATGCTTGTTCTTATTCCAGCACCGTCCTTCTTTCCCGTCTGTTCTTTCGCTCGAAAGTAAAACCAAAACGATAAACCAGAATGTAGACCGGTACGGAGAAGAGCAGGGCGAAGGATACATCAAAGACGGAGTGCTGCTTGATAAACATGGTAGCCAGAATGATGGAAACACCCAACACCGCTGAGGTAATGCGCACCCATTTCTTATTTGTCAGGGCGCCTTTGCTCTTTTCCACGGCAATCATGGCGCCTATGGTGTTGTAAACGTGAATGCTGGGGAAAAGATTAGTAGGGGTATCTGTGTTATACAGATGCTGAATCATTCTGGTGAAAATATTATCTCTGGGCATCACCTGGGGGCGCAGGAACTGAATATTGGGAATCAACGTGGAGAGTACCAGAAACAGGGTCATGCCGATGCAGAGAAAAGCACACAGACTGTGGTAATTCTCCCGATCCTTCACATACATATAGCAGGTGGTGTAGATCATGTATCCGAACCAGAGAAAATAGGGAATTACAAAGATCTCACAAAAAGGGATGTAATCATCCAGTGTCATGTGCACCACCACATAACGAAGACGATTCCAATTCTCCAGAAGATTAAACCATATACAGTAGATCAGCATATAGGCAAGCATGGGATATGCGTACTTGGCATATCCGTGCACGAGACTCAGAATATAACGAGTACGTGACTGGGATTTTTGCTGAATGGGCATGTAAAAACTCCTTTCTTATTTAACCGATTAGAATCTTACCCCTTAAATCAATAAAAAACAAGCAGTAAAATCTAAATAGAAAGTAAAGTTTTTCTGCCTTTTTCCGGCGTTTCATCCAAAAAGATCACATCATCAGCTGCAGAATCCCGGGCAGGGTGTCAATCCTGATCTCGCTGGCTTTTCTGCGCACCTCACCGTCTGTATGAACCCAAGAAGGCTGTGCTGTTCGAATCAGAATAGAGGAACCGGCGGGGCTGACGGATGTATGGATTCCTTTAAATCCTACATGCCCGCCGTTGTAAGCCTTAGGAAATAGGTAAAAGAACATCAGTCTGTTTAAATCTGCCACCCCGCATAGATCTAAAATGCCGTCATTTCCTCTGGCCGCCGGGCAGAATTTAAATCCACCGCCTTCAAAGGGATGATTCATACACACGATAAAGAGAAAACGACGGAATTTCCAAAGGGTACTTGCCGATTTTGATTTTCTCTGTTGGTTTTCAGTATAATTTTCTTTTGCCGCATTATTCTTTTTCTCTTCCTGCACCTTTTGGTTACTCTGGGGTATTAAAGAAACGCTGGCAGGAACCATGGGATGGGTCAGAATCAGCTTGATTGCCACTGCCAGGTAGATGAGTTTCCCTAAGTGGAGACGATTTAATACCTTTTTAAAGGGAGAAATGGCTACCTCCTGGCAGGTGGCTGCATCAAAGCCTATACCGGCACTGACGATAAAGCGACGGGAACCTGTATCTTCCTCCAGGTAATGTACCACACCCAGGTCAATGGTGCGCACCGTTTCACCCTTTAGGATCTGCTGCAGCACTTTTTCCGGATCCTTGGACAATCCAAGACCCCTGGCCAAATCATTGCTGGAACCGGTAGGGACATAGCCAAGCTGTACATGACTGAAATCCTGAATGCCGTTTATGGCTTCATTGATAGTGCCGTCTCCGCCAAAGACTACAAGCTTTACGTCCTGTCCGTTCTGTGTCAGCTTCCTGCAGATTTCCTCAATCTGTCCCTGGTATTTGGAATAATAGACTTTATAGGGAATGCCTGCTTCTTGAAAGCAGTGCTTTGATTTTTGCCACAGAGCCAGTGCCCGGCCGGAACGGCTGGCAGGATTAATGATTACATGATACATATCATAAGTTCCTTTCCGTCTTTGCATTGCTAAAACTAAGGATATCGGATTAAATCTGTATTTCCTTAGCAACCCCGGTGGAGCGCACGAATGGCAGAGGAATTTACTGCTTCGCAGTGCAAATCCGACGAGGAAAATGCTGAATCAGTTTTTTCCTAATTCTACCATAAAATAAAGAGAGGAATGTAAAATCTGATGGCTTGATGAGAATTTGTGATACACAGTCGGTCGGTGCACTACTATACAAGCAGTCAGCACCTGCTATGCAGCGGTTATTTATCCGGAATATGCTATTTTTGTATTACTTGCCTGAAAAAGTCGGCGTTGTTATAATGAAACAAGTATTTCCGTGAGATAAAATGCTTTTCAAGGGTGCGGGTTGGTTCTTTTGGACACAGGCCTAAATTCTTTTTTAGAGCGGAGTCGTCGCTGAAAGGTCAAAATCCCGGAAGGAAACAGGAGGAAAAGAGATGTATTCATTAGATGATGTCAGAGTGACAGATCCGGAGATTGCCGGAGCTATCGAGGACGAAATGCAAAGACAGAATGATCATATTGAATTGATCGCTTCTGAAAACTGGGTCAGCAAGGCGGTGATGGCTGCCATGGGAAGTCCTCTTACCAATAAATATGCAGAAGGATATTCCGGCAAGCGATATTACGGAGGCTGCCAGTATATTGACGTGATTGAGACGCTGGCGATCGAGCGTGCCAAGCAGCTTTTTGGCTGTGACTACGCCAATGTACAGCCTCATTCCGGCGCGCAGGCAAACATGGCAGTGCAGTTTGCTGTCTTAAAGCCCGGCGATACGCTGATGGGCATGAACTTAAATCAGGGCGGACATCTGACCCATGGGAGCCCGGTAAATTTCTCCGGAAGCTATTTTAATATTGTGCCGTATGGTGTCAATGAGGATGGTTTCATTGACTATGACGAGTTGAAGGCGTTAGCCATCAAGCATCAGCCTAAGATGATTATTGCAGGTGCCTCTGCCTATGCCCGTCAGATCGATTTCTCTAAATTCCGGGAGGCTGCAGATGCCTGCGGTGCCGTATTGATGGTGGATATTGCACATATTGCCGGCCTTGTTTGTACAGGACTTCATCCCAATCCCTTCCCCTATGCAGATGTGGTGACTACCACGACACATAAGACGCTGCGGGGACCCAGAGGCGGTCTGATCCTTTCCAATGCAGAGACAGCAGCGAAGTATAACTTCAATAAGGCAGTTTTCCCCGGCATTCAGGGCGGACCTTTGGAGCACGTGATCGCAGCCAAGGCAGTGTGCTTCAAGGAGGCACTGGATCCTTCCTTTAAGGAATACCAGCAGAATATTCTGGACAATGCACAGGCACTTTGCAAGGGATTGCAGAGCAGAGGTGTGAAGATCGTCTCCGGCGGAACAGATAATCATTTGATGCTTATTGACTTGACAAACTTTGACCTCACCGGCAAGGAAGTGGAGAAGTGGCTGGATGAGGCACATATCACGGCCAATAAGAATACCATTCCCAATGAGCAGCGTTCTCCCTTCGTCACCAGTGGTATACGTCTGGGAACCCCTGCCGTTACCAGCCGGGGTATGAACACCCAGGACATGGATCAGATTGCAGAGGCTATTGCACTGGTCATCACAAAGAAGGAGGAAGGTATTCCGCAGGCTAAGGAGATTGTAGCAGGACTGACAAAGAAGTATCCGCTGCTGTAGGGAATGAGCCATGGCAGCAAGCGAATGGAAGCAGAACAACTGCCCGGACGGCAGGGCTGATTAAGTATAATGCAAGGTAATAAAAAGCGGAGACAGGATCTGGATGATCGGTCTCTGCTTTTTAGCGTGTGGGATATAGGATAAAATATCTGACAATTAAGAAAAATACAGCGCAAATAAAAAACAAAAAATAAATTTTAAAATAATATTGACAAAATTCACGCATGTGTTACAATAAAATCAGAAACAAGCAAGAGAGAAATAAGAAATGATAAATAAAAGTAAAGGAGGACAGACCACCGGAATAGCATAGGTTCCAAAGATTTATAAAGTTTATTTTTTAAGCATGCAGCTGCAAAGCAAAGACAACTGAATATAGAATTCAATATCAGTATTCGGCTCCCTCAAGAGAAGAAAGCGGCACAGAGATGAACAGGAATTACCAATCGACAGATTTTGAGAGACGCAGATGATTGTGGATGATGATCGCTTATGAATCTAGGTTAGAGTAGCACACAGTGAATCGACTGAATGGTTGTAAGTAAAGAAGTTCATGGATGTTTGTGAAGACAGATAGATCCGCCGAAAGAATAATCACCAGGTGCCGGTGTTTACAGAATAGAAGGAGTGAGATGAGGCAGGGAGAAGACGAATACAGAAATACGGAGGCTTTGACCATTGGATAGTGAGCAGTAGAAGAGGACATCGATTGTTAATCGGATGTCCTCTTCGCTTTTTGTTTGAAAAACTGTTCACAAAAAATTGTTGCATTTTCTTCGAAAGATTAATGCCTCCACAGATCTATTCTCTTTATTCTGCCTCCTGTTCTATCTGAAGTTAATTTAAAGAGGTGCAGTAAAATAAATGGCACCTTCCCTATGTAAAGCATAGCTAAAGAAATGCTGGTTAAATCAGAACTTCCTTAGTTCCTCCGGCAGATTGCACGGATTGGCAGGGAGAGTTGCAACTTCGCAGCATAAATACGGCAATCCGGCGAGAAAAACGCTTTAATCATCAGTTCCTTGGTTAACCAGACTGCTTTTTGTTCTTTCTTTGTGTGTTGCGTGGAAGTGCTTTTTGCGTCCCCTTGTCTTTGGCGAGTTGTTCCAGTCTGTCTAAATAGAACAGGTACTTCATATACCTGTAAAGTTCTTCTCTGCTTTTGGGAGAGAGAAGATTTATTTTGTTTACAGATTCCTGATCTTCATTGATCAGTCCCAGAAGGTAGTCTGCAGAGACATCGTATTTTTTGCAGATTCTTACAAAAGTTTCGTGGTCCGGAGAAGAAATATTTCTTTCCCAGGTTCTCACGGCTCCTAAGGATACATGCAGATAATCAGCCAATTGCTGCTGGGTTTCCTTATGATCTCTTCGAATTTCCTGTAATCGTTCACCAAGCATAGTTTTCACCTCATAATAGATTTCATTTTGATTGTAAGTAAAAATGTCATTTACATAGGGAAAGCGACATAAAGAATGTTACTTATATCAGCCAGGTGATATTGCACATATCGGTTCGGAACGCTTTACTGTGTTGTAAGCTGCGTAGTGATCCAAGTTACAGTTCGGTGTTAATTTTTTATCTATCCTGAAAAAAATACTTTTACATAGAAAGAAAGTAGTGTATAATGCATCAAGTGCATTAGTTGTGCACATTTGTTTTTGTCAGGTGGACATATTGCGGTTCGCAGCACCTGACGAAGAGTAAAAGTTCCAAAGAGGAGGAAACTATTATGAAGAAAGCAGCAGTAAGTGTATTATTAGCTGCAGCTATGTGTGCAAGCCTTCTGGTTGGCTGCGGCAGTTCATCTGCATCCAGCTCATCCGACGAGGCAGCATCCAGCGCAGCAGAAGAAACCAGTGAAGACGCCGCAGAGGCAGAGTCTTCTGATTCTACCGCAGCAGCCGGCGGCACCTTTAAGATTGGCGGCACAGCACCCCTGACAGGCGCAGCAGCTATTTACGGCAATGCTGTAAAGAATGGTGCACAGATCGCAGTAGATGAGATCAATGCAGAGGGCGGCGCTATTCAGTTTGAGCTTAAGTATGAGGACGATGAGAATGATCCTGAGAAGGCCGTTTCCGCATACAACACTTTAAAGGACTGGGGTATGCAGATATCCCTTGGCTCTGTAACCACAAAGCCTTGTGAAGCTACTTCCACAGAGAACTATGCAGATCGCATCTTCGCACTGACTCCTTCCGCATCCTCTACCGCAGTTACAGAGGGCAAGGACAATGTGTTCCAGATGTGCTTTGCAGATCCTAACCAGGGTACTGCATCTGCTGATTATATCGCAGAGAAGAGCCTTGGCACCAAGATCGCTGTTATCTACAGAAACGACGATGTTTACTCCAGCGGTATCGAAGAGAAGTTTAAGGCTGAGGCTGAGGCAAAGGGCCTTGAGATCGTTTATGAAGGTACCTTCACCGATGCAAGCTCCAATGACTTCTCTGTACAGCTTGGCGAAGCAAAGAAGGCAGAGGCAGATCTGCTCTTCCTTCCGATTTACTATCAGCCTGCATCTCTGATTCTGAAACAGGCTAAGGATATGGACTATGCACCTACCTTCTTTGGCGTAGACGGCATGGACGGCATCCTGACACTGGAAGGCTTTGATACTTCCTTAGCAGAGGGCGTTATCCTGCTGACTCCTTTCAATGCGGATGCAGAGGACGAGAAGACCCAGAGCTTTGTGACCAAGTACAAGGAGCAGTACGGTGATGTGCCGAACCAGTTCGCAGCAGATGCTTATGACTGCGTATATGCATACAAGGCAGCACTGGAAGCAGCAGGTGCGACTGCTGATATGTCCGCAGAGGATCTGTGTGAGCTGATGGTACAGACCTTCCCCACCATTAACTTTGACGGTCTGACCGGTGAGGGTGTTACCTGGGATGCATCCGGTGCTGTATCTAAGAGCCCTAAGGGCATGGTAATCGAAAACGGTGCTTACGTAGGTCTGTAAGAAAACCGATCATATGGAACGATGAGAGCAGCGCAAGGAAGCGTGTCTTCCTTGCGCCGCTTATTACGATGAAGAAAATCGGCTGCTTGACGGTCTGTAGCCGAACCGTCGGCTTGTAATATATCATCGAGCCGCCGCTTTCCTTTATCGGGAACAAATTTTTTAGAATTGAGGTGAAACTCATGACCTTCTTATCTTATCTGATCAGCGGTATTAGCCTGGGAAGTGTTTATGCCATCATCGCTCTTGGTTACACCATGGTATATGGCATTGCCAAGATGCTGAATTTCGCTCACGGCGACATCATTATGGTGGGTGGCTATATTTCCTTCTGCACCACCAGTTATCTGGGGCTTTCTCCTTTTATTTCCGTGATCTTTGCCATTATCGTCTGCACAGCACTGGGTGTGGTGACGGAAAAGCTGGCTTATAAGCCTCTTAGAAATGCGCCCTCTCTGGCTGTTCTGATCACCGCTATCGGTGTATCTTATTTTCTGCAGAATGCGGCGCTTTTGATTTGGGGATCCAGCCCGAAGACTTTTACCTCTGTGGTGGGAGATTGGTCGGTGCGTCTTTTTGACAACCAGCTGACGATTTCCGGCACAGCTATTGTGACTGTAGCGGCCTGCATCATCATTATGATTGGTCTTTCTCTTTTTACCAGTAAGACGAAGATCGGTACCGCTATGCGTGCCGTCTCTGAGGATAAGGGTGCTGCACAGCTCATGGGCATTAATGTCAATACCACAATTTCTGTGACCTTTGCCATCGGCTCAGGTCTGGCGGCTATCGCAGGTGTGCTCCTTTGCTCCGCTTATCCTACGCTGATGCCCACCACCGGCTCCATGCCCGGCATCAAGGCTTTCACAGCAGCTGTTTTCGGCGGCATCGGTTCTATTCCCGGCGCCATGATCGGCGGTATCCTGTTGGGTATCATTGAGATTTTTTCCAAGGCATATATTTCCACACAGCTTTCTGATGCGGTGGTGTTTGCTGTATTGATCGTCGTCCTGATCGTGAAGCCTGACGGACTTTTAGGCAAGCACATCAACGAGAAGGTTTGAGGAGGTGTCATAAGATATGAAAGCATTAAAAAACCTCTTAGCAGGAAGCAGACGGGACAGTGTGATTTCCTATGGCATTGTTGTTATCGCTTTTGTGATCGTACAGATCATGGTATCCACGGGGAATATCACATCCTCTCTGAAAGGACAGCTGGTCCCTATTTGTGCCTATATCATTATGGCTGTTTCGCTGAACCTTACAGTGGGCATTTTAGGTGAACTTTCCTTAGGCCATGCTGGATTTATGTCTGTTGGTGCCTTTGCCGGCATCGTTACCACCACCTATCTGGCGGATGCTGTTCCCTTTGCGCCCCTTCGCCTTGCAATTGCTGTAGTGGTGGCAGCCATCTGCGCAGCCATCGCCGGCGTAATCGTTGGTATCCCGGTTCTTCGCCTAAAGGGAGACTATCTGGCTATTGTTACACTGGCTTTTGGTGAAATCATTAAGAATATCATCAATGTCCTCTATGTGGGAATGGACGGAAAAGGCCTTCATTTTTCCTTACTTGAACAGAAATTTGAGTTGGACGACACGGGCAAGATGATCATTAACGGTCCCATGGGTGTCAGTGGTGTCACCAAGCTTTCCAGCTTTGTGTTCGGCTTTGTGCTAATCCTGATCACGCTGTTCGTGATCCTGAATCTGATCAATAGCCGCACCGGCCGTTCCATTATGGCTGTGCGTGATAATCGGATCGCAGCGGAGAGCATCGGCATTCCGGTGACACGCTGCAGATTACTGGCCTTTGTGGTATCCGCAGCCTTTGCCGGTATGGCGGGTACTCTGTACGCTTTAAATTTCTCCACGGTTACGGCTGCCAAGTTCGATTTTAATACCTCTATTCTGATTCTGGTATTCGTAGTCCTTGGCGGACTTGGCAATATCTGGGGCTCCATCATTGCTGCAGCTCTTTTGACGGTATTGCCGGAGCTTCTTCGTGCCATGAACGATTATCGTATGCTGATTTACGCCATCCTTCTGATTGTGCTGATGATCTTTAATAATTCCGGCATCAAGACGAGATGGATTGAAAAGAGAGCAGCGAAAAAGGCACAGAAGGAAGAAGCAAAGAAGGAGGTCGCTTGATATGGCTATGTTGGAAGTAACCGGTCTGGGAATTTCGTTCGGCGGTCTTCGTGCTGTAGATGATCTTTCCATGAAAATAGAAAAAGGCGGCCTGGTGGGGCTGATCGGTCCTAACGGCGCCGGTAAGACTACAGTTTTTAATATGCTCACTGGCGTTTACTGCCCTACAGACGGCGGTATTCGTCTGGATGGCCAGAACCTGGTGGGAAAAAGTCCCTATGAGATCAATCGTCTGGGTGTGGCTCGTACATTTCAGAATATCCGTCTTTTTTCCCAGCTTTCTGTGCTGGATAATGTAAAGGCCGCCCTTGAAAATCAAGTGAAATATTCTCTTGCGGAGAGTATGCTTCATGTGGGGAGTTATCGCCGGAAGGAAAAGGAAATGGATGAGCGTGCCATTTCCATCCTGAAAGTATTTGATCTGGATAAGGATGCGGAGAGTACCTTGGCTTCCAATCTGCCTTACGGTAAGCAGCGTAAGCTGGAGATTGCCAGAGCACTGGCTACTAATCCCAAGCTGCTTTTGCTGGATGAGCCTGCAGCGGGTATGAATCCTAACGAGACAGAAGAATTGATGGAGACGATTCATCTGGTGAGAGAAAAATACGGTGTCACCATTCTGCTCATAGAGCATGATATGAAGTTGGTGCAGGGAATCTGCGAGTACCTCTATGTGCTGAATTTCGGCAGACTTTTAGCAGAGGGTACCCCGAAGGAAGTATTGAATAATCCTGCGGTTATCACGGCTTATCTGGGCGACTAGGATAATATGTTTTTGCACGTTGTCGCAGCAAGCTGCGACATGAGAGGTAAAGCAAGAATGAACTGCCTGATGGCATTTCATTCTTGCAAATGGATGTCGTTTGCGACATCCATTTGATATCGTATCGGAGAATTCGCCTGTGCGAAATTCTCCTCACGTTGTCGCAGCAAGCTGCGACATGAGAGGTAAATATGGCACTTCTTACAGTAAAAGATTTAAATGTATATTATGGTGTAATTCATGCCTTAAAGGATGTTTCCTTTGAAGTTGAGCAGGGAGAGATTGTAGCATTGATTGGTGCCAACGGTGCCGGCAAAACCACTACACTGCATACTGTCAGCGGCCTTCTGGGTGCCAAATCCGGATCTGTGGAATTTGACGGTAAGGAGATTACTCACACACCCGGTTATCAGATTGTTCGGCATGGTATGTCACATGTGCCGGAGGGACGACGCATGTTCTCCAATCTGACAGTCTATGAAAATCTGATGATGGGTGCTTATTCCAGAAAGGATAAAGCAGAAATTCAGCAGACTCTGGAAATTGTCTATGAACGCTTCCCGCGTCTTAAAGAAAGATTGAAACAGATGGCAGGAACGCTTTCCGGTGGTGAGCAGCAGATGCTGGCTATGGGAAGAGCGCTGATGGCAAAGCCAAAGCTGATTTTGATGGATGAGCCTTCCATGGGTCTTTCTCCTATTTTTGTTACAGAAATCTTCGACATTATCCAGGAGATTAACAAGCAGGGGGTTACAATCCTTCTGGTGGAGCAGAATGCAAAGAAGGCACTGTCTATTGCCAACCGCGCGTATGTGCTGGAAACCGGAAAGATTGTCAAGGAAGGCAAAGCTTCGGATCTTCTGAATGATGAGTCCATCAAGAAGGCCTATCTGGGAGAATAAAAGTATCCCGGGAAATGGAGGTATCTATGGAAAACAGCAAAGAGAAAGTGGTCATTACCATTGCCAGACAATACGGCAGCGGTGGGCGCACCGTGGGTAAAATGCTGGCAGAGAGGCTGGATATTCCTTTCTATGACAGAGAGATTATTGAGCTGGCAGCGGAAGAGAGCGGTGTCAATCCTCGACTTTTTGAGGATGAAAAAAAGAATCACAGTCTGCGCTCTATTTTAGCCGGTGGCTATCACGGCGGTAAGATTCTCTCCCCGGAGAGCAGCGAGTTTACCAGTGACGATAATCTTTTTAATTATCAAAAGAAAATCATTCGCAAGCTGGCGCAGGAAGGATCTTGTGTGCTGATCGGTCGCTGTGCTGATGATGTTTTGAAGGATGATCCGGATGTGGTTCGCGTCTTTGTCCATGCACCTGCTGATTTTTGTCTGCAGGAGGCTATGAAGGTCAACAGTCTGCCGGAGCAGGAAGTGGAAAAGAAGATTGCGGAGATTGATGAATACCGGGCGAAATACTATAAGTATTACACCGGCCGGGAGTGGAAAGATGCCAGAAACTACGATCTTTCCTTAGATAGCTCCAAGCTGGGATTTGAAGGAACGGTACAGGCTATCTTGGCATATATTCAGGTGCGGCAGAAGTGTAACAATATCTGATTTTCAGGCGGTATTTTCATTTTCTATCGAGGATTTGATTATTGATAGAGAACGGAGATACCGCCTTTTTGTGAATTTAATGACACTGTTTTTTTATATAAATATCAATTTATATAAAAATTTATATGTTTTTATTTCTGTCGGACGAATGTCCTGATTGTCTTTAAGAACTGGATAAAATTCAAAACCCTTTTTCGCCTAAAGGTATACAAACCGCTATAATCCTTTATTTTAAAGGAAATTTCACGTCTTCAAATAGTTATTCTTTAATTGGTATACCCGTATATTCTCCCTGATTTCTAATAAACTCCTATTTATTTACTTATGCAAATGGATCCATTTGGATAAAATATCCTTGCCGATTTATATAAAAAAATATAAAATATAAATATAAATTTTACAAAAAAATCGATCATAAATAAATTTTTTATGGGGAGACCCGGAAGGAGGACATCATGAAGCAGATCAAGATCGGCTTTGCACCCACCAGAAGAAGTATCTTCAGTGCACCGGATGCGGTGAAGTATGCAAATCTGACAAGAGATCGTCTCAAAGAGCTCGACATCGATTACGTGGATATCGATGATATCAATGAAGAGGGACTTCTTTACGATGATCATGATCTGGATGCCATTGTGGCAAAATTCCAGAAGGAAGGTGTGAAGGGATTATTCCTTCCTCATTGCAATTTCGGTACAGAGTATGTCTGTGCAAGACTGGCAAAGAGACTGGGAGTTCCGGTTCTTTTGTGGGGACCTCGTGACGAGCGTCCGGATGAGAATGGTGTTCGTCTTCGTGACAGCCAGTGCGGTCTTTTCGCTACCGGCAAGGTGCTGCGCCGTTTCCAGGTGCCTTTCACCTACATGACCAACTGCCGTCTGCAGGATCCTCAGTTCGAGAGAGGCGTTCGTGATTTCTTAAAGGTCTGTAATATTGTAGATGTGTTCCGTCATACCAGAATCCTTCAGATCGGGCCCAGGCCTTTTGATTTCTGGTCCACCATGTGCAACGAGGGTGAGCTCTTAGAGAAGTTTAATATCCAGCTTTCTCCTATTCCGATTCCTGAGCTGACCAAGGAAATGGCACGGGTGAAGGAAGAGAAGACAGAAGTGGACAAGGTGGTCGCTTACTGTCACGAAAAGATGAATGTTTGCATCAAAGAGGATGAGCTGACGAATGTAGCAGCCTTAAAGGTCGCCATGAAGAACCTGGCGCAGAAGTACGGCTGCAATGCGGTGGCTATCCAGTGCTGGAATGCACTGCAGGATGAAATTCACATCATGCCCTGTGCAGCCAACTCTCTGTTAAATGAAGAGGGACTTCCGGTTGTGTGTGAGACCGATATCCATGGTGCTATCACCGCTGTAATGATGGAAGCAGCCGGCATGGATGAAAACAGAACCTTCTTTGCAGACTGGACTGTAAAGGATCCCGACAATGAAAACGGTGAGCTTCTGCAGCACTGCGGACCCTGGCCGATTTCTGTTGCCAAGGAAAAGCCCACCATCGGCTATCCTCTGGCTTTCAACGATCCCGGTGCTGTGGAAGCTGAAGCAAAGCACGGCGATATGACACTGGCTCGCTTTGACGGAGATAATGGAGAGTATTCCTTGTTGCTGGGTCATGCCAAGGGTATCGATGGACCTTATACTAAGGGCACCTATGTGTGGGTAGAGGTTGAGAATTTAAAGCGCCTGGAAGCAAAGATCGTGGAAGGCCCTTATATCCACCACTGCGTTGGTATTCACCAGGATGTAGTGCCGGTAATGTATGAGGCATGCAAATATATCGGAATCACTCCGGATCTTTATGATCCCATCGAAGAGGATGTAAAGGCTTATCTGCGGGGTGAATGATTCAAGACAAGAGAACAGCAGTCAGATTACTGCTGATAATTTGCAGCACATGCCGGAAAGAACGGTATGTGCTGCAGAAGATGAAAGTCAACGATATAGAAAAGAGGTCAAGATGAATCTGCAAGAAAAGTGTTACGATCTGCGAAAAGATGTAGTAGACATGATCATGGCAGGCAATGGCGGTCATATCGGCGGCGATATGAGTATCATGGAGACCATTGCAACGCTGTATTTCAAGGTTATGAATATCAGCCCTGAGAATCAGAATGATCCCAATCGTGATCGTTTTGTCATGAGTAAAGGACACTGCGTAGAGACTCTCTATGCAGTACTTGCTGCAAAAGGATTTTTCCCTATTGAGGAAGTTATCGAGAAATATTCCAAATTCGGTTCTCCTTATATCGGTCATCCCAACAACAAGCTGCCCGGAATCGAGGTGAATTCCGGCTCCCTTGGACACGGCATGCCGGTAGGCGTAGGCATGGCTCTGGCTGCCAAGATGGATCATCGTCCTTATCGCGTCTATGTGGTCATGGGCGACGGCGAACTGGCTGAGGGCAGCAACTGGGAAGGATTCATGGCAGGTCACCAGTACAAGCTGGACAACCTTTGTGCCATCGTAGACAGAAACCGTCTGCAGATCTCCGGAAATACCGAGGATGTTATGGGGGAGGATGATCTGGGAGACAGACTGCGTTCCTTTGGATGGAATGTAGTAGAAGCAGACGGCAACAGTGTGGCTGCCATGGAGGATGCTTTTGCACAGGCTGCTGCCTGCAAGGGAAAGCCCACCTTTATCATCGCCAATACCACCAAGGGCTGCGGCTCTGCTGTTATGGAAAATAAGGCTGCATGGCATCATCACGTGCCTACAAAGGAAGAATACGATCAGATCATCAAGGACTTTGCCGAGAGGAAGGAGGCACTTCATGAATAAGATACCCAATCGTGCAGCCATCTGTGAGGTGCTGATGAAGCACGCAGAAAATGACAAGGACATTGTGGTCCTTTGCAGCGACAGCCGGGGCAGCGCCTCTTTAGCACCTTTTGCGCAGGCTTATCCGGAGCAGTTCGTGGAAGTAGGCATTGCAGAACAGGATCTGGTAGGTATTTCCGCAGGTCTTGCCAGCTGCGGCAAGAAGGCGTATGCGGCATCTCCCGCCAGCTTTCTTTCTACCAGAAGTTATGAGCAGGCAAAGGTGGACTGTGCTTATTCCAATACCAATGTAAAGCTTATCGGCATCAGCGGCGGCGTCAGCTACGGTGCACTGGGCATGAGTCATCATTCTGCACAGGATATTGCAGCTATGAGTGCTATTCCTAACATGCGTGTCTACCTTCCCAGTGACCGTTTCCAGACGGCAAAGCTGACAGAGAGTTTATTAGAGGATGAAAAGTGCGCATACATCCGCGTGGGCAGAAATCCGGTAGAGGATATCTATTCCGAAGAGGATTGCCCTTTTGCCATGAACCGTGCTGTGGTCACTGTAAACGGCAAGGCATATGCAGATATTGATGAAGCCTTGGCTTCGATGCCGGAAAAGAAGGCAGATTTGGTGATGGTGGCCTGCGGCGAGATGGTACGTCCCATGGTTCTGGCTGCAAAGGAACTGGAAGAAAAAGGTATTCATGTCCTTGTACTGGATATGTACTGCGTAAAGCCTCTGGATGCAGATGCCATCGTAAAAGCAGCTTCCATCTCCAAAGCTGTCATGACTGCTGAAGAGCATGCACCTTTCGGCGGTCTCGGTTCTATGGTCAGTCAGGTCGTCGGTGATCAGTGCCCCAGAAGAGTAGTTAATCTGTCTCTCCCGGATGCACCGGTTATCACAGGTACTTCACAGGAAGTCTTTGATTATTATGGACTGAGCGTGGAAGGCTTTGTAAAGAAAGCACAGGAAATCCTGGCATAAGCGTTAAAAATGAGTGGGAGACCGTTGCTATATCAAAGATTATGCTCCCGGTATTACAGTCGACAGTCCTGCAGCAGATATCCTGCGGCAGGACTGCTTTGAATAAGCGCAGCGAACAGGCTGCAAGGTAAGCAGATACTGAGAAAGTGACCCTAGAGAGAATCAATGGAGGAAGGTATGTCATATTTCGTGGGTATAGACCAGAGCACCCAGGGAACCAAGGCGCTGCTCTTTGACAAAGAAGGAAAAATCCTGCTTCGCACAGATCTGCCGCACAGACAGATCGTGGATGAGAGAGGCTGGGTGGAGCATGATCCGGAGGAGATTTATGCTAACACGCTGCAAGTGATTAAGGACCTGGTATCCAAAAGCGGCATCGATCGCAGCGAACTGGCCGGCATCGGCATCAGCAATCAGCGGGAAACCGCACTGGCGTGGAATAAGGAAACCGGCGAGCCGGTATATAATGCTATCGTTTGGCAATGTGCCAGAGCAGAGGCAATCTGCAAAAAAATGGAAGAAGAAAATCCTGCCGTGCCGGAAATGGTGCGCAGTGCCACAGGACTTCGCTTTTCTCCTTATTTCAGCGCAGCTAAACTGTCCTGGATTCTGCAGAATGTGCCGGAAGCAGCTGCACTGCAGGAACAGGGAAGTCTTTGCATGGGGAATATTGATGCCTGGCTGGTCTATAAGCTGAGCGGCGGAATAGATTTTAAGACAGATTATTCTAACGCCTCCCGTACGCAGCTCTTTAATATCGGAAAGCTGTGCTGGGATGAAGAAGTGTGCAAGGCATTCGGAATAAGCCCGGCTTCTCTGCCCAAGGTCTGTGATTCCGATGCACTTTTCACGGAGACAGATTTGGACGGCTATCTTGACAAAAAGATTCCGGTTCACGGTGTATTGGGGGATTCCCATGCGGCCTTATTTGGTCAGGGATGCTTAGAACCCGGCGCTACCAAGGCTACCTATGGAACAGGTTCCTCCATCATGATGAATGTGGGAGAGCAGCCTGTTTATTCCGATCAGGGCGTGGTCAGCTCCCTGGCATGGAAAATCGACGGACATGTCAATTACGTTCTGGAGGGAAATATCAACTATACCGGCGCCGTAATCACCTGGCTGAAGGATAATGTGGGACTGATCCTGTCAGCAGGAGAGACAGAAGGTCTGGCCAGAGAGGCGAATCCCAGTGACGAATGCTATCTGGTTCCTGCTTTTTCCGGTCTTGGCGCTCCTTATTGGGATAGTGATGCCAGGGCAATGCTTTGCGGGATGAGCCGTACAACAGGCAAAAATGAGATCGTTCGGGCGGCACTTGACTGCATTTGCTATCAGATTACGGATATTGTTAAAGTTATGAATGAGAGCGCACCGGTTGCCATCTCCCAACTGCGAGTGGACGGCGGACCTACCAGAAATAAATACCTGATGCAGATGCAAAGCGATATCCTGAACATTCCGGTGATGGTGCCGGATGCGGAGGAATTATCCGGTATGGGTGCTGCTTATGCCGCAGGATTGGCTATGGGATTTTTTGACAAAGATGCGATCTTTGCCCGCACAAAACGTACTGCTTACGAGCCGGTCATGGATGCAGCAACAAGAGATAAAAAGTATAGCGGCTGGAAGGAAGCTGTGGCAAGGACATTGCGGTAGAAAGCAGAAGCTGCAAAGGAGGTAGCCTTGAAGGTTAGTCTTAAACAGATCAGCGAAATTACCGGTTACTCTCCGGCAACCATATCCAATGCTCTGAATTACAAGCGTGGGGTCAATAAGGATACAGCGGCGAAGGTGTTTGAGGTGGCCAGGGAACTTGGCTATATCGAAGAAAACAGAATCACCAAGGTGCGCTTTGTGGTGTATAAAAAAACAGGACAGATCCTGGATGATACTCCCTTTTTCCCGATGATGATGGATGGTGCGGAGAGAGAAGCCAGAAACTGCGGATTGGAAATGTCTGTGATGATGATTGACAGGCGAGTGGACGGTTATGAGAATCAGATTCAGCAGCTTGTACATGATAAGACCTGTGCCATGATCATTTTGGGCACAGAACTTTCTGATGAAGATTTGCTGCCCTTCCGCCATGCTTTAAGTCCTGTGCTGATTCTGGACTATTGGTCATCGGACATGAGCTTTGACGGAGTATTGATCAATAATGCAGATTCGGCCCGGATGGCAGTGGAATATCTGGTAAAAAAAGGGCACAAAAAAATCGGTTATCTGCGAGGCAATGTGCGGATCAAGGCTTTTCGCTCCAGAGCAGTAGGTTACCAGGTGGGACTTAATAAGGCCGGCATTGCCATGGATAAGCATTATACCTTTACTTTATCTACTACCATGGATGGGGCATATCATGATATGCTGACATTACTGGAAAGCAGAGTCACATCCTTAAAGGATCTGCCCAGCGCTTTTTTTGCAGATAATGATATGATCGCTTTCGGCGCTATGAAAGCACTGAAAGAAAAAGGATATCGGATTCCGGAGGATATTTCTATCATTGGTTTTGATGATCTTCCCTATTGTGAGATCGTTTCCCCCAGATTGACCACCATACGCGTCTCCAAACAGGAAATGGGCGCAGTTGCCGTCAACCGCATGAAACAACTCATCACCACTCCCGGCTCCTCCCACCTGAAAATGCAGGTATGTACACAATTGATAGAGAGAGACAGCGTGCGCGGATGACAGAGGCGTGCACAGGAAAGAAAAAAGGCATATTTCGTGCTCGCACGAAAATATGCCTTTTTCCTTTCCTGTATAGGACGAAGTCCGCGACATGAGGCAGTAGCGAAGCGGATGCCGAATGTCGGGCACGCCTCGTGAGAAATCGAGAGTCCGCGACATGAGGCAGTAGCGAAGCGGATGCCGAATGTCGGGCACGCCTCGTGAGAAATCGAGAGTCCGCGACATGAGGCAGTAGCGAAGCGGATGCCGAATGTCGGGCACGCCTCGTGAGAAATCGAGAGTCCGCGACATGAGGCAGTAGCGAAGCGGATGCCGAATGTCGGGCACGCCTCGTGAGAAATCGAGAGTCCGCGACATGAGGCAGTAGCGAAGCGGATGCCGAATGTCGGGCACGCCTCGTGAGAAATCGAGAGTCCGCGACATGAGGCAGTAGCGAAGCGGATGCCGAATGTCGGGCACGCCTCGTGAGAAATCGAGAGTCCGCGACATGAGGCAGTAGCGAAGCGGATGCCGAATGTCGGGCACGCCTCGTGAGAAATCGAGAGTCCGCGACATGAGGCAGTAGCGAAGCGGATGCCGAATGTCGGGCACGCCTCGTGAGAAATCGAGAGTCCGCGACATGAGGCGGTAGCGAAGCGAACGCCGAATGTCGGGCACGCCTCGTGAGAAATCGAGAGTCCGCGACATGAGGCGGTAGCGAAGCGAACGCCGAATGTCGGGCACGCCTCGTGAGAAATCGAGAGTCCGCGACATGAGGCGGTAGCGAAGCGAACGCCGAATGTCGGGCACGCCTCGTGAGAAATCGAGAGTCCGCGACATGAGGCGGTAGCGAAGCGAACGCCGAATGTCGGGCACGCCTCGTGAGAAATCGAGAGTCCGCGACATGAGGCGGTAGCGAAGCGAACGCCGAATGTCGGGCACGCCTCGTGCGGAAGCGAAAGTCCGTACTCCTATACAGACTTTAACTGCTTCCACAATTCATAGTACAGCTTATCCATCACATCCCCCAGATATTCATAAGTCTCCAGATCCTGATAGTCGCTGAGTACCGGAAATGCGATAGAAGAGTTCCGTATGCTCTCGTCCTCAATCAAAGCTCTGGCTGCATCATTAGGGGTGGAGTAGGTGATGTATTCAAAATTTTTAAGGGCGATATCAGCCCGGCACATGTAGTCTATAAAAACATGGGCATTGTCGACATTCTGAGCGTTCTTAGGAATGACCCAGCTGTCTATCCATACATTAGTGCCTTCCTTTGGAATCACATATTCCAGATCGGGATTCTCCTGCTTGGTATAGATAGCTTCGCCGGAATAAATGACACCGAGCGCAGCTTCGCCGCCGATCATCTTGTCTCTTACCTGATCTACCACATAGGCCTGTACCAAGGGCTTTTGTTCAATTAAGAGCTCCTTCGCTTCCTCCAATTCCTTTTCATCCGTGGTGTTCATGGAATAGCCAAGCAGCTTTAAGGCGACCATAAAAGCATCCCGCTCGGAATCCTGCATCAGAATGTTATCTTTATATTTTTCATTCCATAGGATGGACCAGCTGTCCACCGGATCAGAAACCATGGTCTTGTTATAGAGAATGCCTACGGTTCCCCAGCAATAGGGAATAGAGTAGAGGTTTCCGGGATCGAATCCTTCCGACTGTTCAAAATACTGTTTGCCGATGTTGGCCAGTGCAGTAGGCAGCTTAGAATAATCCAGGGGCTGGAGTAAATCGTTATCAATCATTTTCTGAATCATGTAATCAGAAGGACAAATGACATCATAGCTGCTGGCGCCGGAAGCTACCTTGGGATACATGGTTTCGTTGGTCTCATACTCATCATAGACTACCCGGATCCCGGTTTCCTCTTCAAAGGAATCGATGGTGTCCGGATCAATATACTCTCCCCAGTTATAGACATAGACGGTGCCGTTTTTTCCAATATCGCTTTTGACGGACACCTGTTCGGTATTGTCCGCCTCACCTGTACAGGCAGTAAGAGAAAAAGTAAGCAGCAGTAAGCCAAAAAGCGAGACAATGCGCTGCGTATGTGTTTTGATTTTTTTCTTATCAGGAAGATGTTTTCTTTTATTCATTTTTCCTCCCTATGTTGCAATAAACTGCGGCTGTGTGAAGAAAAATCGCGAAGGCGATTTCTCTGATATCCTCATTTGCGGTCAGTCTTTTTTTCGCCCCGCGGCCAGTTTACCAGAATCAGCAATACCAAAACCACCACAAATATGATGGTAGACAGTGCATACATCTCCGGCTTAATACCCTTTTTGACTTCTGTATAGATCTTCGTGGAGAGAGTATCTACTCCGGCGCCCTTGGTAAAGTGGGTGATGATAAAGTCATCTATGGACATGGTAAAGGCCATGATCATGCCGGAGACAATACCGGGCATCAGATCCGGCATAACCACCCGGAAAAAAGCATAGACAGGCGTAGCACCCAAGTCCAATGCGGCCTCATAATTGCTGGTATTCAGCTGCTGAAATCGGGGCATGATGCTCAGAATCACATAGGGAATGCAGAATGTGATGTGGGAGAGCAGGATAGTGCCGTAGCCCATACGGATTCCAAAGGTGAGGAAAAGCAGCATCAGGGAAATGCCGGTGACGATCTCTGCATTCAGCATGGGAATATTGGAGATTCCAAGGAGTACAGAGCGGGTGCGTCTGGTCATATGCACAATGGCCAGACAGGCGATCAGACTGATCACTGTGGAAACTGCAGCGGAGATGGCGGCAATGGTCAGGGTGTTTCGAAGAGCCAACAGGATTTCTTCATTTTCCAGTAAAGCACCGTACCATTCCAGGGTAAAGCCGCCCCAGCGGGCTCTGGATTTACTTTGATTAAAGGACTGCACCACCATAACCAGAATCGGTGCATAGAGGAAAAAAATGATCAGGAAAAGATATAACTTCTTCAAACCCTCCAGACAAGGGTGACTGCTTCCTGCGACTTTGGATTGATTCATAAGGAAAGATCCTCCCCGTTCTTATCTGTCACTGCGGACAAGACCATATTGACGATGATAAAGAGCATCAGAATAATGGAAAGACCGCTGCCAAGGTGCCAGTCATAGGCAAGGGTAAATTCCTGCTCAATAACATTGCCTATGAGTAAAATCTTGCTGCCCCCAAGCAGATTACTGATCACAAAGGTGGTCAATGAAGGGATAAATACCATGGCGATGCCGCTGACGATACCTGGAAAGGAAAGAGGCAGGATAATGCGCCGGAAGGTCTGCAGACTGTCTGCACCTAAGTCTCTGGCGGCACTGATGACATTGGGATCAATCTTGGCCAGAGTGTTATAAAGAGGCAGCACCATAAAGGGCAGAAAATTGTAGACCATGCCGAATAAAATGGCGCTTTGGGTATTGATAATATTGAGAGCCGGCAAATGCAGGGCATTTAATACGGCATTTAAAATGCCTGTCTTTTCCAGAATGGTCTGCCATGCCATGGTGCGAAGCAGAAAGTTCATCCACATTGGCAGCACAAAGAGCATGACGACAATGCCGCCTGTGCTCGTCTTTTTCTCTGCCAGGATCAGACAGAGGGGATAGGCCAGCAAAAGGCAGATGCCGGTACTGATAACAGATAGATACAGTGCCCGCCAGAGAGAACGGGCGTGTTCCGGCTTTGCCATGGCCAGGATGTTCTCCAGGGTAAAATGACCGTCTTCTCCGGTAAATCCGTACCAGAAGATCATAGCAAGCGGTACCAGAATAAAGATCAGTATCCAGACCAGATAAGGGGTGGCCAGGAGATTTCGAACCTTGTGTGTTTTAATCATCGATGGATACGGCCTCCTCGTCCTCAGATTCCGGTTTATTCATGATCTGGATATTAAAAGGATCTACGGAAATACCTACCTTTGTGCCTACTGGGTACATGCGGGTGGAGTGTACCAGCCATTCAAAGCCACCGGCCATGACCTCCATTTCGTAGTGAACACCCTTGAAAATAATATGGCTGACTACGCCGTTAAGTGCAGAGGCAGCAGGCTCTGTCAGTTCCACATCCTCCGGTCGGATTACCACATCCACCGGCTTATTGTTTCCGAATCCTTTATCCACACATGCAAACTTTGTACCCAGAATCTCCACCAGTTCATCCCGCAGCATGACGGCGTCAATAATATTGCTGTCTCCGATGAAGTCGGCTACAAATGCATTTTCCGGTTCGTTATAAATTTTTTCCGGAGAGCCGGTCTGCTGGATATAGCCCTGGTTCATCACTACGATGGTATCGGACATGGTGAGGGCTTCCTCCTGATCGTGGGTGACGTAGATGAAGGTAATGCCCAACTCATTTTTCAATCGGATCAGCTCATATTGCATATCCTGCCGCAGTTTAAGGTCGAGAGCTCCCAGAGGCTCATCTAAGAGAAGGACCTTAGGCTCATTGACAATGGCTCTGGCGATGGCGATGCGCTGCTGCTGACCGCCGCTTAGGGAATCCGGTCTTCGATGTTCATAACCTTCCAGGTTTACAAGCTTTAAGGCATATTTAATTTTGTCCTTTATATAACTTTGGGATTTGCCGCTTATTTTAAGGCCGAAGGCGATGTTTTCAGCAATATCCATGTGGGTGAAAAGGGCATACTTCTGGAAGACGGTATTTAATTGTCGTTTGTTGGGGGACAGGTTCGTGATATCCTTCCCGTCAAAAATCACCTGACCGCTGTCCGGGGTTTCAAAACCGCCGATGATCCGCAGGGTAGTGGTCTTGCCGCAGCCGGAAGGACCCAGGAGTGTGAGAAATTCATTTTCATGGATCGTCAGATTCAGATCATCCAGAATCACCTGACCGTCGAACTGTTTGTTAATGTGTGACAGAGAAATGAGTTCCTTCTGCAATGCTTTTCCCTCCGTTAAAACATTGAAATAATGCTGCTTAACATATTTTGCAACTATTCAGCACACATCTTAAATTTGCCTGCAGGCGGTCAAGTCGCTTTGAAATGTGGCAAGTGCTGAACAGATACTAACTTTGATAATCGAAATAAGCTCTTAATCGGCAAGCTGTGTTAGCTGTTTCTCTGAAAAACATAAATCAAAATTAAATTAAATCGGTAGGCGAGAACGCTCCGCTAGAAGCTCGGCGGTGTGCTTACCCAAAGGATTACAGCCCCCTTTTTGGACGAAGCCTCGATGTAGTGGCTGGTAGAAGGCGTGAAATAAAAGGACTCTCCTTTTTTTGCCTTATATTGTTTCTTCCCCAGATGCAGGGTAATGCTGCCGGAGAGAACATAGCCGAATTCCTCCCCTTCGTGGGGATTGTCCGGATAGGTAGATCCCCCAGGCTCTAAAGTAAGCAGGATGGGTTCCATCATGTTCTTTTGCGCATTAGGAATGATCCACTCAATCTTATTGTGCAGTTCGGTATCCATTTTTTCAAAATAGTCAGAGGCGGGAAAGACAATCTGTTCCTCCGAAGGAGCCTCTGAAAAGAAAGTCTGTAAATCTGTCCCCAGACACTGAAGCAAATCGATCAGCGTATTGATAGACGGAGAGGTGTGGTTTCGCTCTACCTGAGAGATGAAGCCCTTGGTGAGTTCCGCGCGGTCCGCCAGTTCCTCCTGGGTCAGATTTTTCTGCATGCGAAGTTCCCGCAGCTTTTGTCCTATGTCCATGTTTACCTCTTTATGCCGCAGCTTGCCTGCGGCAGCGTGAGGAGAATTTCGCGAAGGCGAATTCTCCGATGCGATCAAACATGGATGACGGTTACGTCATCCATGTAATGACTGAAAATGACATCGGTCATTTTCAGTCATTTTGCCTCTTTATGCCGCAGCTTGATACCTTTATGCCGCAGCTTATCTGCGATTGCGTGAGCGGTTTTATTACGTAAAATCCTGGTAAAAAATTTATTATTTTTAAACCCTTGGTTTATTTTTACTAAACAAACACGCCTTATTATACAGACACATATAAGAATGTCAATCATTTCGGAAAGATTTTTGTAAAACATTCACAAAAATAGGCATAGTATGCTAAACTACTAAAGAGATGTCTGACTTGTTGCAGACATTTTCGGGTTCTTTTTCAAAAATATAATGGGGATAATCGGAGGCGGCGCTTATGGCAGACCAGAAAAAAGAACAGAAAGAAAAGACAGGGGCAGAGAAGTATGTGGCATATGTTTCCTGCTATACAATGAATCGGGGAGATCATTTCGGTATTCATATCTATGATGTGGATATGGAAGAGGGAAGTCTTACAGAGAAGGGCCAGATTGAAATTACCAATTCCTCCTATCTGACGCTTTCCCACAATCATAAATATCTCTATGCTATTACGGATTTTGGCATTGACAGCTTCCGCATAGAGGCGGACGGTATGCTGACCTTTATTAATCACGGTTTTATAAACGGCATGCGAGGTTCCCATCTCTCCACAGATTATACAGATTCCTGGCTTTTTGTAGGCGGCTATCATGACGGCAAGATCACCGTGCTGCGTCTGGGAGAGGACGGCAGCGTGGGAGAGATCACGGATGAAGTCTATCACAAGGGCATGGGCTCCATCGCAGAGCGCAATTTCCGTCCCCACGTACAGTGCGTCAAAATGACCAGAGACAATCACTATCTGTTGGCCACAGATCTCGGTATGGATCATGTCAAAGTCTATCGCTTTGACGATAAGCACGGCACTATTGCACATGTGGATATTATTCACAGTGAACTGGAGTCTGCACCCCGGCATCTGGCTTTTAATAACGACGGCAGATACCTCTATATTGTTCATGAATTGAAAAATTGCATAGATGTCTACTCCTATCAGGAAATCGATGGTGCACCGGAATTTGAGAAGATTCAGACTGTGCCCACCATGAATGACAAACACGCAGGAGGATCTGCGGCCAGCGCCCTTAATTTTTCATCCGATTATCGTTACCTGATCACCAGCAACGCCGGTGATAATACTGTCACAGTTTTTTCTGCTGATGAGGAGAGCGGACTTCTGACTAAGAGCTTCTGCCTGCCCATCAGCGGCAATTATCCCAAGGATGCCGATCTCTTCCCGGACAACAGACATCTGGTATCACTAAACCATGAGTCCAATACCATGACCTTTTTCACTGCTGATTTGTATAACGGCCTTCTGGTCATGAAGGGCAAAGAAATGAAAGTTTCTCAGCCCAACTGCATTGTTTTCCGGAGGATTTAGTCATGGCAGGTTCATCCTTTGGAACAATACTTAAAATGACTACCTGGGGAGAATCCCACGGTCCGGCACTGGGCGCTGTTCTGGACGGATTTCCTGCAGGAATGGAATTGTCAGAAGCAGATGTTCAGCCTTATCTGGACAGGAGAAAGCCGGGACAAAGCAGTCTGTCTACGCCCCGAAAGGAGGCGGATCAGATAGAGATTCTTTCCGGTGTCTTTGAAGGAAAGACGACCGGTACGCCTATTTCCATGATGATCCGCAATACCTCTCAGCGCTCCGGTGATTACGGTGATCTGGCCACCTGCTATCGCCCCGGTCATGCGGACTACGGTTTCGATGCCAAATATGGATTTCGGGACTATCGGGGCGGCGGTCGTTCTTCCGGCCGAGAGACTGCTGCCAGAGTGGCCTGCGGTGCCATTGCTGCCAAGCTGCTTGGACAGATGGGAATACAGATTACGGCCTACACAGAGGCAATCGGACCTGTCGTCATCGATCCGGCATCCTTTGATGCTTCCCTGATTACACGGACGCCTACAGCTATGCCGGATGCCAAAGCGGATCAGGAGGCGACTGCCTGGCTGCACAAAGCTATGGAAGAGAAGGATTCCGTGGGCGGTGTCATTGCATGCTGCATTCATGGCGTGCCTGCGGGTATCGGAGATCCGGTTTTTGATAAGTTAGATGCGCGTCTTGCCCAGGCAATGATGTCCATTGGTGCTGTAAAGGCTGTAGAGATCGGAGACGGCACAGCGGCAGCAAAGGCAAAAGGATCTGAAAATAATGATGCCTTTTTGCCGGACGGCAAAGGCGGCATTGCGAAAAAAACGAATCACGCGGGAGGAATTCTCGGAGGCATTTCTGACGGATCCGATATTCTTCTGCGACTTTCTGTAAAGCCTACGCCCTCTGTTTTCAGAGAGCAGGATACAGTAGATCAGACAGGGGAGGCCAGAACGCTGACCATCCACGGAAGACATGATCCGGTGATCGTACCAAGAGCTGTGGTGGTGGCAGAGTGTATGGCCGCTATGACGATCCTGGATGCCATGCTGGTGAACATGAGTGCAAGGGCTGATGGAGTGATTTCTTTCTATACGGGAAAATAAACCATTCCCTAAGTGCTTTGAGGATATCGGGAGCACAAAGTGCAGAAAAAAACCGGTATCCCAGTATCCTGGAGCAAAAATATTTTTAACAAACAAATAAGAATCAGATTTAGTAAGGGATTTATGTAATGTATGAATTATTAAAGCAGGAAGGCATGGCAAAACGTGCCAGAATGACCACAGTACATGGCGTCATCCAGACGCCTGTTTTTATGAATGTAGCAACGGCGGCTGCCATCAAGGGCGGACTCAGCGCTTCGGACCTTAATTCCATTGACACGCAGGTGGCTCTTTGCAATACCTATCATCTCCATGTGCGCCCCGGAGATGAAGTGGTTTATAAGATGGGTGGACTTCATCACTTTATGAAATGGAATAAGCCAATCCTCACTGATTCCGGCGGATTTCAGGTCTTTTCTTTGGCACAGCTGCGTCGAATCAAGGAGGAAGGGGTAACCTTCCATTCTCATGTGGACGGTCGGAAAATTTTTATGGGACCGGAGGAAAGTATGCAGATACAATCCCACTTAGCCTCCACCATTGCCATGGCTTTTGACGAGTGTGCTCCCAGTCATGCGGATAAAAAATATGTGGAGGATTCCGTGGCGCGTACCACCCGTTGGCTTGCCAGATGCAAAGCGGAGATGCAGCGTTTGAACGGTCTGGAAGAGACGATCAATCACCATCAGCTTTTATTCGGCATCAATCAAGGGGCTGTTTATCAGGATATACGCACGGATCACGCCAAGCGAATCGCAGAAATGGATTTAGACGGCTACGCCATCGGCGGTCTGGCGGTGGGGGAGACGCACGAAGAGATGTATTCTGTCATAGAGAATACCACACCCTATCTGCCGAAGAATAAACCCACCTACTTAATGGGCGTGGGAACGCCGGAAAATATCATAGAAGGAGTAGCCAGAGGCATTGACTTCTTTGACTGCGTATATCCCAGCCGCAACGGACGCCACGGCAATCTGTATACCAATCACGGTACACTCAGAATTCGCAATGCCCGGTATGAGACGGATGATCGTCCCATTGATGAGCAATGCGGCTGTCCTGTATGCAGGGCCGGCTATTCCAGAGCCTATATCCGCCATCTTCATAAGGCAGGAGAGGCTCTTGGCCTTCGCTTCTGTGTTATGCATAATCTGTATTTTTATAACTCTCTTATGCAGGAGATTCGAGATGCCTTAGATGAAGGCAGATTTGAGCAATACAGAGTACAAAAGCTGGAAGCTCTGGCACAGGAACCTCAATAAAACGTTGCATTATTGTACACATTCTGCGCTGCCTTCGCTTGTCTGTATAGGTGCCCTTCAGGGCAGTGGACGACGTCTTTGTTGTTACCATAATCCTGACACATGAGGGTGACAATGAATATTGCTCTTGTAAAAAGTCATTGCAGTGTTGTATGATATTGCTTAGTTTTTGCAGAATAAAAGATCCATATTGAAGGAGGATTCACCGACATGAATTTAACAGGTATGATGCTGACATCCGGCAGTTCCACAGGCAGCATGGGAATGGTTTCCATCATTTACATCGTTGCCCTGGTCGCTTTTTTCTATTTCTTCCTGATTCGTCCCCAGAGAAAAGAAAAGCAGAATAAAGAGAATATGCTCTCTACTCTGGCTGTGGGAGACAGCGTTCTGACCACTGCAGGATTTTATGGCATTGTGATCGATATGACAGAGGATACTGTGATCGTAGAGTTCGGTAATAACCGCAACTGCCGTATCCCTATGCAGAGGGAAGCTATCGTGCAGATCGAGAAGCCTGAGGATGCCGTAGAGGGCGCCGCAGACGACAAGAAGGATAAGAAAGAAAAAAAGTAAGAATTACCGCGGGTCTGCCGCACAGACTAAGAAACCGACGAGAGAGGAAGGCGCGGGTTGACCGGCCTTCCTGCTTTTATATTGCGATGAGGGAGGAGTTTGAAAGAAATGAATCTGAATATTGCCTGCATAGCCGGAGACGGCATTGGACCGGAAATCGTAGCAGAGGCCAGAAAGGTGCTGGATGTGGTCTGCAAAAAATACGGCCATACCATTGAGTACAAGGACATCCTGATGGGCGGAGCGTCCATTGATGTTAACGGTGTACCGCTGACAGACGAGACCATTGAGATTGCCAAGAACAGTGATGCTGTATTAATGGGCAGTATCGGCGGCGATGCGGCCACCTCTCCCTGGTATCAGTTACCACCGGAGAAGCGTCCGGAAGCCGGCCTGTTAAAGCTTCGCAAGGCACTTGGACTTTATGCGAATCTTCGACCTGCTTATCTTTTCAAGGAGTTGGCAGATTCCTGCCCGCTGGCAGCCAAAGAAGGCGGCCGTTCCTTTGATCTGGTCATTGTCCGTGAGCTCACCGGCGGTCTGTACTTTGGTGCACGCCATACTGAGGAGAAGGATGGTCTTATCACCGCTGTGGATACTGCTGTTTATAATGAAAATGAGATTCGCCGCATTGCAAAGACTGCCTTTGAGATTGCTATGAAGAGAGGAAAGCATGTCACCAGCGTAGATAAGTCCAACGTACTGGATACTTCCCGACTCTGGAAAAAGGTAGTGACAGAGGTGTCTGCCGACTATCCGGAGGTGACATTAAGCCACATGCTGGTAGACAATTGCGCGATGCAGCTGGTAAAGGATCCGGAGCAGTTCGATGTCATTGTCACCGGCAACATGTTTGGAGATATCCTTTCTGATGAAGCCAGCATGATCACCGGATCCATCGGCATGCTCTCCTCTGCCTCCTTAAATGAGACCAGCTTTGGCCTGTATGAGCCCAGCCATGGTTCTGCACCGGATATTGCAGGGAAGAATATTGCCAATCCCATTGCCACCATTCTTTCTGCAGCCATGATGTTGCGGTATTCCTTCTCCCTTGAGGAAGAAGCAAAGTCTATTGAGGATGCTGTGCAGAAAGCGCTTTCCGACGGTATACGCACTACAGATCTTTTAAGAGGCGGCGAAGAGGGCGTGACCAAAGTAAGCTGCACGCAAATGGGTGATGCCATCGCAGCGAGAATTTGACAGGCAGCAGTGATACAGGAGGTTAGGTATGAACAGTGATTCCGTAAAAACAGGTGTCTCCCAGGCACCGCATCGAAGCTTATTCAATGCACTCGGCTACACCGAGGAGGAGCGCAGACGCCCTATGATCGGCATTGTCAGCTCCTATAATGAGATTGTTCCCGGACACATGAATCTGGATAAAATCACAGAGGCTGTCAAGATCGGTGTAGCTATGGCCGGCGGTATGCCAGTGGTGTTCCCGGCTATTGCCGTATGTGACGGTATCGCCATGGGACATATAGGCATGAAGTATTCTCTGGTGACAAGAGATTTGATCGCCGACTCTACAGAATGTATGGCCAGAGCCCATGGTTTTGACGGCCTGGTGATGATTCCCAACTGTGATAAGAATGTTCCGGGGCTTCTGATGGCAGCAGCCAGACTGAACATCCCCACAGTTTTCGTGTCCGGCGGTCCTATGCTGGCCGGCCGCGTAGAGGGCAGAAAGAGGAGCCTTTCCTCTATGTTTGAGGCAGTAGGCTCTGTTGCAGCGGGCACGATGACCATGGAGCAGCTGTGCGAATACGAAGAAAAGGTTTGCCCTACCTGCGGCTCCTGTTCCGGTATGTATACTGCTAATTCCATGAACTGCCTGACCGAAGCCATTGGCATGGGTCTTAAGGGCAATGGCACGATCCCTGCTGTCTATTCAGCAAGAATCCGTTTGGCTAAACATGCCGGCATGAAGATCATGGATCTGGTGCGCGACAATGTTCGTCCCAGAGATATCATGACAAAGGAAGCCTTTGAGAACGCTCTGACTGTGGATATGGCTCTTGGCTGCTCCACCAATACCATGCTGCATCTGCCTGCTATTGCCCATGAGGCCGGCATTGAAATCAACATGGAGATTGCAAACGAGATTTCTGACCGCACACCGAACCTCTGCCATCTGGCTCCTGCGGGTGCCACCTATATGGAGGACTTAAATGAGGCAGGCGGCGTCTATGCTGTCATGAATGAGTTATCAAAGAAGAATCTTCTTCATTTGGATCTTCCTACTGTTACCGGAAAGACCGTAGGAGAGAATATCAAAGACTGCGTTAATCTGGATCCTGAGACGATTCGTCCTATCGATAATCCTTACAGTCAGACCGGCGGCATTGCTGTCTTAAAGGGTAATCTGGCACCGGATACCGGTGTGGTAAAGCGCAGTGCAGTGGTGCCGGAGATGATGGTGCATGAAGGACCGGCTCGGGTATTTGACTGCGAGGAGGACGCTATTGCGGCAATCACCGGTGGCAAGATCGTAGCAGGAGATGTAGTGGTCATCCGCTATGAAGGTCCTAAGGGCGGTCCCGGTATGAGAGAAATGCTCAATCCCACCTCTGCCATTGCAGGCATGGGACTTGGTTCCAGCGTTGCTCTGATTACAGACGGACGATTCTCCGGTGCTTCCAGAGGTGCTTCCATCGGACATGTTTCTCCGGAAGCTGCTGTTGGCGGCCCCATTGCATTAGTACAGGAGGGAGATATCATTTCCATTGATATTCCTGCCAATAAGCTGGAACTGAAGGTCTCCGACGAAGAACTGGCAGCCAGAAGAGCAGCCTGGAAGCCTCGTCAGCCCAAGGTGACAGATGGCTATCTCCATCGCTACTGTGCATTGGTAACCAGCGGAAACAGGGGTGCTATCCTGGAACTGCCAAAGGAACAGCAATAGGAGGAAAAACGCATGCAGCTGACAGGAGCAGAAATCGTAGTAGCCTGCCTGGAAGAACAGGGTGTTGATACCGTATTCGGTTATCCCGGCGGTACTATTTTAAATGTTTATGATGCGCTTTATAAGCAGGATAAGATTCGTCACATCTTAACCTCTCATGAGCAGGGGGCTGCCCATGCCGCAGACGGTTATGCCAGATCTACCGGCAATGTAGGCGTTTGCCTGGCTACCAGCGGTCCCGGTGCTACCAATCTGGTGACGGGCATTGCCACCGCTTATATGGATTCCGTGCCCATTGTGGCTATCACCTGCAATGTTAATCTGCCGTTGCTTGGCAAGGACACCTTCCAGGAGGTAGACATTGCCGGCATCACGATGCCTATTACCAAGCATGGCTATATTGTCAAGGATATCAATATTCTGGCGGATACCATCCGTAAGGCCTTCCGTATCGCCAGATCCGGTCGTCCGGGTCCTGTATTGGTGGATATTACTAAAGATGTGACCGCTGCCGTGTGTGAATATGAAAGGCAGCGTCCACAGCTCACACTGCCGCAGAAGACATCTTTTACAAGTCAGGATCTGGAAAAGGCAGCCGAGATGCTCAATGAGGCTAAGCGTCCCATGCTCTATGTGGGCGGCGGTGCTGTGATTTCCGGCGCTTCGCAGCAGGTGCGGGAACTGGCAGAGCGCATGGATGCCGCTGTATGTGATACCTTGATGGGAAAAGGCGTTTTTGACGGCCATGACAGTCACTATACCGGCATGGTAGGCATGCATGGCACCAAGACCAGCAACTACGGTGTCTGTGAATGCGACCTTTTGGTGGCTTTGGGAGCTCGATTTGATGACCGTGTCACTGGAAATGCCAGTAAGTTCGCTGATAAAGCTAAAATCCTGCAGATTGACATCGATGCGGCGGAGATCAATAAGAACGTAAAGGTTGACCACTCTATAGTAGGTGATCTGAAGGAAGTGCTGACAGCCTTAAATCCCATGGTGGAGAAAACCAGTCATGCACAGTGGCTGGAGCACCTTGCAGAGTATAAAAAGAAATTCCCTCTCGTATGTGATGACAGCAAGCTGACCTGTCCTTTGATTATCAGCAAGATCGACGAGCTGACACAGGGCAAGGCTATTATCACCACCGACGTGGGACAGCATCAGATGTGGGCCGCACAATTTTACACTTTCTCAGAGCCCCGCACATTCCTGACATCCGGAGGCCTTGGCACTATGGGCTATGGACTTGGCGCCTGCATCGGCGCCAAAACTGCGCATCCGGAAAAAACAGTCATCAATATCGGCGGCGATGGCTGCTTCAGAATGAATATGAATGAACTGGCGACCGCCAGCCGCTATAACATTCCCATCATTCAGGTTGTCATTGACAATCATGTACTTGGCATGGTAAGACAATGGCAGACTTTATACTATGGAAAGAGATATTCCCAGACGGTTCTTCATGATAAAGTGGATTTCTGTAAGGTCGCTGAGGGACTTGGCTGTCGCGGGATCCGGGTGGAAACTCCGCAGGAATTAGAGAGCGCCATTAAAGAAGCACTTTCATCTGAGGGACCGGTGGTGCTGGATTGCATCATTGATGATGATGATAAAGTATTCCCGATGGTATCTCCGGGTGCATCGATTGCAGAAGCGTTTGATGCTTCCGATCTGCAAGAGCAGTCATAGATAAGGGAATTCTGATGGGGAGGACGATATCATGAAGAGGATTGCTGCAATTTTAGTGGGGGTTCTGCTGACTTTTTCCGCAGCAGTTTATCCGACTGTAACAGTCTTTGCACAGGAAGGGATGCCGGATGGTCCTAATTGCAACATTGTCTATGATCTGGGCAATGGTCAGTATTATGCCATTACAAAGCCTATTGCCATGTCTATGATGGTGACGAATCCGGACGGCAGTTACTATCTGGATCCCACTACCCAGTATTATGTGGTGGATGAGGCGAAGGTGGATGCATTCCTCTCCGGTCTTGATGCGCTTTATCCCGGACCGGAGAGTGATACGCTCATTTTCCATGCCACAAGAGGAGAGGATGTTGTGGTAGAAGGCGGTACCATGACGAAGCGTTTTCTGGATGAGGATACCGAGTACAGCTATCTCTGGCAGGCTATGATGGAACAGCGCCAGGAGGTTCATGTGCCCCAGTATGGTATCGGCAAGACCTATATCGAGCTGGATATGACGAATCAGACTCTCTATTACTATAAAAACGGTGCTCTTGTACTGGAATCCCCTATTGTGACGGGGAATACTTCCCAGGGAAACGGCTCCCCTGCAGGTGTATATTATTTGCGCGGCAAGAGCCGTAATCAGACGCTGATCAGCAGTAAACCAAAGAACGATCCGGGCTATTATGAATCGTTTGTCAATTACTGGATGCCTTATATTGGGAATTCCGTAGGTATTCATGACGCCACATGGCGTTCCAAATTCGGAGGTACGATTTATCAAAGCGGCGGCTCCCATGGCTGCATCAATGTACCCCTCGCCAATATGGATAAGCTTTTTCCGGAGACCGAAGTCGGTACGCCGGTTGTAGCATTTTATTAAAGGAGGATATGAAAAAGTGGGACGTGTATTTAACTTTTCCGCAGGTCCGGCTATGCTGCCGGTAGAAGTACTGCAGGAGGCTGCAGATGAGATGCTGGATTATCGTGGATGTGGTATGTCTGTGATGGAAATGAGTCATCGCAGCAAAATCTACGATGACATTATCAAGGAAGCAGAGAAAGATCTGCGTGAATTGATGAATATCCCGGACAACTATAAGGTGCTTTTTTTACAGGGAGGCGCCAGCCAGCAGTTCGCTATGATTCCCATGAACCTTATGAAGAACCGCAAGGCCGCTTATATCATCACCGGTCAGTGGGCAAAGAAGGCATGGAAGGAAGCACAGAAATATGGTGATGCCGTTGCAGTAGCCTCTTCCGAAGACAAGACTTTTTCCTATATTCCTGACTGCTCCGATCTGGATATCCCGGAGGATGCAGACTATGTCTACATTTGCGAGAACAACACCATTTACGGCACCAAGTACAAGCAGCTGCCGAATACTAAGGGACACGTCCTGGTGGCTGACGTTTCTTCCTGCTTCCTCTCCGAGCCTATTGATGTATCCAAGTATGGTGTAGTCTATGGCGGTGTACAGAAGAATGTCGGCCCCGCCGGTGTTGTGATCGTGATCATCCGCGAAGATCTGATCCGCGAGGATGTTCTTCCCGGCACTCCTACCATGCTTACCTATAAGACCCATGCGGATGCAGATTCTCTCTACAATACGCCGCCGGCTTACGGCATTTATATCTGCGGCAAGGTGTTCAAGTGGTTAAAGAAGCAGGGTGGCTTAGCAGCTATGAAGGAACGCAACGAAAAGAAGGCTGCTATTCTCTATGATTTCCTGGATCAAAGCAAGCTTTTCCATGGCACCGTTGTTCCCGAGGATCGTTCTTTGATGAATGTTCCTTTTGTCACCGGGGATAAGGATTTAGATGCTAAGTTCGTCAAGGAAGCAGAGGCGGAGGGACTTGTGAGCCTTAAGGGCCATCGTACCGTAGGCGGTATGCGCGCGAGCATCTACAATGCTATGCCTATTGAAGGTGTAGAGAAGTTAGTAGAGTTTATGACAAAATTTGAAAAGGAGAACGCATAATCATGTTTCGTTATGCTTGCTTAAATCCTATTGCACAGGTAGGACTTGACCGTTTCAGCGGCGACTATGTAAAAACAGAAAACACAGAGGAAGCCCAGGGCATTCTGGTCCGCAGTGCTGTAATGCACGACATGGAATTCTCTGATGAGCTTCTCGCCATTGCCAGAGCAGGGGCAGGGGTTAATAATATTCCCCTGGACCGCTGTGCCCAGCAGGGTATTGTGGTCTTCAATACACCCGGAGCCAATGCCAACGGTGTTAAAGAGCTGGTACTTGCAGGTATGCTCTATGCTTCCAGAGATATCGTAGAGGGTATCGACTGGGTGCGCAGCCAGAAGGACAATGCGGATGTATCCAAAGCGGCTGAGAAAGAAAAGAAGAAATTTGCCGGCACCGAGATCGAAGGCAAGAAGCTGGGGATCATCGGCCTTGGCGCCATCGGCGTGAGAGTTGCCAATGCTGCAGTTAATCTGGGCATGGAAGTATACGGTTATGATCCCTATGTATCTGTAGACGCTGCCTGGAACTTAAGCCGCAGCATCCACCATGTGCTGGATGTCAATGAAATCTATACGAATTGCGACATCATCACCATCCATGTTCCGCTTCTTGATTCTACCAGAGGCATGATCGGTCAGGATGCCATCGATAAGATGAAGCAGGGCGTGATTCTGATCAATATGGCCAGAGATGTGCTAGTGGATGAACCGGCTGTATTAAAGGCCATCGATGCAGGCAAGGTACGCCGCTATGTTTCAGATTTCCCCAATGCCACGGTGGCAGGTCATCCCGGCTGCATTACCACCCCGCATCTGGGCGCATCCACGGAAGAGTCCGAGGATAACTGTGCAAAGATGGCTGTATCCGAGCTTCGTGACTATCTGGAAAACGGCAACATCACCAACAGCGTCAATTATCCCAAGTGCAACATGGGTGTTTGCGAGACCCCGGGCCGTATCGCTATTTTCCATAAGAATGTGGCAAATATGATTACCGCGTTTACTTCCATTATCGGTGAGTCCGGCGTCAACATTGCGGAAATGGCCAATAAGTCCAAGGGAGATGTGGCTTATACCATGTTTGACTTAGACAGCCCCGCAGCTGAGAATATTGCCGAAAAGCTTCGTGCTGTAGACGGTGTCTTCCGTGTCAGAATCGTGAAATAATCAGTTTTCATAATTATTTTTATAAATAATTAAAAAAAGACTGCATGTTTTCCATACAAAGTGGGACATAGCAGTCTTTTTTCTGTATAATAAAGAAAGTGAGATTATCTGTAAAAGGAGGAAGATTGGAATCATGGCCACTATAAAGCCATTTCAAGCGTACAGACCTGCCAAGGGGAGCGAAGAACGCATTGCCGCACTTCCCTATGACGTATATAACAGCCAGGAGGCGAGAGGAGTTGTAGAAGAAAATCCTGCCTCTTTTCTAGGCATTGACAGAGCAGAGACCCAGTTTCCTGCAGGCACAAGCCCTTATGAAGACTGTGTATATGAAAAAGCATCTTCTATGCTTCATGCAGCTATGGAGGATGGAACTTTTGTGCAGGAACAGATGCCCTGCTATTATATTTATGCCCAGACATGGCAGGGGCGGACGCAGACAGGAATCGTGGCCTGCGCTTCCATTGACGACTATGAGACGGGTGTGATCAAAAAGCATGAGAATACCAGAGAAGATAAGGAACTTGACCGAATCCGCCATATCAGTACCTGCCAGGCACAGACAGGTCCTATATTCTTAGCTTACAGAAATAATGCACAGATTGACGCCATCGTTCAAAAGGTCACTGCGAAAGAGCCGGACTGTGATTTTATCTCTGACGGTCAGGTACGCAATCAGGTGTGGACAATTGCTGATCCCGAGGATATTTCCGGTATCGCGTCTGCTTTTGCCGGCATCAGAGATATTTATATTGCCGATGGTCATCACCGCTGTGCCTCTGCAGTAAAAGTAGGGCTGCAAAAGCGCAGGGAAAATCCCGCTTACACAGGAGAGGAAGAATTTAATTTCTTTTTATCTGTACTTTTTCCCCAGGATCAGTTAGAAATCCTGCCTTATTATCGTGTCCTTCGTACCCTGCATGGATATACAACGGAGGGGCTTTTAGAGGCTGTTAAGAAGGCAGGCTTTACCATAGAACACTGTGGTCAGGAGGCGGTGGCACCTTCTCGTAAGGGTGAGTTTGGTCTCTATGTGGAGGATAGCTGGTATCGTCTTACTGCCGATTCTTCTCTTTGCAGTAAAGATCCTGTGGAGGGACTGGACGTATCTATTTTACAAAATTATATTTTGGAGCCCCTCTTTGGAATTCAGGATCCCCGGACAGACGCCGACATCGATTTTGTAGGAGGCATACGGGGACTGGGCGAGCTGGAACGCAGAGTCCATTCAGATATGAAGGCAGCTTTCTCTACTTATCCTACATCCATTGAAGAACTTTTTAAGGTAGCAGATGCCGGTAGACTCATGCCGCCAAAGTCCACCTGGTTTGAACCCAAATTATTGAGCGGACTGTTTATTCATCCGATTTAAGGAAACCATATTTTTGGCACAGAACATTATGGCCTTTTTATGATGCAGACGCTGTAAAAAGGTATTACGGATAGAAATGTTATGCACCACAATTTAGATAAAAGCGCCTGCGGAATGGAGATCCTATGGATAAAAAGCTCTACAAATTGATGAACTGGGCAGAAATTGAAGCCGTGGTCTATGCTGATACAGATTGTCCGGAGAAAGTTTTAGGTGCAAAACAGCGTCGCAACGGTCTCTTATTACAGCTCTTTAGGCCGGATGCCGTTCGGGCGTGGGTAGTGCCGGAGGTAAAAAACAGTAAGCCGGTACCCATGGAGCTGGCAGACGAAGAAGGCTATTATGCAGTGCTCATTCCCGGTGTCAAGAAAGACGCATATCCTTATCATTATGAGATTGAGACGGCGGATCAGCAGAAAATTGAGGTGCCGGAGCTCTATTATGCAGATCGGGCACAGCAGCTCTTTTCCCCGGCAGAGGAGAAAGCATTTCACGCAGGCGTTTGCTATGACTGCTATGAAAAGCTGGGGGCCCATCCCATGCAGCTGGCAGGACAGGACGGTTGCCTGTTCACTCTTTGGGCGCCCCATGCCGCCAGAGTCAGTCTCATTGGTAATTTTAATAACTGGGATGGGCGATTCTATCCCATGAGCCGGCCGGAGGGCAGTGAGATCTTCCGTTTATTCGTGCCTGGAATCGGTTCCGGTGATCTCTACAAATTTGAGATAAAACTTCGCTCCGGCCTGACATTCCAGAAAAGTGATCCCTTTGCACAGGCGGCGGAGCCTTCCAGAAACGGTGCTTCTATCGTGCCCGAAGCTGCCGGCCGCAAGTTCACAGACAGCGCCTTTATCAAACACAGAAGCGAAAATAAAGAAGAGAACAGACCTGTCTCTATCTGCGCACTTCCGCTTTCCATGCTGGAAGGAAAATACACCTATGGAGAGCTTGGTGTTCGTCTAGCCGCCCAGATCGCAGAGCTTGGTTATACCCATGTGCTTCTCACCGGCGTACAGCAGTCCATGGAAGCGGCCGGAGGCGAGCGGATTCCCAAGGATTTCTTTGCTTTGACGGCAGCAGCGATTTCCCCTGTGCCCTCCCAAAAGCGTGCCGCCCAGCTGCAGGCTGCTATAGAACTTTTACACAGCAAGGGAATCGGTGTCTTGACGGACTTTGCGCCCTCCCGGTTTTTAAAGAATGAGGCGGGGCTTATGGACTTTGACAGCACGCCTATGTTTGAGACCGGTGATTACCGCTGCGATGAGACGCCGGAGGGAGATACCAGATATTTCGCCTACGGTAAACCGCAGGTCCAGAGCTTTTTGCTCTCCAATATGCTTTACTGGGTGGAGAAATTTCATTTTGACGGATTGGTAGTAAAAGATATCGCCAGAATTCTCTATGCGGATTATGGTAAACAGGACGGACAATTCTGCACTAATATTTATGGCGGCAGAGATAATCCGGATGGCGTGTCTCTTCTTCGCCGCATGAACACACTGATGCAAAAACGCAATCCCGGTGTGCTCATGATTGCCCAGGATTCCTCCGGCTGGGCAGGTTTGACAGATCCGGTGGAAGAAAACGGCGTAGGCTTCTCCATGAAGTATCACCTCACCTGGCAGTCTGAGATGGAGATGTATTTCAGACAGGATCCGCTTTTCAGACAAGGCTGTCATAATCTGCTTATTGATCATATGACCTATCAATATGCAGAACAGTTCCTGCTGCCGGTGATCGACAGAGAACTTCCAGCCTCTTTTCCGGGGCAGCTGAATGAAAAATATGCCAATTTGCGGCTTCTGCTCGCCCTGCAGATGTTTCATCAGGGTAAGAAACTCCAGTCTCTGGCTTATGTGATGCCGGCCGCACCGGATGCGAAGGAGCCTGCTAGTGAAGAGGAAAAGAAGAGAAAAGAGCTGGCGCAGGGGCTGGCAATCATGCTTCATGACCTCCATGGCCTGTATGGCGCCCAGTCTGCCATGACCGCTAAGGATCTGATGCCGGATGGCTTCCAGTGGGTAAGACAGATGGCTAATGATCACTGCGTGATTTCCTTCCTTCGCAGGGGCAGAAGACCGGATGATTTCCTGTTGATACTTTGCAACCTGGCCAATGCTTCCTGGGAGGAAGAAATCGGTGTTCCCTATGAAGGCACTTATCAGGAAATTTTTAATACGGATAAAGTTGCCTATGGCGGATCAGGAATGGGCAATGTAAAGCCTTTGAAGAGCAAGCCGGAGGCAAAGGACGGCAGATCGGATTCCATCTGCGTCACTTGTCCGCCGCTGTCTCTGATGGCCTTTGCTTATAAGCCGGAATGATGAACAGTCCTATAAGATTAAATAGAATCGTTAAATAAGCCGAAAAATTGTCTTGCCAAACGGAGAAACTGTCTGTATAATTAAAAACGCTGATGCGGTCTTGGCCGCAGGCGAACAGACAGTTTCTCCTATTGTGTTATGATTCAGCTTACAGGCACAGAATGCATTTGATCAGTATCGATTTTATTGATTTGTTGATTTATCGATTGGTTGCTGTTGACTGCGTTTTGGTGTTTGTGTTTCGTGTCTTCGTGAGAGAGAATCGTCTGGTTTACAATGCTGGAATAGCGCAGTTGGTAGCGCAACTGATTCGTAATCAGTAGGTCGAGGGTTCAAGTCCCTTTTCCAGCTCTTTAGAAAGTCCGCAGAAAGCGGGCTTTTTTTATAACTGCAAAGCATTTCAGTCACCCTGAGAATGGAGTACCTCATGAACACCCGGGCTGTAAACAGCGACAAAATCACCTGGAAATATTTTATTTCTATTCTGTTTTCCATTGCTTTTCCTATTGCACTTCAAAATCTTTTATCGACGACGGCCAGTATGGTGGATACCATTATGATCGGCTCACAGGGAGAGCTGGCGGTGGCAGCAGTGGGCATCTGTTCCCAGATCAGTTCTCTGTTCTTTTCCTGCTATTGGGGCTTTGCCTCCGGCGCTATTTTGTTTTTTGCCCAATATTGGGGTGCAAAAAATGAAAAAGGTATCAATCAGACCTTTGGAATCACGCTGCTTTTTATGTGTATCGTATCGGCATTTTTTTCCGCAGTGGCCATTTCCAATCCTGAATGGATGCTTTCCATCTATACAGATAAGCAGGAAATCATTGAAATGGGAGCTCCTTACATACGAATCGTAGGATTTGCCTACCCACTGCAGGTGTTGGCAGTACTTTTCAGCTTCTTTTTGCGGGCAACAGAGAGAGTAAAGCCGCCGCTGATCAGTTCTATTGTAGCCTTGCTGGTGAATTTTTGCCTGAACTGGGTATTGATTCACGGATATTACGGGTTCCCCAGGATGGGAGTGGCCGGCGCAGCGGTGGGCACATTAGCTTCCGGTATTGTAAATCTGCTGATTCTGGTCATCTATACGCTGCAGGCTAAATGTGAGATCCGGCTTCACTTAAGTGAGCTTTTCAGCTTTAATGCCGGCTTCATGCGCAGCTATCTGGTAAAAAGCTTTCCCATCATGTGTAATGAGCTATTCTACGGCGTAGGACAGATGATTATTAACATCGTCATTGGTCATCAGGATGCCTCTGCCATTGCGGCTATGGCGGCCTTTCGCGTGTGCGAGGGTTTTGTCTATGCCTTTTTCGGCGGTCTTTCCAATGCCTCCAGCGTAGTGATCGGCAAGGAAGTCGGCTCCGGTCAGCCTATGCGGGCGTATCAGTTTGCGTGGAAATCGATTATCACCTGTCCGGCTATCACCTTTGTGATCGTGCTGACGTGTACCCTGTTTAACAGACCTTTGCTGGGGTTGTTCGGTCTGGGAGATACGGCGCTGGCTTATGGTAAGTATATGCTCCTGATCTATATGATTTTCGGCACCATCCGTACCTGCAATTATATTCAAAATGAGGGATACCGGGCAGCAGGCGAATCTGTCTTTGGTACTGTATTGGAGATCACCTGTCTGTTCCTTATCAGTGTACCGGCTACCTGGATTGCCGGGATGAATCTTCATTTACCCTTCCTGGCAGTATTTTCCTTCGTTTATACCGATGAGATCCTGCGCCTGATTGTGGAGCTTCGCTATACTTCCACCGGTAAGTGGATCAAACCTGTCACCGAGCAGGGACAGGCGGCGATACCGGCATTCCGGGAACAGTTAGCCAACAGAAAAAAATAACTGTCTGTGCAGATGCTGATAGACATAAATAGAGTATATGCTTTGACAGATAGAAAGAATCGGGTATAATGGGAAATCATGCTGCGGCATGCTTAAAGAAGTTATCGGAGAATTCGCTTTTTCGAAATTCTCCTGACGCTGCCGCAATAAATTGCAGCATAGGGAGGTAAATATGGCACAACTGTGGGGCGGACGTTTTGAAAAGCAGGAGGATGCGCTGGTAAATGCTTTTAATGCATCCATCCATTTTGACAAGCGCCTTTTGACAGAGGATATTGAGGGAAGCAGGGCTCATGCAAAGATGCTGGGTAAGCAGGGAATTCTGACCCAGGCTGAGGTGGATGCCATTGAAGAAGGTCTGGTGCAGATCCTGGCAGAGGCAGGTACAGACAAGCTTCCCATCACTGACGAATACGAGGATGTGCACAGCTTTGTGGAAGCGGTTCTTACAGAGCGCATCGGCAATGCGGGCAAAAAGCTGCACACAGGCCGCAGCCGTAATGACCAGGTGGCACTGGATATGCGCATGTATGTGCGCAAGGAAGTAAAAGCGACGGATGCAGAGGTAAAGGAGCTTTTAAAGGCGATCCTTTCCATAATGGAAGAGAATGTGGATACCTGCATGCCGGGATTTACCCATCTGCAGAAGGCACAGCCGGTGACATTGGCCCATCATATGGGCGCCTATTTTGAGATGTTTCGCCGGGACAGACAGCGTCTTAAAGATATTTATGAACGGCTGAATTATTGTCCTCTGGGAGCAGGGGCACTGGCAGGTACCACCTATCCCCTGGACCGAGCATTTACAGCCAAAGAACTTGGATTTTACGGTCCTACAGAAAACAGCATGGACTCTGTTTCTGACAGAGATTATGTTATCGAGTTTTTATCCGCATTGTCTCTGATCATGATGCATTTGAGCCGTTTCAGCGAGGAGATCATCATTTGGAACAGTGATGAGTACAAGTTCGTAGAGATCGATGATGCTTACTCTACCGGCAGCAGCATCATGCCGCAGAAAAAGAATCCAGACATTGCCGAGTTGGTACGGGGCAAGACCGGTCGGGTTTACGGTGCATTGATGGGCATGCTCACTACCATGAAGGGAATTCCGCTGGCTTATAATAAGGATATGCAGGAGGACAAGGAAGGAACGTTCGATGCCATTGACACGGTGCTGGATTCTCTGAAGCTTTTTACCGGAATGCTTTCCACCATGCGTTTCCGTAAGGATGTTATGAAAAACAGTGCAGCCCATGGTTTTACCAATGCCACGGATGCGGCAGACTATCTGGTAGGAAAGGGCGTGCCTTTCCGTGATGCTCATGGTATCATAGGAAAAATGGTGCTGTATTGCATTTCGCAGCAAAAGAGTATTGAACAGCTCAGCATGGAAGAGTTCCGTGAGTTAAGTCCTGCTTTTGAGGAAGATATCTATGAGGCTGTCTCTTTGAAGACCTGTATCGATAAGAGGCTGACGATGGGGGCTCCCGGCGCAGGTGCTATGGAGCAGGAAATTGCCAACGCCAAAAAGCATCTGGAGGAAGAAGGACTGTAGCAGCAAACAGTACTCTTTAAATATGTGTTTAAATGCACCATGGAATCTGCAGCTGCAGAAATTTCGGTGTTATACCGCTGTCACAGCGGAAGAAGGAGGAGAAAATGAGTGAAAAATTACGTGTAGGCATTTTGGGAGGCACCGGCATGGTAGGCCAGCGCTTTATTTCTCTGCTTGAGAATCATCCCTGGTTTGAAGTGACAGAGATTGCAGCCAGCCCCCGCTCTGCAGGCAAGACCTATGCAGAGGCAGTAGAGGGCCGCTGGAAGCTGGATGAAGCTATTCCGGATGCAGTTAAAAATATTGTCGTCAAAAACGTAGAAGATGTAGAAAACGTGGTCAAGGATGTTGATTTCTGCTTTTCTGCAGTAGATATGACCAAGGATCAGATTCGTGCCATCGAAGAAGCTTATGCAAAGACTGAGACACCGGTGGTTTCCAATAACAGCGCTCATCGTTGGACCCCTGATGTTCCCATGGTAGTGCCGGAAATTAATCCTGAGCACATGGAAGTCATCGAGTACCAGAAGAAGAGACTGGGTACCTCCAGAGGCTTTATCGCTGTAAAGCCCAACTGCTCCATTCAGAGCTATGCGCCTGCATTGGCTGCATGGAAGGAATTCGAGCCCTATGAGGTAGTGGCTACCACTTATCAGGCTATTTCCGGTGCCGGCAAGAACTTTAAGGATTGGCCGGAGATGGTCGGCAATATCATCCCATATATCGGTGGTGAAGAGGAAAAGAGTGAGAAGGAGCCCCTTCGTATTTTCGGTCGCATCGAAAACGGCGTGATTGTTCCCGCCACCAGCCCTGTGATTACCTGCCAGTGCGTGCGTGTGCCGGTGCTCTATGGTCACACCGCAGCCGCTTTCGTAAAATTCCGTCAGAAGGTCACCAAGGAGCAGCTAGTAGAAAAGCTGGTTAACTTCTCCGGTGTTCCGCAAAAGCTCGAGCTGCCCAGTGCACCTAAGCAGTTTATTCAGTACATGGAGGAGGATAATCGTCCTCAGGTTCTCTCCGATGTAAACTATGAGCACGGTATGGGCGTTTCCATCGGCCGTCTTCGTGAGGATACGGTTTATGACTGGAAGTTTATCGGTCTCTCCCATAATACCATCCGCGGCGCAGCCGGCGGTGCCGTAGAGTGCGCAGAGCTCTTAAAGGCACAGGGATACATCACCGCAAAGTAATTTTGGATTCAGCAGGACAGAAAAGGAAGCGTCAGCGCTTCCTTTTCTTTTTCTAAATTAATCACATCGGAGAATTCGCCTGCGCGAAATTCTCCTCGTGTTGCTGCAGTAAGGGGTAGAAATGGGAAAAAGTGTTTTTATTGCAGAAAAACCGAGTGTAGCCAGGGAGTTTGCCAATGCGCTTTCCCTGCAGTTTCGCCAGCGGGACGGTTATATGGAGACGGATAATACCATTGTGACCTGGTGCGTGGGGCATTTGGTGACTATGAGTTATCCGGATGCTTATGACGAAAAGTATAAGAAATGGTCTCTTTCTACCATTCCGTTTATTCCCGGAGAATATAAATATCAGGTCATCGACGGAGTGAAAAAGCAGTTTCAGATTGTAAAAGGAATCCTGACAAGTCCGGAGGTGGAAAATATCTACATTTGTACCGATTCCGGACGAGAAGGTGAGTATATTTATCGTCTGGTGGCCATGCAGGCAGGGGTACGGGATAAAAATCAGCGCCGTGTCTGGATCGATTCTCAGACAAAGGAGGAAATCATCCGGGGAATCAAGGAAGCGAAGGATGACAGAGAATATGACCACCTGGGGGCAGCCGCTTTCCTGCGTGCTAAGGAAGACTACCTGATGGGTATCAATTTTTCCAGAGCTTTGACACTGAAATACGGCAATAATATCCGGGATTTTCTGCAGATGGATCACTGTGTCATTGCAGTGGGCCGGGTCATGACCTGCGTCCTTGGTATGGTAGTGGAGAGAGAGAGGGAAATCCGCAGCTTTGTAAAGACGCCTTTTTATCGTGTGACGGGCAGCTTTTGCCCCGGTACTGCGCAGGATGGCAGCTTTGAGGCAGAGTGGCACGTACAGGAGCAGAGCATCTATGCCAATACGCCGGCTCTCTATAAGGAAAACGGATTTAAGGATCGAAAGGATGCTGAGGCTTTGATCACGTATCTGACACAGGCAGAGGGTGAAATTCATCCGCCGGTGATTCAAAGCATTACAAGGAAAAAGGAAAATAAGAATCCGCCTCTTTTATATAATCTGGCTGAACTGCAAAATGACTGTTCCCGTTTTTTCAAGATCAGTCCTGATGAAACACTGGCTGCGGCCCAGGAACTCTATGAAAAGAAGCTGACTACCTATCCCAGAACAGACGCCAGAGTCCTCTCTACGGCGGTAGCCAAGGAAATCACCAAAAATCTTCGTGGTATCGGTGCACAGCCTATGTACAGACCTTATGTGGAGAAGATCTTAGAGAGCGGTGCGGCAGCTAAAATAGGGAAAAGCCGCTATACTAATGATAAGGCGATCACAGATCACTACGCGATCATTCCCACAGGACAGGGTGAACGGGCACTCACTTCTGTATCCCCTACTGTGGCCAAAGTGTATGAGCTGATCTGCAGAAGATTTCTGGCTGTTTTTTTCGGTCCCGCTGTCTTTGATAAGATTTCTCTGCAGATTGGTGTACGCACAGAGACTTTTGGCGCCAATGCCAAAGCCTGTCGTGAAAAAGGCTACCTGGAAGTAATGGAATATTCCTTTTTAACGAAAAAAAATGCCGGAGAGAAAATGCAGAAAGCCCGGAGTGCCTCTGTGCAATCTGCGGAAGAAAACAGGGAGAGTGATACAGAGAATGCCGGACAGGACAGTGCTGAGAATGAGCAATTGGCCAGAGCACTGGAAAACCTGAAAAAGGGAGATACCCTTTCCATACAGGAATACGGCATCCGGGACGGAGAGACATCGCCGCCAAAGCGATACAATTCCGGCAGCATGATCCTGACCATGGAAAATGCCGGTCAGTTTATTGAAGAAGAAGAACTGCGGGAGCAGATCAAAGGAAGCGGTATCGGTACCAGTGCTACCAGAGCGGAAATTCTCAAAAAACTGGTTGCCAACCGTTATCTGGCTTTAAATAAAAAGACACAGATCATCACTCCCACCCAACTGGGGGAAATGATCTACGATACCGTTGCCTGCTCTCTGCGGCCTCTTCTAAATCCCAAGCTCACCGCCAGCTGGGAAATGGGGCTTTCCAGAGTGGCAGAGGGAACAGTGACGGAAGAGGAGTATATGCAGAAGCTTAATGATTTCGTCGCAAGGCGTACAAACCATGTAAAGGAAACGGATTACCGCAGACAGCTTACAGGCATGTACAGACAAATTGCCCAGTATTATCCGCCAAAAGGAAAAGACAGCACCGCTGCCAAGAACAGTCAAAAGAAAAAGGAGAAAAGAGTCCCGGCCGGAACAAATGCGAACGGCACAAGAAGAAAAACTACAAAGACAAGTACTGCAAAAGAAACAACTGCGGGCGAAAAAATACAGGCAATATCGCCAATGACAGCACAAATGCTGAGTAAATAAACGTTTATACCGTGCCTTTACTCTCAAAATTATCTTGTGCAAGTCGTACATTTTCCCTGCTTTGTGGGTGGAAAATGTAAATAAGAGCGCATATAGTAAAAACAGAACACAGTTGCCTGTGTGAATTCTCTTTGCGTTGCTGCAGAAAAGCTGCGGCACAGAAAGGAAGCTATGGCTATTAAAGATTTTCAGTTACAGAATATGTATGATCTTGAGGAAACGATTGCAGCAGATCTCTTTAAGAATGTTACTTATCCCTGGGAGGTTTTGCCGCTGATCGAGGAGTTTATCATCAGACTTGGCAATGCGCTGCCTACAGACCGATTTGAAAAAAGAGGGGAAAATGTATGGGTGGCAAAGTCAGCCAAGGTGTTTGACAGCGCTTATCTGGGCGGTCCCTGCATCATTGATGAGGAGGCAGAGGTAAGACAATGTGCCTTTATCCGCGGGAAGGCTATCGTAGGAAAAGGCGCTGTGGTAGGCAACTCCACGGAGCTTAAAAATGTAGTTCTCTTTAATAAAGTGCAGGTACCCCACTATAACTATGTGGGTGACTCTGTACTGGGATACAAAGCCCACATGGGTGCAGGTTCCATCACCAGCAATGTAAAGAGTGACAAGACTTTGGTGGTGCTTCATGATCAGACAGATGGGGAGACTTTGGAAACCGGTCTTAAGAAGATGGGCGCTATGCTGGGTGACCGGGTAGAAGTAGGCTGCAACAGTGTGTTAAATCCGGGCACAGTGATCGGTCGTGACACCAATGTCTATCCTCTCTCCAGTGTGAGAGGAATGATCCCTGCCAATCATATTTTTAAAGAGCAGAAGAATATCGTAGTAAAAAAGCAGGATTGATGCAAACAGGAGGAAGTACGAGCGTATGGCAGGAAAAGAGAATATTGCTTTTTTGCAGCTTTTTTGGGATTTGATGAATCGGAGAACAGGCGAGCTGGGAAAGGTAGATTTTATTCCCCAGAAGCCGGCCTATGACTATGAGTCTCCTATGGAACAGACTTTTCCCAGAAGCACCCCGGAAGCACAGGGAATAGATTCCGGCTGGGTGGCTGATTTTGTAAAGGAGATGGGAGAAAATCCTCATGTGCACATGCACCAGATGATGATTCTGCGTCATGATCATGTGATCTTTGAGTGCGGCTTTGATCCTTACCCCGCAGGAATCTGGCATGTGACCTATTCCATGTGCAAAAGTTTTACCAATATGGCTATCGGTTTGTTAGTGGATGATGGCAGGATTTCCTTGGAGGATAAGGTGGTTGACCTTCTGGCAAATCGCTTCAGTGCCCTGCAGATTCTTAATATCTTTTGGTTTAAGGATATCACCATACGGCACCTGCTGACCATGTCCACGGGTGTATCCTTTAACGAGGTGGGTGCTATTTCCGGCAATGACTGGGTAAAAGGATATTTTGATTCCAGTCTTAAATTTGCACCCGGCACAAAATTTGAATACAACAGTATGAACACATTCATATTGTCTGCCATTGTTTCGGAATGTACCGGCATGACCATGTTTGAATTCCTGAAGGAAAGACTGTTTACGCCTATGGGCATTAAAAAGGTCTTCTGGGAAAACAGCCCCAAGGGAATCACGAAGGCAGGATGGGGCATGTTCATCACGCAGGAAGATGCTGCCAAGCTTGGCTCCCTCTATCTGCACAAGGGCGTCTGGAAGGGACAGCAGTTGATTTCCAGAGAGTGGGTGGAAGCCTCTACCAGTCCACAGATCATCACCGATAAGCCGGAAAATCCGGAGTATGGTTATCAGATCTGGATGGATTGCCGTCCGGGTAGCTTTTGCTACAATGGCATGTTGGGACAAAATGTTCATGTTTTCCCCGATATAGATATGATCATTGTGACAAACGCAGGTAATGAAGAGGTCTTTCAGGCCGGCAATATGACTTCCATTCTTCGCAAATATTGTGCGCTTCCCTGGCAGCCTTCTATGGTGCCTCTACCCGATAATAAGGTAGCTGCCCGTCGTCTTTCTCAGGTAAAGGCACAAATGGAGTGCACAGCGCAGTTGGGTGACAGGATTCAGAAAGGCGGTTGGTCCGGAAAGAGTGGTAAGCAATCACTTAAAAGACGACAAAATGGCAATAGGCTGTCGGCAGAGGGATATGGCTGTTATGAATATACCAGTGCATCACAGCGCAATGTCTGGCGGGAAATGCTTTATCGTCTGGATGGAAAAGTCTTTGAAATGGACGAAAAGAGCATCGGACTCTTTCCTCTAATCATGCAGGTGGTGCACAACAACTATACCCACGGCATATCCAGAATGCGGTTCAGGATGCAGGATGGCATGTTCTATATAGATTTCCTGGAGGGAACGCAGACGCATACTCTGCCGGTGGGATTTACCAAAGGCCGCCACTCTATCATTAACATGAACGGAGAAGAGTATCTGGTAGGAGTCAAGGCGAGAATACATACCAATGAGGATGGCATTCCGGTCATGAGCCTGCAGATTGCATTCATTGAGGAGGCTACCGAGCGGCGTCTGAAGATTCTTTTTCTGAATGAGCATCAATTGGAGCTTCGCTGGGATGAGGTCCCCGGCAATATGATCATTACCGACACACTGGAGATGATCACCATGGGCAGCGGCAATACCGGCGGCCTTGTAAACGGAATTATGGCACAGATTTCACCGGATTTGATACGACGCACCATGCAGAGTGCTATACAGCCGGTGGTGCGTGCGCAGTTGCTTCAGGAAACAGAGACTATAAAAGATGAAGCGGGTATTGCAGGGGATGAATAGTATGTTGTGATAAGATTTTGTGTTGCCCGGCCATCCGGCCATGAACCGGGACGCGGCAGATGTCTCGCACCATGCACTTTGCGCTGTTTTGCTATTGTTTGCCTCTCGCCTGCGGATGGCCGTATGAGAATAGTTGGGCAGGAATCAAGTATAGAAATGTAATGTAATGGTCAAGTTCTTATTGCGCTAGCTATATTAATTTTAATGCATTGGTCAATGCTATCTATATCAATTTGATATAGATAGCATAAAAACAATTTATTTAACGAATTATATTTCCTATGTTAAAATGAAAATAATGGAGTAAAGAAAGCACTATTTCATTATTCACATTGGAGAATTCGCCTGTGCGAAATTCTCTTCACGTCGCCGCAGACAAGCTGCGGCAGAAAGAGGAAATATGGCAGAAAATACTTGTCTCGAGAAGCAGCCCCTTTCCCAGGAAATGCTGGAAAAGATGGATGCCTATTGGCGTGCTGCGAACTATCTGTCTGCAGGTCAGCTTTACCTGTTGGATAATCCGCTTTTAAGAGAGCCTCTGACCATGGATCAGATCAAAAAGAAGATCGTCGGTCACTGGGGAACTGTACCCGGACAGAACTTTGTCTATGTACATTGCAATCGTGCAATCAAGCGCTATGACCTTAACATGATCCTTCTTTCCGGTCCCGGACATGGCGGAAACTTCATGATTGCCAATACCTATCTGGAAGGCAGCTACAGCGAGATTTATCCCAACATCAGCCAGGATGTGGAAGGCATGAAGAAGCTCTTTAAGCAGTTCTCCTTCCCTTGTGGTGTGCCCAGCCACTGCGCACCGGAGACTCCCGGTTCCATCAATGAGGGCGGTGAGCTCGGTTATTCCATTGCACATGGCTTTGGTGCGGTTTTTGATAATCCCAGCCTGATCGCCACTGTTATCGTAGGTGATGGCGAGGCAGAGACAGGTCCGCTGGCAACCTCCTGGCAGTCCAATAAGTTTTTGAATCCCATTACCGATGGTGCTGTACTGCCTGTCCTTAACTTAAACGGCTATAAGATCAGCAATCCTACCATTTTCTCCCGTATTTCCCACGAGGAGCTGGAGAGCTACTTTGTAGGCTGCGGTTGGGAGCCTATCTTCGTAGAAGGCGAAGATCCCATGACCATGCACGAGAAGATGGCAAAGGCTATGGATTATGCCGTAGAGAAGATTCAGGCAATTCAGAAGAATGCCCGCGAGAATAATGACCCTGAGCGTCCGGTATGGCCTATGATCATTCTTCGTTCTCCCAAGGGCTGGACTGGTCCGAAGGAAGTAGATGGTCTGAAGATTGAGGGCTCCTTCCGTGCCCACCAGGTTCCGATTTCCATGGAGAATCCTAAGGAGCATCTGCCCCTGTTGAAGACCTGGCTGGAGAGTTATCATCCGGAGGAACTCTTTGATGAGAATGGTCGATTGATCCCTGAGTTGGCAGAGCTGGCACCTAAGGGTAATGCCCGTCTTGGTGCGAACCCCAATGCAAACGGCGGCCTTCTGTTAAAGGAGCTTCGTCTTCCTGATTTCCGTACTTACGGCATCGAAGTGGATTCCGGCAAGACCAAGGCACAGGATATGATCGAGTTAGGCGGTTATGTTCGCGATATCTTTAAGCTCAATAAAGACAGCCGCAACTTCCGTATCTTTGGACCTGATGAGAGTATGTCCAATCGTCTGTATCGTGTATTCGAGGCAGAGAACAGAGATTGGAACGCAGAGATGATCGATACCGATGACTGCCTGGCAAGAGAAGGCCGTATCATGGACAGTATGCTCAGCGAGCATATGTGCGAGGGCTGGCTGGAAGGCTATCTGCTCACCGGACGTCACGGCTTCTTTGCAAGTTATGAGGCATTTATCCGCGTAGTAGATTCCATGGCTGCACAGCATGCCAAGTGGTTAAAGGTCTGCAATCAGCTGACCTGGAGACAGCCCATCGCTTCTCTGAACATCATCCTGACCTCCAATGTATGGCAGCAGGATCATAACGGATTTACCCATCAGGATCCCGGATTCTTAGATCACATTGCCAATAAGAAAGCAGATGTGGTTCGCATGTATCTGCCGCCGGATACCAACTGCCTGTTATCCTGCTTTGATCACTGCATCCGCAGCAAGAACTACGTCAATGCCATCGTGGCATCCAAGCATCCCAGCTATCAGTGGCTGACCATGGAGCAGGCTGTAAAGCACTGCACACAGGGCGTAGGCATCTGGGAGTGGGCAAGCAATGACGAAGGCCAGGAGCCTGATATCGTTATGGCATGCTGCGGCGACACACCTACTCTGGAGACTATGGCTGCTGTTACCATTCTCAGGGATGAGCTGCCGGAGTTAAAGATTCGTGTTGTTAACGTGGTTGACCTGTTTAAGTTAGAGTCCAACCACAAGCATCCCCACGGACTCAGCGACAGAGAATATGATGCTATCTTTACCAAGGATAAGCCCATCATCTTCGCATTCCACGGCTATCCTACGCTGATTCACGAGCTGACCTATCGCCGTGACAATCAGAACATGTATGTACATGGCTATCAGGAGGAAGGTACTATTACCACACCTTTTGATATGCGCGTGCAGAATGAGATTGACCGCTTCAATCTGGTGAAGGATGCCATCATGCATCTGCCTCAGCTTGGAAATCGTGGTTCTTATCTGATTCAGAAGATGAATGACAAGCTGGTAGAGCATAAGCAGTATATTGCTGAGTACGGACTGGACATGGATGAGATCCGTGACTGGGAGTGGCATACACCCGAAAATAAATAATCGGATCTTATGTAAAAAAAACGTGATGAAATGAAAAACATCATGAAATGAAATTATGCAATGAAATTATGCCATGACATGATTTAAACGCAGCAAGAGCAAAAAATCTCTCACAACGGCAAGCTTTTACCGGCTGTTGTGAGAGATTTTTTTATGCGTTTAATACATTTTGTGCGAGGAAAGGAGCACAATCCGTCAGCTGGAAACTGTAGGCACCTGTTTTACAGATTAGTCTGGAATGAATTCTTCTACGATGAATTTGCGGAAAGCAGCTGAGGCAACGCTCTGGGGATATTCTGCGTCATAGACAAGGAGCACCCGTCTGGAAGGCATCTCTTCCGGAATCATGATTTTGCCCACAGTGCCTGCCCGAAGCGCTTGTCTGGCAAATTCCGGCGGCAGAAAACCTATGCCCAGGTTATGTTCTATAGCAGAGAGGATTAAGTCTGTGGTTCCCAATTCAACGGCAGGACTAAAGAGTAGTCCGTGTTCTGCAAAATAGGTGTTTAAAAATTTTCTGGAGATCGCATCCTGAGTGAGGCTTACCCAGGGATAGGCAGAGAGCTCTGTCAGTGTCATTGTCTTTGCCTTCAGGTGCATGTACTTTTGCCCGCCGATGAGAATATCCGTATAGGTATGCACGGTATGAGCGACAAAAGGTTCCTCCATGGCAAAGGGCAGGGAGGAGATCATGGCCATGTCCGCGCGTCCCTGAGAAAGGGCACGGATGGATTCACTGGAACTCATGTTGAGAATTCGAAAAGTCACCTTGGAATGCAGAGCGGTAAACTGTTCCATTGCCTGCAACAGACAGCAATGCAGGGCAGTCTCTGTGGCACTGATGGTGATGGAACCCTCCTCCAGTGACAGAAGATTCGTAAGTGTTTGCTCCCCTTTCATAAACTGTGCGCAGCCGGCTGAGGCATATTCGTAAAAGGTCTTCCCTTCTGAGGTCAGTGTCATGCCATTCTTGCTTCTGACAAAGAGACGGCACCCCAGGTCGTCCTCCAGTTTATGAATGGTCCTTGTGACAGCTGGCTGGCTGGTTTGTAAGGCAGCAGCAGCTTTTGTGAGGTTGCCGTATTTTGCCACATAATAAAAAACACGGTAGTAATCAAAATTGGAATTCATTGCATTTCTCTCCGACAATTGGAAACTGCATTGGACAGTACATAATCATTGCCTAAGTATAGCATATTACACAGGTTGGCAAGAGACAGAAAGTAAAGTATAATGAAAAGACAGTTTCTGAAGAGAGATTCAGGGAAATCCTTTGGTTATGTATCGGAGAATTTGCCGTTGAGAAATTCTCTTTGCGTTGCCGCAGATAAGCTGCGGTATGGGAGGTAGGTATGATATTGAGAAAGATGAACAAAGAAAAAAGAAATGGAGGAAGCTTGTATCTTCGTTGTGTGGCAGGTATTGGTACAGCTCTTCTTTCTATGGGGATTTTTCTGGTGAATCCGGCAGAGGTACAGGCAGCCCAGAGCTATACAGTACAGGGAAAAGTGCGCAGCAATACTACATCCAGCATGCTCTATCTATCTACCAGCGCCGGTAATATGGAGATTAAGATCGACAGCAGCACCGATACCACCAACTGCAAGGTACTTTTTCCCGATAATACCGTTACTGTGGAATGTTACGGTGGTTCAGATGGTTATCTTCATGCCTCCAAGCTCTCTAACGGCAAGTCCAGCGGACCGGTCACCATTAACAGCAAAAATCCCACCACTGTTCAGGGAACGGTAGCATCCAATACTACGGATGATCTTCTGTATCTGTCTACCAGCGGCGGCACTATGCAGATTAAGTTGGATTCCACCACGGATCTCTCCGGCTGCAAGGTGCTGACTTTAAATAAAAATGTGACAGTCAAATGCGGCGGAGGCTCCGACGGCTATCTTCACGCTCTTTCCATCTCCGATATTGCCAGCACTGTGACGACCACTACCTTTAACGGCCAGACGGCCACCGTTTTAAGCGGTACTGTGCAGGATAAGACCACCACCAGCCTGTTGAAGCTCTCCACCTCCGGCGGCAATATGGAAATCGTGCTGGATATCGCTACCGATATCAGCAAATGTAAGGTTTTGACACCCGGGCAGAATGTGTCTGTATCCGTATATCGGGGCAGTGATGCTTATATGCATGCAGCACAGGTAGTAGATAACAGTAATCCTGTCAGTGCTTCCTCTGCAACGGTCAATACCAATGCAGCTGTCAGTGTAACAGGTACTGTGGCATCCGGAACTAATTCCCAGACCCTGTATTTATCTACTTCCGGCGGCACCATGCAGATCAAGATGGATACCGGCACTACTATGAGCAGCGGCATATTGATGATTGGCCGCAGCGTCAAGGTATCCTGCGCCGGTGCTTCCGATGGCTATCTGCATGCAATTTCCATCGCAGCTAATTGAGACGCTCCACAAGGAACGGCAGCATGGTGCTTCGAAGCAGACACACAACTTTCACAAAATGATTGCATGAAAAACACAATTGAACCCTAATCTTAAAAGAGTATTCAGAGCATATTCTGAATACTCTTTTTTTATGCATCATCATATAAATTTTCTGCTTACACGAAAATATAAATATATGATGATCAATGTTACGATACGGGTTTTGCTTCTCATACGAAAACTGTGCCGTAGCTATCCATTTTGAAAGTCATCTGCCCACTGCGTGAGGGCGGCGGGCGGATGTATATCCAAGCATAAACAGAGGAGGAACAGAAAGTGATTGAAGTATCCCATCTCACAAAGCGGTATGGGAATCATGCTGCGGTGGCTGACCTGTCTTTTACCGCCGAAAAAGGAAAAATTTACGGTTTCCTTGGCCCTAACGGCGCCGGCAAGTCCACGACCATGAACATGATGACCGGTTATCTTGCGCCCTCTGCCGGCACTGTGCGAATCGATGATTTTGATATCATGAAACAGCCGGAGGAGGCAAAAGCGCGCATTGGCTATTTACCGGAGGTGCCACCGGTATACCCTGACATGACGGTCCGTGAGTATCTGGAATTTGCTGCTGAGCTCAAAAAGATCCCTAAAAAGGAAAGAGCAGAAGCCGTAGCCCAGGCCATGAAAAAGACAGAGGTGTTGGAGGTACAGTATCGTCTTATCAAGAACCTGTCTAAGGGCTATAAGCAGAGAGTGGGACTGGCACAGGCTATCATCAATAATCCGGCAATCATTATTCTCGATGAGCCCACCTCCGGCCTTGATCCGGAGCAGCAAAGGGAGATGTTTGACTATATCCGCTCCCTAAAAGAGGAACATACCATCATTTTAAGTTCCCATATATTGTCCGATGTCAGCGCTGTCTGTGATTATATCTGGATCATTAATCACGGCCAGATGGTGGCAAGCGATACACCGGAAGGACTCAGTGAAAAGATGACTACCACACAGGAAATCTCCGTAACGGTATTGGGAAGCCAGGAGGCACTGGAAAAAGCTTTGCAGAGTATTCCGGATAAAAAGAGTGTTTCCTTTGAAAATACGGCAGCAGAGGATGGCTCGGAAAATGTCACCGCTGTCATTGAAACCGATAAGCAGGAGGATATTCGTCCTGCAGTTTCCACGGCTATATTCGGAACCGGACTGACAGTCCTTTCCATGTCCAGAAAAGAGAAGTCTCTGGAGGATATTTTCCTGACGCTGACAGGCGAGGCAGCCGCCAGTGGCAAACTGAGCGATACAAAAGCGCAAGATGCCTTTGAAGAAACAGACATTCAGAATGAAACAACGAATGAAGAACAAAATGAAACGCCGGATGAAGAGCCGGAAGCTTCTTCAGATGCTGTGAATCAAGAGTAATTTATGAAATGAGGTAGATAGATATTATGCTTGCCATATTTAAAAGGGATTTTAAATCCTATTTTCATTCCTTTATCGGATGGCTTTTCATCGGCGTGCTGTGGTTCTTTATTTCCCTTTACGTAGCAGCCTACAATTTCCTTGGACTTCGCACTACGATCGTTAATTCTCTTTCCATGGGCTCTATTGTTCTTCTTTTATTGATTCCTGTTCTTACCATGAGGGTTTTTGCGGAAGAGCGCAGACAAAAAACGGATCAGCTGCTTTTTACTGCACCGGTGTCTATCGGCAGCGTTGTATTTGGTAAATTCATGGCTGTAGCGGCTGTCTTTTCTATTCCGATTGCAGCCGTATGTCTGTATCCGCTGCTCTTTTCCCTCTTTGGAACCATTCCCTTTGGCTCTAACTATACTGCCATTTTGGGACTTTGGCTCTTTGGACTGGCCAGCATCGCTATTGCGGAGTTTGCTTCTTCTCTGACAGAGAATCCGATCATTTCCGCTGTTATTTCCTTCGGACTTTTGCTGGCGTCCTTCCTGATGTCCAATATCACCAGCATGATCTCTTCCAGCGGCAACTGGCTGACAAAGATTTTGGATTGTTTTGATACCACTGCAAGATTTGATACCTTTTTAAATGATCAGCTGGATATTACGGCTGTAGTGTATCTGGTATCCGTCATCGCACTGTTCCTTTTCCTGACCAGCCAGGCAATTCAGAAGCGCCGTTATTCAATTTCCAAAAAGACATTGTCCTTTGGAGCTTACAGCACCAGCCTGATTGCCGTGGCTGTGGTGATTACGGTGGTAGTCAACCTGGCGGTAAATGCCTTGCCGGAGAGCTATAAGACCATCGATGTTTCTCAGAATAAGCTCTACACATTGACAGATGACACCAAGACACTGGTTAAGGCACTGGATGAAGATATTACTATTTATGTGCTGGCCAGCGAAAAAAGCCAGGATGAGCTGGTAAAGAATACGCTGGCACAATATGAATCACTTTCCAGCCACATTACGGTCAGCACGGTAGATCCTGCGGTGAATCCGGAATTCATAAACAAATATTCCGATAATGCCTCTACACTGTACCAAAACAGTCTGGTAGTAGAGAGCGCCGAACGCAGCAAAGTCATTAACTACAGCGATCTCTATGAGAGTTCCCTAAATTATTCTACCTACTCCTATGAGACCACCGGATATGACGGAGAGGGACAGATTACCTCTGCCATTGCCTATGTGACTACAGATGATATGCCAAAGGTGTACATGATCACAGGGCATGGAGAGAGTTCTCTGGATGAGGATTTCCTGAATGCCTTAAAGAAACAGAATATCGAGACGGCTGATTTAAACCTTCTGACAGAGGATGCGGTGCCGGAGGACGCGCAGGCCGTAGTCATAAATGCACCTTCTTCTGATTTTTCAGCAGATGACGCAAAGAAAGTCACAGATTATCTGGAAAATGGCGGAAATGCCGTGATCATCACCAATTTCCAGGCCACCGATGACATGACCAATTTCAATACAATTCTCGACTTTTACGGAGTGAGTGCAAAGGCCGGCATCGTCATTGACAACAATAGAAACAATTTCTACAGTAACGGCTATTATCTGCTGCCCACCGTTTCTTCCGATGATGATGCCACCTCCGGCGTACTCTCCGGAAACGGCTATGTATTTGCTCCTTATGCGCAGGCACTTTCCTACGATGAGGAAAATACAGGCATTAGCTTTACAGCCTTGTTGACGACCTCTGACAGCGCTTATATTCATGCGGATGTGACCACACCCAATCAGACGCTGGAGCAGACGGATCAGGATGAGGCAGGCAGCTTCGTTATCGGCTTAAAAGCACAGCGCACAGACGGCAGCTCCACCGCTTACATTTATGGTTGCTCCCAGTTGTTTACAGATAATGCAGACCAGATGGTTTCCGGTTCCAACTTAAGCCTGTTCACCGGCACCTTCGGCAACATGGTGGAAGCTACCAGCAGTGTTTCCATTCCTGTGAAGAGTTATTCCAGCTCCTCTATGACTATTTCCTCCATGAAACAGATCACACTGAGCATACTGTGTGTGATCGTGATTCCGGTGGTGATCTTACTCGTTGGCTTTATTACATGGCTGATGCGGAGGAAGAAGTAAAGCAGATCGTGCAGGTGAAGCCGCAGGTAGGCTGCGGAATCTGAAATTCTCGTTGCCTCTTCGCGGCAGAGCTGCTTAGAAATGAGGATTAATATGAAAAAACAGAAAATACAATTGATCGTGCTTCTTGTGGTTCTTATTGCCTGCATAGGCGGCTATTTTGGCGCCAGTGCTTTTTCTAAAAAGAAGCAGGCCAAGGAGGACAGTGACGAGAGCTATACAGCATTAGCTCTGGCAGAGGATGCGGAGATTACTGAAATTTCTGTTACTGGTACAGAGGTTTCCTATAATCTTAAAAAAGAAGATGATACATGGAAATTTGCAGACAATGCAGATGCAAAGGTAAAAGAGAGCAATGTCTCCACTATGACATCCGACCTTGCAGAGATCACAGGCGATAATGAGATAGCGGACGTGACAGACTTTGCCCAATATGGTCTGGATGATCCACAACTGACCATTTACTTTGCTTTAAGTGACGGAACGAACCATACTATAAAGATTGGTGATAAGAACAGTACCATCAGCCGCTACTATCTGCAGGTGGATGATTCCACTACGATTTATACGGTAACCTCTACGATTTATACAGCATTTAATAAGACGGTGGATGATCTGACAGATACCAGTGAGGAATCCTCCGAGGAAGAAAGCACTGAGGCTGCCACGGAGGAGGCCAGTGAAGACAGCAGTGTGGATGCCTCCGGCGAGGTAAGTGAAGTGAGTGAAGATGATGCACAGACATCTGATGAAGATGACGTACAGGAAAATTCTTCGCAGGAAAGCTCTGCTGAGGAGACAACAGAAGAGTAAAACCACGGTTGACAGAACTGTTTCCGGGTGCTAGTATTTGGTTAATAAATTTCATAGATTAAACCGTTGAAGCGAAGATCAAAGCAATGATGCCTTTACAGAGAATCTGAGATGCTGAGAATCAGATGAGAAACAAGTTGCCAAATGGATCGCTGAGGGCACAGAGCAAATGCTTGCAGCAGAGTATTCTGTGACGTAAAGGCAGACGTCATATGCCAGGGATATAGAGGTATCCTGATAAGAGCACGAAGCAATTCGTGAATACAAGGTGGCACCGCGGATAGATTTGTAATATTCGTCCTTGATAGCTTATGTCTGATGAGCTGTCAAGGACTTTTTTTTACAAAAAGCTCGCAGATGATACGGTTACCTTGCTAAGAATGGAAAGGAGCAGAAGATGGTTTTTTTGCCTTCTAAAGAAGAAATAGAGAGGATTGCAGCGGAAGGAAGCTACAAGGTTCTTCCTGTGAGTTGCGAGCTTTTATCTGATTTTATTACCCCCATCGAGACCATGCGGATTCTTAAAAATGTATCCAGCCATTGTTATATGCTGGAGTCCGCACAGGCCAATGAGACTTGGGGACGATATACTTTTCTGGGGTACGATCCGAAACTCGAGATCAGCTGTGTAAAAGGGCAGATGAAAATCGGCGATCTCTCCATTCAGACAGAAGATCCGGCCAGTTATCTTAGGCAGATTCTGGAAGAGTATAAAAGTCCCAGATTTTCTTATCTGCCATCCTTTACCGGTGGGCTGGTGGGCTATTTTTCCTATGATTATTTAGGCTACAGTGAGCCCAGCGTTCGCTGTAAGGCAGAGGATACGGAGAATTTCAAGGACGTGGATCTCATGCTTTTTGATCAGGTCATTGCTTTTGACAATCTGCGCCAGAAGATCATTCTGATCGTCAATATGTCCCTGGATAATCCGGAGGAAGAGTATAATAAAGCGGTCAGACGTCTTCAACAGCTGGCTGATCTTTTAAAGAACGGTGAGAAAAAAGAAGAACCTGCAGGCAAACTCCTCGGCAAGGCCGAGCCTTTATTTGACAAGGAACAGTATTGTCAGATGGTGGAAAAAGCCAAGCATTATATAAAAGAAGGAGACATCTTTCAGATTGTTTTATCCAACAGACTTTGTGCTCCTTTTGAAGGAAGTCTTCTAAATACGTATCGTATGCTGCGCACCATTAATCCTTCTCCTTACATGTTCTACTTTTCCGGAACCGACGTAGAGGTGGCCGGTGCCTCTCCGGAGACTTTGGTAAAGCTGGAGGACGGCATTCTGCATACCTTTCCGCTGGCAGGTACGAGACCCAGAGGAAAGAGTCCGGAGGAGGATACCGCACTGGAAAAGGAATTGCTGGCAGATGAAAAGGAACTGGCAGAGCACAATATGCTGGTGGATCTTGGCCGCAATGACCTTGGAAAAATCAGCAAATTCGGTACGGTACAGGTAGAAAAGCTGCATTCCATAGAGCGTTACTCCCATGTCATGCATATCGGCTCCACGGTTCGGGGCGAAATAGCCCCGGAATTTGATGCACTGGATGCCGTGGCTGCTGTATTGCCTGCCGGAACACTTTCCGGCGCTCCTAAAATCCGCGCCTGCCAGCTCATCGCAGAGTTGGAAAACAATAAGAGAGGTATTTACGGTGGTGCCATTGGGTATATAGACTTCACAGGCAATATGGATACCTGCATTGCCATCCGCATTGCCTACAAGAAAAACGGAAAAGTTTTTGTGCGCAGCGGCGCCGGCATCGTGGCAGACTCCATACCGGAAAAAGAGTATCAGGAATGTCTGAATAAGGCGGGCGCTTCCTTAAAGGCACTGGAGATGGCGCAGGATTGTTAGTGTATTGCTGCAACAAACATCTATGCATAATTGTATCGAAGAAATCTCCTTTGCGATTTCTTCTCATGCAGTCGCAATAAATTGCGACACATGGAGGTGAAGTTTGAAATGCCTGATGGTATTTCCTTCAAACTGCATGGATGCCGTAAACGTCGTCAATGCACGCTCGTATCAGAGAAATCGCCTGCGCGATTTCTCTTCACGCAGCCGCGGTAAACCGCGGCATAGAAAGGAAAAAAATGATTCTCTTAATCGATAATTATGACAGTTTTTCCTATAATCTTTATCAGCTGATTGGAGAGATTGATCCGAATATTCGTGTGATACGAAACGATGAGCTGACAGTGCCGGAGATAGAGGCACTGCATCCGGACCGCATTATTTTATCTCCCGGTCCCGGACGGCCTGAAGATGCCGGCTGCATCATCGATGTGGTAAAGCAGTTGGGAGATCATATTCCGATCCTGGGCGTGTGTCTGGGACATCAGGCGATCTGCGCCGCCTTTGGTGCTACCATCACTTATGCCAAAACACTGATGCACGGCAAACAGTCAGATGTAAAATTCGATCACACCTGCCCGCTGTTTACGGATTGTCCGGAGACTGCACCGGTGGCCCGGTATCATTCACTGGCTGCTGACGCAGAGACGATTCCCGATTCTTTGCATATCACAGCCCTTACTACAGATGGGGAGGTAATGGCAGTAGCGCATAAGGAATACCCGATTTACGGTGTACAATTTCACCCGGAGTCTATTATGACACCGGACGGAAAAACAATGCTTAAGAATTTCATAGGCACAAACACAGATAAATAATCACAATCAAAAGGAGACAGCCATGATTAAGGAAGCCATTGTAAAAATCGTAAACAAAGAAGATCTTACTTATGAAGAAGCTTATGCCGTCATGAATGAAATCATGAGCGGTGAGACTTCTCCCACCCAGAATGCCGCTTTTCTGGCAGCGCTTTCCACAAAAAGCGCCAAGGCAGAGACTACCGATGAAATTGCCGGATGCGCTGCAGCTATGCGTTCCCATGCCACACAGGTAGAGACAGGTATGGATATCTTTGACATCGTAGGAACCGGCGGCGATAATGCCCAGAGTTTTAATATTTCCACAACGGCAGGTCTGGTGGCTGCCGCAGGTGGTGTCAAGGTGGCAAAGCACGGCAATCGTGCAGCGTCTTCCAAATGCGGCACTGCTGACTGCCTGGAGGCATTAGGCGTCAATATTCAGCAAAGCCCCGAGAGATGTATAGAACTTCTGAAGGAAGTGGGGATGTGCTTCTTTTTTGCACAGAAATATCATGCATCCATGAAATATGTTGGTGCTATCCGTAAGGAACTGGGTGTGCGCACTGTCTTTAATATCCTTGGTCCCCTGACAAACCCCGGTAAGCCTACCATGCAGCTGCTGGGCGTATATGATGAATATTTGGTAGAGCCGCTGGCACAAGTACTTGTGAATCTCGGTGTTCGTCGCGGTATGGTAGTTTACGGACAGGATAAGCTGGATGAGATTTCCTTAAGTGCCCCCACTACGATTTGTGAGATTCGTGACGGATGGACCAGATCTACCGTCATTAAACCGGAAGACTTTGGATTGCAGCGCTGCACCAAAGAGGATTTAAAGGGTGGCTCTCCTGAAGAAAATGCTGCTATCACCCTGGCGATACTAAAAGGTGAAAAGGGTCCCAAGAGAGATGCGGTATTGATGAATGCTGGAGCCGCACTTTATATCGGCGGCAAGGCTGATACCATGAAGGATGGTGTAGAGTTAGCTAAGGAACTCATCGACAGCGGTAAGGCACTGGATACGCTGCAGAAGTTCATCGAAGTCAGCAACAGACCGGCGTAAAGGGCCGCAATAAAAGTTGGAGGTAACAATGACCATTTTAGATCAGCTGGCTGATCATGCCAGGGAGCGCTGCAGGGAAGCAAGGAAAGTTCACAGTGCATCAGAGGTGGAGACGCTTGCACTTTCTATGCCAAAGAAGGATTTTTCCTTTGAAAAAGCTTTAGCAAAACCCGGAATTTCCATGATCTGTGAGTGCAAAAAGGCTTCTCCTTCTAAAGGTCTTATTGCTCCTGATTTTCCTTATCTGCAGATAGCCAGAGAATATGAAGCTGCCGGCGCTGACTGTATCTCTGTGTTGACAGAACCTAAGTGGTTTTTAGGAAGGGATTATTATTTGCAGGAAATTGCCGATGCGGTTTCCATTCCCTGCCTTCGCAAGGACTTTACTGTTGATCCGTATATGATCTATGAAGCAAGGATACTCGGCGCTTCTGCAGTATTATTGATTTGTTCGATTCTTTCAGAGGAGCAGATTAGGGAATATATTTCTGTCTGTGATTCACTTGGCCTATCTGCATTGGTTGAGGCCCACGACGGTGCAGAAGTGGACACAGCACTCCGGGCAGGCGCTCGTATAATCGGTGTAAATAATCGGAACTTAAAGGATTTTACTGTGGATACAGCGAACAGTCAGCGCTTACGGGAAAGGATTCCCTCGGATGTATTATTTGTCTCAGAGAGTGGCGTGAGAGATGCAAAAGATGTGGCTGTGCTCCGAGAAATTGGTGCGGACGCGGTCCTGGTGGGAGAAGCCCTGATGCGTGCACCTGACAAAAAGTTGAAATTGCAGGAGCTTCGCGGAGAGAGTTCATAAAATCAGCTTTCACTTTCATCTTTCGAGCTTCTCATCGCCTCTTCGCAGCATAGCTTCTCGTTGCCTCTTCGCAGCGTAGCTGCTCAGAAATGAGGATAAAATGACAAAGGTTAAATTTTGCGGTATGACCAGGGAAAATGATATCGCCTATGTTAATAGCCTGCATCCTGACTTGATCGGCTTTGTTTTTGCCAAAAAGAGCAGGCGTTACATTTCACCGGAGAATGCGTTCTTTTTGCGGCAAAAGCTGCTTACCGACATTACACCGGTAGGGGTATTTGTCAATGAAGAACCGGAAAAGGTAGCTGATTGTATCAAAAGAGGCATCATTGGTGCAGCGCAGCTTCACGGACAGGAGGATGAAACTTATATAGAGCGACTTCGGCACCTGTCGTCAGCCCCTATATTTCAGGCTTTCTGTATTCGTACCAGCGAGGATCTTGCAGCTGCAGTGCTAAGCAGTGCTGATTATATTCTTCTGGACGCAGGCGCCGGTGATGGAAAGACTTTTGACTGGTCGCTTCTCTCAGAAGTAAAAAGACCTTATTTTCTGGCCGGCGGGCTAAGTCCTGAAAATGTGAAAGATGCCATTATGCTTTTACATCCCTACGGTGTGGATGTGAGCTCCGGTATAGAAACCGATGGCTTTAAAGATAAAGATAAAATGACAGACTTTATAAATACTGTCAGAAAAGGAGAAAACTAATGACAAATCCAAATGGACGTTTCGGCATTCACGGAGGACAATACATTCCGGAAACATTGATGAATGCCGTCATTGAACTGGAAGAGGCTTACAATCACTACAAAGATGATCCCGAATTTAATAAAGAACTTACAGAGCTCTTAAATGAGTATGCAGGCAGACCCTCCAGACTTTACTATGCGGAGAAAATGACCCGTGATCTGGGCGGTGCCAAGATTTATTTAAAGAGAGAAGATTTAAATCATACCGGAGCACATAAGATCAACAATGTTTTAGGACAGGCACTTTTAGCCAAAAAGATGGGTAAGACCAGACTGATTGCAGAGACAGGAGCAGGACAGCATGGTGTCGCTACCGCTACCGCTGCTGCTCTGATGGACATGGAATGTGTGGTCTTTATGGGTGAAGAGGATACCATTCGTCAGGCATTGAATGTATATCGCATGCGACTGCTCGGTGCTGAGGTCATTCCTGTAAAGACAGGCACGGCAACACTGAAGGACGCTGTATCAGAGGCTATGAGAGAATGGACCTCCAGAATCAGCGATACCCATTATTGTCTGGGCTCAGTCATGGGACCTCATCCTTTCCCTACGATCGTGCGTGACTTTCAGGCTGTTATTTCGAAAGAGATCAAGGCACAAATCATGGAGAAGGAAGGAAGACTTCCGGATGCTGTTCTGGCCTGTGTAGGCGGCGGATCCAATGCCATCGGTTCCTTCTATCACTTCATCGATGATAAGGATGTTCGTCTCATCGGGTGTGAGGCCGCAGGACATGGTATTGATACCTTTGAGACAGCAGCTACCATTGCAACCGGAAGACTTGGTATTTTTCACGGTATGAAATCCTATTTTTGTCAGGATAAATATGGACAGATTGCACCGGTTTACTCTATTTCTGCAGGTCTTGATTATCCGGGAGTCGGTCCGGAACATGCTCATCTCCACGATATCGGCAGAGCAGAATATGTTCCGGTTACAGATGATGAAGCCGTTAATGCTTTCGAGTATCTGGCAAAAACAGAGGGTATCATTCCTGCCATAGAGTCGGCTCATGCCGTAGCCCATGCTATCAAACTGGCACCTACAATGGGTAAGGATAAAATCATCGTGATTACTATCTCCGGTCGAGGAGATAAGGATTGTGCTGCCATTGCGCGTTACAGAGGAGAGGACATCCATGAGTAATATTCATAAAGCATTTGAAAACGGAAAGGCTTTTATCGCCTTTATCACCTGCGGCGATCCGGATCTGGAAACCACCGGTGCTGCAGTTCGTGCAGCTGCTCAAAATGGTGCGGATCTGATTGAATTGGGAATTCCATTCTCTGATCCCACAGCAGAAGGTCCTGTCATTCAGGGAGCAAATTTAAGGGCTTTAAAGGGTGGTGTGACTACAGATAAGATTTTTGATTTTGTAAGAGAGTTGCGAAAGGACGTCTCCATTCCCATGGTGTTCATGACCTACGCCAATGTCGTTTTTTCCTATGGCGCCGATCAGTTCATATCAACATGTAAAGAGATTGGGATTGATGGTTTAATTCTGCCGGATCTTCCTTTTGAAGAAAAGGAGGAATTCCTGCCACTTTGCCATCAGTATGGTGTAGATCTTATATCTTTGATCGCCCCCACCTCAGAAAACAGAATCGCTATGATTGCCAAAGAAGCAGAAGGATTTCTTTATATTGTCTCCAGTCTCGGCGTCACCGGCACCAGAAGTGAGATTAAGACAGATCTTGGATCTATCGTGGAATTGGTTAGAAAGAATACGACGATTCCCTGTGCCATCGGATTTGGTATTTCCACACCACAGCAGGCAAAAGCTATGGCAGATCTCTCAGACGGAGCCATCGTAGGCAGCGCTATTATCAAAATCCTGGAAAAGTATGGGAAAGAGGCTCCTTCCTATGTAGGAGAGTATGTGAAGTCTATGAAGGATGCCATGAAATAAGATGTAGACAATACTTACTAATATCGTTGCAAAAATAAAACTTCAGAACAAAAGGAAGCAGATTCTTTCAGTGGAAATGCTTCCTTTTGTTCGCTTTTATCACAATAACCGCAAATTCTGGCAGCATTATTTATAGTTAATTACAGAAGGTGGAGGAATAATAGGGGACAATCAGATAATCTCCTGGTCTGACGCTGTTTTTCAGGTCTATATAATCTGCTATATGATTAATACTCCTGACTTCCGCCAAATAAGCGTCCATATCAGAGTAGTGTATGTCATCCATATATTCACGGGCAATGGTATCCATGGTGTCATCAATGCCCACAAGGACGCTAGTATAATATTTATAGGAAGAAGGTGTATGGTCCTCGGAGGCACTGGAACGCAGACTGAACCGGAAAAAGAGCAGCAAAATACCAGCAACGGCCACAACAAGAAAAATAGAAATCCGGCAGATCAGCTGCCTTCTCCTGCGTTTTTTGGCAGCCAGACGTCTGGCATATCGAATGATCTCTCTGTCTGTGTTCAGCATTCCTGTGTATGTTTCCATTCTTCCCTCCTTTGCCGCATTTTATATTTTATTGTGCAGTGGCAGCAATCAGTGATGTCAGAAAGTACGTTCTGAACATCTGTTCTTTGGTAGCTTCATTATACCGAACAAACTTTCTACTGTCAATTCCTTTTCGAACGAATTTTTGGGAATATTTGTTTGTCATTTTTAGAATATCTGCTATAATAAAGAAGATACATGAATACACTACAGGAGGACGAATTATGGCAAACGGCCGCATTACGCAAAAGCAGCAGGAGATTCTGAACTATATCAAAGCAGTGATCTTAAAAAAGGGCTACCCGCCGTCAGTTCGTGAAATCTGTGATGCTGTAGGACTTAAGTCCACATCCTCCGTACATTCCCATCTGGAGACGCTGGAGAGAAATGGCTTTATCAGAAGAGATCCATCCAAGCCCAGGACCATTGAGATTTGTGATGACAGCTTTCAGGCAGTACGCACTGAAATTGCCTCTATACCTGTGATTGGCAATGTAGCTGCAGGAACGCCGATTCTGGCAGAAGAGCACATAGAGAAGTATTTTCCCGTTCCTACAGAAATACTGCCAAAGGGTGGGCGGTATTTTGCGTTGCAGGTACACGGTGATTCTATGATCAATTTGGGGATTTTTGATGGAGACTATGTTTTCGTTCACGAGTGCCACACTGCCGAAAACGGTCAGCTGGTTGTGGCGTTGGTAGATGATTCCGCCACATTGAAGCGCTTTTTTAAAGAGGAGGATCATATTCGACTGCAGCCGGAAAACGATCATATGGAGCCTATCATTGTGGAGGACTGCCTTATTTTAGGAAAGCCTTTTGCAGTTTTCCGCAGCGTCCAATAATGGATAAAACAAAAAAACATCTGTGATGAACATATATCATCACAGATGTTTTTTACGGCGTAGTGTTATCGGTATCTGGTTCCTTTTCCCGAAGCTTTACAATATTAGCGGCTTTTCTTCTGCGATCTTCCTCAATGGCTGCATAGTGTTTTTTCGTCGTATTAACATCTTTATGCCCCAGAACATCTGCTACCAGATAAATATCCCCAGTCTCTCTGTACAGGGTAGTGCCATAGGTACTGCGAAGTTTATGTGGAGTAATTTTTTTAAGAGTAGTGACATTGGATGCGTATTTCTTTACCAAATTTTCTACTGCCCGTACCGTGATTCTGCGTTTTTGCATGGAAAGGAAAAGTGCCTCTTCATGACCGGATTGAGGAACAATCTGATGTCTCTCTGCCAGATAGTCTCGCAGAGCATCCGCCACCTCATCACCAAAGTAAACGATTGCATCATAACCGCCTTTTCTGTGCACAAGAATACCGTTCTCTTTAAAATTAACGTCCTTTAAATCTAATCCTACGCATTCTGATACACGAATCCCGGTACCCAGCAAAAGAGTGAGAAGAGCAATGTCTCTGACAGAATTTTTCTTATGATATTTCTGTTGAGATTTTGTGAGACCTTCCCCTTCCTCTACCTGATCTAAAAGTAAAGCTACTTCATCAGGTTCCAGACGCACGATTGCTTTTTCATGCTGTTTCGGTGTCCTGACTAAGGCTGCCACATCTTTTTCTATTAATTCAGAGCAATAAAAATAACGATAGAGACTTTTCAGTGCGGAAAGCTTTCTGGCCTTTCCCCGCTCATCATTGGTGATAATCTTGCCATCCTTTTCATAATAAGAAAGATATTCCAGATATTCCTCAATATCTTCTTTATGCAGCTGATCCAGCAGTGAGAGAGGAAAATGGGAAATTTCTATCTGACGACATGCAGGATTTTCACTGTGCAGGTATTCAAAAAAGACACGCAGATCATAGGCATAGGCCAGTCTGGTGCGGGCGGAGGTGTTAGACTCAATTCCTCTGAAGAACTGTCTGCAAAATTTAGGCAGTTCTGCGAGAACTTCCCTCATTTTTAATGTATTTTGCTGATCCTGTTCTTCGTAGTATTTATCTGTGGAAGAAGACATATGAATAGTTTTCCTTTACTCTAATTATCTTTCATTGCGTCAAATTCATACAATATGGAAACTGTTTCAAAATTCTAAAATCTAAATTCAGTATAACACCAAAAAAAGATTTTGCGAATAGTTGAGGGCATGTTCAGATTAATTTTCGGAGCACACAGGCAACTATCGTCATTGATTACTACCTGTTAGTGTCTGTTGCAGCAGAGAAAGTGGAAGATTAGTGTGAAAAATATACCTGATGCCATATTTTTCGCACAGCTATTTGTTTCTGCGAAATAAATAGCATTGATGGCAAATCGAATTAGAAATTCGATTAAGAGAATCTGAAATTCTCGTCGCC
>CAVBBL010000002.1:0-196138 GCA_963593905.1 bacterium | reverse complement strand
CTTTCCTCTTTAAGCCGCAGCCTGCTGCGGCTGCACGAGGAGAAATTCGCGAAGGTGATTTCTCCGATGTGATTATGCATTGATGGCGGCTACGACATCAATGCCGTTTGAAAGAAATGCTATCGAGCATTTCTTTCAAACTTTCCTCTACTTTTCTTCATAGTAAAGATCCAGATACTCATCCTTAATACGCTTTAACTCCGTTCTGGGAAGCATGCGCAGCAGCTTCCAGCCCAGGTTTAAGGTCTCTTCGATACTTCGATCCGTCCGATAACCCTGGGAAACATACTCTCTCTCGAAGGCATCCGCAAATTTTGCATACTGTCTGTCTGTTTCTGTCAGAGCCGCCTCGCCCAGGATCACCATGAGTTCCTTGGCATCCTTGCCTCTTGCGTAAGCGGCAAAAAGCTGGTTCATGGTATTGGCGTGATCCGCCCTGGTCTTGCCCTCGCCGATACCCTTATCCTTTAAACGGGACAGGGAAGGCAGCACATCGATGGGCGGCTGAATCCCCTTCCGGTACAGATCACGGCTCAGGATAATCTGTCCCTCGGTGATATAGCCGGTCAGATCCGGGATCGGATGGGTCTTGTCATCCTCCGGCATGGACAGGATGGGAATCAGCGTAATCGAGCCATCCTTTCCCTTTTGTCTGCCGGCGCGCTCGTAAAGAGTAGCCAGATCGGTATACATGTAACCGGGATATCCCCGGCGTCCCGGCACTTCCTTCCGGGCTGCGGAGATTTCACGCAGTGCATCCGCATAGTTGGTGATATCTGTCATGATGACCAACACGTGCATGTCTTTTTCAAAGGCCAGATACTCTGCCGCTGTCAAAGCCATGCGGGGCGTAGCGATTCGCTCTACCGCCGGATCATTGGCCAGATTGATGAAAAGTACGGCTCTGTCGATAGCACCGGTCTCCCGGAAGCTTTCTATAAAGAAGTTTGATTCCTCAAAGGTAATGCCCATAGCGGCAAACACCACCGCAAAGGGTTCCTTTGTCCCTACTACCTTGGCCTGTCTGGCAATCTGCGCCGCCAGCTGGGCATGGGGCAGACCGGAAGCGGAAAAGATAGGGAGCTTCTGACCACGCACCAGCGTATTCAATCCGTCAATAGCGGATACGCCGGTCTGAATAAATTCCTGGGGATAGTTTCTGGCTGCCGGGTTCATGGGCAGACCGTTAATATCCCTGCGCTCCTCCGGCAGAATCTGGGGACCGCCGTCAATAGGACGCCCCATACCGTCAAAGACGCGGGAGAGCATATCCTCGGAGACACCCAGTTCCATGCTGTGTCCTAAAAAGCGCACCTTGCTGCTCTCCATATTAATGCCGGTGGCATTTTCAAACAGCTGCACCAGCGCATCGCCGCCATTGATCTCCAACACCTTGCAGCGCCGCTTTTCTCCGTTTGCCAGCTCTACCTCTCCCAACTCATCATAAGCCACGCCTTCTACGCCGCGCACCAGCATCAGGGGGCCGGCTACTTCCTGTATGGTTCTGTATTCCTTCGGCATTTAGAGATCCTCCTTCTGTGAAGCCGCCCGGCCAATCTCCTCCTGCAGCTCCTGTGCGATGGCCTGGTAGACGCTCTCCAGCTGCGCCTGCTCTGTATATTTGAAACGCCCGATCTTTTCCCTGACAGGCAGTGCAATCAGGGACTCAATGGAGGCCCCGGCTTCCAGGGCTGCCTTGGACTCCTCATAATAAGCCAGGATCAGCTGCATCATACGAAGCTGCTTTTCCGGGGAAGTATAGGTGTCAACCTCGTGAAAGGCATCCTGATGCAGATAGTCCTCACGGATGGATCTGGCCGCTTCCATCTTCAGTCTGTCCGGTGCAGACAGCGCATCCATGCCCACCAGCTGCACCATTTCATTTAATTCCGACTCTTCAGAGAGCAGCAGCATCATCTCGCCCCGCAGCTTCATCCAGTCAGGACTTACGTTTTCGTCAAACCAGTTTTCCATGGTATCCAGATACAGGGAATAACTGGTCAGCCAGTTGATGGCAGGGAAATGTCTCTTGTAAGCCAGCTGCGCATCCAGACTCCAGAATACCTTTACGATCCGAAGGGTTGCCTGGGTGACCGGCTCGGAAATATCACCGCCTGCCGGAGATACCGCGCCGATGACGGACAGTGCCCCCTCCCGGGGCTCTGTGCCCAGGGTCTTTACCCGTCCCGCCCGCTCGTAGAACTGGGCGAGTCTGGAACCTAAGTACGCCGGATAGCCTTCCTCACCGGGCATCTCCTCCAGACGGCCGCTCATCTCACGAAGAGCCTCTGCCCATCGGGAGGTGGAATCCGCCATCAGTGCCACGGAATAGCCCATATCCCGGAAATATTCTGCAATGGTGATGCCTGTATAAATGGAAGCCTCCCGGGCTGCCACCGGCATATCGGAGGTATTGGCAATGAGCACCGTCCGCTCCATCAGGGAAAATCCGGTCTTGGGATCCTTTAATTCCGGGAACTCATTTAACACATCCGTCATCTCATTGCCGCGCTCACCGCAGCCGATATAGACCACGATGTCTGCCTCTGCCCACTTGGCCAGCTGGTGCTGCACCACGGTCTTGCCGGAGCCAAAGGGACCGGGAACTGCTGCCACGCCGCCCTTGGCAATGGGAAACATGGTATCGATAACACGCTGTCCGGTCACTAAGGGCATGGTGGGAGAGAGCTTTTCTCTGTAGGGACGTCCCCGGCGCACCGGCCATTTCTGCATCAGCGTCAGCTCTTCTCTGGTGCCGTCATCACAAAGCAGTACACCGACTGCCTCCTCGACGGTATACTCTCCCTCAGCAATACTCTCGATGACGCCGCTTTTAAGAGGCGGCACCATGATTTTCTGGGTGATGATCTGGGTTTCCTTCACCGTACCGATGACATCTCCCCCCTGCACTCTGGTTCCCACTGCCGTCAAGGGCACGAAATGCCATTTTTTCTCCCTTTTCAGGGCCGGCACCTGTACGCCACGCTGCAGCAGATTGCTGCCGGTCACCTTCATGATATCGTCCAGGGGTCTTTGAATACCATCGTAAATGCTGCCCAATAGGCCCGGTCCTAATTCTACGCTCATGGGAGCCCCTGTGGACTGCACCGGTGCTCCGGGCGCCAGTCCGGAGGTCTCCTCGTACACCTGAATGGAAGCCTGATCACCGTGCATCTCGATGATCTCTCCTACCAGACTGCGCTCACTGACATGCACCACGTCAAACATATTGGCATCCCGCATACCCTCTGCTATGACCAGCGGACCTGCCACCTTTTTGATCGTACCATTTTTCATTGTTTCCTCCCGCGCCGCAATGATTGCGGTACCATGAAGAGAATTCGCACAGGCGGATTCCCTGATGTATTCACTTGCCTCTTTGTGCCGTCATTTATTACGGATTCCGGCAATACGAAGAAATTTCGCAAAAGCGGATTCTCCGTCTATAAAATATCAGAACCTACTGCCTGTTCTACGGATCTGTGCACCGCTGCCATGCCCTCTCCCGTATTGCCGAAAATCCCCGGAATCAGGATGACGGCGGGCTGGGGCTGGGTATTATAACGCTGAATTTCCTCCCGGATTCCTGCCGCCAGTGCCTCTGTGACATAGATCACTGCATAATTCTGCCCCGCCAGCCGGCGAAGAAGCTTCGATGCCGCCTCTGTGTCCAGATCATCTGTTCTGTAGGTATCAAAGCCCAAAGCACTGAAACCATAAATGCTGTCCCAGTCTCCCATCACTGCTGCTTTATACATAAGTTTTTCTCACTCTTTCCAAAATCTCCGGCTCCGATAATCCGTTGTGCAGCCCTGCCAGAATCATGCGCACAGATTTGATCTCCATACGTCTCGCCAGATAATAAGCCGCCAGAGGATCCAGACCGAAGGGATTAGACAGCTGGGGCCGTATCTTCTCGATCAGCTGATCGTCGCACCATTTTTCAAAAGCCGCATAGGAGATGCTGATGGCCTCTCCGGCACCGGCATATTCCGTATTTTCCAGATAGGCAAAAAGCTGTTCTCTTCCCTGCAGAGCTGCCTCTGTCAGCCGCTCTGTATCAAAGGCATCGCAGGGTGCCAGGGCATCCTTTAAAAAGCTGCCGTCCTTCCCTGTCATGATGGACCGCACCGCAATGCGGATATCTCCCATCGCCGCTGTCAGCTCACCGTATTCCCGCAAAAGCGCACTCTCGGACCGGCGGCCCGCTGACCGAATTGCTGTCATGGCTGCCCGGTCTATGATACAGTCGCACCGCTGCCCGTCTCTGGTCTGCAGCAGCACCCGCATGGCTTCTCCGGCAGGATCTCTCATCTCCTCCGGCAAGCTGGTGTACTCTCCGGCGGCCAGTGCCACCTCCATCTCCTTTGCCGACAGGGTGCCCCCCTCCCGATAGATGCCTGCATGTTTGCCTGCTGTGCAATTTTCCTTGATGGCTGCCTTTAAATTGTGATAATCCACTTCCAGTAAAAACACATCAAAAACGGACATATCTCCCAGAAGCTCTTTCATCAATGCCCAGGTCTTCTCTTCCTCTGCCCGGAGCATCTCCTGCGCGCTTTTTCCTTTATCCTCCCAGCCGTGCTCTTTTAGAAGCCGCAGGGCGTCCTCCTCGGAGGGAACCCCGGCCAACTGCTCCAAAAACGTCTGGGGCAGCAGGGTCAGCTCCCTGGCGCGGATCCTGGCCACCGCATAGATATATTCTTTATCCGGCATTGCCGTTCCTCCCATTGTGCGTCACAATTTCCGTCTCTATCCCCAGAAAAGACTGCAAAGCTTGTCCTGCAGCTCCTCCGCATGGGCCGCCAGCACGGCCTGGAAGTCGCCGTTTTCCTCTATGCCGCCGTAGCGAAGCAAAAAGCCATTCTTTATATCTGCGGGCTCCGGGGACAAAGTCAGCACTGTTCCCCCCGGCAAGGCCGCCGAAAGTTTCTCCTCGAAATCCGCCGGTACTCTGGATAAATCCGTCTTGCTCAGACAGATCACCCCCTGCTCACCCGGATGAGCACTGCGGGCTGCCATGGACTGCACCAACGCAAAGTACTGCTCCGCAGGCAGATTGGCTGCCTGGTTTAAAGCCTCCTGCAATACCCGTGAGATGATCGCCTGCTTTTCGGAAAGCAGCTCTCTTCGCCGCAGAAGACCGGCACCGGAGATGCTCCTCTCCCTGATGGAAGCGGCCTGCTGTACTGCCTTTTCTCCCATGGCAGCCACCTGGGCATCCGTCTCCTTCTTTGCCTGCGCCTTAATCTGCGCCGCTTTCTCTCTTGCCTGCTGCAGGACTCCCTCCGCGCCGGCGGATGCCTCGCCTCGGATATCCTCCAGAATCTTATCCAAACCTTTCATGTTATCCTCATTTCTGAGCAGCTCTGCTGCGAAGAGGCGACGAGAATTTCAGATTCTCGTCTGCCATCATGGCAATTTGTTTCTTTCAGAAACAAATGCTGTGCGAAAAATATGCCATCGGGCATATTTTTCACACTAATCCTCATTTCTCTCGTTTAGATGTTCAGACCTGCTATGCCGAAAATGGAAAGAATGGATACCAACAGTGCCAGGATAGCGTAGGTCTCTACCATGGCCGGGAAGATCATAGCCTTACCGAACTGATCCGGCTTTTTGGAAACCAAAGCGATGGCGGAAACTGCCGCATTGGCCTGCCGAATGGCAGAAATAAGGCCTACCATAGCCATGGGAAGGCAGGCTGCGAAGTACAAAAGTCCCTTGGCCAGAGACATCTCTGCGCTGCCGCCCATGATACCGATCTGGGTCAGGCAGATGAAGGCGATCAGCAGACCGTAAATACCCTGGGTACCGGGCAAAAGCTGCAGGATCAACACCTTACTGAACTTAGCCGGATCCTCTGTCACCACCCCGGCTGCCGCCTGACCGGCCTTACCGACGCCGATGGCGCTGCCGATGCCTGCCAATCCTGCGGAAAGTGCTGCGCCCAATAATGCAAAAAATACACCTAAGTTGCTCATCCTTTTATTTCCTCCTTGACTGTGAAGTAACTGGTTTCTTCTGTAAACGGCGCGAACTTTCGTCCGCCTCCCTCATAAAACTTGCCGAAAAATTCCACAAAGGTCAGTCTGTTGGTGTGCACGTAAGCCCCCAGGGCATTGATTGCCAGGTTCAGGGAATGTCCCACCACAAAGACCAGTATAAAGACGATGACACCGAAGATACTGTCTCCCAGCATACTGCCCATCTTATTAAAGACACTGGAGATGACGCTGGTGGCAAGGCCCAAAGCCAGCAGTCTGGAATACGAGAGAATATCGCTCAGATAACTGGTCACGCCATATACACCGTAAAGCCCCTTTAATATCCGCTTGAACCAGCTCTTTGACTCTCTGCCGCTGGTGAGGATAATGCCGATGGCTGCCGCGATCGCGATCACGCCGCTGACCTTGCCCGCCTCGGCGGAAATGGTAAAGCTAAGCCCCAGCATCTGGGTAAACATAGGCATGGTCAGCAGATACACCACGGCGCCTCCTACCAGCAGATACCAGAAGATCACATCGTAAATGCCGTCCAGGATCTTGCCATCCTTGACGCACATATAAAATTTCGCTCCCAATCCCACGAAGAGATGCACCAATGCCACCACGAAGCAGAACACCAGCATCTTCATGGGCTTGTCAATGGGCTCAAACCAGATGGCCGGCAGGGATATATCCGGTCTGTGGAAAAAGGTGGTGGCGATGACATTCACCGCATCTCCGAAGAAGGAGCCGAATAAAAAGCCGCAGACGGTAGTGGAAATACCGCAGTAAAGGAACATCTTCAGCGTCTTCTTCATTCCCTCTTCCATGCGGGGCACCTTATGCAGCGCCAGGGCACAGCCGATGACCATAATCAGGCCGTAGGCTGCATCGGAGAGCATGAGTCCGAACAGGATATAGTAGAAACAAGCCACCAGCATAGATGGATCCAACTCTCCTTTGCCCGGCATGGAATAGCTCTCTACCACGCTCTCCACCGGAGCCGCAAAGCCGTTATTTTTCAGCAGCACCGGCACATCCTCTTCCTCTGCCGGCTCATAGGTCTCAAATACGGCATCAAAGCCGGTGACGATCTTCTCTTCCAGCGCATCACACTTTTCGGCGGGCACATAGCCCTCCACCAGAAATACCCGGCGGCTCTGGGCCAATTCCCCGATCACCCCATATTTATCAGACCGCATTCGGAAATAATCCTGCAAGAAGTGAAGATCCCGGCGCCGGTCCGCCATGGCACAAAGTTCTTTTTTAAGGGAATCTGTATCACTTCGAAGCGTTTGGATCTCCTTTTCCAGCTCCTCCATGGCCTCTGCAGGATTCACACTGGTCTCCATAGGTCTGGCAAAATTCAGCCTGCGCAGTGCCTCTTTTACCTTTTCCTGCTCTTTCTTTTCACAGATCAGAAAAATAGCGGTCTGCTCCGGAGAGGCGCTGATCACCTGCATCTCCTGCTCCTCCAGACTGATCCCTGCTTCCTGCAGCATGCCAACTGCCTGTTCCAGGGTCAGCTCCCCGGGCAGGGTGCCTGTAAAGGCTGCCGTAGTTCTGGTACCTGCAAAATTAAGAGGAAGATTAAAGCCCGCCCAAGGGGCAAGGGCTACCAGCTGGGATTCCAGCTTGGGGATCGTCTCTTCCTTTTCCTTTCTCTCCTTTTCCAGCGACAGAATCCGCCTGGCATCCTGCAAAATCGCCGTCTGTCTGCTCACCAGTGTCCCGTACTCCTCCAGGCTCAGCTGCTCTCTGCCCTCCAGCGAGGACAACAGCCCGCCCTCTCCCGGCACATAGCTGTCCAGAATCGCCGCTGCATCCGACGCCAGTCTGGCGTTGCTCTCAAAGGTCGCTCTAACCCCGGACGTATCCTGATGAGAAAAGACATCATCCTGTGCCACCGAGCTGTGGATTTCCAGAGCACCGGTTCGCTGCAGAAGCTCCAGAATAGGCTTGCGGTCTCTGCGCATGGCAGCGATCAAAACCCTTTTCATGGGTACTACTGCCATCAGCCCGCCTCCTTTCCGGGATCTGCCATCCAGGCAAGAATCTGCTGCACCGCCTCAGGAAGACGATCCGCTGCGGCTTCCCGGAGCTTTTCTCTCTCCTCTTTGACAGCCTGCCGCTGCTGCTCCCTCAGGGCCTGTGCCTCTTCCTCAGCCTTCTGCAGGATGGCTTCCGACGCCTTTTTCTGCGCGGCCACCTGCTCCTGTCCGTACTGCTTTGCCCTTTCCTGCGCCTGGCGAATGATCTCTGCAGCCTCTTTGGCTGCATTTTCTTCCGTCAAAGACGCCGCACTCTCCGCCTGACGGATGGCATCAATGGTTTCTTTGGCACTCGCCATATTCCTTCCTCCCGTTATATTTGGCTTTTTGCCAGTTTTTTTGCGATTTTCGCTAAGTTTTTGTTCAAATTGCTAATCACTTCTCCATCATACATGATTTTCTAACGGTAGTAAATGGGACAGAAAAGAGAAATTGTTGAATAATTGACCATTGGTCATTTATTATGTAAAAAGATGTGCCTTAGATGCCGTAATAAAAAACGACAGTCGCCGAAGTGCTGTATTTTTACTCTCCCTTCGTTGACTGTCGTTTACTGATGCTCCTGCGCGCAGAGATTTCTGTGCACAGGTCTGCAATTTTCTTAACTTACCTTTTTCTTGTTTTGTGTCTGTTCGGCGCCTGCCAATTTCAACGCGAATTGACTGCGCACAGACAAATTCGCCTTTTCTGCCCTTACATTCTCATCATTTCCCGCACTTGCGCAGGGGTCATGGGCTCCATCCCCAGGCTGCGCACCAGGGATACGCCGGCCTTTACGATCTCCGCATTGGTCTTCACTCTGGTCTGAGGATCCAGATAATCCGAGTCCTCAAAGCCGATGCGAATACTGCTCGCTCCTTGCTGCAGGGCCAGCTTCATCATCTCCCAATCTCTGCGGTTAGCCTGGGTGTAACCCCACAGCGCCTGCTCAGGGGTAAAATTCTCATACAGATACTCCGTCATATGCCGCAGGGCCGCCGGTGTAGCCGGCATTTCTCCGCCGTGTCCGAAGACCAGTGCAAAGAGAATGGGCTTTACAAAATGAAATTTCTCATCCAGTTCCTTTACCGTGTGGATCATGCCCAGCTCAAAGACCTCGATCTCCGGCCGTTTATCATGCGCCAGGATCTGCTGCACGCAATATTCCACATCCTCTATGGGATTGCAGTATACCGCTTTTCCCAGATTGACAGAGCCCACATTCAGACTGTTTGCCTCCACATAATCCGGCACGCAGGGAGTGCACCGCTCCTCAATGGTCAGATCAGACACGCCGCCGGTGGAAATTTCCACTACGATGTCGCACTCCTTTCGGATCAACCTCACCGTCTCTTCCAACAGGGTCAAATCCGGCGTCAGCTTTCCATGAGCGTCCCGCACGTGCAGATGCACCATGGAAGCGCCCAGCTTATAGCATTCCACCACATCCGCTGCAATCTTTTCCGGGATAATCTCTGTATCTGCCGCCGAAACCGGGGCTACCGAAACCATTATTTTCTTCACAGCAATTCCTCCACGATTTCTTTCAGGGTCTCTACTTCCCCCACGTTGCCGGGGAAAATGATATAGGGCATACCCGGGAACTTGCTCTCCGGGCCGGTCATCCACACCGGAATGCCCTTCTTTACCTGTCCCATGACCCGGGCTTTCCGCACGGCCAACGCCTTGGTGCCCACATCAGAAGAGGTGATGCCGCCCTTGGCGATGATGAACCGGGGCTTTACCGTCAATTTGCCGATGATGCTGGTCACGGCATCGGAAATCGATACGGAGATCTGCAGTTTTTCCTCCGGGGTCATGCCCTCCGGGGCCAGCAGTGTCCGACTGGTGTAGATTACTACCGTGCGTCCCTGCAGGATCTTCTCCTGTGCCTCTCCTACGATGTGCTCCACCTCTTTCTCCAGACCACCTACTGTAAAGCAGGTATTGACATCAAATTCCATGAAGTCAATCTGTCCCTCCAGTGTCTGCAGGGCATGCAGCTGCTCTGTGGTCTTCTTTACGTGGGAGCCCACCAGAACGATGCCGCCGTTCGGGGTGGCGCCCACCAATTCAGCCTTTGTCAGCAAAGGCTGGTCACTCACCCGTCCGAGGATTTTGGGAAGAGCCGCGGCGCTTCTGGCCAGGAAATGTTTTCCGTCCTTCAAAGCCAGCACCATGGCCGCACAGAATACCTTCAGATCCGCGTAGCACACCGCATTGACGATGATCTTGGCACCGTCTTTAGCGCTCATCAGTTTCCCTTTGATGCCCTGCACATCCAGGGCGTTTAATTCTTCCAAGCTGACGGTGATGCAGTCCTCTGCCCTATAGGCACCCTCTGTCTTTTCCTCTACATAGGCCCGCAGGTCCGAAGCAACAAAGCCAAAGGTCTTATCTTTGGCAAATTCGGTCTTTCCCGCCGGCACGAGGCTGTCCTGATCCTTTACATAGTGGATATTATCAAAGGTATACCGGCCGCCCTCCGGAAAGAAGGGACAAATCACCTCACCGTCTATGGAGATATCCGCCTCCTGCTGCAGGGTATCCGCCAGCACCTTTGTCTCTAAGGGGAAATGCCCCCGCAGGGTGGAATCTCCCCGGGAGATAATCATGAAATTCTTTCCGGTCTCCTTGGCGATTCTGCTGACATTCACGGCGATTTGATGATGTACCTGTCTGGTCTTTTCCTCGGAAAAGCTCCGGGAATTGGTGAGGATAAAGAACATAGGCGACCATTCCTCAAATCCCTGCCGGATGGTATCCACTTCCCAGTCCGTATACACAGACACATCGTGGACAGTCTGCACCCCGGTAGGATCATCGTCTAAAACCACGATTTTTCTGTTAAAATTCTCCATGGCCTGCGCCAGGAGCTGCTCCGCCTTTACCTCATCCGTAGCTGTTCTGGCCGCTACGACGCTGAAGGGCAGAATCATTTCTGCTGCGTTATTCATATTTACCTCTTTATGCCGCAGCTTGTCTGCGGCTACGCGAGGAGAATTTCGCGAAGGCGAATTCTCCGATACGATTTGCATTGATGGCGTCTACGACATCAATGCAGTTTGAAAGAAATGCTATCAAGCATTTCTTTCAAACTTATCCTCATTTCTGAGCAGCTATGCTGCGAAGAGGCGACGAGAATTTCAGATTCTCTTAATCGAATTTCTAATTCGATTTGCCATCAAGGCTATTTGTTTCACAGAAACAAATAGCTGTGCGAAAATCTACTGTCAGGCCCGGTAGCAAATAGGGAACCAGATTCGCATTTCCCCATAGTCTCTATTATCCCATGCATAGTACGGAATCAGCCGCAGCTTCTTTTTCTCCATGCCGTGATAGGACAGCGTCTGATACAGCGCCTCTCTGTCAAAACCGCTGCGATCCATCACATATTCCTCTGCTTCCAGAGCGGTGATATCTCTCCCTGCAATCTCCATGTGCACAGGCGTAAACTCCGCATCCAGATCCAGATAAATATCATCCAGTGTCTCTGTTTCTGCATCCACGCTCTCACAGCAATAGATCATGGGGCCCCGCTCGATGGCTGCCTGTCCAGCGTCTTCCTCTACCATATTGTTCGCCACGGTATACCGAGCCTTCATTTCCAAATCCATCACCACATCCAGTTCGCCGGCATGGTCAAAGACAAGATCCAGATACGTGCCGCTGTCCTCTTTGGTCAGCTTTCGCTCCTCCTTGGCCGTCTTCACCGTGCCGCTCACTGCCCATGCCGGAATACGGAGTTTTAAATGCATCGGCTCATCCTTCTGTACGTCTCTGACAGAAAAATGAATCCGTCCGTCGAAGGGATATTCCGTCTCCTGCACCAATGTGAAGGAAGCCCCGTTTTTCAGCTCCACCTGTGCCTGGCTGGCTCCGTACATGCCGGTCCACACGCTGTCCTCGGACAGCATATAAGCATACTCCGTGGACTGGGCAATGGTTCTGGCCAGATTCGGCGGACAGCAATAACTGAGGATATACTCACTTCTGGTCAGCGGCCAGATCATCTTATAATCCAGCTTCTTTGTCCTGCGCAGCATATTTTCATAGAAAAAGCGCTTGCCGTCCAGGCTTAAAGCTGCCAGGTTGGTGTTGAGCATCATGCGCTCCAGCACGTCAAAATACTCGGCCTTCGGATCCAGCTGGAACATGCGGTAAGCCCAGAACACGCCGCCTAAGGAAGCGCAGGTCTCATTGTAGGCCGTGATATTAGGCAGCTGGTACTCATAACCATAGGCCTGATGCACGATCTGATGGACGAAGAAATTGCCGTAAGGGGAAGCGCCGTTATACAAGGCACCGCAGCCGCCGGTGATATAAATCTTTTTATCCACCAGGCTTCTCCATACTTTGTCCAATACCGCTCTGTACTCCTCGTCCGTCTCCTCCATGCAGAGATCTGCCAGACCGGCATAGAGATAATTGGCCCGAACAGCGTGGCCGATGATCTTGTCATGTTTTTTCACCGGGAGGCGGTCCTGGTTATCATCCAGGCCGTTCTTTACACTATCCCGCAGGGCTATGGCTCTTCTGGCCAGTGTCAGATAGCGCTCCTCTCCCGTGGTGCGGTACATCTCCACCAATCCCATATAGTGGGAAGGGCAAACTGCCGTCTGGATCTCTCCGGTGCGCTCTGCCTCATCATAGAGATGCTCTAAGTAATCAGCGGTCTTTGCGGCAATCTTAATGAAATTATCCCTTCCTGTAGCTCTCTTATGCACACAGGCTGCAGTAAACATATGACCAAAATTGTAGACCTCGAAGTCGTTGATATCTCCCATACGGGATACCCCATTCCCGCTGCGCTCTCCGATGATCTGCTTGGTGGAAAGATAGCCGTCGGGCTGCTGCGCCCTGCCGATCAGATCGATGTAATCCTCGATCTGCTGCTTTAATTCCTCCTTGTCATTCTTATAGGCGGTGCAGATAGCCGCCTCCATCCATTTATAGAAATCACCATCTCCGAAAACAGTACCGTCAAACTCCCCCTGTGCATCCCCCGCGCAGATCTTAAAGTTTTCTACTACATGGCTGATATCCTTGCTGTCAAACATATGCTTGAGCTGCGGCACCGTAGATTCCGCGCAGGTATCAAACCGTTCCTTCCAAAGCCCCCCTGTCCACTTTACCTTCATCCCGTCCAGAGGATATACCCTGGCATTCGGGGATTTTTTTGTATCTGTCAGCATCACAACCTCCCATTGCTGCAATCCTTCACTAAAACCGGTTCCTTTATGGAATCCTCATTGCCAAGCAGCTGTGCTGCGAAGAGGCGGCGAGAATTCCCGATTCTCTTAATCGAGTATTTCATTCGATTTGCCATCGGGCATGTTTTTTACGCTATTTTTCCGGCTTTATAACCCCTTTGCTTTTAAAGCCTCTGCTAAGGCTGCTGCGCCAAACCGAGGGCTGGAAAGTACCGGCAGACCGGTGCTCTCATGAATGTTCTCCTCCGCATAAGCCATAGAGCCCTGGCACAGCAGGATGACATCTGCCTGCTCCTTTAATTCCTGTGCCTTCGCACACAGGAGTGCCTTGAACTGATCCTGGTCTGCACCGAAGGCATCCACCAGACCGTCTACCAGCTCCACATGACGGTTCATCTCTCTGGCCACCCGCAGAATCGTATTCTTGGTAGGTGTCAGCGTAGTAGGCAGGGTGGCCAGCACCGCAATTCTTGCCCCCAGTCTCACAGCTTCTCTGCACATTTCCTCATCGATGCGCACGATGGGAATACCGGTATATCGGCCGATGTCCTGGGCGGCATCTGCCACATCTCCCACAGAGGAGCAGCAATTCAGGATGGCATCCGCACCATCAGAAACTGCCTGCATATACATTCCCACCAGTCTGGCTGCCGGTGCCGCCGTCACATAGCCATGCTCTCTTACCTCTGCCAGAATCGAGGGATCCTGATAATTCATAATCTCCGGCGCATCCCCCAGGTTCTTTTTGATCTCTTCATTGACACACTCGATCAATTCCGGTGTAGTGCTGGTGTAGACGATTCCAAGTTTCATTTTTACCTCCTTTTGCCGCGGTTTACCGCGGCAGCACGAGGAGAATTTCGCACAGGCGAATTCTCCGATGTGATCTACATTACTTCCAATACACATAATGGTCTGATACTGTTTTTACAATTTTATCCTTTTCTCTTTTCTCGATCACGCTTACGATTTGCCTGTGGAGAGCCGCAAAGTTCTCTTCTTCTCCGTTTTCTATCACTTTCTTTATCGTTTTCATTCTCGATGGAATGGTAAGCCTGGTAATATAATCGGTAATGGTCACGATCTGCGGATTGTTCGTCATTTTTGCAATAGCACGGTGAAACTGCGCATCATATTTCATAATTTCATCGACGTTTGGAACCTCATCATAAAGTCTGGTTTCCATATTAAGCAAAATTCTGTGCAGTTCCTTATAGGTATCCTCCGGCTTAGCCTTTTCTATAATCACCTCCAGTGTCCCTATGTCTATTACCGACCGCAGCTCCACAAAATCTTTCCAGCTGTTTTTTTGAAGTATGATATTGTAAAGCATCGGATCGAGCATCTTGTGATTGTAATTTTCACTGACAAAAGTTCCGTCCGCCCTTTTGATGTAAACAACCCCATTTGCTTCCAGCTTTTTTATAGCTTCCCTTACAGAATTTCTTCCAACGTGAAACTTTAAAGCCAAATCCGGTTCCGTAGGCAGTTTATCCCCCGGCATCAATTTTCCATCTATGATGTCATCGATAATCCCATCCACCACTTGGTCTACTGCAGATTTTTTTTCGTTTGTGTTTGTTTCCATCCGTTTTCCTTTTGCAGATCATACTGTTAACAGCAACATACCGACTTTTATTTTACTGAGCCAAGAATTCCTTCAACGAAATTCTTCTGCAGTAAGAAGAAAATAAGCATCGTCGGTATTGTGGAAATAATAATGCCTACCATAACCATACCATAATCCGGTGTAAAACCTGACGCTAAATTGGATACCGTTAAGGGCAATGTATATTTGGATTCACTCTGCAAAGAAATCAACGGCCACATGTAATTGTTCCAAGCTGCCATAAATGAGAAAATAGCTGCTGCTGCATAAGTGGATCTCATCATCGGCATAAATATTCTGCTGAAAATCCGCCACTCACTACACCCGTCCACGCGAGCCGCCTCTATTGTCTCTCTCGGAAAGCTCTCCGAATTCTGACGGAAAAAGAAAATCAAAAACGGTGCACCTACTGCAGGCAGGATAATACACAGGTAATTATTAAGCAGTCCCATCTTGGCAAACATCCGATACATCGGAATAATCTTGGCTGCAAAAGGCACCATCATGGATGCGATCAGTACCAGAAACATAACTTCTGTTTTTCTGGATCTGTAAATAACAAATGCATATCCCGCCAAGGAGCAGATAATTAAAGAAGCCACTGTAATAACTACAGAAAGAACCAGTGAATTAACAAATGCCCGCCCCAAGTCTGCCGCCTCAAAAGCATTATTGATGTTTTTGAGTAAGGATGTACCAAAGGTAAGCTTTCCCATCATAATATCTTTAGAATCGTTCGTGGCACCGATAATCATCCAAAGAAAAGGAAATATGCATAAAAACGATACGATAATAAGGAAAATTCTTTTTATCAGATAACGCACGGAATTATTCATCTTTATCTCTCATAACTCCTTTCTGAAAGATCGTTATAGCAACCACTATGACAAATACCGCAAGAGAAACAGTAGATGCATAGCCATAGCTCGGCACATAATTAAATGACAGATCATAAATGTACTCAGAGATAGTTCTCGTTGCATTTCCCGGTCCGCCGCCTGTCAGGTTGACGACTTCATCGAACAACTGCAGGGTTGAATTCAATGCCATAATGCTGGTAAGGAAAATAATCGGCTTAAGAAGCGGTATCGTTATTTTCCGGAAACTTTGGCTGTCTGTCGCGCCATCCAGTTTGGCCGCTTCATAAACGCAGGGATCTACATTCTGCAAGGCCGAAAGGAAAAAGATCATGTAATATCCTGTGTATCTCCAAATCAGCGCAATCACTATTACAATCTTTGCCCAATGTGCATCAAGGATAAAAGAAATCGGTGTATCAATAATTCCTATTTTAATCAGAAGATTATTTACCACACCATCTAATGCAAAAATATTTTTGAAAAGGATCGAATAAGATACCATGGAAGTAACACACGGCAAGAATATGCAGGTACGATAAATTCCTCTCTCCCTTATCTTTGGATCATTTAACAGTACGGCAATAATCAATGCCAGGATCAACATGATCGGTATTTCAAACAACGCATAAATCAAAGTATTCCCTAATGTTGTCCAGAATGTCTGATCCTTGAAAAGTCTGATGTAGTTTGCCAATCCATTGAATGTAAGATTAGCGCCTTTTCCGGTTTTGAAGGAAAGTATAAACGCCTGTAATGTCGGTAAATATCCAAACAGGATTACAAATACCGCAGCAATCATAATCATTGTCCAGCATGTAATCGTCCTGGATCTTTTTCCTTTGTCTTTTGTCATGTCTTATTTCCCTCTATCTGATTAAAACAAAAGGGGGCTTGTGGCCCCCTTTTGTGTCCAAAGCTGTTGCGCTGCTTATTCCTGAACCATCTGGTTAAACTGTTCTTCTGCAGTTGTAAGTTCTGTCTCGAGATCAGCTCCATTAAGAATATTAGGTGTTACAGCAAGAAGTGCTGACTGTGCTTCGGATGTGTATGCACCGGGATCCACGGCAGGAATCTCACTGATCCAGCTTGCCAGTGTCTTATTGATCTGCTGACCGCTGAAATACTCATCAGCTGTGCTGTAAGCCTCTACATCGGAAGCCGGAAGATAGGTTCCCATGATATTTGCAGACTTTGCAAGCGTATCATATAATTCTGTGCTTCCGCCAAAAGTATTTGCAAGGAACTTTGCTGCTGCATCTGCATTCTTGCTGTTTGCAAGCACATAGAAACTGGAACCGCCCTGGTTAGATCTGTTCGTAGCACCCTCTATCTTATCAAGCGTAGGAATCGGTGCAAGCTTCCAAAGACCGCTCTGATCCTCTGCTGCCTTGATGGTGGATGTAATCCAGGAGCCTCTGATTACACATGCCACATCGCCGCCGTTGATTGCTCCCTGGAATTCGGACCAATCGCTGACTACCTTTACAAATCCGCCTTCATTAAACTCCTTAAAGAGTCTGTAGCATTCCTTGAGGGTATCGTTATTAGCAAAGTTGGCCTTGCCTTCTGCATCTGTGTACCAATTTCCGGTAGACTGCAGAAGAATCTGGAAATTAGAAATGTCATTGGGATTGAAGGTCTGCAGCATATGTCCATTCTCTGCCAGCTTCTTACCGAGTTCTTCGTACTCATCCCAGGTAAGATTCTGCATGTCTTCGTCTGTATAGCCGGCTTCCTCTATATAATCGCTGCGGTAGAAAAGCCCTGCCACACCTGTATCAAACGGTACGCCATATCCAACGCCGTCATAAGAAACATAGTCCTTTTTATAGCTTGCAAAATCATCATAATTGATATAATCGTCCATTGCTAAAAAAGAACCGGGATAAGACATCAAATATCCCTGTGCAGCAGCATCGGAAATAATCACGATGTCCGGAAGATCATCTGTAACGCCTGATGCGAGCACCGTGTGAATCTTCTCAAGGCAATCAGCCTTTGCCATCTCCACAAAGTTAACTGTCACGCTGTCATCCAGCTTGTCTGCCTCTTCAAAAGAAATGCCATTGAAGGATTTATCCCATCCCCATACCGTTATTTCTGTTGAACCTGCAGTTTCCTCTACATCGGATGTTTCAGCTGTGCTGTCTTCTGTAGTCTCAATCTGGCTTTCATCGGATGTTTCAGCTGCTGTGTTATCAGCAGCAGATCCGGATCCGCATCCTGTCAGCAAGCCTGCAGTCATTGTGGCTGCAAGCAAGCCTGCTAATAATTTTTTCTTCATCTGCAAAATCCTCCCTTGTCTATGCAAATGCCTTTGTTTTAAGAACATAGTCTAATATAGGACTTTAAACATCCTATGTAAAGAATGCACAATTAACAAAATTAAATTTCTAATTTTGTGTAACTTTTTAGGGTCTACTCAATTTCGGAAATTAAGATATGGTCATAGTGCAAATAGGATGTACATTTTAAAAATGCAATGCTGTTAAGAAAATACTGCTTACATCAGCATTTTCTTAACACCTCCGGTAAATTGCACAGATTCGTACAGGGAAAATACAGCGAGGGAAACGCTTTTATCAGCGTTTTCCTCGTAAAACATAGATTATATTCACACCCTACAGCTTCAGCACGGCCACATCCCTCGCCTGAAGTATAAGCTCTTTTTCGCTTTCCTGCGTTCCAACGAGAATGGTTGCTCCTTCCGGCGTTATAATCCTTTTTTCGTTCAATGTGTGATTAAGTATAAATGCAAATTTTCCATTTTCATTTTCCCTGCATGTAACTTCTACCCCATCAGGCACTTCCAATGGTGATTTCACTCCGGCCTCCTTCGTAATTTGCTGAATGATCAACTGAAGGCAATCATCTTCCGGCTTGGTTCCTAAATAATACGCCTTTCCCTTTCCATATTTATTTACCGTAAAACAAGGTTCTCCGGCGTAGAAATCATCGCCGTAAATTCCCAATGTCTCCGCACCTTCTGTACGCAGTCGATCGCACAGGAAGTTACATTTGAAAATCTTATCCTCTTTTCCTTCACTCTTTAGAAGTATCCTGTTGCTTTCCTCCGGATAAAGGGCATCTGTCTCTTCCACCCATAATCCAAATACACTCCTAAGCGGGCCCGGATAAGCGCCAAATCGGCATCGATCCGTGTCATCTGCCAGACCGGTCATATAGGTGCCGATTAAAATACCTCCCTGCTCTACATAGTTGGAAATACGTTCCGCAAAGCCTTCCTTCATCATGTATACAAGAGGCGCGACTATAATCCTGTATTTTTCAAAATCCGCCGTGTACTTCACAATGTCTACAGGAATATTCTGATTATAGAAAGCTTTATAATAGTGATGAACCTGTGCCAGATAATCCATATCCCTGGTGGGGCCGCTGCACAATTCTAAAGCCCACCAGTTGTCCCAATCAAATAAAATACCTACTTCTGCATTTGTTCTTGCATCCAGGATCTGTCCGCCCAGGCCATGAAGTTCATTGCCAAGCTTTTCAAATTCTCTGAAAATCCTGGTATCATCCGTTCCACTATGTGCAATAATTGCCCCGTGGAATTTTTCCTGTCCGCCGACAGACTGCCGCATCTGAAAATACAGGGAACTGTCTGCGCCATGTGCAATTCCCTGATAAGCTATAAGCCTCACTTCTCCGGGTTTCTTTAATTTGTTATACGGCTGCCAATTCTGCTGATTCGGAGATTGCTCAGCCACCATATAGGCCGCTCCATCCTTCAATCCACGCATGATATCATGCTTTAAGGCCGGGAACGACGGATCATCCTTGGGCGAAGGATAGTTATCCCATCCAACTACATCCATGTGCTGCGTGAGCTGAAATTGATTTAATTTCTTTATAAAGCCCGAAATATTACTGAATACCGGTATATCCGGTGTTATGCTTCGAAGCACCTTTGCCTCATTTAAGAAGCACTCTTCCGTGGTATCCGTTACAAATCTTTGATAATCCAACTGCTTAGCGGGGAAAAAGCGATCATCATCATTTCTCTCTGTGGGCAGCATGATCGTATCAAAGTCATATATTGTCCTCCCCCAGAAGGATGTATTCCATCTCCTGTTCAGCTCTTCTGTAGATCCGTATTTTTTCTTAAGCCAGCTTCTGAATTTTTTTTCACAATTTTCGCAGTGACAGAATGTACTGTATTCATTGGCCACATGCCACGCTACTAATCCCGGATAATCCTTATAACGCTCTGCCATTTTTCCGGCAAGCCGGGCTGCTTTTTCCCGATATTTTTCACTATTGACACAATAAAAATTTCTCATGCCATGTGTTCTTTTCATTCCATTGTTGTCCACGGGAAGAATTTCCGGATACGCCTTGCTCATCCATTCCGGCTGTGCCGCGGTTGAGGTTGCCAGGCAAACATAAATTCTGTTTTCCCAAAGAATATCCAGAATTTTATCCAACCAGGCAAAATCATATACATTTTCCTGCGGCTCCAGCTTGGCCCATGAAAAAACCGGAAGTGCTACATAGTTGATATGAAGCCTTTTAAAGTACTCCATATCTTTTCTGATGGTTTCCTCATCCCACTGATCCGGATTGTAATCTCCGCCAAAATAAATTTCCCGTATTTTTTGTCCCTTCATAATATTCTCCATTCCGCAGGCGCTCTGCGCCGGAGGAATCTGAAATCAAATTTCAGATTTGATTTCAGATCAGGTCTATTGGTGACGCCTGCGGCACCAATAGCTGTGCGAAAAATACCCTATCAAGGGTATTTTTCACACTAACCTCCCCTTACTTTTTGTCATCTATTCAGCACCTGCGCATAACTTACTTTATATCCGCTCTTGTCAGAATTCCATCACAAATTCAGTTTTCTCTTATAAAAGGAAACCAATGGCATATAGGTCACCTCGTCTACCGGCGGCAGCTTTACCGGATCCGCCTGCCATGCAAACGAGAGCTCTGACGTTCCTCTTGGTTTTCTGCCTAGTTCCAAATACAAATGGTTCTTATTTTCCCGACTTCCGCAAATATGAAGTATAGGAATTTCTCCTTCTTCATCCATCAGCGAAAATCCGCTGTCTTCACCCTCTGTGGAATAGATGACCAAGCACGTTTTCACATGTTCACATGTAACTCGCATCCATATACCGTTTCCATCCAACTTGTATTTCTGCTTCTCCTCCCTCGACGCCCATGCAACGTCAACCACTTCCGGCGGCTGATATTCTTCCAGACCATTTAAAATCGCTCCGCACTGTCTGGCCAGCTTTTCTCCTAAAGAAACATTTGCCGATGCACTGTTATGAATATCATCGCTAAGGCTCAAATTCGTCGTTGTAATTAAAGACACTCCCGGTATCTCCTTTGCTGCGCGCCGCTGTGCCTCACGAACCATTCCCCAACACGCATCATAAGCACCATTAATCTGACGGTTTAATTGCATTGTAAAAAAAGGAATCTCGTATCCAAGTTCTTTTCGTACCCCCTCGACAAATTCCCTGAAATTATCCAGATAATATTCTGCGCATCCGGGCGTTGCATCGGAGCATCCCTGATACCAAAGAATACCTGCATATGCTCCTTTCGTTTGGTGTATTTTATCTATCATATTGCCATAAAGGTCGCCTTTCATCGGTTTCCATCTCGCCATGGCAGAGCCTCCAAGGGCCGTTTGAATCAATCCCACCGGCATTCCTGTTAATTTTGCATAGCATTTCCCAAAAGACAAATAAGGCGATACTCCTGCAACGCCCATCTCTTCGTTTGGCAATGATCCTGCCGCTGTACTCTCATTCATGGGATGACTGGCTATATCCCACTTATTACGATTTCTGAATAAATGTACGTCCATGCTCGGTGCATCCATACAATAATCTCTGCTGTATCCGGCAGAATTCGATTGTCCGGCTATAATGAAAAGATTGCCGACACCGATATGCAGCACGCAATCTCCGCGATACAGCCAGATTAAATGGGGCACTGTACTTTTGGTCTCCAGACTGGTATCTATGCGGTAAGGCCCGCCACATGGAATGCTTATGACAGTCTCAAAACTGCCGGCAAAATTCTCGTCATACTCATATTGCTGCGCCGTTGTCCAGGGTACCACCGTACTGTTATCCTGTTCACTCATTACACGAACAATCGGTGTTACTTTTTCCACCCCGACCTCGATTGCTGCAGGATGAACGCAAAATGTTCCCTTTAATACGACCTCTGCTTTCCCTTCTTTTTGCTGCAGAATTTCCCAATCGCACGGCCCTTCCGTTAATGTTATTCCATGCATAATCATTCCTCCATACCTGTTTCCACTCCACAGACACCACGCTAAAAGCTCCGGCCTCTTTTATTCTGGAATATTCATCACGACCGGAATGATGCTTTACACACAAATAAAGCTGACACCCTTTCCCATACACTGGAAATGTAATGTATGAGAATAAGGTGCCAACTTTATTTACAACTGACGTTGTTTATACAACGTCACTATGCTTTTTCATAAGCTTCCAGCTCATCCACCATATTCAGCGCCAGCATGTTCCAGTTCACAAAGCCGCCGTTCATAATGGGCTCGCCGTTGAAGGGATTGTAGTACTCGTGAAGCTCTCCGGTTTTCTCCAGATCCTGTCCCAACAGAGTCAGGGTGTTCTCGCACATGGTTCTGGCTTCCTCCAGGTAGCCGTAACGCAGGAATCCGGAAAATACCAGATAATTGGCCACCAGCCATATGGGTCCAAGCCAGTTGGAGGGATTGTTGGTCACGGAGAGGTCAAACATTTTCTCATCCTTGGCCAGGGTAGCGATGCCGTAGGGGCTGTAGAAGGTCTTCTCGTCCTTCCAATGTGCCACCAGGCTCTCTGCCTGCTGTGGTGTGGCGATACCCACCGCCATGGGAAGGAAACCGCTCCACACTCTGATCTTAATGGGCAGGGTCTTCCAGAATACGCCCAACCCCTGATGAAACCAGTCAAATTTCCGGGTCTTGATATCCACGTCCACGGAATAGAAGAACTGATCTCTTTGATCATAGCACTCGTCCTGGATAGCCTTGATCAGAGCTTCTCGGTGCGCTGCTATCTTCTCTGCCTCAGCGACATTGCCATTCTGACAGTCAGCAGCATCTTTACAGCCTGTATTTCCGTCTGTATTTCCGTCTGTACTTCCGTCACAGACAATGCTGCCCTCTTTTTCATTGTCTTCTTCACAGACAGTACTTTCTTTGTCCTCTTTACTGCCATCTGCTGCGATTTCCCTCCGGTATTTCTCATAGGCCTCTAATTCCCTGACCATAAAGGAATTCAGGAAAATGTTGGCGGTGGAATCCTTGGGTCTGCCGAAGCTGGCCGGATCGTTATCCATGCCGATCATGATGTCGTCATGCCAGACATAAAGGCCGGCATTTTCATTGAAATAATTTTCTCTGTAATGCCGGAAATAGGCGGCCAGTCCGTCTGCATATGGTGCTGCCCAGCTGTAATCCCCGACAAAATCACTGATCAGGCAGATCTGGGTAGCCAGGAAGGGTTTGTGCATGTTCATCTTAATCCCTTCCTTGTGCTTCATATTCAGATACGGTTCCGGCCAGTCCGCCACCTCGATCATCATGGGGATATAGCCATCCTCCAGCTGGTGATCAAAGAAATTGCGCACATTGCCCTTGGCATGTTCGATCACTCTGTCAAGAAAAGCGGCATCTCCGCGCTTCTTTGCGATGGGAAGCAAGCCGTAGACGGACCAATAGCTGTCCCAGTCCCATACATTTCCATCGTATACCGAACCCGGATCGATGAAGGGATAGTGGATAAAGCTGTGTGGCTCCTTCAGGATCCCTTCCGCCCGGTCTAAGACGTACTGTTCTATGTCTGCATAATACTTTTGATATGTCTCGTTCATGTTAATCTCTATTCCGCCGGCGTATTTCACGCTGTCTCCGGCTTTTAGCCCTTAACGGCCCCTGCTGTCATTCCTTCAATTACTGCCTTGTTAAGTGCTGTATACAATACCAGCATCGGCATGATGGACATGGAAACGGAAGCGAAGATCGCGCCCCAGTTCTTGTTGCCGAACTCATCGGAGAAGTACAGAAGTCCTGTCTGCACTGTCTTTAAGTCGGTTTTGCTGATAAAGGTCATGGAGAAGAGCAGGTCATTCCACTTAAAGAAGAACTGCAGTACCAGTACGGTAACGATGGCGTTCTTCATCAAGGGCACCATGACATGCCACATTAGCTTGTAGATATCGCAGCCATCGATGACGGCTGCTTCCATCAGCTCATCCGGGAAGGTACGAAGACTTCCCATCATCAGGAAGATGGAGAGGGAAAGACCGAATGCCACGTAGGAAATGATCAAAGACCAACGGGTATTGATCAGTCCGAAATTGGTATAAATCTGGAACAGAGGCATCAGGGATGTGGTAACAGTTACCATGATACCTAACTGGAAATATCTGGCTACTTTGTCTCTCAATTTCCATTCCATCTTGGTGCAGGCGAAGGAAACGGTGACGGAGAACAATACAATGAACAGCAGAGAGGCAAGGGTGCAGATCAAGCTGTTCTTAAAGAAGGTAGCCATGTTGCCTCTGGTCCACGCATCCACGTAGTTCTGCCAGTAAAATCCGTCATTCAATGCATAAGCCGGCTTGCTGGTCCACTCATAGCTCTGCTTGAAGGAAGCCGTCAGCATCCAGAAAATGGGATAAACCTCCAACATAACGATTGCCAGAATAATAATGACAATCGGGATTCTCTTGACATCGAATTTTTTATTACTTTTTGTCATCTCTACTCCTTTATACCGCTGTTCCTCACAGAAATAGGGAAAATCTCGCGCCGACAAACCTGCATCTATGATATTTTCCCGCTGCCGCTTGCGGTATCCATGCTTTTGAAAGAAAAATTTACAGCATCTCTTTCAAATGTTGTCCCTCAGTCTTTCACATCCAACTTCTGAATGAGACGGCATCCTATGATACAAATCAGGAAGATCACCAATGCGATCACGCTGCCGTAGCCTACCTTATTGTAGGTAAAGCAAACCTGATACATGTACATGGAAAGGGATCTGGTCGCATTGCCGGGACCGCCCTGGGTAAGTGCCAGTGCTGACTCAAAGAACTTTACGGTTCCTGAGAAGCTGAACACCAGGGAAACGATGATCATAGGACGAAGGAGCGGTGCCAGGATATAGCGGAAAAGGCGGAAGCCGCCGGCGCCGTCGATGCGTGCTGCCTCGATGGTCTCTCCGGGGATATCCAGAAGTGCACCGTAAAAGATAACGGAATAGAATCCCATGGCCACCCAGATGTCCATGACACACAGTGCGCCTAATGCGGTGCTGGCCTGACCGATCCAGGGCTGTACCAGACTGGAAAGACCGATATTGTCAAGGACAGAATTGAGAAGGCCGTAATTGGGCTGAATCTCGTAGATTTTCTGGAAAAGGGTACCTACTGCCACGGTGGGAAGAACTACCGGGAAGAACACCAGTGTACGGATAATGGTCTTGCATCTCCTCAGCCAGAACTGGAACATCAAAGCCATCAAGAGGCCGAGTCCCACCTGTCCTACGGTAACGATCAGGATGTATCTGACATTTACCCCTAATGCAGTCCAGAAGTTCTTGTCCTTAAAGAGCATCAGGTAATTGTCAAAACCGCAGAACTTCCATTTAAGACCCGGGGATCCTGCAAAGAAGGTGTAATAGAATGACCAGAAGATCGGCAGAATCACTATTACGCTGTAAAGAACCAATGCAGGCACTATAAATAATGCTATGGCTTTTTTGTTTCTCAGTACTGTCTTCATATTTACCTCACTATGCCGTAATTTATTGCGGCTACGCGAGGAGAATTTCGCGAAGGCGAATTCTCCGATGCAGTCCATTTAAAAGGGAGCGCTCACAGGCGCTCCCTCGCTGGCTTACATGTTAGATGTTAGTTTGCAAGATCACTGGCATCCTGGATCAGCTGCATGTATTCTTCTGCTGTAATATCATCTGTCATCAGTGCCTGTACCTGCTCCTGTGCTACAGAGGAAACCTCACTTGCAAGGGTTGCCTCGAACCAGGTGAATGCGCTTGTTGCCTTGCCGATCTCATCCAGTACGATCTGGGTGTAAGGCTTTACAGAATCAGCAGATACGGTGTAGTTGTAACCCTTTACAGTACCCTGGGTCTCCATAGCCACATCACCCATGTGCTCTACGAAATACTTAATGAACCAGCCGGTTGCTTCGTCGTACTTCTCCTGAGACAGGCAAAGGATATTGCCGCAGTTCATGGAGTACTCTGTGATGGGGCTGATGCTCTCATCTGCAACAGGTACGTTGAAGAAGCCGATGCCGTCTTCGCCTGCCTTGTTGGCAGAAGTATCATTCAGGTTCTCAGCAAACCAGGAGCCGTTGTAGAACATAGCTGCCTGACCGTTCATAAGCATCTGGCCTGCAGTGGTCATATCTACGGTGTTTACGCCATCGCCGAACCAGCCCTTGTCAGCCCATTCCTGAATCTTAGCTGCTGCTGCTACATAAACATCATCAGTGTAGGAAGCTTCGCCGCTCTTAGCCTTAGCCATTGCATCTGCGCCTGCTGTTCTTACCAGGTAAGCGTTGATTACACGGGTAACGCCCCACTTATCAGAACCGCCTGCGGAAAGGGGCTGAATGCCTGCATCCTGCAGCTTCTGGCAATCCTCTTCGAACTCGTCCCAGGTTGTAGGCGGATTCTCGATACCAGCCTCTTCGAACAGAGCCTTGTTGTACCAAAAGCCTTCTACGTTAAGACCAAGGGGCAGATCATAGATATCATCTGTACCGGACAGAGTCTTTAACAGAGATACTGCGGAGGGATCCATAGCGTCCTCGCAGTTGTAAGTCTTGAGCAGCTCGGAGATGTTTACTACCTTGCCTGCTTCAATGTAATCTACCAGCGGTGCACCTGCCTCATATGCGAACATATCCGGAAGATCATTGGAGGATACCAAGGTTGCTACCTTGGTTCTCAGATCGTCAGAGGATACATACTCGTACTCATAGGAGAAATTCGGGTTAACATCTGCAATATACTGATCAGCGATCTTGGTGATCAGCTCACCGTTGTCGCTGTCCTGATCCCAGATAGAAAGAATCTTGAAGGACTTCTCCAGCTGCGGATCCTCGCCGTCTGCCACAGTGGTCGTCTCTGCTGCGTCTGTACTCTCTGCAGCATCTGCGCTCTCATCGGCAGCTGCCTCTGTGCTCTCTGCAGTCTCCGTGCTCTCAGCCGTGGTGCTGGATGAGCTTGAACCGCATCCGGTCAACATTGTTGCCACCATTGCTGTGGCCAACAAGCCTGCTAAAAGTTTCCTCTTCATAAAAAACCTCCCTTAAAGTGATTCGCCGACACCCATAAATCTGTGCCTTGATTAAACGATACCACCGAAAGGGAGGTTTTAATAGTTATTATTTTTTTATAAAATGTCCGGATTTTAATGTTTTATGTGCAGATTTTCTATAAAATTTGACATTTTCATCTTTTTTGTTCACTTTTTAATGTGCATTTTATACATCATTCCGATATTCACTGGGCGTCTTTCCCACATGTTTCTTAAATACATCACAGAAATACCGATAGTTGCTGAAACCCACGATCTCCGCTACCTCATTGACTTTTTTGCCCTCGGCCAGAAATTCCTTGGCCTTCTGGATCCGCAGCTCTGTCAGATATTTAACGTAGCTCTTTCCCATCTCCTTTTTAAAGAGAATGCTCAGATAGGTGGCATTTAGATCTACCAGTTCCCCCAGCTCCGTCAATCCTATGTCACGATTATAATTTTCATTGATATACTGCAGAAGCTGCCGGATGACATGGTGATTGGATCCTTTCTGGTCCGCCTCCATCTGGGAGGCGATCCGGTGCACATTCTGCATCACATAATCGGCTGCCTCCTCCTCTGATTCCATGGACATCACCTTTTCACAGGGCAGCAGGATAAAATCATCATAATGTTTCTTTTTTCCTGCATAAATGCCCTGTATGACGCACATGAACCGATAGCATTCTTCCTTATATTCGGAGGCAGAGCTGCAACTTTTCCGGGCTTGCTGTAAAAACTCTTCCGTCTGTTTTGCGAATTCCCCGGCATTATCGATCATCAGCGCATTGATCACCGACTCATCCCCATAGGTCTTTACCTCTGACAGGCTTTTTCTTCTGTCCTCCTGTCCGATTTTTTCAAAAAGACCCTTTACCTTTTCAATGGTGATCGGTTTGTCGATGTAATCCAATACGCCCAGCCGAATAGCACGTTTCGTATAGACGAATTCCGTATAACCGCTGATCACCACGAACTGGGTCTGGGGAAATTCCTCGTGCATCTCCTCGATCATAGACAGGCCATCCATAGCCGGCATACGGATATCCGTAATGACCACATCCGGCTGCAGCTCCCGGATGATTCGGCAGCCATCCGCGCCGTTATCTGCAGAGCCCACCACCTCCACATCCAGTCCGATTCTGCCAATGATCGCCGTAAGCCCCTGCACTACGATTTTTTCATCATCTATGATTACAAGTTTTTTCATACCTACCTCTTTCAGCCGCAGCTTGTCTGCGGCTGCGTGAGGAGAATTTCGCGCAGGCGAATTCTCCTCTGCGATCTCTCCGGTATGCCGATTCGGCATACCGGCAATGACTCAAAATGACATCGGTCATTTTGGGTCATTTTCCCTCTTTCTATGCCGGAAACCGGAAAAATACCGTTGTTCCCTCTCCCGGCTCACTTTCGATGGAGACGTCGTATTCCTCTCCGTAATACATTCGAATTCTCTCTCTGATATTCTTTATGCCGTATCCGTTTTCTATACAGCTGATGTCCCGGATTCCCACGCCGTTGTCATGGATGGTGATTCGCACATCATCCTGTTCTCGGTACCCCACGATGCTGACCGTTCCCGATCCCACCTTGGGTTCCAACCCGTGAATGACCGCATTTTCCACCACCGGCTGCAGCAGAAAGGTCAGAATCCTGCAGGATAAAATTTCCTCATCCACATCGATTTCCAACATAAATTTATCCTGGTAGCGCATGTTCTGGATTTTCATGTAGGCGCGGATTCTTTTCATTTCCTCTCCAATGGAAATCAGTTTATCCCCGTTATTGAGGCTTAACCGGAAGACCTCTGACAGGCACTTGACCATTTCCGCCACGTCATCTGCCTCGTCGATCACCGCCATAAAATAAATGGCATCCAGTGTATTGTAGAGGAAATGGGGATTGATCCGCTCCTGCAGCAGCAAAAGCTCCGCCTCTTTTTCGTTCAGCTCCGAGGTGATGAGTTTTTCCCGCAGTTCCAGGTTGTTTCTGGAGGTCTCCAGCAGATATTGACCTACTTTGCCGATCTCGCTGTCATCAAAGGCGATCTCCGGCCTGTAGTCACCTCCCGCCAACGCCTGAATAGCCTCCTTCATCTGGTTCAGCGGCTTATTGATCCTGGACACCATAAGGCTGGCCAATGGAATGCAGATCAGGAGCGAGAGTCCCACGCAAAAGGTGATGAACATGCGGATGGGATAGGTCGCCGCATCCAGGTCAGTCTTGGGAATGACACTGACGATGTCCCAACCGGAAATCTCTTCATAATGACTGCCGTATACGTAGGTCGCCTCTTTTCCATCGTAATAATCCTGCATAATAGCTTCCAGGTTTTCATCCTCCAGATTGTTGGCATAAACCAGATAACGGCTGCTCCCCCTCTCCGCCTTGGGATTCACGATGAAGTAGCGGTTATTTTCCAGGATATTTCCGTGACTGGCCAAAGTCTGGGTGATGATCTTGGGCGAGAGTGTGATCACCAGATACCCCATTCCCTTCTGGGTGGCAGGATTGATCAGCTGCTTGACAATAGACAGATTATCCTGATCTTCCTCATCCAGCACATTCCAGCTTAAAACGACTTCTTTCCCCATCGCCTCCTGTGCCACGGCGATCCAATCTGCATCCAGCAGACTGTTATCCCGATAGTATTCATACATCATGGTGGCATTGCCTCTCTTGGCAATGTAACGGAATTTTCCGGAATTGCTCACCACCAGCATGGCCCGGATATATTCATTATTATCCACCAGATTGGTAATGGTTCTGTCGATCTGAATCTGCTCATCGGTGGCAAAATAAAGGGAACCCTGCCGTACTTTCTGGTTATCCTCCATGATGCTCACAAAGCGTCCGTTTTCCAGAAGGCTTCTGGCATCGTCGACGATCACCTCGAATTCATTGCCCAGAAAATCACTGAACAATGCCATATAGGAATCATGGTTTTCCTTGTACTCCTCCTCCACATAATTTCTGAAATAAACCACCATAATGGTGCCGATCAGAATCAGCAGCAGAGACGTCACCCCCACCATCAACAGAATCAGCAGATTTCGGAAGGACAGGCCATTGAATTTTTGTTTCAGTTTTTTTATAAATTTCATCCCTACTCCATGCCGCAATTTATTGCGGCAGCGCGAGGAGAATTTCGCGCAGGCGAATTCTCCGATGCAGCCATGCCTCTTATGTCACGGCCTGCTGCATTCTGTTGAATCTTAAAAACCTGAAGGACTCACTGCCTCTCCGAATCCTTCAGGTTTTCATTTATTCCTCTGTAAATGTTTTCTTGCTCTTGCCTGTTCCTATCGCACTCTTCTGCTGTATGAGAAGCATTCTATATCCGGCAATGAGCTGCCTGCGTCACCGCTTTCTTATTTCACTGTTATTTTCCTATTGTCTTCTTACGCCATTTCAAAATCATAAGTTCCATTTTCCAGCTGGATGACCTGATCTGCCCAGTACAGGGTACCGGTGGTGTTGGCAGGCAGCTCGATGTGGAGCTTTGTCTTGCCATCCTCCAGGCGCCATGCGCTCTTTACCTGTCCGTAGACTGACTGGAAGGTACCCTCTGCCTCTGTCAGGCCGCCTCCCGGCTGGGGTGCAAAGTTCACATGCTGATAACCGGGCTTTGTCTCGTCGCAGCAGATACCAGCCACTACCTTGATCAGCCACTCTGCGATGGAACCGTAAGCGTAGTGATTAAAGGAATTCATATCTGCGCTCCACATGGTGCCGTCCGGCTTTAAGCCGTCCCAGTGCTCCCATACAGTGGTGGCTCCCGCCTTTACCTGATACAGCCAGGACGGGAAATCGTCCTTGAGCAGCAGTTCATAGGCTTCCTTGATATGGCCATTCTGACTCAGAGCATGGGTGAAATAAGGTGTACCCACAAAGCCTGTGACCAGATGTCCGTTTTCCTTTGCCAGTAAGTCCACCAGCTCCTGTACAGTCTGCTCTCTGTATTCCTCCGGCGTCAGATCAAAATACAGCGCAATGATGTGTGCTGTCTGAGTCTGCACCTTCATGCCCTTGGTGGTCGGATCAAAGAATTCCTCTGCAAAGCCCTTCTTAATTTTCTCCGCTAACGCACTGTAATAAGCTGCATCCTCTGTCTTGCCCAGAATACCCGCAATCTTTGCAAAAATTCTCGTGGAATAGGCATAATAAGCCGTGCAGGTCAGATCGTTGGGGGTCGCACCAAAATAGCTTCCCTCCTCTGCATCCAAGGCCACCCAGTCTCCGAACTGAAGCTTGTAGTTCCAGATGATGCCCTTTGCATGGCTCTCCATGAACTGAATCCACTTCTTCATGCTCTCATACTGCTCAGAAAGAATTCTCTCGTCCCCGTAGACCAGATACAGATTCCAGGGATTGAGCACCGCCACATCAGCCCAGGCTGCCGCAGAGTGGGTGCCCTGACTGCAAAGCCAGTCATCTACCCGATTGATATTCGGAGTGATGATGTCCGGCACCACATGGGAGACGCCGCCCTCCGGTGTCTGATCGCAGGCCACATCCTTCAGCCACTTCTCAAAGAAGAGGTAGACACCCCGAATATAGCTGGCCGTAGGGCAGAAGATCTGGGCATCTCCCGTCCACCCCATTCGCTCATTTCTCTGGGGGCAGTCCGTGGGAACATCCACAAAGTTGCTGCGAAGACTCCAGGTAATATTGCTCCAAAGCTGATTTATGTCCGGATTGGAGCAGCTGAACTCTCCCGTCTTTTCCATTTTGGAGTATACCGCATAGGCGCAGACATCGGAGAGCTCCAGAGGATCACCGGCCCAGGACACCACCTTGGCATAACGATAGCCCTGATAGGTAAAGTGAGGATGGTATTCTTCCTGCTCAGCGCCCTTACAGGTATAGACAAACCGGTTCTTCGCCCCGCGCAGGTTCTCAATATACACATTGCCCTTGGCATCCAGCGACTCAAAGCAGTCTAACTCTGTCACCTCTCCGGCCTTGGTGTGATGCATGCAGGCGTGAATCCAGCCTGCGTGGTTCTGGCCGAAGTCAATGACCGTATCTCCCTCCGGGGTAGTGAAAATCTTCTGCGCCGGCAGCTTTTCCTGCTCAGCTACCTTGGCACCGAACTGTGCCGTCAGTGTATTCTTGTCATAGGGAAGGATCTGCACATCGTGCCACTTTTCCTTCTGCTCTGCCTGCGTGCCCGGCTCACTCCAACCGGAGATTTCCTTTCTGGCGTCGTAAACCTCTCCATCATAAATCTCGGCAAAGAGAACAGGACTGTCTGCCCCCTGCCAGGACTGATCCGTGACGATGGTCTCCTTCGTGCCGTCCTCATAGGTGATGGTCAGCTGTGCCAGAAAACCGGTCTGCTTGCCGTAGTTATTGCGAAGACTCAAAAAGCCCATTTTGCCCTTATAATAACCGGCTCCCAGCATGGCGCCCAGACAATGCTCGTTCTTCCCGCTCTCCTGCAGCTTCGCCGTCACATCATAGGTCTGATATACCAGGTGTTTGTTATAGCTGGTCCATCCGGGCGTCAGCTCGTCCTCTCCCACCTTTTCTCCGTCCAGATAAGCCTGGTATAAGCCAAAGGCGGTGGCACACAGATAGGCGCTCCTGACAGGCTTGGCTGCTGTAAACTCCTTCCGCAGGTAGGTGCCCTTGGAATTGTCCGCATCCTCCGGTGTCTCTGCGCTGATCATCTGTGCTTCCCACTGCTCCGGTGCTGTAAAGGCTGTCACGAAGGTGCTGGCTTCAGAAAAGCCGCTCTCTTCTCCGTCGGTGGTCTTCACCGCTACCTGCCAGTAATATCTGGTCAGTGGCTCTATCTCCCACTCCGGGAAGGATACGTGCACCGACTGTGCACTCTCCTGTGTCTTCTCCAATAAGATCTCCTTGCATTCCTCATCCGCTGCTATGCGAAGGGTGAAGGATTGCTGATGCACCCCCTGGTGATCTCCCTGTATCTTCCAGGAAAATGCGGGGCATTTGGAAATGCCCACCGGATTCTGTTCATACTCTGCTGTCTTACTGATGATCTGTACCATGATGTCCCCTGCCTTCTCTCTTCTAGAAGAAGCAGCTTTCCCCCTGCTGCTTCTAAATTATGCTGTTTGCTTATGTGATGCCAGAATCAAAAGATCAAAAATATTTTTGACCCCAGCATCTTATTTTAATAGTTTTTAATAGAAAATATGACCGCCGATGGTATACTTCGGCGTAACCTGCGGAATGGGCGTACGGAAAAAGATGCAGTTTCCTACCGGCGACTGCCCCGCCATAGCCGCATCTGCTGCCTGATAGCAGGATGCGGTGGCATCGTCTCTGGACAGTGCCAATGCCAGACGTCCCGTAGATACCGGTTCGAACTGATTATTCTGATAGATAACCCCCACAATCGTATTCGGAAAAGCGCCGCTGAGCACTCGGTTGATTACCACGGCGCCTACGGCCACCTGCCCCTGATATGACTCGCCGCCGGCTTCACAGTAGATCAGATTGGCCAAAAGATACCGATCTCCCTCTGCAAAGGTCACCTGAGAGATATCCCTCCATACCGATGCGTTGGAGAGGGCTTCCAGACGACGTTCCTCTGCCAGCTGTTTCTCCAGCGCTGAAATCTCGCTGTTCTTGGCATCCAGCTGACTCTGGAGCTGATCCGCTGTGGCCTCCGCACTGGCGATCTGACCGCTGTAGGCGGAGATACTGCCGGCGGTCTGAGAGACCAGACCGGATACCCGATTCTGCTCCGCCTCTGCGGAGGAGCGCAGGTCATCCAGCTCGCTCTTTTCCTGCTCCAGCTGCTGCTTTTTTTCCTCTACTGCCTCCTTGGCTGCCTGATATTCCTCCAGCTTCTTCCGATCGTAGGCCGCCAGCTGCTCGATATATCCGGAGCGGTTCAGCATATCCGCATAACTCTTGGACTCAAAGAATATGTCCAGATAGAGACTCTTGCTTTGTTCATACATGAACCGCAGCCGCTTCTTCATGGAATCGTATTGCTCATCGGCTGTGGCCTGGGCTTTTTCCAGTTCCTGCTGCGTCTGCGCGATCTCCGCATTTTTATCGTCAATCTGCCCTTCGATTTTGGAAAGATTGCTGCTGATCTGGGAGAGCTCGCTGTTCAGGCTGGAGAGTTCTCCCTCCAGAGAGCTTTTGGTATCCGTCAGGCTGTCGATCTGGTCCTGATTCTGCTCAATGGCATTCTCTGTATTTTTCTTTTCCTCTTTGGCCTTATTGATTTTTTCCTGGGTTTCGCTGGATTTGGCGGCACAGACAGGAATGGGCTGCGACGTCCATACGCCGGTCACAAAAATCACTGCTCCCAGCATACACACCGCCAGTCTTTTCATGTCCCATTGCTTCTCTGCTGCCGACTTTGCCTGTACAGACTCTGCTTTGGCACTTCTCTCCTGACTGCATTTATCGGAGGGTGTCCTCACCGACCGCCTCCATTTTTCCAAATTTCGCTCAGAAAACTTTTTCATGAATTACAGTGTCAGTTCTACCTTTCTGCCTGTACGCTGATATTGATAGTAGCGAACCCCTGCTGCATCCAGCATGCGCTTACTGGCAACATTGCCATCGGTGCCTGCATATTTATCGCTGTCATAGACCACGGTCTTAATGCCGCTCTGAATGATGGCCTTGGCGCATTCATTGCACGGGAAAAGAGAAACATAAATCGTGGAACCCTCCAGACTGCCGCCCCGGTAATTGAGGATGGCATTGAGCTCACTGTGGGTCACGTAAGCGTACTTGGTATCCAGCATATCCCCTTCTCTCGCCCATGGAAATTCATCGTCGGAACATCCCCTGGGGAATCCGTTGTAACCCATAGAAAGAATCTTGTGAGTGCTGCTGACAATGCAGGCTCCCACCTGTGTCCCCGGATCCTTGGAACGCAGGCCGGAGAGCATGGCGACACCCATAAAATACTCATCCCAGGTAATGGAATCGATTCGTTTCCCCTGCATCTTTACTGCCATCGTCTGCCCTCCCTCTATGTATCTACTTCGTTCCGAAGATACGATCTCCGGCATCGCCCAGTCCGGGGACAATGTAGCCGTGCTCATTCAGGCGTTCATCCAGAGAGCCGATGTACATATCCACATCCGGGTGCTCTTCCTGCATTTTCTTTACACCTTCCGGCGCTGCGATGATGCACAGCAGGCGAATGTGCTTGCAGCCCTTATCCTTCAGCATCTGGATAGCTGCTACGGAGGAGCCGCCGGTTGCCAGCATGGGATCTACCACAAAGACTTCTCTCTCTGCGCAGTCTGCCGGCAGCTTGCAATAATACTCTACCGGCTCTAAGGTCTCCGGATCACGATAAAGGCCGATATGGCCGATCTTTGCAGCCGGAATCATTGCCAGCATGCCGTCCACCATGCCAAGGCCCGCCCGAAGGATCGGAACGATGGCCATCTTCTTACCCTTTAATTCCTTCACAGTGGTATGGCAGATAGGCGTATCGATCTCTGTATCGGTCAGCTCCAGATCTCTGGTAGCCTCATAGCAGATCAGCATCGCGATCTCACTGATAGTTTGACGGAAATCCTTGGTACCTGTACTCTTGCGGCGGATAAGGCCGATCTTGTGCTGAATCAGCGGATGATCCATAACGACTGTTTTTGCCATAGCTGTAACCCTCCTGGTTGTTAAGTTTGATTTGCTGTTTTTGATAATGCTTGTGAAGATGCCGCCGGATGGCGGCAGGTTCTTTATCGGTAACGCGTATTTACGACAGAAGACTGCAAACAGATACAACAGACCCCATCCGATGTAGCCTCTGTCAGAATATCCCGCGATTACTTCTCGATCTTATCGATTCTGCGCTGATGACGTTCCTCACCGGAAAAAGGAGTCTGCAGGAAAGTATCCACAATCTCCTTCGCCGCATTAGGTCCGATCATGCCTGCGCCTAAGGCCAGCATATTGGCATCATTATGCTCTCTGGTCAATCTGGCACTGGTGGTCTCCGAGCAAAGTGCGCAGCGGACTCCCGGCACCTTATTGGCAGCAATAGACATACCAATGCCGGTAGTGCAGATCACGATCCCCTTCTCGCACTCTCCCGCCGCCACAGCCTGTGCGGCCGCCCTGCCGTATTCCGGATAGTCGCAGGAATCCTTTCCATAGGTGCCGAAATCCTTGCAGGTATATCCCTGCTCCTCCAGGTATGCCTTCAGCATTTCCTTCAGCTCGTAACCGCCATGATCACAGCCTATCGCTATCATATCTGCCTCCCTCTTTTATGCACTGTATGATTGCAGTATTGTCCGTTATGTCCGTATATGTTTCAGATCATCTATAATTAGAGAACATCTAGCTTCTGTAATTATTAACGTATTGTTTTCTGTATTACTTCCTGTATTACTTCTTGTATTACTTTCTGTTTTGCTTTCTGTATACTTCCCGTATTACTTTCTGTTTCGCTTTCTATATCGCCATTCTTTGCGCTGCTACTTCTCCGGCATTTTCTCTTCGGCCTGAATGATATGATGTCCCGCCGCCTTCATCAGCCGGTTCATAATGGCCTGCCCTACACCGCCCTCCGAGAATGCCTCTGAAAACATAACCTCCATGCCTTCATCATCGAATTCCCGCAGGATCCGGAACAGCTCTCTGGCGATACCTTCCTCATCCTCCCGGCTGCCGGCGCTCTTTACACTGTCTGCATGATAAAGAGCCTTGGTCTCATCCGTGCAGATGATGCCCGTCTTCTGTCCTGCTTCCATGGCCGCTTTACATCTGGTGTTAATACAGGCCACCACATCTTCTCTGGCACCTTCTACGATGGCCAGATCTCCCTTAGGTGCATAGTGGCGATATTTCATGCCGGGTGCCTTCGGTGCCTGACCGGAATCCGCCCGCAGGATCGTCTGATCTGTATCTACCTCTCCTAAAACCTCGGAGAGCATCTCCCTGGTGATATAGCCCGGCCGCAAGATGATCGGCTTTCCTTCCGTCAGATCAATGATGGTGGACTCCAGGCCGATGCCTACCTGTCCGCCGTCCAGGATCATTTCCACCCGGCCGTCCAGATCCTCCATGCAATACTGTGCCAGCGTAGGGGATGGTCTGCCGGAGCGATTGGCGCTGGGCGCCGCCACATAGCCACCGGCTGCCCTGATAAAGGCCTGGGCTGTAGGATGACTGGGGAAGCGAACCGCCACGGTCTGCAATCCGCCGGTGGTCTCCAAAGGCACCTTTTCACTCTTTTGAAAAATCATGGTCAAGGGGCCCGGCCAAAAGGCTGCTGCCAGCTTCCTTGCTGCCTCCGGCACCTCCTGTACGATATCATCCAGCATCTCCAGATCTGCGATATGCACGATCAGCGGGTTATCCGAAGGTCTGCCCTTGGCCGCATAAATCTTTTTAGAGGATGCGGCATTCAGCGCATCGCCTCCTAATCCGTATACGGTCTCCGTGGGGAATGCCACCAAGCCGCCCCGGCGCAGAATCTCTCCGGCTCTGTCGATGGCTGCCCTATCTATATTTTTTTCATCTATTTTGATCAGCTCTGTGTGCAAACTGTTTCTGCCTTTCCGTTACTGTTACTGTCCATTCGCATGCCATATCGCCGGCTGCGTAAGGCCTCTGTGAAGCTATTTCTTTTTTTGCCCGGTGCCCTTGATGGAATTTTACTGCGTCTGCATATAGGATGCAATCTCATTCCAGATATCCGCGGTCTCAAAGCCCAGCTTCCATTCTGCCACACCGGCCAGATTATAGCTCTGCATCAAGGTCAGCTTGGCATTCACCGACTCGGCATCCTCGATCCAGATCTGGTACTTTGTGCCATCCTCCGTGCACTCTGCATAATACTGACCGTCTGCATCACTCCAGGTCTTTTCCATGCCATGAGCGGTGATGAAATCCTGTATATCCTGCATGCCTAATGCCTTGGAACTCAAGCCGCTGGCATCGGTGATCCAGATCCGGCTGTAGAAAGGAATGCCGTTGATGAGTTTGTCCGCCGGCACATCCTCTAAAGCGCTGGTAATACCGTGGCTCACATAGCTGATGGAGGCCACGCTTCCTGCCTCCTGACTGCCTGCGTAGTGCTCGTCATACCCCATGACCACCACATAATCTGCCACTACCGCCTGCTCCTCTATGCCATAGTAGTCATTAAAGTCATAGCGGACATAATTATCTACGGACAGTGTCAGTCCGTTGGTCCGACATGCCACGGAGAGTTCCCGAATGAACTCGATGAAATTCTGTCCGCTCTCCACACTCAACTGCTCGAAGTCCACGTTGATACCGTCGATACCATAGGTAGCGCACTGCGCCATCAACTGGGAGATCAGATTCTGTCTGCTACTCAGGGATGAGAGGAAATTGTCGTGATCCACACCTTCCTGGTTGAAATTATCCACTACTGCCCATACCTTCCATCCGTTTTCATGAGCATAGGTCACGTAATCTGATCCTGCATAACTCTCGATATCACCATTGTCATCCATAATGGAAAACCATGTAGGCGCCACCACATTGACACTCTGGGTCTGCGCCATCATGCTCTGCAGGGTGCTGTTGCCCGCTGACCCGAAGATGCCGTGCCAGACCATGTTCACCTTGCCATCCAACTTGTGGGTAGTATACTCCGGCTCCGTATAATCCGTCACCGGGGTCTGGGTCGTGGTCTGCTCATCCTGCAGCTTATTGCTCTCTATATAGCCTATGAAGCCGTCTGCTGTCTTTACCTTATCCCAGTGCTCCAGAGTCTCCAGCACCTGTACCTGACTGCCTGCGGCGATCTGGGTCAGAATGTCGCTCTTTACACCGCCCAACACACGAATCTGGGTATTCTTCTTTACCGTGGCTGTCTGCACATCACCCCACTGGGTGTAAATCTGCATGCGGTTAGGCTCCGTAAATACCTCATAGGAAAAATTGGTATACTTCTTCACAAATTCCAGAGCCAGATACAGCGTCTCCCCCTCCAATCTGGCCGGTATGTATTCCTCTGTGTAAGTCTGTCCTCCGTCGGCACTCCAGGTGTTGCCGCCTACCGGTATGGATACGATGTCTGTGGGCAGTGTGTAGAGTACTAAACCATCATTTTGACCATAGTAAAAGCGGCTGTTCAACACACTCTGTACCGTCTCTATATCCATATAATAGACGCCATCAATCAGCCTTGCGTGGTATTCCGACAGGGAATCCTGCAAAATAACCGGCACATCCTGCTCGTCCGTATTGCCGAAATAATCCGTCAGATCCGCCATGGTCTTCGAAGGGGCATAGTGATCCATATACAGCTTTCCGCCGAAGGCTGCCCCTAACAGCAAAATCAGCAGCACAAGAAGGAGCACCGGATTGCCCTTTCTTCTCCTGCCCCCTGCATTTTTTCTCTTATTTTGATTTTGCTTTGCCGGTTTTCCCCCCGGGATGTTTTGCTTTTCTGCACGGTGAGATGTCCGCCGATTTACTCTTACAGCCTCTTTACGTCCTCGCGCCCGCTCTCTTTCCTTTCGTTCTCTGCTGTCTCTTTCTTCCCTCGGTTTTCTCTTCTTTTCTTCCTTACGAGGCTTCTCTTCTATATCATAATCATAAAAACCCGATTCCGAATCATCATAAGCACCGTCATAGTCCTCTTCAAAGAAGAATTCATCCAGATCATCCTCTGTTCGGGATGGTTTGCTTTGTCTGTTATTTTTATCCATATATATGCAGCTTCCTTATAACCTGTACACAATACCATGTATTCTCTGTATTTAATCCTCTGTATTTAAATTTAACATTCTGTATTGAATACTCTCTATTTAAATTTAACACTCTGTATTAAATACTCTATACTTCATACACTGTACTCACCTTGCGTTTACGCAACTGCATAGTATTATAACAAACTCTGCCTGTCCAGTCATCTGCATTCCCTGCAGAATTTGCATTACAATGCCCGGTCCGCTCATAACAGAGGTCTGGGGAAGTGTTAGGTACTGCTCCGCCCTTCATCGGTATTGTAACGCCCATTGTATTCAGTCTGTATTTTTACATAATTTTTAAGATCTGCAGCAACAGCACTGCCGCCGGCTTCGCCGCGGCGGGGACGCTCTGGCTTCTGCCTGCTCTGTAGATAAATGTCTGTAAGTCTATCCGTCAGGACAGCGCTGTTGCTGCTGCGACCTTTCTGTTATTTCTATATTCGGATCTTCTGTTTTGTTTTCCGGTCATCCCGGCGTATTGTTGTTATGCTGCCTTTAGGCTGTCCGTTTTCTGATTTCTTGCCTTACTGCCATCAGGAGGTCATTTCCTTCCGTGAGAGATTTCCCGCCGCTGCAGGCAGCTGTGGCTGAATTTGCATGCAGAATGTGTATCTTTTTTCGTTCGTTTCTTTTTTCACTTTTCTTTAAGTTCTGTGTTTCTGTTTGAACTTTTATTGGATTTTCGTTTAGATTTCTATTGGATTTTCGTTTAAATCTATGATTTTGATTTCATTTGATGATTTTGGCTTTTCAGATAAGACACAGCAGATCACATGCCAAGACTGCATTCCTCTGTCTGCTGTATCGACCGGTAAGGGCGCCGGCCTATTTAGTTTGATTTGATAAGATCGATAAGACAGGTCTTTTGTCTGTGTCTGCGGCAGCTCCTATATCATGTTCTTCTTTATTTACCGGAAATACCGGAAGCACGCTGCAGATTCTGCGACTCACTGCTTTCAGATGATAGTTCATGTCAGATAAAATCGGCTACTCTTATCCCCTCCTTTTCGATACGGATTATCCTGCTTGCAGGGATATTATAGCCGTTGACTGCCGGACATTACAATCAGCCCCGGCCCCGAAACTGCGAAACCGATGATTTTTGTCAGTTTTTCAATTTTTCCTGAAAACATGCACAAACTCAGCGCATAAATTTCTCACGATCTCCACTCTGCACTATAATCCACGCATCGAACATTGACTCACTGCAGCGATAACATTAGTAGCAAAACGCAGCGCCGCCAATGCTGTTACGCTCCTTATACACCTCTGCTGTTATCCTAAGCTCATCACAAACGAAATATAAAAACTTAAAACAAAAACTTTAAATAAAAACTTAAAACACCACACACCAAAATAAGGAAAAAGAAAGGAAAACACACTATGATTACACTTGGCGTACTTCTTGGAACAACCATCGGCTGCCCCGTTGCTTTAATGAGCATCTTGGGTATCGTAGCCGCTATTACATCTAAGTAAAAATATTTCACGCAGACAAAAAGCCGGCGTATCCTTGCCAAAAGAGATACGCCGGCTTTATTCTATGTTCCGACCAAGGCCGGAATTCTCCTAAAGGAAGTCCAGCTTATAGAATACTTATAGAATTTGTCTAAGGAAAGTCCGGTTCTTGCGTGATTTCCCGAAATACGTTATACTGTCGCTGTTTGAAATATAGCTGCCGCAAGAATCTGCGGCTTTATAAAATGAATGTAGGAAGGATTCGCATAAGCGAAATTCTTCTCACCGCCGCATACAAGCTGCGGCAGAAAGAGGGAAAAATGGCTGAAATTACCAAAGACACCAAAATCGGCGAAGCGCTGATGATCAACCCCAACATTGCTCCTGTACTGATGTCCATCGGCATGCATTGCCTGGGCTGCCCGGCTTCTCAAGGTGAGACACTGGCAGAAGCTGCCATGGTTCACGGCGTAGATGTAAACGAGCTGATGGAGCAGATCAAGCAGGCCTAAGCTAAACAGCTCTGAAGAAACGCTGAGGGAATATGCACCATTATCATGCAACACCCTGTACAGCAAAAAGGACGACCGACATCATAAATGTCCGTCGTCCTTTTTCTTATCTTTTTACTAAATCATCGCCAGCTCCTGCAGCGCATTCTCCGACACCACCACGGTGCAGTGCTCCTGCAGATATTGCTCCCTGGCATAGGTGTTCATCTCCTGCTGGCCGTATTCATTCATGATCAACAGCACCTGCTGCATCGCTGTCACCGTATCCACATCCGGCATCGAGAGGAAGAGATAATATCTATCCTCCTTTTCATCCTGATAAAGGGAGCTGCGATAGGTATAGGCCTCCCCTGTAATTCTGGATACCGTCAGGATATCCTTCATGTTTGCAAAGGAATACAGACGATTGGTATAGATAAACTTCTTGGCATTGGCTATCGATTCCTCCTCGGTAGGTACGCCCTCCATCGGCTGGCTGGCAGTCTCCACCTCTCCGGTATCCATGCCCTTTTTGATGGAATTGATCAATGCCTCATAAGCGGCTGCCGCCTCACTGTCCGCGGCATCCTCCCCGTCATGCACAGAAGGCGCAAAATTGGAAAACCGGGTATCCAGTTCCTCCGGATCCTCCACCTTAGTGACAATCAATACGATACAGTCCGAATTTAACGGAATTGCCTCAATCATCAGCGGAATATTCTCCGCATCAAACCCAAACATAAAAGACGCCTGCTGCATCATGTCCCGAAAGAGATTCTTAGCTTTCTCCGTGCCGTAGGCCAGCTCGCTGATCTTTAACTGCCGCTTGGCCAGATCCTCTCCCGTCAGTGTGCAGCGTATCTGATTATCGTTGACTTTTTCTATCCTCATGAAGGTCTCCTCCCTTCCCTTATCTCTCTTGCTCTCATGCCGGAAACAACTGAAAAATCATCCAGCCGGCATCTCCCGCAAATGTATGCTTAGTATAGCATAAATCTTCTTTGAAGAGTAACTATAGACTGCCCAAGACGCCTGCGTCAAGGAAAAAGTCTCTGATTTTATACTTGGGGTATAAAGGTTTTATATTTTTTTTATAAATCAGCTGCAATTGATTGCATATTGGCAAACTGTAATGCCTCGGGGCGTGGCAGAATGGCTTGCATCCTTTGCACTGCACGCCAGTTTTGCTTAGGTTTGCACCGAAGCCGAAGGATGGTATCGGGCGCGCTTTCTGAGCGCGCCCGATAGGCCCGCCTGTCTGAGCAGACCCGCATCAGGCGGGGATGCGAGTTAAGGGCCGGCCATCCGAAGGTGAGAGGCAAACCTTAGCAAAACGGCGCAAAGTGCATGGTGCAAGACATCTGCCGCGCCCCGGGGCATGACCGGGGGGCGCAACAGAATGGCTTGCATCCTTTGCACTGTGCGCCAGTTTTGCTTAGGTCTGCATCGAAGCCGAAGGATGGTATCGGGCGCGCTTTCTGAGCGCGCCCGATAGGCCCGCCTGTCTGAGCAGACCCGCATCAGGCGGGGATGCGAGTTAAGGGCCGGCCATCCGTAGGCGAGAGGCAAACCTTAGCAAAACGGTGCAAAGTGCATGGTGCGAGACATTCTGCTGCGTCCCGGGGCATGACCGGAGTGTGACAGATGACTCGCATCCCAGGGCATGACCGGGCAACACAGCACTAGACACTTGTATACCGGAGCATAATCTGGCGACACCAAACAATGCCATACCGAGGTATGATCGGACTTCTCTAAGTAATTGACAATCCGCCCTTTCCATATTACAATATCTGCCAACGAAAGGAAGGTTTCCACACATAATGAAAGAACATTCTGACTCCGACGCAGAGCCACCCAACCGAAACTATATCTTATCAACCACAATCAAGAGCCATGTATTTTTACGTCCAATCTCCCGACTATCTATTCCTTTTATAAAGAAAAAGTTAAGACACCGGGGTGAGCCCAGTGCAGGATTCTCGCCTGAAGGATACGCTCATGCAAACAAGAGAGTTTGTTTGCCCTGGGTGTTTTTTGCGTATCGGCAGGACTGGCGGATCAAACGACTTCTGGATTGATTTGATCTTTTCAGATTTTAAAGATAAAAGACACTTAAACAGCCTCAAACTGCTCAGGATAATATAAAAGTCCCAAACAGCATTTACAATAACAAGAACATTCATTTTTCAGGAGGTTTCACCTTGTCAGATTTACCCTTACTATGGTTAATTTTACTGCAATTTGTTTTTATCGGCTTTAATGCCGTTTTTGCCTGTGCCGAGATCGCCGTGATCTCCATGAACGAGAACAAGCTCTCCAAGCTGGTATCCGAAGGCGATAAGCGGGCTATCCGTCTTTCCAAATTAACGCAGCAGCCTTCCCGATTTCTTTCTACCATCCAGGTAGGCATCACTCTGGTCAACCTGCTCAGCAGTGCGGTGGCTACAGAAAGCTTTTCGGAGCGTCTGGCCGTTTTTTTCCGCTCTCTGGGTCTTCCTCTCCCTGCCTCTGTGATCCACGCTCTCTGCGTGGTGATCATCACTTTGGTGCTGACCTATTTCACAGTGCTGCTCGGTGAGCTGATTCCCAAGCGTCTGGCCATGAAAAAAGCCGAGGATATTGCCCTCGGCATGTCCGGCTTTATCTATACCGTATCCCAGATCTTTATTCCCGCAGTATGGCTCTTCTCCGCCTCCACCAATGGCATTCTTCGCCTGCTGGGTGTAGATCCCAACAGTGAAGAGGAGGAAAATGCCGAAGAGGAGATTCGTCTCTTGCTGGATGCCGGCAACCAAAACGGCACCATTTTGCCGGATGAGAGCAGCATGATTCAAAATATCTTTGAGTTCAATGATATCACGGCGGAAGACATCATGACACACCGCACCGAAGTAACCCTGCTTTGGACCGATGACAGTGACGAATCCTGGGAAAAAACCATTCATGATACCCGCCACTCCATCTATCCGGTATGCGACGGCAGTCCAGACAATATCATCGGCGTACTGCATTCCAAAGATTATCTGCGCCTGAAACAGCGCACCCGCAGCGAAGTCATGCGCGCCGCCGTGCACCACGCCTGGTTTGTACCGGAGGGTGTTCGCGCCGACGTCCTCTTTCGCAACATGCAGAAATCCCGCAATCACTTTGCCATCGTGTTGGATGAATACGGCGGCGTCAGCGGTATCATTACCATGAATGATCTGTTAGAGGAGATCGTGGGAGACTTAGAGGACGACATCAGCGTCCCCAGAGAAACTCCCGCAATCGTCAAATGCGATAAAGACAGCTGGCGCATTCAGGGTACTGCGCCACTGGAGGATGTAGCTGCCCAGTTAGACTTAGCTCTCCCTGTAGAGGAGTACGACACCTTTGGCGGACTGGTCTTCGCCCTCATCGGTACCGTCCCCTCTGATGGCGCCACCCCTTCTGTGAATGGTTTCGGCATGCATATCCAGGTGGAATGCATCAAGGATCACCGCATGGAAAAAGCCCTGGTGCAGCGCCTTAGTCAGGAAAAAGAATCTCCTGACCAAGAGCCGTCGAATAAATAATCTTCTCTGTCACTCTCCTGCCCCGCATGCGTGCAATAGCCTCTGCATAGCAGGAGAGCTGGACCCGGTAGCGCTGCTGCAATATGCCGGCGCTGCCCACCCGGTCCGTCTTATAATCTACCAGTACCAGGTGATCCTCTTCTTCAAAAAAGGCATCGATGATTCCCTGGATCAACACTTCTTCATTCTCCGGAAACTCTTCCTGCAGCCGGTTCGCCGGCACACCCATGACAAAATGCTGCTCCCGATAGAGTCTGTTTTCATTTTCTGCTGCTGCCATACGTCTCGCCAAAGGGGACCTCAAAAAAGTCAGCACCTGCTTTCCTGTCAGAATCTCCTTTTCTTCCGTCCGGAAAAGACCTGCATTTATGAGTTCCTGTGCATACTCTGCCAGCTGACCGGCCGTCACGGCAGACGGTTCCGAAAAGCGACGGTAATCAAACACTTCCAGAAAATGATGGATCACCGTTCCTCTGGCAGCGCCTTGTATCTCTTCTTTTTCCTGCATAAAGCGGGGCACACAGGGAAGATTTTCCTCTTTGCCAAACAGCTGACTGCTCTCCTCTTCCCTGTCTCCTTCTGCCGCTTTCTTTAACTCTGTGACAGTTGTTTTGGTATAGAGGCCGGACAGATTTTCATGGGGATAGCGGAAGGCGAAGCGCCTTTGCAGTTCTTCTGCCAGCCTTTCATCTGCAAAATGTCCTATCCCCGCCTCTGCGGCGGTATGCTGCAAAAGCCCCGCTCTCGTCTCCAGACTCACCTGCTCCTCCAGCTCCTGCAAAGAAAGCTCTGCAGCCTTCAAAACACGAAATTCTAACGGCAATGGAGCATGCTGCGCCATGCAAATCGCCTGCGCTGCCAGCAGAAGATCCAGAAAGCAGCCGGCATTTTCAATGCTCGTCACCGGCAGAAACTGATATTTTCGTCCGGTCAGGCCGGCACAAAGCTGCTGCAGTTTTGCCTCATAATCTTGTGTATATCCCGTCAGAATCAGTTTTTCCTTAGCTCTGGTCATCGCCACATAGAGAACACGAATTTCCTCTCCCAGGCTTTCCGTCCTGATTTTCTCTGCAATAGCCTTCTTTCGCAGTGTATCCATACGGATGCGCCTGTTCGTATCCACGTAGGACAGACCTGCACCCCAGTCATTGTCTATGATCATATTCCCGGAGGCATCCCGCCTGTTAAAGCGCTTTTCCGTGCCCACCACAAAGCAGATGGGGAACTCCAGTCCCTTACTCTTATGAATACTCATGATGCGTACTACATCCGCCTCTTCATCCAGCGTGTTGGCCTCTCCGTAGTCCACCTCATATTCGTGCATCTGATCGATATAGCGAAGGAACTGAAAAAGTCCTGTATACGCTGTCTTCTCAAAAGCAGCCGCCTGGGCACAGAGCATATGCAGATTGGCAAGCCGTCCCGCACCTCCCGGCAGCGCCGCCGCATAATTCTCATATCCCGTCTCTTCAAAAAGACTGGTGAGCAGCGTATGCACCGTCAGGAAAACCTTTTTTTCTCTCCAGTTCCTGATAAAAGCAAGAAAGCGCGAAGCCTTCTCTCCCAGCGAATCCTGCTCTTTGGCGCAAAGCAGCAACGCCTCGTAGAGACTGCTTTTCTCTGCTCCATCCTCCACGGTGCCGTCTTCTGGACGCTTCTCCTGCTGCTTCTCCTCCTGCTTTTTAGCACAAAGGCGCACTCTGGCTACTTCCTCCTCGCTGAAATCTCCAAAGTAGCCTCTCATCACACCGTAGAGGGGAATATCCTGTCTGGGATTGTCCAGCACCCGCAGAAGCTGCAAAGCCTGTCTGATCTCTTCTGTGGAAAAGTAGCCTTTTCGGGTATTGATGTAAGAGGGAATTCCTTCTTTTTCAAAGACGGTTCGAAGCTCCTCATCCCAGCCGGCAGCTGCCCGCAGCAAAATGACAATGTCCTTATACCTGGCAGGACGCATAAGACCGCTGTCCTCATCCCGCACCGGCATAATCCCCACCAGTTCCTTGATCCGATGAGCCACTGCCAGTGCCTGCCTTTGACGTTTTGTCCTTTTTAGCTTCTCCTCATCAGCAGTTTTATTCTCTTCACCGCCTTCTTCTGTCTGCTTTTTCTGTGTGTTCCTGTCCTTTTCTGCGTTCTTATCCTTTTCTGTATTCTTGTTCTCTTCTGTCTCCTCGTCTTCCTTTTCGTCCACCAGCAGCAGCTCTGCCCGGTACTCATCTCCCTGACTTTCCGGATAGTCGGCGCCCTTTTTCAGGGAGGCCTCTTTGTTGTAGGTGATGCCTCCCACATCAGAACGCATGATGCGCTCAAAAACGCCGTTGACGCTCTCTAATACCTCCTGTCGGCTTCGGAAATTCTGATCTAAGTCTATGCGCTCTTTCCGTTCATCCATGGGGCGATAGGTAAAGAACTTATCCATAAAGATTTCCGGCCTGGCCAGGCGGAATTTATAGATGCTCTGTTTTACATCCCCTACCATAAAACGGTTAAAGTGCCCCTCACTCTCTCCGGAAATGATGGAGAGAAGCAATTCCTGCACATCATTGCTGTCCTGATATTCGTCGATCAGAATTTCCTTAAAATGACTGCGATAGCGCAGGGCTGTCCTGCTGGGCAATACGCTGCCGTCCTCCTTGACATCACACAGGATATGCAGGGCATGGTGCTCCAGATCATCAAAGTCGATGATATTCTTTTCCTGCTTGGTCTCCTGAAAACGATGAATAAACTCCAGGGTCAGGCAAGCCAATGTCTGCAGCGGTTTCCGGGCAGCCTCCATCTTAAAGGCCGTCTCGGAAGGGGACTCCGTAAACAGCTTCTCCCCCAATTCCTTCGCCGCCTTTTTACACGCGCTTCGCATTTCCTGGACGGCGCCTTTTAAGAGAGGATTCACCTCCGGGTATTTCCTGGCATCCACCCGGGGCAGATTTTTTACACCGGCAAATTTCTGGACACAGTTCTCCAGCTGCTCCCGGATTCTGATAAGTTCTTCCAGCTTTTTCCTGGCCTTTTTGGCGTCATCTTCCTCCGCCGCCGTATAAAAAGCTGCTTTCTCCTTAAGACCTGCAAAGACAGTTTTCTTTTCCTCCTCCAGAAATGCAGCATAAGGATAGGGCCCGTCCGCCTGCTGACAGATGATGAGCATGGCATCATATCGCTCTTCCATCTCCTTAAACCGCCGCAGTCCCTGCCGCAGCAAAAATTCCATCCAGGGTGTTCTGTACAGTTCCTCTTCGGTCAGGGCACAGTAGTCCTCTTCTCTCTCCTTGATCCACATCTCCGGCCAGGGATGGCTCATCGCCTTGGTATAGAGATCCATCACCAGTCCCTCTAAAGCAGTATCCTTAACCCCCGGACAAAAATAGTCCACACAGGCCATAAAGTCAGGATCTTTCCTGCTGTAAGCCTCCTCCAGCACTGTTCCTAACACATCCTTTTTCAGCAAAGCGGATTCTGTCTCATCTGCCTGCCGGAAGGAAGGGTCTAAATCGATGTCGCTGAAATGATTGCGCAATAAATAAGTGCAGAAGCTGTCAATGGTAGTAATCTGGGCTCTGTGCAGTAAGGTCTCCTGACGCTGAAGATGCCGATTTTCCGGTTCCGCAGCCAGCCTTTTTTCTATGGCAGCGCCGATACGCTCCCGCATCTGCGCTGCCGCCGCCCTGGTAAAGGTCACCACTAACAGCTGATCGATATCCGCCGGCTCCGCCCCGTCTTTTCCGGGCTCTGTCACCAGACGTATGATGCGCTCTACCAGCACTGCTGTCTTGCCGCTTCCTGCGGCCGCTGACACCAGTATATTGTGATCTCTTGCATCCAGCACCCGCTGCTGTTTCTCTGTAAATTTCATACTTACCTCTGGATTTTTATAAGTTGATTGTTCTGCCAATCAGATGATGCGGGATTGCTGCGCGCTCTCACCCCGATATCATCCAACTTATTAAATATTTCTTTTTTCATACCCCGGTGTCTTGGGGTCAAAACCGCATACATTCTTATAGGGACAGTATTCACAGGCAGATATCTGCCCGTCCTCCACAGGGGAGAGTGTCACATTTCCCCGAAGGATTTCCTCCCCCAGCTGACACATCACCTCTCTGGCAGCCTCTGCCAGTTCTTCATACTCTTCGGTAGAAAGCACGCCGGAGCCGGACCGCAGCGTTCCGTCTTTTTTAAAGCTGACGGGAATGACATGTGCTTTATTTCCGGGTTCCTTATCCAGCAAAGAAAGCACCTGCGGATCCTTGTTGATGAGTCCTCTGGGACACAGTTCTTTCAGCTGTGCAACCAGAATTGATGCATCGGTTTCTCCTGTCCACGTCTCCTTGTCTGCATCATTTTCTACCGGCAGCACGGCAAAATCTCCATCCACAAAAGGATCCTGAAAGCGATAGTAGAGCATGGCAGCAGGCACTGTGCTCTTCTCCGGATACAGGCTCTGTTCTCTGGCCCTGGCCGCTTCCATATAGACCATCAGCTGCAGCTGCAGGCCCTGCCTTATCTTTTGGGGATCCAGATCACGCAGACCGGATTTATAATCCAACACCTTGATATAGATACCATCCTGGGTATGACACAGATCCAATCTGTCTATACGACCGTTTAAATAAAGGGCAGCCGTCTCTGCATCATCCTCCCAGGGATGCAAAGGAATCACAATCTCTCCCAAAGGCGATGTTTTGGTTCCAAAGGAAAGCTCATACTCCTGGGGCACGAAGCTTCCCCGCCGCAACTGGTATTGCAGTGTCTCTACCGTGCGGCCCAGGATCCGCTTCATCCGCTCTAAGGAAGCACTGCTTCTGGCTGTGGCATAGAGCAGCAGATCCTGATAGCCCGCTGCTGTCTCCATAATGGCCTCTTCGGAAAGCTGCTGTCCCTGGCGGTAATCAAAATCCGTCCAGGACAGTCCCTGCTTTCGAAGCTTTCCCGCAAAGGCCTCCATGCTCTCATGCAGTACTGCCCCCACATCAGAGGTCTCCGGCACATAGACTTTCCGTTCCTTGAGCCCCAGTCCATATTGCAGATAATGTCTGCCAAAGCACTGTGCGCAGGTCTCCAGCCTGCTGACGCTCCCCCGCAGGAACCGCCCGTAGAGTGCCTTCGCTGTCTGCTGGGAGATAGGTCTTGGACGATAGCGAAGCACTGCCGCTTTGGTCAGCCTCTGCGCATTCTCTGCCATCTTTTCCTCAGCCCCGCATCCTGCTGTCAGGACACCATAGACTGTCAGGAGGCTTTCCATTTTTGCCTTTTCCCTGTCATAATAGCCGTCCATCATCTCCCGCAGTCCTCCGGCGAGAAAATCCAGGCTGTCCCGTCCCGCCATCAGCTGACCGGCCAGCGGCCCCTCCTCGGGCACTTCCACCGATAATTCCGGGAAAAGGCGGCGCATGGTTTGGATCAGATAGGAAGGACGCAGGGTCTTACCGTCATCTCCTACTCGGGCATAGGACAGATAGAGCTGCTCTGTAGGCTTTGTCATGTTCATATACAGATAGAGCCGCTGGATATACATCTGCTGTCTGGGGGTAGGCGAAAGCTCCATGCCGGAGCCCTGTAAAAACTCTCTGTCCAGATCTGAGAGAATCCCCCCTCCTGTGGATGCCTTGGGAATACTGCCATCATTGACGCCCAGCACAAAGAGTACCTTTACCTGATGCAGTCTGGTTCGTTCCATATCTCCCACTACCAAACGGTCTGCCTTCTGGGGCAATGTCCCCACCCGAATCTCTGCGATTCCGGTCTCCAACAGGGACAGATAGTCTCTGGCAGATATAGGCTCATCTCCCAGCAGATCCACGATCTGATCCAACAATTCCATAAGCTTAGGATAAATCTGGCTGTATTCCTTTGCCCGCACCAGGTCCATTTGCTCCGTGAATGCCTCTGCATACTTTTCCATGGATTCCTGGACATGATTCTGTACCAGAAATCGGTACAGTGCCTCCGTGCGCATGCGGACCGTCATTTTGGCAGCCGCCCCCGCATTTTCCTGCCTGTTATCCTCCCGAGCGGTTTCTCCGATTATTCCCGTCATAGTAAGAGGCGCAATTTCCTCCAGAAATTTAAGACGCAAAGGTTCTACCTTTTCATCAAAAACTCTTCCCCATTTCTTTCGGCTGCGGATGCCTCTTTCCAGGCAAAAATTTTCCAGCCTGTCTGTCTCATCGGCCGTCAGGGACGACAGGCCGCTTCGCAGATACCGAAATACCTGCTCATAGGCATAGTCGCTGATTCCGATCTGCAATGCACTGCGGATCGTTTCTGTCAGGGGATTGGCCACCACAGGGCTGGTCCTGTCAATGTATACCGGTATCTCGTAGCGGCGGCACATTCTCTCCAGCGCATCCTGATACGCTGTCTGATCACCGCACACGGCGGCAAAATCCCGATACAGGTATCCCTGCTCTTCCACCAGCCTGCGGATAGTGATGCACATCTGCCGCACCTCTTCTAATCGGGACGAGGACTCTCGGATATGAATGCTCTGTCTTAAAGCCTGTTCTCCTCCTGTCCATGGAATTACCGGAGATCGGAACAAATGGGCTTCCATGTGTCCCAGCACAGGATTTTGGCGAAATCGCCATACACTCGTCTCCTGTGTCTGCGCCCCCTTTATCTCCTGTATCTGTGCCTTCTCTATATCCTGTATTTGTGCATTCTTTATCCCTTGTGTCTGTACCTCCTCTATCTCCTGCGTCTGTGCCCCTCTTATTTCTTGTGCCTGTGTATTTTTCCCCTGCCTATATTTGTCTGTATCCCCGTCAAGGGCAAGATTTTCTCCCATGACGGCGCCGGCCTCCTGCGCCATTGTATGCAAATCCCGCATCGTCTTGCGGCTTAAGTAAAACATGCATTCCTTAGGCCCGGCATTTTTTTCCGCCAGGACCTGCTCCATGGAAGGACCCCCGTCCTGTCCGAAATCCAGACTGACGATTACTTCCTTTGCATGCAGAATCAGCGCACAGAGCACTCTGTTTTGCACCGGCGTAAATCCGGTAAAGCCGTCAAAGATCAGAATACTCTGCTTTACCAGCGCGGAGGAAGGGATGGCTTCCGCCAGCAGATCCAATGTCTCCTCCGTCGTCACAAAGCGTTCCTTCTCATATTCCAGAAAAGCGTCATACAAAAGACGCAGATCCTGCAGTCTTGCCTGCAATGCCCCCTGCTCCTTTGCGTACTCAATGAGCGTATCCATCTCACAAAGACCTATGCCGTATTGCATAAATTCCGACAAAGCGGATTTTACCTCTGCGATATATCCGGTCCGCTGCAGATTGCCGCCGATGACAGGGAGCTGCTGTTTTATCTTTCCGGCAATTCTTCGCAGCACCAAAGTCTTGCCCATGTCGTCCAGAACTGTCCGCTTCTGCACGCCCAGTTCTTCAAAAATCCTGTGGGAGAGGCGCCCGAAGCTCAGCACTTCTATATTCATAATGCCGTGGGCAGGGTGTGCTGCCACCAATTCCTGTTCCGTCTGCATCTTGGACTGATCCGGCACGATATAGAGAATACTTTCTTTTCCGCACACCTCGGATGCCTGTATGGCATACTCCATCAGATCATGACTTTTGCCTGCGCCGGAAGCTCCCCATACAAATCGATAGCTCATAGTATATCCTCATTTCGCGTAATGCATTGACTTTTTGACTGTTGACGGGTACCGTAGAAAAGAACGTATAAAGAACCTGAATAAAAGCTTAAATAAAAACGCCACAAGAGCTGCACAGGCAGCACAGAAACGGAGAAGCATCATGCAGGAAAAAGAAACCGCACTTCCTTGTGTCAATCAAGATCCGCAAGGCATCCTTTCCGGGATCCATACCTTTGCGCTGGATATGGACGGCACCATCTATTTGGGAGAAAAATGGATTCCCGGCGCCAGAGAATTTCTGGACAGAATCAAGGCGACAGGACGAGAGTATATCTTCCTGACCAATAATTCCTCCAAAAACCCCGCTGTCTATGTAGAGAAACTATCCCGCATGGGTCTTGCTGTCTCCGAGGATGCCATACTCACCTCCGGGCAGGCCACCATCTGGTATCTGAAAAAACAATATCCCGGAAAAAAGGTATTTCTGCTTGGAAATGCTCTGCTTCGGGAGGAGTTTCTCCAGGCCGGCATTTCCTTAGAGGATGAACACCCTGACGTGGTGGTCACCGGCTTTGATACCAGTCTGACTTATGAAAAGATGTGCAAGGTATGTGATTTCGTCCGGGAGGGACTTCCCTATCTTTCCACTCATCCGGATTACAATTGCCCCACGGAGACAGGCTTTATTCCGGATGCCGGCGCCATTCACGCCTTCATACACGCCTCTGCCTTCCGGTATCCGGATCGAATCATCGGAAAGCCCAATACCGATATCGTGGATTATCTCCTGGAACGTCTGGGCACTGAGGATCGAAGCTCTATCGCCATGGTAGGCGACCGTCTCTATACAGACATCGCTGCCGGAATAAACGGCGGTCTGCACTCTATCCTGGTACTCAGCGGGGAGGCCACTCTAAAAGATGCCGAACATTCCGACTGCAGACCGGAGCTCATTTATGATACCGTCAGCAATATCCCCCTTTGCTGATACACCGAAAGGCATCGGCATTCTCCTATCTTAGCTCTCTTAGATCCGATGCGCAGTCATTTTACACTTTTCTTTCTCGCGTCATTCTCACTTTTTCCTGCAAACCGGCTGCGCAGCTCATCGCTGATCAGCCGGCGCATGGTGGCGTGCCATGCCCATCCTACCAGACAAATGGCACTTTCCGGTACAGACAGCTGTGCCACCTTCCTGTACAGATTCCAGATTCGAAGGACCGCCTTCCCCTTGTTGGAGGAAAGAGATCTTTCCGGTCTTCTGTAGATGACCAATGGCTCATCAAGTCCTCTGGCCGTGATACCACTCTTTAGGATGCGCCACCAGGTCGCAGTATCCTCGGATGGTATCCGCGGCATTTGAATGAGCGAATCATCGACCTGACTCCGGTCGATCAAGACAGTGGATGTAAAAATAATCGTCCTTGTCAAAGCCCTTCTGTATTGCAGCTCATCCGGCACCCGCACTGTTTTCCCCGTAGGATACCCCTCTTCATCCCCGAAATGATAAGAAGTAAAGACAAAAGCCGCCCCGGTCCTCTTCTGGAAATCCAATTCCATTTCCAGTTTGCGGAAATCCCACAGATCATCCGCGTCCAGAAATGCGATAAACCGCCCTTTTGCCTGAGACAGGCCGGTGTTTCTCGCCATGGCTGCTCCTTCATTTTTATCCTTGCGAAGAAGCCGAATGACAGGATAGCAGGATTCTGTCCAGCCCTCCTGTTTCTTTTTCTGCTCCTGTCTTTGGCGAAAGTTCTCTATCTCCCTGGCTGCTGTCTGTGCGCTTTGATCCGGCGAACAGTCGTCCACCAGAAGTAGCTCCCAGTCTGTAAAGGTCTGTTCCTCCACCGAGCGGATAGTCCCGACAATATACTTTTCTGCATTATACAGCGGCACGATGATGCTGACCGTTGGGTGCTCTTTTCTTTGCTCCGGCATTTGTATTACTTCCTTTACTTCATCGGTTTCCTGTATCGTTTGTTTGATCTTTGTTTGACTTAATCCTTGTTTGACTTAATCTTTGTTTGATTTAATTTCTGTTTAAATTAAAGAAAGCGGGTTTTTTCGAGTAAATACCCTAAAATTCCCGCTTTCCTTTGTGTGTCACTGAAAAGAAAACTCTCTCCCGTGACAAGTCTATGCAATTCTACAATCATTCTGCGTGGCCTGACTTCCCGTCACCATGCAACAGCACTCAGGTTTCCTGACAAACTTTGGGAATAATACAATTCACCTCATCTGCCAGGGCACAGACATCCTCCTTAATGGAAATGCCTGTCAGGATAACATCCATCTCACCGCGAAGCTCTAACAAGGAGTGAAGTTCCTCCGTGGTGATGATCTCATTATCCACCAGTCCCAATACCTCATCCAAAATAAGAAGACTGCATCCGCTGGTGGAAATCACCTTCCTGGCAAAATTAAAACCGTTGCGGATATGTGCTATTTCTTCCTTCTTCTCCTCCTCGGTGCGCTCTGTAAAGTTCTCCGTGGATTTTTCGAATCGAAACAGCTTGATCTCCGGCTCCAGACGCTGCAGGAATTCTGACTCCCTCAGCCCCTTTCCTTTGAGAAACTGGATGATCACAACATACTTTCCCAGAGCTGCCCGCTGCATCGCATTGCCTAACGCAGCCTGTGTCTTGCCATGCCCCGTTCCGGTATAAATGGTTACTCTTCCCTCTGCCATACTGCCTCCCAGCAGCGGCGCATGACCGCCTGTATTCTTTATATGCAGACAGCTGGATTACTCTTCGGTCTTCTCAGCTTCCTCAGCCTCTGCCTCTGCAGGCTCCTCGGCCTTTTCTTCCTGTGCAGCCGGAACAGCTACAGGCTCCTCGTCCTCTTCGTCTTCTTCGAAGTCATCATCAAAATCATCATCGTAATCATCCAGATAATCCGGTGTCACGAAACGATATACTGCATATGCGATACCGGCTACAGCTGCTACTGCACCGATCACTGCCAAAACGATCAAAAGGGTACGGCAGGTCTTCTTCTCTTCCACTTCCTCTTCCTGTCTGTTCAGAAGTGCTCCCAGCTTTGCCAGATCCATAACCTCTCCGAGTTTATCTAACTTATCCCAAGTTCTGTCCATTGAAATATACCTTCTTCCTTTCTCCCTTACCGGGAACTAATGGTTATAATATAGCATTCTGTATCTGAATTATCTACCTTTTTTATGATTTTTTTATAAGTTTTGCAAAGGCGGCATACATCACTTTCTGCCCTGCTTCGTCAAAATCCACTGTAACTTTGTAATCCTTTGGTCCTTTTTCCAGTGCCTTCACAACGCCTTCGCCGTATTTAATGTGCGTTACCCGATCTCCTACCTCATAATCCGGCTTTATGCCTGCCTGAGGCAGTCCTTTCTGCAGACCTCCCAGTCCGCTGCCTCCCATTTTGGCTATAGCCGGTCTGTGCGCATTGTCCGTATGGGGAGGCGTATAGACAGCTCTGGGGCGGCCGTCTGCGCTGCGTGCCGACACTTTTCCCGTGCCGGCGCTGTATCCTGCGCTGCCATAATTCCCGCCGCCGTAGTTTCCGGTGCTGCCGCTGTTTCCATAGCCTGCACCATAGCGGTAGGCACCCTTTCCATAAGCGCTGCGCCCGGCACTTCCGTAATCCTCATAGCGGTTAAAGCCACCGGCTCCGCCGTAGCCTTCATACTTTCGATCATAGTGATCTCTGCCGAAATGTCCGTCCTGATCTGCAAAGGGCAGGTCATCCTCGTCATCTCTTCTTCTCTTATAGCCGGCCGCAGGCTTTCCATCCAACAGATTTTCCGGAATTTCCAGTACGAAGCGGCTCACCGGATTGTACTGAGTCTCTCCCCGGAGCATGCGAGCCTTCGCACAGGTAATGGTCAGTTCCTCCTTTGCTCTGGTGATGGCTACGTAGGCAAGGCGGCGCTCTTCTTCCATTTCCTCCTCTCCCTCTGCCTGTATGGTCATAAAGCCAGGGAACACACCGTCTTCCATGCCGGCCAGATAAACCTGCGGGAATTCCAGTCCCTTTGCACTGTGAATCGTCATCAAGACTATGCGGTCATCATCCTCCCCGGCACTGTCTGCATCTGCCACCAAAGCCACTTCCTCCAGAAAGCCTGACAACGATGGCTGCTCCTCCTGGGTGCTCTCCTCATAGTCAACGATCTTACTGATCAGCTCATCGATATTGGAAATGCGATCCTGTATATCCTCCTCGTCAGACTCCTCCAGCTCCTTCTGATAGCCGGTCACATCGATGACCCGTTTCATCAGATCTTCCATGGAGTTCTCTTTGGCGAAGCTGCGGAAATCATGAATCATATCCACAAAGGACGTGAGTTTCGCTGCTGTTTTCCCCAGAGACGGAATTTCCTGTGCCCTCTCCATCGCTTCAAAAAAGCCCAGATCATTGGCTCTTCCATACTCGACGATGCGCTCCACCGTGGTCCTGCCGATGCCCCGTCTAGGCACATTCAAAATGCGCTGTACCGCCAGATCATCCCGGCCGTTGTCAATGGTCTTCAGATAAGAGAGCATGTCCTTGATCTCTCTTCTGGCATAGAAATTCGTGCCGCCCACAATGTTGTAGGGCATGTTCTCATAGACCAGACGCTCTTCCAGAATACGTGCCTGTGCATTGGTGCGGTAAAGAATGGCAAAATCCTTATAGGAAAGCCGTCTGTCCCGGCGCATGACATCTCCGATATCCTCTGCGATAAAGGCTGCCTCTTCCATAGCTGTATTGAACTGACGGAATCGGATCTTATGCCCCTCTCCGTGATCACTCCAGAGCTTTTTGCTCTTTCTTTTTGTGTTGTGACCGATTACGGCATTGGCAGCACTCAGCACATTCTGGGTAGAGCGATAGTTCTGCTCCAGCTTCACCACAAGAGCATCCGGATAAATCTTCTCGTAGTCCAGGATATTATTGATATTGGCGCCGCGGAATTTGTAGATAGACTGGTCATCATCTCCCACCACACACAGGTTCCGGTAACGGGCAGCCAAAAGACGGATCAGCTCGAACTGTGCCGTGTTGGTATCCTGATACTCATCTACCATGATGTAGCGGAAACGTTCCTGATAATTCGCTAATACCTCGTCGTGGGAACGGAACAGTTCCACCGTCTTCATCAAAAGATCATCAAAATCCAATGCATTATTTTTATGCAATGCTCTTTGATATGCCTCGTAGGCATCTGCAATCTGGCGATGGGTAAAGTCCATCCCATGCTCCTCCCGATAGCGAAGGGGGCTTTCCAGTTCGTTCTTTGCACTGCTGATAGCATTTAAGATGGTTCTCTCCTTCAGATTCTTGGTATCGATCCGCAGATCCTTGCAGATATCCCGCATGAGACTCTTTTGATCATCCGTATCGTAAATCGTAAAGGAACTGTCATACCCCAGCAATTCGATGTGCCGGCGAAGGATACGGACACACATAGAATGGAATGTGGAGATCCATATGCTCTCTGCCCCAAACCCTACCAGTTTATCCACACGTTCCCGCATCTCCCCTGCTGCCTTATTGGTGAATGTGATCGCCAGGATATTCCAGGGATTGACATTGCATTCATCAATCAGGTAGCAGATTCTGTGCGTGATCACCCGGGTCTTTCCGCTTCCCGCCCCGGCCAGGATCAGGACCGGTCCCTCTGTCTGAAAGCAGGCTTTTTGCTGCTCTTTATTTAAAGTATCGTAAATGCTCATTTTTACCTTTCTATGCCGCAGCTTGTCTGCGGCAACGTGAGGAGAATTTCGCGCAGGCGAATTCTCCGATACGATCAGCATGATGACGCTTGCGGCAGCATGCTGTTTGAAAGAAATGTCATCAGACATTTCTTTCAAACTTTACCTTTCTATGCCGCAGCTTGTCTGCGGCAGCACGAGGAGAATTTCGCATAAAAAACGGTGCGACCTTTCGACCGCACCGCTTGCTGTGCTTTACCTTTTACTATGTGCTATGTTATGGACACCCTGGCGAAATCAGACCTTCTCGCCGCAGTTCGGGCAGAACTTGGGCGGATTAGACGGATCAGGGAAAGCATATCCGCACTTTGCGCAGGCACTCTTTGCCTCTGCCGGCTTCTTTGTTCCGCAGTTCGCACAGAAATTACCGCTGTTCTGTGTCTGACACTGAGGGCAGATCCATCCTGCGGACGCAGGCTGCATCTGGGGCGCTGCGCTCTGGGCATATGCTTCCTGCGCAGGTGCTGTCTGATTCGGTGCTGCCGCTGCTGTGCCAAAGCCGCCGTTAGGCGCTGCATTCTGCATCTGCGGCATACCGCCGCCTTGCTGCTGGGACATCTGATAGAGCTGTGACGCATTCATGCCCCCTGCATTGGATGCCATATTCATTCCTGCAAAAGCCATCATAGGCCCGGTACTCTGGTTGGAAGCTGCTGCTCTCATCGCATCTGCCTGGGCACTGGTCAGGGTAGCTGCTGCCATGGCCGGTGAACGAAGGGCTCCCGCCTTCTGCAGATCCTTGATCATCTGCTCATCTTCTTCGGAAGCCTTCATGGTATTGATACCGAAGGAAACGATAGCAATACCACGCAGCTGCGCCCATTTCTCAGAAAGCTCCTCATTGAGAGCCCCTGCCATCTCTGTGGTGTGAGCAGGCACAGCACTGTAACGGATACCCATAGCGGAAATTCTGGCAAAAGCGGGCTGCAATGCTGTGAGCAGCTCTGACTTCAGCTGAGAATCGATCTGCGTGCGGGCATACTCTGTGGTCACATTGCCGCATACATTGGTATAGAACAGGATAGGATCGGTAATGCGATAGGAATATTCACCATTGCAGCGAATGGCAATATCCACGTCCAGACCGATATTGGTATCTACCACACGGAAAGGCACCGGTGCCGGCGTACCGTATTTATTGCCCATGATCTCTTTGGTATTGATATAATAAACTCTCTGATCCTTCGGAGCGTCACCGCCAAAGGTAAAACGCTTGCCGATATTGCTGAAGGTCTGTTTGATGCTGTCCCCTAATTTGCCTGTGAAGATACTGGGCTCTGTAGAGGAATCCCAGGTAAACTCTCCTGCCTCTGCGCAGAGCTCTACGACCTTGCCCTGCTCCACGATCAGCATGCACTGTCCATCCGCAACTGCAATAACAGAGCCATTGGTGATGATATTATCCTCACCCTTGGTATTGGAGCTCTGACGTTTCTCACTGGTCTTCTTCTGTCCGCGAACCATCAGGACATCGGTGGAAATGGCATCACAGTAGAAATACTCCTTCCACTGGTCGGCAAGAACGCTGCCTGCCGCATTCTGGATAGCTTTAATCAGTCCCATACTTCTCCTTTCTTTGCCGCAGCTCGTCTGCGGCATCCATAGGCTTTAATAAGAACATTATAGCAGATAACCTGTTCCTTTGTCCTGCTTCTTATGTGTGATTTTACATACATATTCTATTTCTGAACCGGTGCATTTTCCTCGCACAACTCATCTATAAGCTGTTCAATGAGCATTTTCTTAATATATACTTCGGCGCTCATCTCACACAGAAGGTCAAAGCGCTGCAGCAGGGCCTGCTCCTTTTCCGGTGCATCCTTAAAGGAATCCGCCGCCGTCTTTACCTGGCGCTTTACCTCCTCGCGGATCCTGCCCATTTGCCCCGAGACATCCTTCATCACCACGTCATAGACCTGAGGCAGTGTATACTCCGGTATCCAGGCATCCTCTTCCAGCTCAGGGTTCTGTTCCTTTTTATCCTGGGCCTTTTCCGGCTTTTTCTTTTTCTGGGCCTGCAGTGCCAGCTCTCTGCCTTCCGGGGTAAAATGTTCCTTTACAGGTCCTAAGATCTGCTGAATATCTCCGATTGAGAGAAAGCTCTTCAAATAGTAGATCCAGAGAAGGAGCAGCATGTGATCCATATTGTATTTCTTCTTCACAGGAGGCAGCAGCAGATCACTCTTGGCATAATTATTGATCATGGTCTTGGTCAGAATCTTATCCGTCTGCGGATGTCTGGCCGTCTTTTTCAGGTGCTCCTCCATAAAGGTAGTCACCTGATCCATATACAGGTCGATTCCTGGTATATCCTGTACCTTTACGTAATCCATCTCCTGCAGGATGCTATCCAGTTTTTGTGCGATCTGTTCCATTTCAGGTCTCATCCCACGCTTCCTTTCCGGTGCTTCTTCGCACCGCCGCGGCCTGTGCCTTCATCTCTCTGGCATTATCCGTCACCGCCTTTGTGATCTGGGCACCTCCCAGCAGCCTGGCCAGTTCCAGACAGCTTTCCTCCGAACTCAGTTGGGAAATATGCGTATACGTCCTGCCGTCTCTCGTCTCCTTGGCTATTCGGAAATGGCTGTCACCCATGGCAGCGATCTGGGGCAGATGGGTAATGCACAGTATCTGGTGATGCTCTGCCAGAATGCCCAGTTTCTTAGCCACCATCCAGGCGGTCTGACCACTGATGCCGCTGTCGATCTCATCAAAAATAAATGTGTATACTTCATCCTTACCGGCAAATACGGTCTTTAGTCCCAGCATGATACGAGAAAGCTCACCGCCGCTGGCGATCTGATCTAACGGCCGCAGGGGTTCTCCCGGATTCATGGAAATCATGAAGGCTATCTGGTCATAGCCGCCAGGACCCGGCTTTTCCGGATCCGGCGTAATCTGAATCTCGAAAGCCACCTGATTAAAATTGAGAGAAAGCAGCGCACTTTGCATTTGGGCCGCCAACTCGGCTGCCGCTTTTCTGCGAAGCTTTGACAGGGAATCGCAGAGAGAAAGAAGTTGTTCCTTCTCTTCCTGCAGGCGCGTTTGCAGTTTCTGTCGATGCATCTCGTAGTCTGCCAGTTCCTCTAAGCGGCAGCTTCGCTCCTCCAATGCTTTTTTCAGCGCTTCCTCGCCCTGACCATACTTATCCTGCAGATGATTTAACAGATTCAGGCGCTCTTCCACCTGGGAAAAGGATGCCGGATCAAAAGTCAGTCCATCGGCATAATCGGAGAGTTCTCTGGTAAAATCGGAAAGAAGACTGTCAATCTCCTCCAATTGGGCCAAAAGCCCATCCAGTACAGTATCGCACCCGGTCATCCTGCGGAGTTCTCTGCAGGCTCTCTCTATTTGATCGGCAGCGCCGTCCTCTTCTCCTGCGGTATAATTTCTGGCTGCCTCTGCGGCTTCCTGAAGCTTCTGGAAAGAGGAAAGTCGACGATATTCTTCCTCTAACGCCTGCATCTCACCGGGTTTTACCTGCGCCTCCTCCAGTTCCTTTACCTCAAAGCGCAGCAATTCCTCTTCCCGCAGCCTCGTCTTCTCATCCAGACCCTGATTTTCCCACTCTTCCAGATCTGTGCGGTATGTCTGATATACCTTCCGAAGTTCCTCTTTGCACTGTTGTGCATCGGTCCCGGCATATTCATCCACCACCTTCATCTGTCTGTCACGGCGAAGCAGTGTCTGATTTTCTCTCTGCCCATAAAGATCCATCAGATGCTCTGCGATTTCCCGCATTTCCCTAGCCGTCACTGTCTCTCCGGCCACAGTGCATACACTGCGTCCCTGACCGATACGTCTCTTAATCAGAATCGTGTCATCTTCCTCCGGCTTAAGGCCCTTTTGCGCAAGCATCTGCCTTTGCTGTTCATTATCCAGCCGAAAAATCAGTTCGATCAGCGCACAGTCTGCTCCCTCCCGGATCAGTCCCGCATCCGCCTTTGCTCCCAATGCCAGGTTAACAGAGCCTATGATAAAGGACTTACCTGCGCCGGTTTCACCGGTCAGGATATTCAGACCATCTGTGAAAGTGACTTCCTCTTCTTCGATCAATGCCAGATTTTTTACATGCAGGCTCAGCAGCATAGGCTCCTCCTCTATCTCACTGGGCAATCATTTCGTGCAGCTGCTTCATGACGAGTGCCGCATCCTCACTGGTGCGAATAGCCATCATGATGGTATCATCTCCCGCAATACAGCCCACGACCTGTGGAATATGCAGTGCATCCAGCGCAGCGGCTACCGCCATAGCCATGCCGGAAAATGTCTTCATCACAATGATATTCTGCGCCTGATCCATGGACACAAAGGCGTCCCGCAGCACCCGGATATACTTATCCGACAGCTGTGCATCATGTCCCCGCATGATCACATATTTCTGACGGCCGTTTCCAATCTGCATCTTCGTGAGCTTCAGCTCTCTGATATCCCTGGAAACCGTGGCCTGCGTCACCTCATATCCGGCCTCCCGCAGCGCTCTTGCCAGTTCTTCCTGGGTCTCGATCTCACGCTGTCCGATGATCTCTATGATTTTTTCATGGCGGTTTTTTTTCATAGTTAACTCCATATGCCGCAATTTATTGCGGCTGCGTGCAGAAAAATCGCGAAGGCACTTTCTCTGATACGATCATGCATTGATGGCATTTACGCCCATTCTACTGTGCGATCTTCTCGTGCAGAATCTCCAGAAAGCTCTGACTGGAGAGCTTGATCACCAAAGTTTCCCTCTCACTCCGGGAGATCTCAATGCAGTCTCCGGTCTCCATGAGCTTATCAAATCCTCCGTCAAAACTGGCTCTTGCTCTGGAGCAGCGCTGTTCTCTTCCCGGTCCGATCTCGATGGTCACATGATCCTGAGGCGCTAAAATAATACTTCGGGTACTAAGTGTGTGGGGACAGATAGGCGTAAGAAGCATCAGCTGCGCGCCCGGCTCCGCGATAGGCCCCCCTGCTGACAGATTGTATGCCGTGGACCCTGTGGGTGTGGAGAGAATGATTCCGTCCGCCTCAAAAGTATTCAGGAGCTTTCCATTTACATAAATGATATAACTCACGATCTGCAAGGAGCCGTCTCTGGTGATCACCACGTCATTGAGGGCATATTCCGGCGTACCCTTTGTGCCTTCTTCGGGAATGACGGCTGCATCCCCGGCATCGTCCATTTGCCGTTTCCCCACCAATCTTCCTTCCAGCATCATTCTTTTTTCAATCTGGAAGTCCCCTTCTAAAAGCTGCTCCAGCGCTTCCCGCCAATTCTGCTTTTCCACCTCTGCCAGATATCCCAACTTGCCAAGGTTAATTCCCAGCATGGGAATCTGTCTGTCAGCGCAGTCTCTGGCCGCCTGCAGCATGGTGCCGTCTCCTCCGAGAACCAGAAGACAGTCTGTCTCCGGAGAAATTCCCGGCGCCGTGTCCACCCGTCTGCAGTCCACACCCTTTGTCTGCAGAAAATGGAGCACCTCCTTTGTGAATGCATAGGAGGGATCCTTCATCTGATTGGTAATTAAGCCAATGTGCCTTATCATCGATTCCTTGCCATCCTTCGGATTATTGGTGCTGCGCTGCCCCAAAGGCAGAATGAGCCAGTTCCACCAATGCGTGCACTGCCTCCCGTGAGGTATCTGTCTCCTGCTCCTCTATGCCCTTTTTCAGATGCATCAGATATTCGATATTTCCCTCCGGCCCGCGGATCGGGGAAAAATCAAGTCCCGCCACCTGAAAACCTGCATCCCTTGCATAGCCCACCGCGCTGTGAATCACTTCCTCATGTACAGCAGGATCTCTCACCACGCCCTTTTTCCCTACCTTTTCCTTACCCGCCTCGAACTGCGGCTTGATCAGGCAGGCCATCTGGGCGCTGGGTGTCAGAATATCCCGGGCCGGGGGCAGGATCTTGGAAAGGGAGATAAAAGAGACGTCCACGGAAGCAAAGGAAGGGGCCTGTGGCAAATCCTCTGGCTTCATATAGCGAAAATTGGTCTTTTCCATACAAACCACCCGGGGATCCTGGCGCAGCTTCCAATCCAACTGTCCGTATCCTACATCCACCGAATAGACTCTGGAAGCTCCGTTTTGCAGCATACAGTCTGTAAATCCCCCGGTAGAAGCCCCGATATCCATGCAGATCTGTCCCTGCAGATCAATGGGAAATACCTGCAATGCCTTTTCTAACTTAAGACCGCCTCTGCTGACATAAGGCAATGTTGCTCCCCGTACTTCAATGGTACTTTTTTCCGGATCAAAGGCACTTCCTGCCTTGTCCTCCTTTTGGCCGTTGACGTAGACGATGCCCTCCATGATCATGGTCTTTGCCTTCTCACGGGACGGAGCAAATCCTCCCTCTGTCAACAATATATCGAGTCTGGTCTTCATTTGTTAACGATTCCTTTCTGCGCCGCAGACCGTCTGCCTTAGTCTATCGAAAAACTGCCCGAAGGCAGATTCCCTGACAGGATCACAAACAGATGGTAATTACAGCATCCATACAGCGATATCAGATAGCAGATATCTGCTATCTGATATCCGGATTACTCCGTTCCTTACACTCACGCGCTTCTCTAAGCATTTGTAATCCGTTCATTTTCTACGGAAAATAGCTGCTTATTCAAACTTACCTTTTTTCGATTTTTGCAAGGATCTTTGCTGTGATAGAATCCGCATCTATCCCTACTTCTTTTTTCAGAAGATCCACGTTGCCATGCTCCACATATTCATCAGGAATAGAAACTGATAAACAGGCAGGTGCCTTATGAAGCGTCTTGGCCCAGGCCAGCACATGCTCTCCGAAACCGCCGCTGGCTGCATTTTCTTCCATCGTGACCAGCAGGGAATGGGTGGCAAAAAGTTCCTCCAAAAGTTCGTGATCAAAGGGCTGTGCAAAGCGTGCATTGACGACGGAACAGGAAAGTCCTTTTTCATGTAGCTGCCCTTGCACTTCCAGGGCCGTCTTGACCATGCTGCCCAATGCCACCAGCAGGATACCGCTTTCTCTGGAAAGAATCTCTGCTTCTCCATATTTAATCGGAGAGCGCTGCTCCTGCAATTGATCAAATGCCTCTCCTCTGGGATAACGCACTGCAATAGGGCCGTGCCAGTTAATGGCGAATTTCAGCATGTCAGAGAGCTCCCACTTATTCTTGGGTGCCATCACGGTCATATTCGGAATGGAAGAAAGATAGGAAAGGTCAAAAATGCCCTGATGGGTCTCACCGTCTGCGCCCACCAGTCCTGCTCTGTCCACTGCAAAGACCACATGGAGATCCTGAAGACAGACGTCATGGAGAATCTGATCGTAGGCTCTCTGCAGGAAAGAGGAATAAACCGCCACGACAGGAATCATCCCTCCTGCTGCCAGTCCGGCTGCAAAGGTCACTGCATGCTGCTCTGCAATTCCCACATCGAAAAACCGATCCGGGTAAATATTACGAAACCGCTTTAGTCCCACACCGTCTGCCATAGCTGCCGTGATGGCTACCACATCCTTATGCTGCGCGGCCTGTTTGATCATTACCGTGGAAAAAATATCCGTGTAATTGGCTTTTGTCCGGGGATGACTGGGGATACCTGTGGCAACATCAAACGGTTCTGCCCCATGAAAGCGGGCCGGATGCCGCTCTGCCGGCTCGTAGCCTTTTCCCTTTTTGGTGCACACATGGACAATCACAGCCTTATTGATCCGTTTGGCATCATGAAATGCCCTGACCATATCGGAAATATTATGTCCATCCACAGGTCCTAAATAGGTAATGCCCAAATCCTCGAAATACATGCCCGGAATCATTAGCTGCTTTAAGGAATTCTTTGCCTTCCGGATACCGCTCACCACACGGGGAAGGCTGTCATTAATGGAATAATAGACCTTATCCCGCAGATGCAGATAGCCGTCTGAAGTCCGGATATCGTTAAGGTAATTGGACAGGCCTCCTACATTTTCGGAGATAGACATGTTATTGTCATTTAATACGATGATAAAATTCGTGGTCAGCTTCGCCGCATTGTTAAGTGCTTCATAAGCCATACCGCCGGTCATGGCCCCGTCTCCGATGACAGAGACAATGGTGCGTTTCTCTCCCCGCAGATCCCTGGCCTTTACCAGACCAAGTCCGGCGGAAATAGACGTGGAGCTGTGTCCGGTATCAAAGGCATCACAGGCACTTTCCTTTCGCTTGGGAAAACCGCTCATGCCGCCGAATTTACGAAGGCTGTCAAATCCCTCCTTACGTCCTGTCAGGATCTTATGTGTATAGGCCTGATGTCCCACATCCCAGATCAGATCATCCTCCGGGAAATTCATGACAAGATGCAGTGCCATGGTAAGTTCCACAGTTCCCAGATTGCTCCCCAGATGGCCACCGCTGTGACTGATCTTTTCTACCAGAAAATCCCGGATTTCCTGCGCCAGTTCGTCATAGTACTCGGCAGGAATCTTCTTGATATCATTTTCCTTTTGAATGGAATCTAACAGCTTTCCCATCTTAATCCTCTTTTCCGGGCAGTTTATCGAAGATACGGCAATTTACTCATTTCCTATCCTCTGCCCTCAGATATCCCATTATTTTACGCGGTTGATCAGTGTAACGATCAGCTCCCGCAGAAAATCATTCTTTACTGAAAGGCTGTCATAAAGTGCCAATGCCTCCTGGGTACGGGTGCGAACATCCTCTTTAGACTGCGCAAGCCCGTGCATGGTAACGTAGGTAACCTTCTCATCCAGAGCATCCTGCCCCGTGGCCTTTCCCATGGCTTCACTGTCTCCCTCCACATCCAGAATGTCGTCCTGAATCTGGAAAGCAATACCGATATGTTCTGCAATCTTCCCAAGCTTATCGATTTCTTCCCGAGGTGCGCCGGCCAATACGGCACCGATCTGGAAACCGCTCTCGATCATGCAGGCCGTCTTATGCTTATGAATATAGAGGAGCATCTGCGGGCTGACTTTCCCTGCCTTTCCCTCCGCCTCCAGGTCTGCACACTGTCCGCCCACCATGCCGTAAATACCGGCATTGGCCGCCAGAATCCGCAGTGCCATGGAAACCTGCATCTGTTCTTCTTTGGTCTGTGCCAGGAAAAGAGCCCCAATCGCTGTCTCGTAGGCATAATTTAAAAGGGCATCTCCTGCCAGCACCGCCATGCCTTCGCCGTATACCACGTGGGTGGTCTTTCTCCCCCGTCTGTATTCATCGTTATCCATGGCGGGAAGATCGTCGTGTACCAGAGAATAGGTATGAATCATCTCCAGTGCCGCCATGAAGGGCTCTGCCAATGTCATGGAGCCTCCGTACATTTGACAGGTTTCCGCCAGAAAAAGGGGCCGCAGCCGCTTTCCTCCGGCCTCTACACTGTAATGCATGGCTTCTGCCACTTTCGCCGCATAGCCCTCTGCACAGGGCAGAAACTTTAAGATGATCTGCTCACATGTCTGCGTCTTTGACTGTAATTCTTCCTGAAAACCCATTTTCATCCTCATTCCACAGGCGCCTCACACCGAAGAAATTGCAGATCCAATCACTATCTGATCTGCATTCAGGGCTATTGGTGACGCCTGCTGCACCAATAGCTATGCACAAGAATACCCTGTCAGGAGCAAAAAGCTGAGCGAAAATAAAGAGAATCTCCGATTCTTATTTGCTATCCGGCATATTTCTATGCAAAAGGCTCTAATTCTCCATCTGCCCCAATCTTTTTCACTTGCTTTTCCACATCATCCAGCTGCCCGTTGCAATATTCTGCAAGTTTCATGCCCTGTCGATACAGATGAAAGCTCTCCTCCAGCGGCAAGTCTCCCTCTTCCATCCGGTCCAGAAGCTTTGCCAGCTCATCCAGCGCCTCTTCCAACTTCATTCCCTCGATCTTCGCTGTATCCGCGTTCTTTTCTTCCTGCGAGGTTGTCTGCATTTCTCCCAAACTGTTTCCTTTCTTTACTGCCCTTTGATAACACCGACAGCATAACACTGACAGTATAAAGCAGATTTTCCATGGATGAATGCACCATAGCTCTGCCATCAGCATTTTTCATTCCTGTCATTCTTATACATTTACTCGACTATCGCCGGAAAGCTGCCGTCCTGCAGATAAATTTGCAGAGAATCACCCTTTTCCACTTCCTGTATGCTTTGGAGGCCTCGTCCTTCCTTTTCCACATAGCCGTAACCGCCGGACAGTCGCACCAACGGTGAAGCAGCATGAAGCCTTCCTGCCAGCAATGCCAGTTCGTGCTTCTTTGCCGTCAGACTCTGCTCCATAGCACGGATCAGCTGCTCCGAAAGCTGCAGGGTCTGCATCCTGCGTTCTCTGATCTTTGCAGTCGGTGAGGCATATCCCAGTGCCCGTTCCAGGGAAGAGAGCTGCTGCCTGCACAACGCGATTCTATGCTCCATACAGCCTGTCAGCTGAGATCTGTATTCCTCCAGAGAGGCAATAAGCTGATAATAATCAAAAACTGCCAGCTCCGCCGCCGCAGAAGGCGTCGGTGCCCGCAGGTCCGCCACATAATCTGTAATTACTGTATCTGTCTCGTGTCCTACAGCGGAAATAATGGGGACAGTGCAGTCAAAGACTGCCTGTGCCACAACCTCCTCGTTGAATGCCCACAGATCCTCCAGAGAGCCGCCGCCCCGGCCGATGATCATCACATCCACGTTCTGCTCTTCCAACGCCCGGATGCCGTTTACAATACTCTGAGCCGCACCCTCTCCCTGTACCTGGGCAGGATAGAGAATGATCTGCAGATAAGGATCTCTTCGCAGAGATACGTTGATAATGTCCCGCACTGCGGCGCCGGTAGGCGCTGTCACCACCCCCAGTGTCTGTATATACCGAGGGATGGGCTGCTTATATCCTTCATCAAACATGCCCAGTTCTTCTAATCGGCGCTTCAACTGTTCATAGCGCTCATTCAGTGCCCCAGCGCCGTCGGCGATGATTTGCTCTGCATAGAGCTGATATCTGCCGTCCCTCTGGTAGACATCCACGCTCCCGGCTGCGATCACCTGGTCTCCCTCCTGCATCGGGAAGGAAAGTCCCCGCCGATTCCCGGCAAACATCACGCAGGAAAGCGTGCCGGTCTCATCCTTTAATGTAAAATAAATATGCCCGGAAGAGTGATACTTGCAATTGCTCACCTCACCCCGCACCAGTACTGTATGCAGCAGATAATCCTGCTGAAACATGTTTTTGATATAGGTATTGATCTGTCCTACCGAAAAGACACTCCTTGTCTTTTTCAAACTGTCTGCTCTTCCTTTCGGTCGCTCTTACCCGCAGAACCAGACTTCTTTACCAGGATCACTGCCTGATTTTCCTTCGAAGAAGCCTGTTTGCGCTGCATAACAGCCGGTAACGGAACCTTGCGTGCCTCCTGGGGTTTATTGACATTGGACAGCACTGCATTGACAAAAGCACCGGCGCCTTCCTGACCGTACTTACCTGCAATCTCCACAGCCTCATTGATGGCTACGCCCACCGGGACGGTCTCATCAAATTTCATCTCATAAACGGCAAGCCGCAGGACAGCCAGCTCTACTTTACCGACTCTGGTTAAATTCCATCCGCTGGCGCTCTCCTCCAAAATCGCATCGATTTCTTCCAGATGCTCTCTGATGCCGCGATACTGTCTTAAAATCAGTTCGCGGTCACGGGGCGCAATGGTCACTCCCCTGTCCTCAAAAAAAAGCTCCTCCTGCTCGGACATTTCTTCCTGTCCTACAAAATCCAGACGGAATAAGAGCTTAAATACCTGTTCTCGTAAAAGACTTCTCTTCATGGGTGCTTATTTGTCCTTTGCTACGTTGATTCCTGCAATGCGGATATTGACATCGGTGACACGCAGTCCTGTCATACTCTCAATAGTTGACTTGACCTTATTTTGTACCTTGGAGCTGGTAGCCGGAATATTGTATCCATAGGCCATAATCAGAGAAAGTGCCACTCTGACTTTACCATCTTCCACCTCTACTTTGACGCCCTTATTCTGACTCTTGATGCCTGCCATATCCAACAGCTCCGTAGTCATGCTGCCGGCCATGGAGGAGACGCCCTCCACTTCCATTGCTGCATAGATGGCGATCATTCCCACCACGTCATCGGCGATCTTTACGGTGCCGATCTGTGCTGTTGACTCTACATTATATGTTTTGCTCTTCTTATCCTGCTCAGTAGCCATGATGATGCTCCTTTCTCCTAAAAGCATTACTGTAAGGCGATGCCTTCCTGCACAGAGTGCAGTCGCCAAACAGACAGGATAATTGTATCAAATCAAAGTCAGTTTGCATAGACCTGGGGAGGGAAATGGCATAATTGACAGAACCGATGAAATAGCGGCGACAGGTAAAGAGGGCACAATCCAGAACATCTGTGTTCCTGCTGTATGATCACGATGCAGTTCCCTGAAGGAACGGAGAGTGCTGACCGTCATGCCCTCTTGAGACATGATGATTGCTTCGAGTAAAACAGACATGTTTTCATTGCCGGTGACTGTTACGAAAAACAGTGATATGTTATTCACTATAATGTATTATTTTCAGACAATTTACAAGTCACTCCTATAAAAGCACTAATTTTTATTTTCCTTGTCGTTTCAACTGATATCCATTATGTCACATTCTCCCAAGGCATATGCTCACATGCATCTGCGCTGACACAGCCCTGTGTACATACCTACAAATCTACTTGTACTAACTACTTACCGTCGACCATTATAGAGTACGGGTCACACAACACTTACATCGTCTCTATGCACTAATGCCCCGGGGCGTGGCAGATGTCTCGCATCCTCTGCACTGCGCGCCAGTTTTGCTTGGTTTGCATCGAAGCCGGAGGAGGGTATCATGCGCGCTTTCAGAGCGCGCATGATAGGCCCGCCTGTCTGAGCATCCCCGCATCAGGCGGGGATGCGAGTTAAGGGCCGGCCATCCGCAGGCAAGAGGCAAACCATAGCAAAACGGTGCAAAGTGCATGGTGCGAGACATCTGCCGCGCTCCGGGGCATGACCGGGTGTCACTAACCACTGTCATACCGATGTACGACCGAGCACCGCCACGTTTGATGCAGCACATCATCAGTTACACTTCTGACCACTGTGTAAAACTATAAGCAGAATTTGTAACTGCATCTTGAAAAATAAACCATTTCACGCTATAGTATCGCCCATAGAGCTATTTTCGAGACGAAGTTTGCAGGAAAATGATCAAAGCTCCGGAGACACCCACTGCGCACATCGCGTTCCTCTCCGGACTGACACTCTGCCGAAGGAGTAACACTCTCAGGTGCCGCCAAAGCGGTGAAACTGTAAACAGATCGACTCTCTGGAGACGCCCGGCAGCGCCGGGGGCCGAAGGGGCAACATGCACATCTTTGCGGTGGGCATGAAATCTCTCAGGTAAAAGGACAGAGAAGCTGTTTTAGCAATAAGCAACAAATCTGTACACATTCCAAATCCAGATATCATCGATTCATTTCGGGAACGCTCTCTCATTATTTCATCACATCGAGAGGGGAAAAACAAAATGTGGAATTCAATCAACAGTTTTCTGGGAACCGTAGACGACCTTGTCTGGGGCATTCCCTTGATGGTGCTGATCATGGCAGGCGGACTGCTTCTGACAGTACGTCTCGGCCTTTTGCAGGTACGAAAGCTCCCGCTGGCCTTAAAGTGGATGATCAAGAATGAAGAAGACGGTGAGGGAGAGATTACCAGCTTTGCCGCTCTTTGCACCGCCTTAAGTGCCACCATCGGTACCGGCAATATCGTAGGTGTAGCCACTGCTGTCTGTGCCGGCGGTCCCGGTGCCCTGTTCTGGATGATCGTGGCTGCCTTCCTGGGCATGGCCACCAAGTATTCTGAAGGTCTTCTGGCAGTTAAATACCGCACTGTGGCACCTGACGGACACAGTCTGGGCGGTCCCTTCTATTACATTGAATTAGGCATGGGAAAGCGTTGGAAATGGCTTGCCAAGCTCTTTGCTTTCTTCGGTGTCTGCGTAGGTCTTTTCGGCATCGGTACCTTCAGTCAGGTCAATGGTATTTCCAGTGCCATCAACGGGTTCTTTGATCCCAATAACGTGCATACCGTGAAGATCCTGCCGTTCCTGGGTGAATATTCCTGGTCAGTGGTGGTAGCCTCCTTGCTGCTCTCTATCTGCGTCGCAGCTGTACTGATCGGCGGTGTAAAGCGAATTGCCAGTGTCAGCCAGGTCATCGTTCCTTTCATGGCTATCCTGTACTTCGTATTTGCCATCATACTGATCATCTGCAATATCACTGCTGTCCCCAGTGCGATCTGCACTATTGTAGAGGCCGCTTTCTCTCCCAGGGCCATTACCGGCGGCGCCGTAGGCAGCATGTTCGTCGCCATGCAAAAGGGTGTGGCCAGGGGTATCTTCTCCAATGAGGCAGGCTTAGGAAGTGCGCCTATTGCCGCTGCCGCTGCACAGACCAAGGAGCCTGTACGCCAGGGCCTTGTCTGCATGACCGGTACTTTTATCGACACCATCATCATCTGCACACTCACCGGTCTTTCCATCGTTCTGACAGGTGCATGGCAGGTAGAGGGATTAGAGGGCGTTCAGGTCACCACCTATGCCTTCCAGAAGGGACTTCCCTTCCCGGAGCAGTTCTCCGCCTTTATCCTGATGCTGTGTCTGGTATTCTTCGCCTTCACCACTATTCTGGGATGGGACTACTACAGTGAGCGATGCCTGGAATATTTAAGCGGCGGCAACATGAAACATGTCATGATCTACCGCTGGCTCTATATTCTGGCTGTCTTCATCGGTCCTTACATGACAGTCAGCGCGGTATGGACCATCGCCGATATCTTTAACGGCCTGATGGCAATCCCGAACATGATTGCCCTGTTCGTATTAAGCGGCATCGTGGCAAAGGAGACAAAGGACTTCTTCCAGAAGCATAAGGGCGAGAAGTTGTAAATTTCCAGATTTTCCAAAGGCTCTAGGGAATCCTATTGATACCCGGATTGCTCTGTGACTTTCGTTTATGCTGCCCTTCGGTCGGTGCAAAAGTCTCCACTGGGACACAACATCCTGCAATCCGCATGCATTTGTAATGTGCTCTTTTTTCTACAAAATAGCTGCTTACTCATGTTTTGACCCTGGTATCAAAGAATAAAAAAATAGAAAAATAAAAAAAGCAGGAAGATGTGCATTTTTTCAGAATTGTACGCCTTCCTGCTTTTAATTTATTGCTTTTAATTTTATTGCTTTATTTTCTCGCTTTGTTTTCTTTGCCTGTTTTTATCTTGCTTTATTAATCTTTGCTTTATCTATCTTCGCCTTGCTTCATCATGCTTTGCTTTATCTTACTTTGCTTTATCTATTTTTGTCTTGCTTTCTCTTGCTTTATTGCACTAATTTTTCCCTGTACTGCCAAATCCGCCTCTGTCTGTGTCATCCAGATGCTCCACCTCTTCAAAGCACAGCTGGGGCTGACTTTTCATAATGCGGAACTGACAGATTCTGTCTCCTATCTCAATTTGGGTATCTCGCACAGCCAGTGCCGGGAATTTCCACTCATCATTGTCTCCGCTGTAGGAATTATCGATCACACCCATATGATTGGTCTGCAGCAAGCCGAAATTCTTGTAGGTGGAGCTGCGGGGCACCACGTGGGCCTCATAACCCTCCGGCAGTTTCATCCCCACTCCCAGACGAATCAGACGGAATTCTCCTTTTTTCAGTTCCACCTTTTCCGCACTGCGCAGGTCGATCCAATCTGATTTTCCTGCAATAGCATGAAGCTTTTCGATATCTTTGCTGAAATATTTAATCTGTATCGTTTCCATATTCACCTCTTATGCTGCATTCTCTTTATCGTTCCTTCAGGGCATCTGCTGCGGTAGTGGCCAGTTTATCACAACGCTCATTTTCGGGATGACCGTCATGGCCCTTGACCCAATGAAAATGCACCTCGTGCATCTCCATAGCCTTCAGCAACCGTTCCCACAGTTCCTGGTTTTTCACCGGTCCGCCGGAAGCTGTCTTCCATCCTTTCTTCTGCCACCCCTGGATCCAATTCTTATTAAATGCATTGATCAGATATTGAGAATCCGAGTAAAGTTCCACCTGGCAAGGCTTTTTAAGCGCCTCCAGACCTATGATGGCAGCCATAAGTTCCATTCTGTTATTCGTGGTCTTGGGAAATCCTTCTGCGTACTCTCTTTCATGCAAAACACCCTTAGGATCCACATACTGCAAAATGGTGCCGTATCCGCCGGGGCCATCCGGATTACCTCTGGCCGCCCCATCTGTATAGATTGTAACCTTCATCATCCGCAAGGCCCTCTCTTCCTCTTTTATTACAAACTCCAGTCCCCGGTATTTAAGAATCTCTCTGCACTCTCCTCTGCCAGCTGCACCACACCAGGCGCATATCCTATGGAAGAAAGCAGCCGGATAGCATTTCTGGATTGGGCTCTTCCCTTAAGTAACCTGTAAGGGAAGGTGATGTCTCCATCCTCAAAGCTCTCCTCAAAGTGGTAATTCTCGTAGAACTCTTCCAACATATGGGTCAGTTCCACATCATGAGTGGCTGCGAAACAAAGCGCTCCTTTTTCCGAAAGATTTTTCAGAATCTGGGCAGAAGCGGCAATGCGCTCTACCGTATTGGTTCCCCGCAATACTTCGTCAATAAAGCAAAGAATCGGGGGATGTTCTTCTTGCTCTGTACCGGAAGGCTCCCCTGCTACCGCATCCACAATGCGCTTGAGTGACTTGATCTCTACTATGAAATAGCTCTCTCCGCCCTGCAGATTATCCCGCAGCGCCATGGAGGAATAGATCCGAAAGTAAGCTCCTTCATAGCTTTTCGCCGGTGCTGTGCGAATCGTCTGAGAAAGGAGTGCACACAGCGCCGCAGCCTTTAAAAAAGTAGATTTGCCGGAGGCATTGGACCCTGTCAGCAGCACAGATTTTTCCGTATGCAGTGAATTGGGCACCGGTTCTGAAATCAGAGGATGATACAGCTCTCCGGCATGGAATACCGGATGATTCATACTGCTTTTTTCCTCCATAACCGGTAAGGACCAATATGGCAGTGCCTGTCTGTAGCCGGCCACAGCGATCTGTGCATCGATTCTGCCTGTAACGGTCAGCAGTTCATCGATCTCAAGCCGCTTTTGTTTTACCTCTGCCAGCATGCTGTCAAATTTAAGAAGGTCTAAATGCAGCAGCATGCGCACATAATCCATCGCCAGATCGGCAGGGCTGCCCCCTGCGCCGTAACTGCCGCTCAGAAGCAGGCCGGATCCTCTGCAGAATCGCGCAAAGCCTTCTGTCAGATGCTGCAAAGCCTTCCTTTCTTCACTAAATGCCTCACACCGGGTAAAGGCGACTGATTCTGCCATAGTCCGGGCGCACCTGATCAGTCGAAGCAGAAATGCAAAGGAAATCAGATAGGGCTCGATCTGCCTTTTTTCATTAAAATAACTGTAAAGGTTATAGGCAAGGACCAATACCAGTGCCACCGTTCCCACAGGCACAGAGACGAACATCACCGCTATGCAGATTACGGGAAGCAGCAGCGCCGCCAGATGTTTGCGAGGATTCCTCTCTCCCAATTGCTCCAGATAATCCAGATAATCATACAGAGAGTACTTCCCTGTATTGCCCAGCTGTGCCAGTATCTCCTGCAGCTGTACTCTTTCCCTGGTGTGCTCCGCCAGGTATGTCAGCTGTTCTTCTGAGAGCTTCTCCTCTTTTCTGCAGCCCGCCGGAGCATGCAGCAGCGCATAGAGGTATTCATCTCCCGCAGCGCTTTGGCAGGTGTCCATCTGACTGTAGACCCGATCCATTTCCAGATCGTTCCAGGTGATGGCATCAATATCGCCCTTGCTTTTATGCTTTTCATAGTAACCGCCGATATGGGCATATCTCTCCAGAGAAAGCGCTTTCTCCGACATACTGCCGAACTGTTTTTCCAGTTTTTGACGAAAGCGCAGCTTTTTGCGGTGTTCATCCCTTTTTCCCAGAATGGTCATCAGCAGCAGAACCACTGCCACAAAAATAAGAAATGTAATATATTCCATATCGTTTTTAATTCTTTATTCTGTCTCTGATTCTGGTGCAGGCCTCATAAATACTCTCCGGTTCCTCTCCCACGTGGAAGGTTGCCCGGCCGCCGTCCAGACGCTCATAGAGGATACGCCCAGCCACCATGGTCATCACCACATTCTGCTTGGATCCGCTGTAAACAATGTTGCACTCCGGATTTTGAATCGGCTGCATATTCGGCTGATGTACATCCAGAAGAATCAGATCCGCCAGCTTTCCTTCTGCGATCCTGTCTGCATCAGGCAGCCCCATCACATGGGCGCCGCCGGAAACAGCCATTCTTAAGACCTTCCTTGCCGGCACGGCAGAGGCATCCTGCTCCCGCAGCTTGGCAAGCCCCGTGACAAGGAACATTTCCCGGAACATGTCCAGACAGTTATTGCTGGCAGGGCCGTCTGTGCCGATAGCCACCATAATGCCCTTTTCCAGATACCGGGAAATCGGCGCGATACCGCTGGCCAACTTAGTATTGGAACCTGGATTGGTCACCACTGCAATGTTCTTTTCCTTCAGGATTTCCCAATCCTCCGGTGTGGTGTGCACCAGATGATAGCCGGCGCCGCCATAGTCAAACATACCTAGATCGGCGAGAAAAGCCACCGGTGTCTTCCCGTAACGCTCTATACAGCCTTCCACCTCTGCCTTTGTCTCGGAAATATGCGTAAAGACAGGTGCCTGGTATTTATGCGCCAATACCGCCATCTGCTCCAAAAGCTCCCTGCTGCAGGTATACTCTGCGTGAAATCCCAGCTGAAAACTCGTAAGTGAAGAAGTGCCGTTGAGATTCTTATACCATTTTTCCACATTCTCCACGGACTGGGAAAAGTTATTCACAGCACCCACCTGCACCAGGCGCATGCCCATCTCCTCAAAAGCCGGGGCTATGGATTCCGGTGTGAGATACATTTCCATGGCTGCAGTAATACCGCTGGTGAGATATTCCAGAATAGCCAACTTGGAAAGGATATAGATATCCTCCGGTGTCAGCTTCGCCTCATAGGGAAAAACCTGCTGGTTTAACCAGTCATTTAAAGGCATATCGTCCGCCGAGGAACGGAGGAAAGTCATAGCAGAGTGGGTATGGGCATCCTTAAATCCGGGCATCAGCAGATTGCCGTCACAGTCGATCTCCTTATCCCAGAGAATCATCTGCCTGCCTGTTCTCTGATAATAGGCATCTAAATCCGTACCGTCACCCACATAAATGATCCTGTCATTTTCCGTCCAGACCTCTCCCAGGAAGACATCCTCCCCCTCAGCCATGGTCAGTATCCGTGCATTGTAAAATCTGATATTGCTCATTTTTACCCCTTTCTGTCGCAGTTTACTGCGACAGCACGAGGAGAATTCGCGCAGGCGAATTCTCCAATGTGATCAAGCAACCATGCTGCTTGCAGCATGGTTGCAATCTATCCTAATTGCCATCAGGCAATTAGGATAGATTGCCCCATTTCTGCCGCGGTTTACCTACTTTACCTGCCTAAGAATCTCTGTCACCAATGCCTCGAATTTAGGCTCTGCTGCCTTGCCGGCCTCGATTACTTCCTCGCTGGTAAGAGGTGTCGGAGTGATGCCCGCTGCCAGATTGGTAACCAGGGAAATCCCCAGTACCTGCATTCCCATATGTCTGGCTGTGATGGCCTCTACCACAGTGCTCATACCTACCATATCCGCACCTAATGCGCGCAGCATGCGTATTTCCGCAGGACTTTCAAAGGAAGGGCCTGTCAATTGCACATAGATACCGCTGCCCAGCTCTACTCCTACCTTTTGAGCAGCCGCAATGGCCAGTTTCTGCAATTCTCTGTCATAGACAGCTGTCATATCCGGGAAGCGCACTCCTTCCTCTTCATCATTAGGTCCGATCAGCGGATTGGGCACAAAGCAGGAAATATGATCCTTGATCAGACAAAGAGAACCTGCGGGATTATCCGGATTCATACCGCCGCTGGCATTGGTCAGAAGCAGGATACGGGCGCCTAAGCCCTGCATCACACGCACCGGCATCACCACCCGCTCTCCGGTATATCCCTCATAGAGATGAACTCTTCCCTTCATGCAGATCACCGGTGTCTCTCCCACATATCCCAGGATAAAACGGCCGTCATGCCCCGGTGCTGTAGAAACCGGGAAGCCAAAGGGTGCCAGCTCCCGATAGGAAATCTCACATACTACCTGTACCCGGCCTGCATAATTGCCAAGTCCCGATCCCAGGGTCACTGCCACCCTCGGCACAAAATCCGTCTTCTCTCGAATGAAATCAATACACTTTTTTACATTCTCCAGCATGGTAATCTCCTTTATCTTTTTGTATTTGCCTCTGCAGATTGCTCTGCCTCGTTTAGGTCATTGCTTTTACCGTCTTTTTCCCCCATGGATCCTTCCTGCACAGCCTCTCTGGCTTCCTTTTCCTGTTTATCCCTGCTCCTGCTCATCGTGGAGCGGAAACTTAAAAAAGCCGATAATCCTGTAGCCAGTGCAAAAGCGATGATCACTACCATCATGGCTGCTATCTTACTCATTGAACAGATCACCTCCTGTTTCTGCCACAGATTTTTGCTTAAATCCAATTCTATCATTACCATATACCACATCAGCAGACTGCTCTATTTCCTCTGTCTGCTCCTGCATGGCCGGGCTGTTCCATCCGGCAACTCTCAAAATATCATATTAACATAGTCAATATTTCTCTTCAATAAAGAACCCTGCCAGCGGTATATACCCCGGCAGGGTCCTAACATTTTAGCGTTTAAGGTTTTAACCTTTTAACATTCGAGATTATAGTGTTTTAGTATTTAAACTTTTAATGTTTTAGCATTTAAAATTTAACGTTTTGGCGCTCTGTATTTTAATAACCTAATTCACACCCAGATCTCTGTTGACAAAGGACGGCACTTCTCCGGCTCTGAAATTATAATACCAGATATTTTCATATCCCTGACTGTCTGCACCGGCATCATCCTCCAGCGTTAAAGTGATGCTGTAATAGTCTTCGCTGCTCTGTCCCTTCTTCCAATAGGCGCTTCTGGATGCTGACACCACATGCTGCAGGATCTCTTCCATCTCTTTTTTATCTGTGTAAGTCTTTCTTGTACTTCCGGCATTGCTGCTTTCTGTATAGGTATAGTCTACATTCATTCCCGGATCGATCTCATCGATATCGCTCTGTCCATCTTCCGGCCCCGGTCCGTAATACTCCACAGAAAGCTTTGCCACCTGCTCAGCAGTCGGCACACTTTCCTGATATATGCCCTGTTCCTTCAGAAATGCGATGGTATTCGTATAGGTATCATAGACCTCATAGTTAAGCATGTAGCTGTAACTGCTCTGTTCCTCCTGCAGTCCTACATAAACCACACCTACCGGTTCCTTGGTGCTGGCCAGCGTATAATCATACTTTTCCAAATCTTTTGCGTATGCCCTGGCAAAAGCTTCGAAGGAACTGCCGTCTGTCCTCTTGGTTCCATAGCCACAGTCGTAGCCTATGTAGCCATTCTCGGCAAGCTTCTTCATGCTGTCCTCTTCAAAGCCGTCATACACCTCATAAATCGCCTCTTTATACTCTTTTGATCCCACCACCGCATTCATGGTCTGTTCCTTCATATCATAAGGAATGGTGATAGAACGAGCGATTGTACTGCCGTCCTTCATGTGGTAAAATACCGTCGCTTCCCAGCCCTTGGCATCTCCCGAGCCGTATTGATAGCTTTGTCCGTCATTCTCTACACGGTTACGCTGTCCTGCCAGTGCTATCTCTTCTACGGCCCCTATATCGGTCAGCTTCATGCGGCTGTTTAAAAATGCATTGGAATCATAAAGATACTCCAGATTGCTGTCCACATATCCTCTGTTGGCATCCTCTCCAATCAGAGCAGCGCTTTCCACTTTATCTGCGTCAGGCACATACAGATCATAGCCTGTCAGATCAAAGCGGTAAATGCTGAAGATCAATACCGCTGCTGCGCCGGCAAGGGCTGCCTGCCAAAACCTGCGAAACACAGACCGGATATTAAAATCATAGAGAATCTCCAGCGCACATCCTAAAATCACGGCGGTCAGCGCAATGCCCAGGATCGTAATGGCTGTAGCAGCACTCTCCCTGGATACATTGTACATGTCGGTGAGCAGTTTCCCGATAAAAAGAGCCGCCGGTATGCCCACTGCCAATTTAAGAGGGAAACGGATTACCTGGAAAGCCAATGCCTGCCCCGCGCTCTCTGTCCGGCGCTTTCTGTAGCAGATAAAAGCAATCGCAGTGATAGCTGCCCACAGTATCAGCAGGCGCAGATCATAGGTCCATCCCTGCACAAAAACCTTTCCCAGAAATTGCATGGAAGGAATCTGAATATTATAAATACCGTAGATGCGAAAACTTTCCTCCGTGGTGATCATACCCTCCCGCCAGATATCCGTATTTAAGAACTGGCTGTAGGCACCGATACAGGAGAAAAATGTTCCCTTCATGCCATCGCTGTAAAAGGTCCGCAGCAGCATAACCGCATAATGATAAAGCACACTGCGAAGCATCGCCTCCAGCCCGAGGAATATGATTGTAATTCCCCCGGCCACCACGAGGTTGCCTGTCAGCATCACGGCCAGAATCGCCGTGCTGTATACTGCCAGAAACAAAAAACTCACCCTGACAAAAGCATACAGTCCGTTCACCGCAATAGGAACATTCATGGCATGCATCCCTGCCGCCACTGCAATGGAAAGTACAAGACTGCACAGGTAAGGAACAATATAGAGCAGTAATCCATTCACATAGATGGCCCAGAATCTGGTATTCCGGGGGACAGGCTGGCTTTCATAAAAATCCAGCTTTCGCCGATTATTTAAATAAGCATATCCCTCCAGCGCGATTATAACAGCCAACACAACTACACCCCACACACCGGTCTGCTCTAATCCGATCCACTGGGACACCTCAGACATGGCTGCATATCTTGCCTGCCTTGCCGTATATTGATAATACTGACTTCTGGCCTGCACACCGGTAATCAGCATAATGACTCCTGCCGGATAATACAGCAGGAAAAACAGCCAGGAAATCACTGCCGCCCATATTCGCCGGCTAAACAGCTCGCGCTGCATGCCTTTTACAGAAACTGTATTAACCAAGGATGAGTTTCTTGACATCATAGCCTGCTACCTCCGTTTCACTGATAAAGATTTCTTCCAAGGACAGGGGAAGTATTTCATAAAACAGGGTCTTTACCCCCGCAAAGGCTTCCTCCACCTTTTCTCTGCTGTCTTTTACCGTCAGGGTATGGAGCTTGCCTCTGGTCTCATGCTTCATCACCTGCAGTCTGCCGATAACCCTGTCTGCCTCCTCGGGTGTCTCAAAGACACACTGTACCTTCTGAATACCCAGCTTCATGGATTCCACATCCTCTGATAAAAGAACGCCGCCCTTGTGCAGCAGTCCCACGTGATCACAGATATCCTCCAGCTCCCGGAGGTTATGGGACGCGATAACAGGCGTAAGTCCCCGTTCCTCCATATCTTTGGCAAAGAGGCTCTTTACCCCCTGCCGCATCACGGGATCCAGTCCGTCAAAGGTCTCATCGCAGAATAGATAGGGTGTCCCGGCACATACTCCCAAAAGCACGGCCAATTGCTTGCGCATTCCCTTGGAATAGTGCTGGATTTTATCGGAGGGCTTCAGGCCAAAGTCCTCCAGATAATGATTAAACCTGTTTTTGTCAAAACCATCATAAATATGGCTGTAATAATCCCGCATATCCACTGCACTGGCATTGGGAAAAAAATACGGCTCATCCGGGATAAAAAACAGCTTTTTCTTTGCCTCCGGATTATCATAGACCGGCATATTATCAAGACACACCGTGCCGCCATCCGGCCGCAGCACACCGGCCGCCATCCGAAGGAGCGTGCTCTTTCCCGCGCCATTAGTGCCGATCAGTCCGAAAACCTGGCGTTCCTGGATGGAAAGTGTGATCTGATTCACCGCCTTATTTTCGCCAAAAGACTTTTCCAGATTTCTTATATCAATCATAGTAATCCCCATTCCGCAGGCACTGGCTTTCAAGGAATCGCAATGCAAGCCGAAATCCACTTGCGTTGTGCTGTTTGTGCGCCTGCAGCGCAAACAGCTCTGCTGCTTATCGGGGCAGCATCTCTTCTCTGCTAAAGCCCATTTCCTCTGCCTCCTGCAGGAGCGTCTCGATCTCCCGCCGGATTTCCTTTGCTCTCTCTTCCTTGAGAGATTTGCTGCCATTTACGAAATTGCCCCGGCCCTTCACCGTGTAGATAAAGCCCTGCCTCTCTAATTCTGCATACGCTCTCTGCACCGTATTGGGATTGGTCGAGAGTTCCATGGCGAGATTTCTCACCGAAGGCATCTGCTCATCCGGTTCAAAAACACCCTTTAATATGAGCTTTTTATAATTATCCGTAATCTGCTCATAGATCGGGCGCGGATCCTGATAATCAATCAGTACCATCTGGCTCTCCTTTCCCGCTTCTGTATTTACTGTATTATTCGTGTTAATACAGTGAGTATACGTTATTTTTTTTTAACTGTCAACACACATATATTTTTATTCCATGATATCCGGATTATTCCGCGCTTTGCATCCACACTTCGGCCGATGGTAAGCGTGTCCCACGCCAAAAAACCGGCTGCCACAGACAGGACTCTGCGGCAGCCGGTTTTTTGTGCGTAAGCACTGATTCAATCAGTGTTTCCCAAGTTTTACTTTATTCTCTGTCAGATTTGCTTTTTCTCTGTCAGGTTTATTTTTTCTCTGTCAGACTTACTTTTTCTCTGTCAGGCTCTCACCCTGGACGATTTCAAAGTCCACACCGGTGGTATTGGGCTCTTCGTCTGCAAACTTATAGTCCTTGCCGGGCAGGATGGCATTGAGAACGATACCTACAAAGGAACCTACTGCCAGACCGGAAAAGCTCAGGGTAACGCTTCCCACGCTGAAGCCTACACTGCCTGCAGCGGAATAATTGATACCGATGGAAAGCACCAGAATCAGCGCAGCGATAATGACGTTGCGGCTCTTGCTGAAATCCACCTTGGTCTCTACCACATTGCGCACACCTACTGCAGAGATCATGCCATAAAGAACCAGGGAAATACCACCCATGGTCGCAGCAGGCATTACCTCGATGATGGCTGCAAATTTAGGGCAGAAGGAAAAGACAATGGCAAATACAGCTGCCAGACGCACTACCATGGGATCATAGACCTTGGTCAGTGTCAGCACGCCGGTATTCTCGCCATAGGTGGTATTGGCAGGTGCACCGAAAAGGGAGGCAATCGTGGTTGCAAGACCGTCGCCGGTAAGCGTACGGTGCAGGCCCGGATCCTTGATGTAATTCTTCCCTACGGTAGAAGAAATCGCAGAAATGTCACCGATATGCTCCATCATAGTTGCAAAAGCAATAGGTGCAATGGTGATCACACTGGTCAAGAGCAGAGAAGTATTCAGATTGCCGCCGGTAAAGATAGCAAATACAGTACGGGAATAATCCAGAGGAAGACCGACCCATGCAGCCTCTGCCACAGGTGTAAAATCGATAAGACCGGCAACAGCGGCTACCAGATAAGAGCCTACCACACCCATGATGATGGGAATGATCTTGATCATGCCTTTGCCCCATACATTACAGATCACAATGATTGCGATCGCTACCAGAGCGATCCACCAGTTGGAAGCGCAATTATCGATGGCAGACTGAGACAGGTTAAGACCGATGGCAATGATGATCGGACCGGTAACGACCGGCGGAAAATAGCGCATGACCTTATTGGCACCGAATACCTTAAAGAGTGCTGCCAGAATCAGATAGATCAGGCCTGCAATAGCGACACCGAAGCAGGCATAGGGCAAAAGCTCAGCCTCCTGATTTGGTGCAATTGCCGCATAGCCGGCCAAAAATGCAAAGGAAGAACCCAGGAATGCAGGTACCTTTCTCTTGGAAATCAGATGGAACAGCAAAGTGCCTACACCGGCAAAAAGCAAGGTGGTGGAGACACTCAGGCCTGTCAGCACCGGCACCAGCACGGTGGCGCCGAACATGGCGAACATGTGCTGTATTCCCAGTACCAGCACTCTGGGGGTGCCCAGGACTCTGGCGTCATAAATTGGATTTTCTCCGATTTTGACTTTTTCTTTTGTCATGAATCTTTCCCTCCTCATGAGATAAAATAGTGTATTGCCCGCAAAAAGCGCGGCGAAGATAGCCTCCTCGCTGCGCTTTTTTACCATAATAATGTGATACTCCGAGATACTTTTATTCTTCGTCGAAGAATTTTTCTACCTTATCTGCTTTCTGTGCAAAAGCATCGGAAACATCTGCAAAATCTACAGCACCCTCCTTCGCTGCTTCCTCCGCTGTATCCGCCTTCTCCGGTGCTGCATCTGCTGCTTCCGCACAAGTGTGCATCACTTCTGCTTCCTCTTCCGGCTCGCCCGCTGCCTCTTCTTTTGCTTCGGCTTCGTCTGCAAAAGTCTCATCCTCCGGCACTGCATTGTCGGGATCTTCCTCTTCCGGCTTTTCCTGTACGATGTCCTTGATGCGGATGGTGGAATCTACCACCACATCCTTTACCTTCCCGGCGGTCTCTCCCACTACATTTAAAACGCTCTCGCCCTTGGGGCCGATTGCTTCCTTTACCTTGGCCATAGCCTCATCTGCGCCGGTCTTTAAGGTCGTATAGGTGCGGCTGGCAGCCTGTGCGAAAGCATCCGCCTCCTCTTCTGCACCTGTCTCCTGATTCTCATCCTCGAAATCACTGTCCTCTTCATCCACATCACAGACAGAGGATTTGGAATTCTGCTCCAGATAATGATAAACACTGGCTGCCGCTGCACCAACTACTGCACATCCTACTAAAAATTTACCTAACTTTGCCATTTTTCTCCTTTCTATACCGCAGCTTGTCTGCGGCAACGTGAAGACAGTTTCATGCGGTGACGCAAAGAGATTTCCGCATAGGCAAATCCTCTGACGGGATTCTGCACAAATACCGTAGATACTGCATCACTGCTGCAACCACTGCTCACTGTATTCCTTTTCAAAATTGCTTTTCCCTATACTAAACCTTTTTTCCAAAAAAAGGAAGAGCAGACACGCAATTATACACAGTTTGCCGAAATTGTTACCCTGCTGTTTCCGGATACTTTCTCTGGATTTATTGTGTATTGCTCACAAATATTGCCTGTCATGCCGATGATCATTTATATATTTTTTATACTATATTCACGGTTTGGACCATTTTTTTTAGAAGAAAAATGGTATACTAAAGGAGGCTGTATCGGAAGGAAACCATTGCAGGGTCCACTTTGGATTCAAGTGCCATGGAAGCACCAAAATCCAAAGTACCGATTCACCAAAAATTAACCGAAAATCGAAAATAATGCATCGCTTCAAAAAAGGCATAAGGAGGCCATCACCATGCATAAACTACTCATTGATAAGAAAGTCGCTGTTTTTCTCGCTGACGGTCACGAAGAGATCGAAGCCCTGACAGTGGTAGATCTGCTGCGCAGAGCAGGCATTCCCGTCACCACCGTTTCCATTTCTGACACGCACACCATCACCTCTTCCCATCAGATTTCTATCCATGCGGATATCCTGCTGCAGGACCTTGACTTTGACGAATATGACATGTTGGTTCTCCCCGGCGGTCTTCCGGGTACCACCCATTTAAAGGAATGTGCCCCTCTCACCGCACAGCTTACCGCCTTTGCTGCGCAGGGGAAGCCTCTGGCTGCCATCTGCGCAGCCCCCACCGTTCTGGCCGGCCTCGGTCTTTTGGAGGGCAAGCATGCCACCTGTTATCCCGCCATGGAGCCGGATATGAAGGGTGCCATCCTGACCTATGAGTCCGCCACCACGGACGGCAAATTCATTACCGGCAGAGGCATGGGCTGTGCTATCGACTTCGGCCTTGCCATCGTCACCTACTATCTGGGGGAAGAAGCCGCCAATGCACTGGCTGAATCCATCGTATACAGAAACTAACCGGCCGAGGGACAACACAGATGAATATACTATTTTGCTTAACCCCCAAAAACGACGTTGCCTATGTCTATGACACAGATACGCTGCGCCAGTCTATCGAAAAAATGGAACACCGCCAGTTCAGTGCCATTCCCGTCATCCGTCAGTCCACCGGGCAATATCTGGGCACTCTGACAGAAGGCGACTTGCTGCGCTTCATCAAAGACCGGTATGATTTAAGTCTGAAGGAGGCAGAGGACGTTCCCATGCTGAGCATCCGCCGCAAGAGAGATTACATGCCGGTGCGCATCGATGCTGACATCGAGGATCTGATCTCCTCCGCCAAGACGCAGAACTTCGTCCCTGTGGTGGATGACGGCGGTGCCTTCATCGGCATTGTCACCAGAAAAGATGTGATGCAGTTTTTGACAGAGTCTTATGAAAAAATGAAAGCTGCTCTCGGAAAAGAGGTCTGATCGTGGAAATCGAGCGCAAATTTACTATCCGGCAGCTGCCGGAAAATCTCAACAACTATCCCTGTCTCCTGATCGAGCAGGCCTATCTGTGCACAGATCCCGTGGTACGGATCCGCCGGCAGGATGACACCTACTACCTGACCTATAAAGGTGCCGGAATGATGACGCGAATGGAATATAACCTGCCCCTGACAGCTCAGTCCTATGCGCACCTTCTGTCAAAGGCCGACGGCAATGTGATCACCAAGCGACGCTACCGGATTCCCATCGACTACCCCCGGTTCCGCTCGGATTATAATCCCGCCACCGATCCCATGGCCGGCACAGCAGCAGTGGATCTGACCATCGAGCTGGACCTCTTCGGTGCTCCTTTTCAGGATCTGGTCATCGCTGAGGTAGAATTTCCCTCGGAGGAAATGGCCCTCGCCTTTATTCCGCCGGAATGGTTTAAGGAGGATGTGACGCAGAATCCTCACTACCATAATTCCTGGCTCAGCCAACGCAAGCTGGATGTGCCTCTGTAAAACAAGCTCTTACAGTGTACAATAAAAAAGGTTGTTACGTTTGCAATTATCCTCTGCAAACGTAACAACCCTTTTTCTAATATAAAATCCTCTATAGTCTTCTGTATGTCTGTGCCAGCTCGTACATCTTCTCTGCCAGCTCCGGTGTATCCTGTCCCGGCAGCATCCGCCATTTCCAGTTATCTCCCATAGTGGACGGCATGTTGATCCGGGCCTCATCTCCCAGATTCAGATAGTCCTGCATGGGAATGATCGCAGTGTCCGCCACACTCATAAAGGCGCAGCGTATAAACTCCCAGGCGGCAGTCTTTGTGCTGCGCACATTGACATAACGTTTTGCAAAAGCCTTGTCCCTTCGATTGACATGCTCATACCACCCCCGCATGGTCTCATTATCATGGGTACCGGTATAGACTACGCAATTATGGGTATAATTATGGGGCAGATAGTCACTCTCTTCTCTGGAATCAAAGGCGAACTGCAGCACCTTCATGCCGGGATAGCCGGTCTTTTTCACCAGCTTTAATACACTGGGTGTCAAAAAGCCCAGATCCTCTGCGATGATATCCTGATGTCCCAAGCGCTTTTTTAATTCTGCAAAGAGTCCGTAGCCAGGGCCGGGCATCCATTGTCCGAACTCTGCTGTCTCATCTCCATAGGGAATGGCATAATATTCATCAAAAGCCCGGAAATGATCGATGCGCACCACATCATACAGTGCAAAGCAATGGGCCAGCCGGCTCATCCACCAGTCATAGCCTGTCTTTGCATGATAGGGCCAGTCGTAAATAGGATTGCCCCAGAGCTGACCGGTGGCGGAAAAGCCATCCGGCGGACAGCCTGCCACTACCGTGGGATAGCCTTTCTCATCAAAACAAAACAGCTCCGGATGACTCCAGGTATCCGCACTGTCAAAGGCCACGTAGATCGGAATATCGCCGATGATCCTGATCTTTTTGCCATTGGCATATTGCTTAAGCGCACGCCATTGCTTATCAAAGAAAAACTGCTGGAACTCATAGAAGCGGATTTCCTCCGCCAGCGTCTGTCTGTAATGCTCCATGGCCGCCGGCCGGCGAAGCCGGATGTCCTCCTCCCACTCTATGTAGGCTTTTCCGTCGAAAGCGTTCTTGACGGCACTGTAAAGAGCATAATCCGGAAGCCATTCTTTCTTTTCCTCTATAAACTGCTCGAAAGCGGCTCGCTCGCTGTTAAAGGCTTCCTCTGCCCATTTTCCTTCCAGATGAAGTGCATAGGGACTGTTCGCATACGCCTTTTTCAGAATCGCAAAGCGGCTGCCGTATACAGCGGCATAGTCAATATATTCCTCCTGCGATCCCCAGTCACTCTCTTCCACTTCCTCTCTGGTCAGATATCCCCTCTCTATCAGATCCTCCGGATCGATAAAATAGGGATTACCTGCGTAGGTAGAAAAGGACTGATAGGGAGAATCCCCATATCCTGTCTGTCCTAATGGCAGAATCTGCCAATAGGTCTGTCCTGCAGCAGCCAGAAAATCCACAAATTCATAAGCCTCTTTGGAAAAACAGCCGATTCCATACTGTGACGGCAGACTGGCCACCGGCAGCAACACCCCACATTTTCTCTTCATATACACCTCTTGTACCGCTGTTTGCTCGCGGCTGCGTGAAAGGAATCCCTGACGGTAAACACTCCCGATCCGGATATCCCTGTCATCGAATATTGCCCTCCTGATAAACTATATGCGCAGCCCGCCTCATCGCAGTCTGCGCATACAAAATATAACATATTAACGTAGATAAAACAATCTGTCCCTGACAAGTGTCTTGACAGTCTGCAAGACCTAACACCTGACTTAGCAGTCACCTCCGGCTGTCCCTTCTTTCCCGGTCCGGCCGACAGCTGCACAGCGAACGTACACTTTGTATCGCTGACTGCCTCACTGCCTTCATCCTCTTTAGGAGGCGACAGAATTACCGGTAAAGAGCTGATAGTATCTGCCCTTTTGCTCCAGCAGCTCCTCATGGCCGCCTCTCTCAATGATGCGGCCGTTTTCCAGAACCATAATGCAGTCGCTGTTCATAATGGTGGAAAGTCTGTGGGCGATGACGAAGGTGGTTCTGCCTTTCATCAGATTGTCCATACCGGACTGCACGATCTTCTCCGTGCGGGTATCGATGGAGCTGGTCGCCTCATCCAGGATCAATACCGGCGGATCTGCAATGGCAGCTCTGGCAATGGAAAGGAGCTGTCTCTGGCCCTGACTTAAGTTAGCACCGTCGCCGGTCAGCACGGTCTGATATCCCTGGGGAAGACGTCTGATAAAGCCATCGGCACCGGCCAGCTTCGCTGCACTGACCACTTCTTCATCCGTGGCATCCAGACGCCCGAAGCGGATGTTCTCCATGACTGTACCTGTGAACAGATGGGTATCCTGCAGCACCATGCCGAGAGACCGACGCAGGTCATCTTTTTTGATCTTGTTGATATTGATGCCGTCATAGCGGATCTTGCCGTCCTGAATATCATAGAAACGGTTGATCAGATTAGTGATCGTAGTCTTACCGGCACCGGTGGAGCCTACAAAGGCGATCTTTTGACCATCGTTGGCATACATCTCAATATCGTGCAGCACGATCTTGTCCGGATTGTAGCCAAAGTCCACACCGTGGAACTCGATATTGCCCTTTAACGCGGTATAGGTGGTGGTATTATCCGCCTGATGATAATGCTTCCAGGCCCACACATTGGTGCGTTCCTTGCACTCTGTCAAAGTACCGTTTTCGTACTTGGCATTTACCAGCGTTACGTAGCCGTCATCCACCTCCGGTTCTTCATCCAGGAGATTGAAAATACGTTCTGCGCCGGCCAATGCCATGACGATACTGTTGAGCTGCATGGAAATCTGGTTAATAGGCATGTTAAAGCTCTTATTAAAGGTCAGGAAGCTGGCCAGACTGCCCAGGGTAAAGCCGCCGATGCCGTTCATTGCCAAAGCACCGCCGATGATAGCACAGAATACATAACTGATATTGCCGATCTGTGCATTTACAGGCATCAGTACATTGGCGTATTTGTTTGCGTTATTAGCGCTATTGAAAAGTTCGTCATTAAGCTTTTTAAAATCATCAAAATTCTTTTTTTCGTGGCAGAATACCTTAACTACCTTCTGGCCGTCCATCATCTCTTCGATATAGCCGTTGACCTTGCCCAGATCCTTTTGCTGTGCGGCAAAGAATCGTCCGCTGAAGCCGGCCAGATACTTGGTAGCTCCCAGCATGATGGCCACCATGACCAGAGTCACGATCGTCAGCGGGACGCTTAAAATGATCATGCTGATCAGTACACTGACAATAGTGATGGCACTGTTGAGCAGCTGAGGAATACTCTGGCTGATCATCTGCCGCAGCGTATCGGTATCATTGGTGTAGATGGACATGATGTCGCCATGGGCATGGGTATCAAAATAACGGATAGGCAGACTTTCCATATGCTCAAACAGATCATCACGCATATGTTTCAATGTGCCCTGGGAAACATAGATCATCAGTCTTGCATTAATAAAGGCTGCAATCACACCAAGCACATAAAAGAATGCCACCCGGCCGATGGCTGCTGCCAAAGGTGAAAAATCAGGATTCTGCTGTCCGATCAAAGGCAGAATGTAATCATCGATCAATTGCTGTATGAACAAGGTGCCCTGTACGGAAGAAAAGACAGTGACAAAGATACAGACAACCACGATCAGGAATTGAAAACCATAAAATTTAAATACATAGCCGAGCATACGCTTTAAAAGCTTCCAGGGATTGGGCACCTTCGGCCTGGGTGCCGTCCGCATTTCATTTCTCTTCACGATTTGCCTCCATTTCCAATCAGCTTACTGCGGCTCATCAAAGTCTCCGCCGCCGCCTGTCTGTGCCTCGTAGACATCCCGATAGATCTCACTGTTCTTTAACAATTCCTCGTGGGTACCTACATCATCGATGCGGCCTTCATTGAGGACGATGATACGGTCGGCGTGCTGTACGCTGGAGATTCTCTGGGCAATGATCAGCTTGGTGGTGCCGGGGATTTCCTCGGCAAAAGCCTTGCGGATCTTGGCATCGGTAGCGGTATCTACGGCACTGGTGCTGTCATCCAGAATCAGGATCTTCGGCTTCTTAAGCAGGGCTCTGGCGATGCAAAGGCGCTGTTTCTGACCGCCAGATACATTACTGCCGCCCTGTTCAATATAGGTATGGTAGCCATCCGGCATTTTTTCGATAAATTCGTCAGCACAAGCTAAGCGGCAGACACGTTTGCACTCTTCCTCACTGGCATTTTCATCACCCCAGCGAAGGTTGTCCAGAATCGTTCCGCTAAAGAGCACGTTCTTTTGCAGCACGACTGCCACCGCATTACGGATGGTCTCCACATCATAGGCGCGCACATCCTCTCCGCCTACCTTGATGCAGCCCTCTGTCACATCATAGAGTCGGCTGATCAGATTCACCAGCGTAGACTTGGCAGAACCGGTGCCGCCGATGATACCGATGGTCTCACCGGATTTGATCTGCAGATTGATATTCTGCAATACCGGGCGCTCGGCGTCCTTGCTGTACTGGAAGTTCACGTTTTCAAAGGAAATGCTGCCATCCTTTACTTCATAAAGAGGATTCTCGGGATTGCGGATATCCGGCTCCTCTGTCAGCACTTCGGCAATACGTTCTGCGCTGGCGGTACTCATGGTAATCATGACGAACACCATAGAGAGCATCATCAGACTCATCAGAATGTTCATACAATACGTCAGCAGGCTCATGAGCTGACCGGTGGTCAGATTGCCTGCTGTCACCGTCTTGGCTCCCAGCCAGCTGATCAGCAGGATGCAGGCATAGACGGTGAACTGCATCAGGGGGCTGTTCCAGCTCAGGACTTTCTCTGCCTGTACGAACAGATTGTAGACATTGCTGCTGGCCTTCTGGAATTTCTTATTCTCATAATCCTCTCGCACATAGGCCTTGACCACACGGATACCGGAGATATTTTCCTGTACACTGGCATTCATGTCATCGTATTTGCGAAATACCTTGTCAAATCGATCGGTAGCCGAACGAATGATCAGAAAAAGGCAGAAACCCAGGAAAATTACCGCGATCAGATACACACTGGCCAGCTGGGGGCTGATCAGAAATGCCATGATCATGGCAAAAATCAGACTGGAGGGTGCTCTGGTGCACATACGCAGGATCATCTGATAGGCATTCTGTATATTGGTCACGTCCGTGGTCATACGGGTCACCAGACCTGCCGTGCTGAATTTATCAATATTGGAAAAAGAGTAGGTCTGAATCCTGGCAAACATAGCCTCTCTTAAGTTTCTGGCAAATCCCGTGGAGGCTCTGGCGCCGTACTTACCGCCTAAAAAGCCTACCGTCAGACTGATTGCCGCAGCCAGCACCATCAAAGCTCCCATGAGATAAATGTTCTTCATGTTGCCGGCCTCTACGCCCTGATCAATGATAAATGCCATCATGACCGGGATCAGTGTCTCCATGATCACCTCCGCCACCATAAAGATAGGCGTCAGGATGGAATCCTTTTTGAATTCCTTCACCTGTGTGCCCAGGACTTTGATGATATAGGAGGCATTCTTTTTTCTCTCTTGCAAATTTTTCTTTTTCATAATTACCTCGTTTACGCCGCAGCCTGTCTGCGGCAATGTCTCTTACCTGATCTGGCAATTGTTGTCTGATTACAGCTTCTTTTCTGCTGCGCCGCAATCACAGGAATGCTTCGAATGCTTCTCTTCATTTTCCTGCGACTGACTCATCTGCTTTTGCATATTCTCCCGCATCTTCTCCATACAGGCAAAAAAGATCTCCATATCCTCCTTACTGATGCCCTCCTGCAGGTGCTGTTCCATGAAAACAATGTCCATGTCCTTGGCCTTTTCCACCTTTAAAGCCTTAGGTGTCAAAACCAACTGTTTCAGTCTGGCATCCTGCGGAACAGGTTTTCGCAGAATATAGCCATTCTTTTCCATGAGCTGCAGCATGGTAGTGGCAGTGGCACGGCTTATATCGAACTTGCGCTCTATATCCCGCTGGTAGACAGGTGTCTCTCCGTGCTCTCTGATGAAATGGATGATCCAGGAATGGGTCACTGTCAGGTCACTGCATCCCTCTCTTTGAAAAACAGATTTAAAGCTGTAATCCAGGTAACGTGCCATTTGATTAGTAAAGCACCGCACCTGAAAACCTACATGATGTCTGTGCTCATCCAGCCATTTTTGATCCTTTTCTCCCTTCATTTTGATATGATCCCTTCTGTATTTTGCCCTGACGGACAGCTGCATAAATCGCTTTACGCCGATTATTCACATACTGACTGTTTATCGCAAAACTGTTAGTACTCTGACTGTTTATTTAAAACTGTTAGTGCACTGACTGTTCATTTCAAAACTGTTAGCATGCGAATTGTTTGGCTGCGAACTAAATTTATTATATCGCAGCACATCTATTTCGCAAGAGGTTATTTTATAAAAACTTTGTGAACAGCTTCATAGATGCTGCCGGAGACAACGCATAAAAACACCTGCCAGAGACAAAACATAAAAACAGCTCCCGCAACAACCTCCCCTTTACAAAAAACAGCTCTGACGAGAGGGTATCTCTCACCAGAGCTGTTTCTATGCTTATTAATACTTGTTTACTGTTTGTTACTATCTTTTATGTTCGCTGCAGTCTGCTGCTGTTTGTTGCTATTGCTGTTATTCGCTGCAGCCTGCTGCTGTTTGTTACTATTGTATTCGCTGCAGCCTGCTGCTGTTTGTTACTATTGCATTCGCTGCTGTTTATTACTGCTGTCCGGCGTCATCCTTGGTATCCTGACTCTGCTGTGCCTTCTGTGCTGCCTGCTTTGCAGCCTTTACAGCGGCCTCTCTGGCCAGATCCTTTTCGCTCTTCCAGGAGATGCCTTCATCCTTCATATCCTTGCGGACAGTCTGGAATTCACACAATACCCAACCGGTCTTGGTGGTATTGATATTGGATCCGCAGTAAGGGCAAACTACCGAAGCACCTGCCGGCAATGCTGCGCCGCAGTTCGGGCAAAGGTGTGCCTGCGTCTTGTCGCCGTCTGCTGTCTGTGAACCTCTTGCACGCATAAAGCGCATGCGGTATGCCAGCTCCCAGCGAGTGGTCTTGTTGCCGCGAATAACTTCCTTGGTATCTTCTTTGTACTGGTAGTCGATCATCTTTGCTACCAGATAAACACCGATGTATTCGTACTCGTCATCTCTGCGGGCACTGGTCATATGGGAAGTACAGATGGCAATGCTCTCTAATGCATTGATGATGCCTTCGGACTTCTTCTTTTCTACCTGCTTCTCCGTCTGTGCGTAGAGGTTTTCGTGAAGGATCGCCCTTACAGGTGACAGGTCACGCTTGCACCATGCATCCTGAATATCCATGTAGACATTCTTTACGAAAACAATAAAATCGTCTGCGGAGAAATTGGGATCTGTCTCCTGCAGGAGCGCTGCAATCTCCTTATCCCGGTTCGGGAAGGTCTTTGCATCGAACTCATCACTGTGCTGCTTGACAAGCCCCTTGGCCGGTGTGCCCTGCGCGTTCTTGCCGGCATTCTTTCGGGCATTGACGATACCATAGATGATCAGAACGATTACAACGATTACAATGATAGGGATGCCGCTGCCTTCCTCATCACTGTCATAGCCGGAGCTGCCGCTGTAGTAATAATCACTGCCGCTGTCATAGTCATAATCGGAATCGCTGCCCCAATCGTAGGAGTCAGAGCCTCCCCAATCGCCGCTGTCGTAGTCATTGTAATCTCCGAATCCCGCACTGACATCTCTTTTGTCCATGCCGCCGATCAAAATGACCAGCATCGCGGCCAGAAGTATCAATAGCGACAGACTTCTCTTGCCGTGCTTATTCTCCTTCTTCATACACCATTCCCTTCCCCAGACGCATTCTCTAGTCTAAAGGCGCATCCCCTGCGGCGTCTGCGTCGCAATGATCTGCCCGAAGGCGCTGCTTCCCTCGAGCTCTCCGCGCCTTCTTTGCGCTTAGTATACCATAGTTTCCCTGTTTCTGTCCTGCCACCTATGGATAATAAATGATACCAGAATCAAAAGGTCCAAAACTCCGATGAGAGCTTGCTCTCGTGCGGAATTTTGGACCCTGGTACTCGCCTAAACAGGAACGAATTATAAATTTTTTGCGGATTGCGTGAGTGCTAAGTGCGGAGCAATCCGTATATCATGGGACAGAAGTTTTCTCCATGATCATGATAAATCAAAAGCGCATCTTAATGACCGATGCGAAATCTATTTCACTTCCTTACCATTCTCGTCGATCACGACAGCTTCGGCATCAATGGCCTCCGCGTCTGCTCTGGCGTTCTTTACCTCATAGGAAATCCGCGAAATGATCCACAGATCGGAGACGCCGTTAAATATAAGGACCAGACCGATGACCCGGGTGATAAACCTGGCAATGCCAAAGGGTTTAAAGAGCAATACAAATCCCAAAAGCAAAGTGGCCACTGCAATCATCAGGGAGATCCACCATCTGTCATACTTCTGCTTGCCCAGAGTAAGGGTCTGACTTAGATCTGACAGGCCGTTGATCAGAACGATGATACCAAAAATTGTGGGAATCAGCTCCACCAACTGTGCCGGTTTAAAGCAGATCCACAGGCCCACAGCTCCGATAATGACACCAAAAGTCAGCTGAAAAAAACTGGTCAGCATTCCATCATGATTCCAGAAATAAAGGATGACCATCCCGGCACCTGTCACGGTCAACACCAGGCCGATCAGCTTACTCAATGTAATCATGGAGCTCTCCGGCCAGACAAGCAATATCACGCCTAATATCATCCAGATGAAGGCCCCTGCCATACGGTTGGTCTTGATCACTTTTGCCTTTCTGATTATCTCATCCTGCTGCGTATTTCCCATAGCAACTCCTTTCCGGGTCTTATACCTCTTCTTCCTCTGTCTCCTGTGCCATACACTTATCCAGAAAATCGTAGATTTCCTCTCTTCCGGCCTTTGACAATCCGGAATAAGGGAAGATCGTCAGCTGTCCTGCCCCCGTGCCACTGGATGCGTGTACCGTGCTTTTTGACAGCAATGTCTGCCTGATCATTTTCTGCTGCTTTGCCAACTGGCTACGCTTGATCTTGTCCGCCTTGGTGGCAATGATCACAGGGCGAAAGCCTGCCTGCAAAATCCAGTCATACATCAGCACATCATTGGCAGAAGGCTCGTGGCGAATATCGATGAGAAGAAATACTACTTCCAGGCTGGGACTGGTGTGCAGATAATTCTCAATCATCTTTCCCCATTGGATACGTACCTGTTCTCCGGCGGTGGCATAGCCGTAACCTGGCAGATCCACCAGATAAAAGGTATCGTTAATATTGTAATAATTGATGGTCTGCGTCTTGCCTGGCTGTGCGCTGGTGCGGGCATAAGACTTGCGGTTCATCAGTCCGTTGATCAATGTGGATTTTCCTACATTACTTTTTCCCGCAAAAGCAAACTCCGGCGCCTCATGACGGGGCAGCTTGCTGGTAATGCCGCAGACTGTCTCCAGATTCACGCTTTTGATGATCATGTTTTCCTCCATATGCCGCAGCTTGCCTGCGGCACCGTGAGGAGAATTTCGCGAAGGCGAATTCTCCGAAACGATCATGCAGTGACGACGTTACGTCATCACTGCTGTTTGAAAGAAATGCCATCAGGTATTTCTTTCAAACTTTCCTCCATATGCCGCAGCAGGGGCAGCCAGTCCTGACTGCCCCTGCATTTTCATTTGCTGCCTTTTAATTTGCTTCCTTTAAACGCGGTCTTTCAGACTCGTCATGTACAATTAGCGGCTTGCCTGTGCCCTCTGCGGCACTCTTGGTGACGATACACTCCGAAATCGTCTCATCAGAAGGAATGGCGAACATAACATCCATCATGATATGTTCCATGATAGCACGCAGTCCTCTGGCACCTGTCTTTCGCTCTATGGCCTGCTCTGCAATCGCCTCCACCGCATCATCATCAAAGGAAAGCTTTACATGATCGAAGGAAAGCAGCTTCTGATATTGCTTTATCAGCGCATTTTTAGGCTCCTTCATGATGCGTACCAAAGCCTGTCTGTCAAGACCTTCCAGGGAGATACAGATCGGCACGCGGCCGATAAACTCGGGAATAATACCGAACTTCACCAGATCCTGCGGCATCACCTCATGGAGGAGACGGCCGATGTCCTTATTGGACTTGGTCTCTACCGCTGCACTAAAGCCCATGGAACGATGATCCAGTCTGGCATCGATAATCTTATCCAGACCGTCAAATGCACCGCCGCAAATAAAGAGAATATTGGATGTATCGATCTGAATCAGTTCCTGATGGGGGTGCTTGCGACCGCCCTGGGGAGGCACAGAGGCTACCGTTCCCTCTACGATCTTAAGGAGTGCCTGCTGTACGCCTTCACCGGAGACATCTCTGGTGATGGATACATTCTCTCCTTTTTTGCTGATCTTATCGATCTCGTCGATGTAGATGATGCCCAGCTGTGCTCTCTCTATATTATAATCTGCCGCCTGAATCAGTTTAAGCAGAATATTCTCCACATCCTCACCTACATAGCCGGCTTCTGTCAATGTAGTAGCATCCGCGATGGCAAAAGGAACATTAATGATCTTTGCCAGGGTCTGTGCCAGGTAAGTCTTACCGGAACCTGTGGGCCCCAACATGAGAATATTGCTCTTCTGTAATTCTACCCCGTCATCATCCTTGGGGGCCTTGACTCTCTTGTAGTGATTATAGACAGCGACGGACAGTACCTTCTTGGCCTCTTCCTGTCCGATCACGTACTCATCCAGAAATTCCTTGATCTGGGCCGGCTTTAAGAGATTGATCTCCTCTGCGCTCTCCTGCGCAGCCATCTGCTCGTCTTCTTCCATCTCCTCATCCAGAATATCCGCACAGATAGATACGCACTCATCGCAGATAAAAACGCCCTCCGGTCCTGCGATCAGCTTTCTCACCTGATTTTCTGTTCGGTTGCAGAAAGAGCACCTGCGAGGTCCACCCGGCTCCATCTTTCTGTAATCTGACATGTTTCTTCCTTTCTCTGTCGCTGTTTACAGCGACAGCACGAGGAGAATTCGCGCAGGCGAATTCTCCGATGTCATCCATATGGAGTGTGAGCCTATGCCTGCTCCATTTCCTTACGCGTTGTATAAATATGATCGATCAGACCATACTCCAGTGCTTCCTGTGCCGTCATCCAGTTATCACGGTCTGTATCCTTGACCAGCTGCTCATAACTGTTGCCGGTATTCTGTGCCAGCAGGCGATTCATCTTTTCCTTGATGCGTGCCATGTGGGCAGCCTGAATCGCGATATCAGAGGCCTGTCCCTCTGTGCCGCCCAGGGGCTGATGAATCAGGATCTCGGAATTGGGAAGAGCATAACGTTTGCCCTTAGTGCCGCCGGCCAACAGGAAGGAACCCATGCTGGCTGCCATGCCCACGCAGATGGTGGAGACATCGCATTTTACGAAATTCATGGTATCGTAGATTGCCATACCTGCGGAAATAGATCCGCCGGGACTGTTGATGTAGAACTGGATATCCTTCTCCGGATCCTCGCCCTCTAAGAAGAGGAGCTGTGCCACGATCAGCTCTGCGGTCTGGTCATTGACCTGGTCTCCCAGAAAAATGATTCTCTCCTTCAGCAGACGGGAATAGATATCATAGGAGCGCTCACCATTGCCGGTCTGCTCAATGACATAGGGGATAAAACTTGCCATATCTGTTACTCCTTTCGCTTTAAAAAAACGACAACGCCGTTTACGCCTCCCATGTGAAAAGCATAAACGGCGGTATGATAGTCGTGGTAAACTCTATGTTTCTTTTCCTGCAGTACCTGTCCCGGCAGCGGGTTTTCCATTTTCTTTGACAGTGAAATCCTCACTCCGATCAAACAGATACGGACTTATGCACTAATTCTTACTTTTCCTTTGCAGCGTCTGTTACGAAGGTCACTGCCTTCTGTACAGCCAGATCCTGCATCAGCTGTGCCTTGCTCTTTTCATCAAAGAAGCTCTTGATCTTGTCTGCTTCCATCTTGTAGGAATCAGCCATCTTCTGTACCTCGGCCTCGAAATCTTCTTCTGTAGCCTCGATATTCTCATCCTTGACAACCTGCTCTAATACAAGACGGGTCTTGATTCTCTTCTCAGCCTGCGGCTTGATCTCCTCTGCCATCTTCTCTCTGGTAGAGCCGGTATACTGGAAGTACTGATCAATGGAAAGGCCCTGCATCTGCATTCTCTGTGCGAACTCATCGATCATCTGGTTCTGCTGTGCCTCTACCATAGGCTCAGGCAGCTCCATGGATGCGTCTGCGATGATAGCGTCGATGACAGCATTCTCCTTGGCATTCTTGGCTTCCTCTTCCTTCTTTGCGCCAAGCTTGCTCTTAATATCTTCCTTGTAAGCGTCCAGTGTATCGAACTCGGAAACATCATCAGCGAACTCATCATCCAGCTCGGGAAGAGTCTTCTCACGAATGCTCTTAACGGTGCACTTGAAGGTAGCATCTTTGCCTTTCAGCTCCTCAGCCTGATAATCCTCCGGGAACTTCACATTGATATCCTTCTCTACGCCGATCTCAGCACCTACCAGCTGCTCCTCAAAACCGGGGATGAAGGAGTGAGAACCAATGGTCAGCGGATAGCTGTCGCCTCTGCCTCCCTGGAAAGCCTCGCCATCTACAAAGCCCTCAAAATCAAGAGTGATCATGTCGCCGTCCTTCACAGCGCGGTCTGTCACATCACTGTACTTGGCGTTCTTCTCCTGCTCTTTCTTAAGCTCAGCCTCTACCTCTTCATCGGTAACGGTCACATCCTTCTTTTCCACCTCGATGCCCTTGTACTTGCCAAGGCTCACCGGCGGCTTTAAAGCTACTTCTGCGGTATAGATGAAGGGCTTGCCTGCCTCGATCTGGGTCACGGAAATCTTGGGTGCGGATACGATATCCTCTCCGCAGTCCTCTGCTTCCTGGGGATATGTGCTATTGATCACATCATTGGCAGCATCTTCATAGAAGACACCTACGCCGTAGGTCTTCTCGATCAGTTTGCGCGGTACTTTGCCCTTACGGAAGCCGGGAACGCTGATGTTATTCTTCTGCTTCTGGTAGGTCTTCTCGATTGCCTCCTCAAAGGTCTCTGCAGAAACTTCAATGGTGAGTTTTGCCATGCTGTGCTCTAATTTTTCTACACTAACGCTCATTTTTCTATCTATCCTCCTGCTTATCTGAAACACAATTACGACGATTATATCATATAAAATGCGGCATTCCAATAAAATTTCTAAGAAATCCGCTTTGCCTGCTGTCGTTTGCTGCTATGCCTCTGCCAAAAGCCTCGCTCATGACTGAGGCTTTACGCCAGCGGCTTCGCAGCTGCGGCAAGGCCGTATTAATCCTCTTTGACCAGAAGAGACTTACCGGTCATCTCCTTAGGCTGCTCCATGCCCATGACCTCGATCAGTGTGGGCACGATATCTGCCAGGCAGCCGCCCTCCCGCAGGGTATAGCCCTTCTCATAGTTGACCAGAATGAAGGGAACGGGATTGGTGGTGTGTGCCGTATAGGGAGCACCTGTCTCCTCGTCGATCATTTTATCGCAGTTGCCGTGGTCAGCACAGATAAACATGGTACCGCCCACTTCCTTGATGGCATCCACAGCCTTGGCTACACACTCATCCACTACTTCTACTGCCTTGATAGCTGCAGGGATCACGCCGGTATGACCTACCATGTCCGGATTTGCAAAGTTAATGATGATCACATCATATTTGTCGGAACGAATCGCCTCACACAGCTTGTCGCATACTTCGTAGGCGCTCATCTGCGGCTTCAGATCATAGGTGGGCACATCCTTAGGGGAATTTACCAGCACACGATCCTCGCCCTCATTAGGCTGCTCCACGCCGCCGTTAAAGAAAAAGGTAACATGGGCATACTTCTCTGTTTCTGCGATTCTGGCCTGCTTTAAGCCATGGGCAGCGAGCCACTCGCCGAAGGTGTTGGTCAGTTCTACCTTATGGAAAGCCACTTCCTTATTTACAATCAGCGGATCGTAATCTGTAAAGGTCACAAATGCAGTCTGCACCCGGGCGCCACGATCAAATTTATCAAAATCGTCATCGCAGAAGCAATGGGTGATCTCTCTGGCTCTGTCAGGACGGAAGTTGAAGAATACCACAGAGTCCCCGTCTGCAATCTTTGCAACCGGCGCGCCGTCCTTTGTGATCACGGTGGGCTTTACGAACTCATCGGTCTCATCTCTGTCATAGGATGCCTGAATTCCCTTTGCAGCGCTCTCTGCTGTCTGCCCTACGCCCTTTACCATAGCATCATAGGCTAACTGTACACGATCGTAGTTATTGTCACGATCCATTGCATAGTAGCGGCCCTCGATAGTCGCGATCTGACCTACGCCGATCTCCTTCATCTTCTCTTCCAGGGCAGCCAGGAAATCAATGCCGCTCTTAGGCGGTGTGTCTCTGCCGTCTAAGAAGCAGTGCACATATACCTTGTCCAGACCATTTTTCTTTGCCATCTCCAGAAGTGCATACAGATGTTCAATGTGGCTGTGTACGCCGCCGTCAGACAAAAGGCCGAAGAAATGAATGGCAGAATCATTCTTTTTGCAGTTCTCCACGGCATCCTTCAGTGCAGGATTGGTGAAGAAATCACCGTCCTGGATCTCCTTGGTGATTCTGGTCAGCTCCTGGTAGACAATGCGGCCTGCGCCCATGTTCATATGTCCTACCTCAGAATTGCCCATCTGGCCATCCGGAAGTCCGACTGCCATGCCGCTGGCATATCCCTTTACAAAAGGATATTCTTTCTCAAGAGCATCCATTACCGGTGTCTTGGCCATGGCTACTGCATTGCCCTCTTTGCCGTCATTGAGTCCATAACCGTCAAGAATCATCAAAACTACTGGTCTGTGTTTCATGTTTCTCCTTTCTATGCCGCGGTTTACCGCGGCAGCACGAGAAGAATTTCGCGCAGGCGAATTCTCCGATGCGATCAGCATTGATGGCGTTTACGACATCAATGCCGTTTGAAAGAAATGCTATCAAGCATTTCTTTCAAACTTAGCCTTTCTGTGCCGCAGCCTGTCTGCGGCTGCGTATACACTCCTACATTGGTGATCTATGGATTGCGATTTATAACATTGCCTGCGTATGCAGGCATCCAAACTGCATTTACAGCCGTCTCATTTTACTACAGTCTCTCTCTTTGTTCAACTCCCGAAGGATGGACAAAATCCGGCAATTGTCGTCCGAGGTTACTGTTTATGCGGCAGCCGGAGCGATAACGGTTGGTATGCTGCGGTAAATTCGATGCTGTCCGCTCATACTGTCTTAATTCCCTATAAATCATGCTCTGTCTTAAAATGGATCACGATCAGGGCCCTGCCCTCTGCCACGGTGACGCTGGCTCTTTGCTCCGGCAGGAACTGATTGCTGACCCCTAAGGGAAAATCGTTGGTCAGCACGCCGTCTTCCAGGGGAAAAGCCAGTCCCTGCAGTGTCACCCCTCGGATCTCGCGATCTAGCGCAAAGAGGGAAAAAATCCCCTCCATCCCGGCATGAAACTGTATCGTCTCGTTTTCAATGACCAGCAGCATGCAGGCAGCATCCATGATGTAGCCCACTGCCCCATGTTTCTTCAGATAAAGCAGTGTCTGCATATTGGCCATGGTATGATCCACCCGGCCGCCCAGGGCACCATAGAGAAAGAAGCGCCGATATCCCCGGGAAAGTCCCAGCTTGATGCCGGCCATGGTGTCCGTATCATCCTTGGCCACCGGCAGACGGATCACCTTTCCGGCGTCAGCACGTTCCATTTCCTGTAACAAACTTCCATCCTCTGCCGGAAGGGAATCAAAATCTCCGATGGCAATATCCGGCAGCATCCCCATCTGTTCCAGATAGGACAATCCGCCATCCACTGCAATGAGAAGATCCTCCTCCCCACGCTCGATCTCCACCGGCGTAAACTCCCCGGCGCATACCAGGATGCATCGGCCCTTTGGCTCGTTATTTCGCATTTCTTTCAAATTTACCCCTTTATGCCGCAGCTTGTCTGCGGCTGCGCGAGGAGAAATTCGCGCAGGCGATTTCTCCGATGCGATCTCCATGGATGCCGCTGACGGCATCCATGGGATTTGAAAGAAATGCCATCAGGCATTTCTTTCAAATTCACCTCTCTATGCCATGTTCTCTGGTGGCATATCCGTGCTCATCATCCAGAAACTGCTCCACCAGATAACGGGGGCGGCCCTTCGTCTCCAGATAGATCTTGCCCACATATTCTCCGATGATGCCCAGTGACAGAAGAATCAGGCCGCCGATGGCCCATACAGAGACCATCAAGGTGGTCCAGCCCACAATGGTCGCCCCCATGAAATGGCGAATCAAGCTGTACAGCAGCATGGCTATGCTTACCAGAAAGATAGTAATCCCCAGATAGGTGATCATCTGAATGGGTTTGGTGCTCAGGGAAGTAATGCCCTCAATGGCAAAGTGCAGCATCTTTTTCAGAGGATATTTGCTTTCTCCGGCAAAGCGCTCCGCCCGCTCATAGTACACCACATCGCTGGGATATCCCACCATAGGCACGATGCCCCGCAGGAACAGGTTGACCTCGTGGAATTCAGACAGGCCATCCAGTGCTCTGCGGCTCATGAGCCGGTAGTCCGCATGATTGGAAACCGTGTGAGCCCCCAGTTTTCTCATGACAGCGTAGAAACCTTCCGCCGTCGTGCGCTTGAAGGCAGTGTCCGTAGTTCTGGCGGATCGTACACCGTAGACTACATCTGCGCCTTCATAGTATTTTTTTACCATTTCCTCGGAGGCATTGATGTCGTCCTGCAGATCCGCATCCATGGAGATCACCATATCCGCGTAGCTGCGCACGGTCATCAGTCCGGCCAGCAGCGCATTTTGATGACCCTGATTTTTGCTTAAGTTTATCCCGGAAAAAACAGGGTTCTTCTCATGCAGCTGCTTTATGATCTCCCAGGTGCCATCCCCGGAGCCATCATTGACAAACACGATGCGGCTCTTTGGGGAGACCAGATCCTTCTCTACCATCTCCTGCATCTTCCCTGCAAGCCTTTTGGATGTCTCCGGCAGCACTTCTTCTTCGTTATAGCAAGGGATCACATAATATAAAATATCCGCCATGTTAATCCTCATTTCTGAGCAGCTCTGCCGTGAAGAGGCGTCGTGAATTGCTGCATATTTTCGCGCCAAGTTCCATTTTGCAGATGCCTTTTGCTTTATTTTCCTTCATCAGTCCTTCTTTTCCAGACAGATTTTCCGGCTGATAAAGTTATAGACCATCACCACGCCTGTTGCAAAGCACTTAAACAAGGTCTCTGCCAGACCGGTTCCCACCAGATTATGCAGCCACGTCCATTGCTCATAGACCAGATCCATGCCCACATAGAGCACGATCTCGTTGATGATCAGTCCGATGACGCTCAGAACAAAAAAGATAACGAACTCTCTCTTTTTGGACATATCCTCCCGGCGCTCAAAGACGAATTTAAAACTCAGTATATAATTCGTCACCATGGAAATAATAAAGCTGAAGAACTGGGAAATCAGATAATACCAGCTGCACTGCTGATCAAAGCCCACGGCCCGGAAAATCAGATTTAAGACTGTATAGATGGCGAAATCAATAAAAAAACAAATGACACCGACAACACCGAATTTCATGATCTGTGAAAATAATTTTTTCATTCGTACCTCTTTATTTATGCCGCAGCCTGCCTGCGGCAACGTGGGGAGAATCTCGCGAAGGTGAATTCTCCGATGCAAACCTGCATGGATAATGCAGCGTATTTTAATTATCAAGCAGACTCTCCCGCAGTAATGTCAGGGCCGCTGCCACGGCGCTCTCGCGGATTTTCTGTCTGTTTCCGGAAAACTGATACTTTTTGGCCTTTGCCTTGCCGTCTATACAACAGCCGATATAGATAAGGCCCACCGGCTTATCCTCAGAAGGCTCCGGTCCTGCATTGCCTGTAATAGACAAAGCTGCATCCGTATAGGTTCTGGCCGATGCACCCGCTGCCATGGCCTTGGCCGTCTTTTTGGAAACAGCTCCCTTTTCTTTTAAGAGCTTTTTGGAGACTCCCAGCATCCGGTGCTTCTCTTCGCAGGTATAGGTTACAAAGCCGCCTGCATAAACCGCCGATACCCCGGGAACATTGGTGATGCGCTGAGAAAGCATGCCGCCTGTACAGGACTCTGCCAGTGACAGTGTCATGCCCTTTTCCTTCAACAGCTCCACGATCGAGGCCTCCAGCGTCACTTCCTCCCGATCTGTATAGACATGTTTTCCGAAACGACGCAGCACTTCCTTCTCCACCGGTGCAAGGATCTGCTCTGCCTCTTTCTCAGAGGCAGCCTTTGCCGTAATGCGGATATGCACCTCACCGGTCTTGGCATAGGTGGCAATGGTGGGATTGGTCTGTGCATCGATCAGATCCTTTAACATCGTCTCCGCAATACTCTCCCCGATGCCGCATTCCTTCACCGTACGGGAATAGATCTTCTCGCTGCTCATCTGCTCCAGATAAGGCCGAACCAGATTTTCAAACATAGGGCGCAGCTCCCCGGGCGGTCCCGGCAGCAGCACCACTCTGGTCTGTCCTTCTCCCTCTATGATGATTCCCGGTGCTGTGCCGTTTGGATTGTCCAGGATAAGACTGCCCTCCGGAATCAATGCCTGCTTGGCATTGTTCTCTGTAAGCTCCAGTCCCCGCTTCTTAAAGTAGCCGCGAATCTTCTCCATCCAAGCCTCGTCCATATACATGGATCGCCCCATAACCCTGGCCGCTGTCTCCTTGGTCAAATCATCCTCTGTGGGGCCGAGGCCGCCGCAAAGAATGACGATCTCCGCTCTTTGCAATGCCTCCTGCAGCACCTCTGATAAACGTTCCTCATTATCTCCCACAGTTTCCTGATAATAACAGGAAAGGCCTATCCCGGCGCATTGCTGCGCGAGATAAGCCGCATTGGTATTTATGATATTGCCCAGAAGAATCTCTGTTCCTACTGTAATAATTTCTGCTCTCATTTTGTCTCCGCCAATACCTGTTTGTTTTTGACAATGTAATCCACCAGAGAAATGATGGTCAGGATCACAGCGATCCACATTACAACAGTGGTCAGGATGGCCAGTGCTCCAATATCAGCGATGAGCAGAATCACCATGATCATCTGAAAGACGGTCTTCATCTTCCCCCACTTGCTGGCAGCGATCACCACACCGCCCTCTGTGGCCACCAATCGAAAACCGCTGATCATAAACTCTCTGGCAATGATGATGATCACCACCCACGCCGGCATCTTGCCCATGCCTACCAGACAGATCATAGCAGAGGACACCAGCATTTTATCTGCCAGAGGATCCATCAGCTTACCGAAATTTGTGATCAGATTATACTTTCTGGCAATCTTGCCGTCCAGCATGTCCGTCAGACTGGCAATAATAAAGATAGCCAATGCAATCCACTTGCTGGCTCCACCGCCGATGCCTGCCAATAATACCACTACAAAAAAGGGAATCATGATGATGCGAAGCATCGTCAGTTTATTGGGTAAATTCATACTAATCTCCATTCCGCAGGCGCTCTGCGCCGAAGGAATCGCAAAGCAAATTTCAGATTTGCTTTGCGATCAAGGCTATTGGTGACGCCTGCGCCACCAATAGCTGTGCAAAAAATATGCCATCAGGCATATTTTTCGCACTAATCTCCATTTCCAAGCAGCTTCTAACAGAGCTTTCCGATCAGATCGTATTGCTCGGAGCCTGTGATCTTTACATCCACCAACTCGCCGCTTAAAAGCTCCCGATCACTCTCTACAAAGAGCAGCCCGTCGATATTCGGCGCATCTTTATAGGTTCTGGCCGTGTAGACAAAACGCTCTTTGCCGCTCTCCCAGTCGATGGTGTCATCCTCTACGATTCTTCCCTCGATCAGCGCCATGAGCTTTTTGCCCTTCATTTTCGCTGCCTGCTTAAAGGCGATCTCCTGCTGCAGCAGCATCAGTTCCTTCTGCCTTTGTTTCTTGACCCGTGCCGGTATCTGGGGCTTCATTTTGGCTGCCGGGGTATCCTCCTCCCGGGAATAGGTGAATACACCTAACCGGTCAAACTTCATTTTTTTGATAAACTTCTTCAGAATCTCGTGATCTTCCTGCGTCTCTCCCGGGAAACCGGTAATGAGAGTGGTACGAAGACAGATATCCGGGATAGCCTCCCGCAGTGCCGCAATCCTCTCTTCCAGTTCCTGCCGGTTCGTCCGCCGCCCCATCCTGCGCAAAATCTCATCGGAGGCATGCTGAATAGGCATATCCAGATAATGCAGGATCTTGGGTTCTTTGGCGATGACCGCGATCAGCTCCGGCGTGATTTCCTCCGGATAGCAATACAAAATACGAATCCAGTCGATGCCCTCTACCTGACATAATGCTGTCAAAAGCTGGGGCAAACGTTTTTCTCCATAGAGATCCAGTCCGTAAAGGGTGGTCTCCTGCGCTACCAGAATCAGTTCCCTGACGCCGGCCTGTGCCAGAGACTGTGCTTCCTCGATCAGATCTTCCTGAGGGACGCTGCGATAGGGTCCCCGCACATCCGGGATCACACAATAGGTGCAGCGCTTATTGCACCCTTCTGCAATTTTTAAGTAGCCTGTGGCATCTCCGGAGGTGCGCATGCGCTTCTGATTGCCGGCGGGTGCCTTGGAGAGATCTTCCAATACCAGCTTGGCCCTGTCTTTTCTGCTGCCAAGGATCGCATCCAGTTCCTCTGCCAGTACATCCGTGGCGGTAGTGCCAAGGACTGCATCCACTTCGGGGATCTCCTTCAGCACTTCATCCTTGTAGCGCTGTGCCAGACAGCCGGTGACCACCAGAGCCTTCAGCTGACCGCTCGTCTTGCGCTCTGCCAGCTCCAGGATAGCATCGATGCTCTCCTGCTTGGCGTCATGGATAAAGCAGCAGGTATTCACCACGGCGATTTCTGCTTCTTCCTCATCATCCGTAAAAGAATATCCCCGCTCTGCCAGTGCACCCAGCATCACCTCTGTATCTACCAGGTTCTTGTCACAGCCTAATGAAACAAAGAGAATCTTCATGCCTGTTCTGCTTCCTCTGCTGCTTCTTTCTTTTCCTCTGCCATTTCATCAGCCCGCTCTGCTTCGTCCAGCTCGCTGATCTCCATGCCCTCTGTCTCGGAAATCTCCACATTTTCCTCCGCGTCATCATCTTCGCCCAGAATCTGGATCTTTCCCTGATTCAGCTCATCCACAGCGATGGAAAGAGGCTTTCTGCCATCCTCGCGCACCAGGGCTTCCTCGCCGTCCACCAGCTGTCTTGCGCGCTTTGCAGTGGCCATCACGATGGAATAACGGCTGCTGATCACAGGCTCCTCGCCTTCCTCAACGCCCTTGTTTACTACTTTCATCAAATCAACATAAGAGGGATGTAACATCTTTTAACCTGCCTTTCTGTCTGGTAAATTCACATATTATATGTAATTCCATTATTTGTATGTAATTCTATTATTTACTTTATATTTTATGAAGTCGGGGCAAAAGTATTTTTGTCTCCATGATACACAGATTACTTCGTGCTTTGTTTCTATGCCGCAGACCGTTCTCTCAGACCATTCTGTAATACACCTGTTCTTACTGCATAGAAGAGCTGTGAAGACCTCCCGCAAATCCTTTGATAAAATCACCGTTGCGCTCCGGTGCCAGGCGTGCCGCCTCAATCACCTGATGTACCGTAGTCACTGAATCCTCCAGCACGTCATTGACGATGAGATAATCATAGTCCGCCATCAACGGCACCTCCCTGGTAGCAGCCTGCAGCAAGCGCTGGCGGATCGTCTCCTCGTCCTCCGTGCCCCGGCCTGTCAGCCTGTCCCGTAAAATCTCCGGAGAGGGAGTAGTGACAAAGAGCAGCACGGCCTCCGGAAAGATCTGCTTGATCTGTCTGGCACCCTGCACTTCGATCTCCAGAATCACATCCTTGCCCTCGTCTATCTTCTGCTCCACATAGGCGCGAGGCGTTCCGTAATAGTGATCCACATATCCTGCGTATTCCAGCATCTTCCCCTCTGCAATAGCCTTTTCAAATTCCTCTGTGGATACAAAGAAATACTCACGGCCGTCCACCTCCCCGGGGCGGGGCTTTCTGGTGGTCATGGACACAGACAGAGCATATTGGTCATACTCTGTCAGAAGCTTCTTTACGATAGTACCTTTGCCGGCTCCGGAAAAACCGGAAATCACCACTAATTGTCCTTTACGCTTCATCTGTACTCTCATCCTCCGTCTGGGCTCTGCCTCGAATCGTCTCCGGCAAAAGAGCGGAAAGCACGATACGGTCATCTTCCATGACCAGCACAGCCTTAGTCCTGCGTCCCTGGGTGGCGTCTACCGTGCGGCCCGTCTCCTTGGCCTTTTGCACCAATCGCTTTACCGGAGCCGCATCCGGGCTCACGATCGCTATGATTTTGTTGGCGTTGACAATATTGCCAAAGCCGATATGAATCAGATTATTCAATATTCTGTATCTGCTCCCTGACCTTCTCAATACCTGTCTTCAGTTCGATGGCATGGGCAGAGACCTCCAGATCATCGGATTTGGACAAAATGGTATTGGCCTCTCTGTTCATCTCCTGGGCAAGGAAATCCAGCTTTCTTCCCACGCCCTCATCGCCGGAAAGGGCTGCCCTGGTGGCCTCTATATGGCTGTGCAGACGGACCAGCTCCTCATCCACGCATACCTTGTCCGCGTAAATGGTCACCTCCTGCAGAATACGGCTCTCATCCACAGCGGAATCCTGTAAAAGCTCCTGTACCTTAGCACGGAGATTTTCTCTGTAATCTGCCACGATTCCGGGAGCTCTGGCTGTGATAAAATCCACATGTCCCAGCATCTCGTCCAGCTTATTCTCCAAATCCTGCTTCAGGTATTCGCCTTCCCGGACTCTGCTCTCCACAAAGCCGACAGCTGCCTCGTCGATGGCCTCCTTGACCAGATCCCACAGTTCCTTTTCATCCACAGTCTGCTCTTCCATGGTAAAGACATCGGGAAATCTGGCAATGGCGGAGAGAGAAATATCGTTGCGCAGCTGCAGATCCTCTGCCATCTGCTGCAGATAATGATAGTACTCTGCGGCCAGCTCTTTGTTGTATTTGACACAGACGTTATTCTCTGTTCTGTCCTCATAGGTCAGGAACAGATCGATCTTTCCACGCTGAATGAACCGCTTGAGCTCTGTGCGAATAGAAGCCTCGAAAAAATTAAGTTTCTTCGGCATCTTGATATTCACATCCAGATAGCGGTTGTTGACGGACTTCATCTCCACGGTGATCTTACGCTCACCCCGGCTTATCTCGCTGCGGCCGTAGCCTGTCATGCTCTTGATCATGTTTACCTCTCTGTGCCGTAGCTTTGCTACGGCACCGTGAGGAGAATTTCGCGAAGGCGAATTCTCCGATGCGATTCCGCAAGGATGCCACCCGCATCCTTGCAATGACACCAAATGACATCAGTCATTTGGTGTCATTTTACTTCTCTGTGCCGTAGCTTTGCTACGGCAGCACCTAAAAAGACATACGTCTCCTATTTTTGTGCATACGGATTCATTATAGTAGACATACAAAAAAGCGTCAAGCAAAAGGGGCCGGATGCTCAGTCCGTCCCCTTTTGCCATTACATTCCGTCTGTCTGCCGCGGCGATTCCTGACAAAAATATACGGTTCAGAAATATCTCACACCTGTCGCAGGCCGGAAATATCCGTTCCTGCCATAATGGAATAGTTGGTGTAGTAGACCACAAATCCCGGCTTTGCACCGCTTGGCTTCTTGACATTTCGTTTTTCCATATAGTCGATCTCCACCTTTTCCTGCTGGCGACCGCTTGAATAGTAGGCAGCCAGAGAAGCGGCCTCCTCGAAGACCCGATCCGGCACCTCTTCCATACGCCTGCCCCCTGTCTTTACGATCACATGGGAACCCGGCATATCGTTGGCATGAAACCATAAATCCGCTCCATTGGCCATATGGAAGGTGATTTCGTCATTCTGAATATTATTCTTGCCCACATACATATCGTAGCCATCGCTGCTGACATAATGAAGGGGCTTGCTCTCCGGCGTCCGTCCCTTGGCGCCCGCCTTCCCCCGGCCGGGGTTTTTGCCATTTCCATTCTGCGCACTGCGGCGGCGTACCAGTCCGCTTTCCTCTAACTCCCGGCGAATCTGGGCTAAATCCCCTTCATTCTCAGAAAGATCCAGCGCAGTGCGGATACTCTCCAGCTGCTCGATCTCTGCTTTTACTTCCTTGGTCAGCTCTGAGAGAGACTGGGCTGTGCGTTTCAACTTGGTATACCGGTCAAAATAGCGGCTGGCATTCTGCGCCGGTGTCAAGGTAGGGTCCAAAGGCACCGTCAGTTTTTCACCGGTATAATAATTGTCCAGTTCCGCAGATTTTGCTCCTGCCGGCACGGCATAGCCGTAAGTATGCAACAGTTCCCCGTAGATGCGGTATTTTTCCTTTTTCTCCGTATCCTTCATCTGCTTGCATTGCAGGTCATACTTGTGCACATCTCTCTCCAGAATGGTCTGCACCACATGCCTTAAATTCGCTGATTTCTGTCTGATGCGTGTCTGCGCATTTTTTTCTGCATAAAAATGTTCCAGAAGATCGGACATGGAATCAAAAGCTGTGCCTTCCTGTCCGTACATGGTCAGGGGAACCGCGCCATATTCCATAGGCATCTTCTGTCCGGGTTTGTAATAGAGCGTGGGTGCAAAATCACCCTGCCGCACCCGTTCCATCAAAGAGGAAAAAGCCTTCCAAAGCGCCTCTTTCTCTTCATCCGTCAGACCAGATGCACTTTGGTCATGGACAATGCCTGCCTCAAAGCAGATCTGCTCCGCCATAACATTGGACAGTCCCGTATAGCTGCCTGCCAACAGACCGGCAGGAGGCTGCTGGCTCTTTTCCCCTGACAGACTCTTCCAAAACCCCTCGCTTGTCTCCTCCAGAGGTTCCTTTTTCCCTCTGGTCTGGGGAATAAAATACGTTCTTCCCGGCAGTACTTCCCTCACCGAGCTCACCATGGAAGATATTCTCTTGATGGCGTCGATAATCTGGCCGTCTTCATTTAGGAAGATCAGATTGGAATGCTTTCCCATAAGTTCCAGCACAAGGATGTGTCGGCAAAGATCTCCCATCTCATTTCTGTGTTCCACCTCAAAGCGAAGGATGCGCTCCAGCCCGGGCTGGCACACGGAAAGAATCCGTCCGTTCTGCAGATGCTTCCTCAAAAGCATGCAAAAAGCCGGTGCCGTAAGCGGTGCGCTCTTTGTCTCCTTTGTCAGATAGCAGAGAGGAAGAGTGGGATCCGCTGAGAGAAAAAGCTTCACTTGTCCCCCACCCTTTGAAATTTCCGGCTTGATCGTCAAGGTCAGTTCGTCTGCCTCTGTCTGGGCTATCTTGTAGATTCGGCCTCCCACGAGCTTATCCTCCAGCTCTTTTCGAAGGCAGGCCGTAGTTATTCCGTCAAATGCCATATTTGCCTTTCCGGGCCGCAGTCTGTGGCGACCTCACAGGGAGATGTTCGCCCGGGCGAATTCTCCGATGCGTTTAAACAAGGATGCCAGGCTGCAGCATCCCTGCGTAAATTTCTTTTTATTTCTTTATATTTCCTTTTATTTCTTTAAATACAGATACCGGGGCAGACCATCCTGCATGCTGTGTGCTCTCTCCCCCTGAATTAACGGCAATGCATAGCGGACATACTCCGAAGTCACATCATTCTTCTGCTCATTTAACCAGGAAAGAGGAAATTTCTTTTCCTGGTTGCACACATAGCTTACATCCACCAGAGGATATTCCAATCCGTAACCATCCCCCGTCACTCTCTTAAATGCCACCATGCGGCCGGTCTCTCCTGCCAGCGCCGCCTGCACACCTGCTGCGCCCGCTGTCTCTGCTTCTTCTACATCTGTGGCAGATTGCAATAATGCCGCACATCGCTGGCATACATTTAATTCCACCGACCTGGCCTTGATGCCGATCTTGCTTCGAATGGCATTTTCCAACACCTTACCGCATCCTGCCAGCATCTTATGGCCGAAATTGTCTGTACCGGCTCTCTGGCCGTATTCACAGATAAAGCTGCCCTCTGCGTCGGCGATGCCTTCCGATACGCAGACGACGATGTTCGCTCTGTTTTTCAGCGCGTTTCGCACATCCTGTATGAATTTCTCCATATCGAAGGCGACCTCAGGCAGATAGATGAGCACCGGATTATCACCGGCCTCTTTTCTTGCCAGCGCAGAGGCGGCGGTAAGCCAGCCTGCGTTGCGTCCCATAAGCTCTACAATCGTCACAGACTGCTGTTCATAGACGGAGGCGTCCAGCACGATATCCCGCACGGTGGCCGCCACATACTTGGCCGCACTGCCGTAGCCGGGGGTATGATCTGTCTCCACCAGGTCGTTGTCGATGGTCTTTGGCACACCGATAAAGCGAATGGGAGAGTCTGTTTTTCTGGCATAACGGGAAAGCTTGTCTACCGTATCCATGGAATCATTGCCGCCGATGTAGAGAAAATAGCCGATCTCCAGCTTTTTCATTTTTTCAAAGAGACGTCTGTATACAGGCATTTCCATCTCTTCCGGCAATTTATAGCGACACGAACCCAGGTATGCCGCCGGTGTTCCTGCCAGCAGCATCAATGCCTCCTCGTCCAGCGTATCGCTCAGATTCACATATCGGCCTTCCAGAAATCCCTCTACTCCGTTGATCATGCCGTAGACGCAGCCGATCTGTTCCTGTCTGAGGGCTTCTTTGATCACGCCGCACAGACTGGCATTGATCACTGCTGTAGGGCCGCCGGATTGTCCAACCAGTATATTCTTCATGTGCACATGCTCCTTATTCGTCATCCTCATCAAAGTAGTAGTCTTCCTGGGAAGTCTGCCTGTAGGCAGGCTGTCTGTATGCAGAAGCAGGCAGCGTCCTCGCCTCTCCTCTGCCATTGCTGCGAATAGATTCCCTCTCCGGCGGCAGCCAGCGCAGCTTTGTCAATAACCGGATCACAACCGCACCCTTTGGCACACTCTGCAGATCACTTCTGGTCATCGCACCAGAGCGAACCAGGAAAAAGGCATAGGCCAGCACTGCCACCGCCAGCGTGGGCACCATGGCGATGAGATTCTTAAAGTAATCGGAACCCAGTCCCAACAGTCCCAACAGCAGGTGAAGCAGTTCATAGGTGACAAAGCAGAGCACGCCCATAAATAGTGCTGCCAGAATCGGCATGATATAGATCTTCATGATATCGATCCGGGGACGCAGATATTTCCGGATAAAAAGCTCGTTGCAGATAAAAATCATCAGAGAATAGAGAACGCTCACCAACGCCAGTGCATAAATTCCCAGATCTGTAAAATTAAGAAGAAGAAACAGCACCAGGGTCTGCACCGCCAAGGCGATGCCCGCAGAGACCAGAGGCATATTCATGCGGCCGATGGACTGCAGAACTGCGTTGGTAATGGTAGAAACAGAGTAAAAAATGACCGTCACTGCCAAAAGTGCCAGGAGAATAGATGCCTGATCAATGGAACTTTTCTGAGGGAAAAGCAGCATGGTGATAGGCTTGGCCAACACAGCCATACCCACAGCACACGGCACTGCAATGATCATGGTGATCCAGGAGATGTTCACATATCGTCTTCTGGTATCTTCATAATTTCCCTTGGCATAGGAGGCGGAAATCGCAGGAATGATGGCCGAAGCCAACGCCGTAGCCATGGAAATGGGAATATTGGTCAGCACCACTGCTTTTCCGGAAAAAATGCCGTACTGTGTGGCCACTGATACCTGATCCAGTCCCTGTCCGTCTACCAGTGTCTTAATATAAATCGTCTGATTCAAAGATGTAGTCAGGTTCAGGATAAAGCTGCTGAGGATGAAAGGCGTCACCACCCGAATGGTCTCCTTCATAATTTCCCCATAGGGCTCTAAATGATGATGACGGTCCCTGCGAATCTGTCTGCGAATACCGGGGCGATTGATCTGATACATCCACACCATGAAAAGCAAAGCTGCCAGAACGCCGCTTCCTGTGCCAAGAGCAGAGCCGATGGCACCGTCGATTGCCTGACCGGTCTGACTCTTTCCCGCATTGGCCGCCATCTGCATCAAAAGATGGGCTGCCCCGATGCTGACAATAGCATTGAGCAGCTGCTCCAACACCTGGGAAACCGATGTCTGCAGCATAGAACCGTAGGCCTGAAAATATCCCCGGAGCACCCCCAAAAGGCCAAAGATGAAGATGGTAGGTGCGAAAATGCGCAGCACCGGCGCTGCATTGCTGGAAACCAGAATATCCGCACCAAAAAACAAAAGGCCGCCCCCTAATGTTCCTACAATGCATACATACAAAAGCGCGCATTGGAAAATTCTCTGCGCGTTGCGGTACTCCCCCAGTGCCAGTTTGCCAGCCATGATCTTGGAGATGGCCGAGGGCACACTGTAGGAGGAAATGATCAATATGATGGTATAGAAGTTGTAGGCGGTATTGTAATAGCCATTACCCTCATCTCCGATGATGGCAGTCAGTGGTCCCCGATAGACCAGACTGATCAGCTTGACAATGATGCTGGCCACAGCCAGAATGCCTGCCTGCACAAACAAACCGTCCTTCGCTTTCTTTTTTCCCATTGTCCTTCATCCGTCCGTAAAAAACCACTATGTACCATGACCCTGTACGGGCCATGGTACATAGCTCTTTTTATGATGTGTTTGTGTGTCTGTTCTGCCGCATCAGCAGTCGCTGCTTCTGACAGTGACTGCCCCGGCATCACTATACATCACCTTGTTTAATTCGCGATCCGCACTGCCGTGGTCATACAGTGCTTGTTTTATCTATTTTACTTATTGTCACAGATCCAGTCGTACATCAGCTGATACTGTCCTGCCGATACGGTCCAGGAGAAATCTGCCGCCATGGCGCGATCCACCATCTTGTTCCACTCTCTCTTCTTGTCATAGAAGATCTTCTCCGCATAGCGAACCGTTGCCAGCATCTCATGCGCATTGTAATTGGTGAAGGAGAAGCCCGTACCGGTACCCTCATACTCATTATACGGCTCTACAGTGTCCTTAAGTCCGCCGGTCTCCCGCACAATCGGAATGGTGCCGTAGCGCAGTGACATGAGCTGACTCAGTCCGCAGGGCTCAAATAAAGAAGGCATCAGGAATGCATCGGACGCTGCATAAATCTTATGAGAGAGGTCTTCGGAATAATAGATATTAGCCGACACCTTGTCGTGATACTTCCAGTCAAAGTGACGGAACATATTCTCATACCGCTCTTCGCCGGTGCCGAGGATCACGAATTGCACCGCATCCTGACACATTTCCTCAAAGACACAGGAAATCAGATCAAAGCCCTTCTGGTCTGTCAGTCTGGAGACGATGCCGATGAGCATACACTTATCATCTCTGGCAAGACCAAGCTCCTCCTGCAGTGCTCTCTTATTCTTGATCTTCTCCTTGCGGAAATTGGATGCATCGTAGCAATGTTTGATGCGCTTGTCCGTGGTGGGATTAAAATCTTCGTAATCGATACCGTTAAGGATGCCTCGCAGGTCATTGGCTCTGGCATTTAAGAGGCCATCGAGTCCCTCGCCGTAGAAGGCGGTCTTAATCTCCTCTGCATAGGTAGGGCTTACCGTGGTGACTGCATCCGCATAGACGATACCGCCCTTTAACAGATTGGCATCCTTGTAGGATTCGAGCTTATCCGGTGTAAAGAAGGACTGGGAAAGACCGGTGATATCCTCCACATCCTGCACGTTCCAGCGTCCCTGGAATTTTAGATTGTGAATGGTCATGATGGTCTTGATTCCTCTGTAGAAATCACCGCCCTGGAATCTCTCTTTTAAATAGACCGGCACTAAGCCTGTCTGCCAGTCATGGCAGTGAATGATATCAGGTCTGAAATCGATCACCGGCAGGATGGACAAAGCCGCTTTGGAGAAAAAGGCATACTTTTCGATCTCAAAAAGCACATTGTCTCCATAGGGCTTAAAGCCGGTAAAGAATCCTTCATTGTCGATAAAGTAATACTTGATTCCATCTACCTCTGCATAGAAAATACCCACATATTCATTTTTCCAGTGAAAATCCATGTAAAAGTTTGTGACATATTGAAGCTTGTCCACCATTTCCTGTTTCATACAGGAATATTTAGGCAGTATGACGCGTACGTCATAGTACTCCTTGTCTATAGATTTCGGCAGGGAACCTACCACATCGGCCAGACCGCCTGTCTTGATAAAGGGCACACCTTCGGATGCTACAAACAAAATGTTCTTCATAAACTGACTTCCCCCGTTACGTTGGCCGCCTGCCGCTGCTATCCCCCTGGACATTGGCTTTGCGGACAGGCCTGTTCAATGATCCGTTTCTATTATAGCACTTCCCCTGCATGCTTACATAGCTTTTCTCAGCAATGTTCTGCAATATCGTAGATCAATTTTTCTGTTGCTTCCCAGCCAAGGCAGGGATCGGTAATGGACTTGCCGTAAATACCCTCGCCGATCTTCTGGGCGCCGTCTTCGATATAGCTCTCGATCATCAATCCCTTTACCAGTCCGGCAATCTCCGGGCTCTTAAGACGATTGTGCATGACCTCCTTGGCAATACGGACCTGCTCGATGAATTTCTTATTGGAGTTGGAGTGATTGGTATCCACGATGCAGGCAGGATTGACCAGCTCTCTCTTCTGATACAGCTCGCACAGGCGGACCAGATCCTCATAGTGATAGTTGGGAATATTGCGTCCGCTGGCATCTACTGCGCCCCGCAGCACAGTGTGCGCCAGAGGGTTGCCGCTGGTGTGCACTTCATATCCTCTGTAAACAAAGGAATGCGCATGCTGGGCTGCATACACGGAATTGAGCATGACCGTCATATCACCGGAGGTGGGATTCTTCATGCCGCTGGGCACATCGAAGCCGCTGACCGTCAGACGATGCTGCTGATCCTCTACGGAACGGGCACCGATTGCCACGTAGGAAAGAATATCCTCCACATACCCCCAGTTATCCGGATAGAGCATTTCATCTGCCGCCGTCAGACCGGAGACCTCGATGGCATGAATCTGCATATGGCGCATAGCCATCAGACCAGCCTTAAAGTCCGGCTTTCCCTCCGGATCAGGCTGCGCCGTGATGCCCTTATAGCCCTCGCCGGTAGTGCGGGGCTTATTGGTGTAAACGCGGGGAATCAGGATCAGACGGTCCTTTACCTTTTCATTCACCTTTCCAAGTCTGCTCACATAATCGCAGACAGCCTCCTCGTTGTCCGCGGAGCAGGGACCGATGATCAAAAGAAACTTATCACTCTTACCTGTAAAAACGTCCGCGATTTCCTGATCTCTCTGTGCCTTAAGTGCAGCCAGCTCCCTGGGCATCGGCAGTTCTTCAATAATTTCCTTCGGTGTAGGCAGCTGCTGTGTAAATGTAAATGACATTATCTTCACCTTTCCGCCGCAGCTTGGCTGCGGCTCTGTATATTCAAGTAAGGATGCCGCAGGCATCCTTACAATGACTTAAAATGACCTTGTCATTTTAAGTCATTTTCCCATCATTTCCTGTATCGTCACAGGATCTGCGCCTCTTTTGGCAAGATCCTGCGCAAAGGATCTACGAAGCAGCGCCGGGGACAGCTTTTTATCAATACCCGCCTGCTCTCCGTATCGTCTGACCATCTGCCAGACAGCCTGCCTGGAAAGGCACTTTCCGTTCTCTCCCACAAAAAGCGAGGCATCATCTGCCGGTCCGTACTCTCCGGCATCGGCACAATGACACCGCACTTTTCTCTGATAGACAAGCAGAGCCGCTCTGGTCCGGCGATTAAAAGGTATGATGCGCTCTTTGCGTACCGATACGCAGCCGACCTGCAGATCTATATCCTGTATCTGCAATGCCAGTAATTCGCCGGTCTTTAATCCTGCGGCGCAAAGAAGTTCTAAGATTGCCTTGTCCCGCATCCCACGGTCCGTGGTATCGTCCGGCTGCTGCAGCAGTCTTTCCATCTCTTTATCCGTGAGGACCTCTTCACAGGCCTGACAGCGCTTAGGTCTCTCCAGAACATCTGCATAATTAGACGAGATCTTGCCTTTCTGATGCCAATAACGATAAAAACCTCTTACCGACGTCATCTCTCTGGCAATCGTACTCTCACCGGCACCTTCCTCCCGTCTTTGCTGGAAATGAAGCTGCAAAAGCACATCGCCGGTCTCCCGGATGTCCTCTATGCCCATTTTTTCACAGCGCCGCAGCAAATGCGTCAGATCACACCGATATGCCTGCAGGGTAGAGGCAGATTTGCCTTTTTCCTCCTGCATCCAGAAAAGGTATTCCTCGATGTCCTGTTCCAGTGCATGAACTTCCTCACTGTCTGTGCTTTGACCGCTCACTGTTCCCATTGAATTCGGTACTTATTGACATAGGCCAGAATGGCAGAAACCGTCTTAGCATCCTGCAGCTCTCCTGCATAGATGCGCCGCATCAGATCAGATACCTCACAGGGCACCACATTTAGAAACTCGTCCGGATCAAGATGCTGCTCACCGGGCTTTAAGTCCGTGGCCACATAGACATCGATAGCCTCATTGCAGAAGGCTACCGTAGTGCGAAGACTGAGAAGCCGTTCCAGATGCTCACTGGTATAACCGGTTTCTTCGGACAGCTCTCTCTTGGCAGTCTCCAGCATAGGCTCTTCCCGACTGGTCCGACCGCCGGCCGGAATCTCCAGTGTTTCTCTCTCCAGAGCATTGCGGTATTGGCGTACCATGAGGATTCTGCCGTCCTCCAGCACCGGCACAACTGCCGCCGCTCCCTTATGATCGATAAAATCCCACTCCTCCACCATGCCGTTGGGGATGGACATGGTATCTACGTATTCATCAATGACAATTCCCTTGCGAACCAGTCTCCGGGAAAGCCGTTCATATTTTCCGTCTGCCATTTTTACCTCTTCTGCCGCAATTTATTGCGGCTATGCGAAGAGAATTCGCGCAGGCGAATTCTCTGATGCGATCTTCCATGGATGTCGTTTACGGCATCCATGGTGTTTGAAAGAAATACCATCGGGTATTTCCCGTAAATTGCTATTCTTCTCCGTAATACAGATCATACAGCCATGCGTTGCGGTCCTCTGCCCAGCTCCAGCGGCGCATGTACTCTCCACTGTAGTGATTCATAGGCTCCAAGTCGCCTTCCAGAATCCTGTACAGGTCACAGTTTACCTTTTTGCGGTTGATATAGCGCTTGCGGCCGTCCGTTACAATGACATCGCCGATCTTTAATTCTTCCATAGTGTCAATCAGACGCTTGGCAGTATTACGGTACAGCGCACGGCTGGTGTCATCCGAAGGGCGATCCGGCCACATGGCATTGATGGCATCTCCTACTGAAACACCGGCTTCGGCTCTGTCCACCAAAAGGCCCAGCAGCTCCTCCACCTTCGGTCCGAAGGTAATGGGGTGGCCGTCCACCTTGAATACAAAGTCAGGAATCGTCTCGATTTCCACTCTGCACTTGGGCACAGGCTTTTGCTGCAGCACCTTGTCAAGCTCTCTTCGGATTTCTGCCGCTGTATAAGGCTTCATGACATATCCCACTGCATCTACACCAAAGGCCTCCAGGGCATATTGGCTGAAAGCAGTGACAAATACAATACTGATGTTCTGATCGATATCCTTTAATTCCTTTGCCAGCTCAATACCTCGCCGTTCCGGCATTTCCATGTCCAGAAAAGCCGCATCCACTTTGTTATTCTGTGCCCACTCCAGTGCCAGCTCTCCTCGCTGAAACAACTGAAGATCGTCAATGTCTACATATTTTGCCACTGTCATCTTGAAATTTTCCAATGCAGGGCGCTCATCATCTACACATATTACTCTCATTATGCTGTCTTCCTTTCCGGTATGATTAGCTTCGTACTGGTTCCCTTACCGGGTTCTGACCACACTTCCATAGTGCCGTTTGCCATACTCTTCAGACGGAACTGTACATTTTTCATACCTACTGAGCCTACTCTCTCATTACCAATGGTATATCCCACACCGTCATCCGATACGGTGATTTCTATATTATCACCCACCTTGTGTACGGAAAGCGTAATAGTACCTCCCTCCGCCTTGGGGCGAAGGCCGTGCTGGATGCAGTTCTCCACGATAGGCTGCAGCAGCATAGGCGGAATCAGGAAATCCATGGTTTCGATATCTGTCTTGAATTTGATCACATCCTCACCGAAACGAATCTGTTCCAGTTTAATGTAATCTGCCAGATGATTATACTCTACGGAGAAAGGATGCAGTACATCCTCCTCCATCATATCTACATTGGCCCGCAGATATCTGGAGAAGCAAACAACAGTCTCATCTGCCTTTTCCGGATCATATTTGCACATGCCGCTGATGGCATTTAAGACATTAAAGATAAAGTGGCTGCGAATCTGACTCATTGCCAGGAAAATGCGGCTGTTCTTTAACTCTTCCTCGATCTGCTCCGCTTCCTTGGCCCTGCGGTAACTTCTGCCCATATCCCGGAAAACTTTTACAACATAAAAGCAATAGGTGACCACAAAGAGCGGCTTCATGATCACTCCGCCTCGATACCAGCCAAGGTCCATATTCAGCATCTCCAGCATGACGGACAAAATGATTACCGTATAGAAAATCTGGATGGGTTTATGATGCTTGACAAATTCTGCTATACAGCAGCTAAGCGATGCACCATAAGCAAGGAAAACCACCGGCATCCAGTACTTCCACGTGGAAAACATGCCGATTCTGCCGGTCAGTACTAAAATCAGTATAATGGTGATCTCCACACCGCTGACCGCAGCAGCTACATAACTGTACTTTCTGCGCGTTCCCGCCAATGTATCCGTGATACACAACAGCAAAGATACCCCGGCCAGCATCAACGATATTTCCCTGCCGTAAGTAGCCAGTGCGATGCTGCGGAAATTCAGATTGAAATTCACGCTGTCAAATATGAAATAGCCTGCGGCAAACAGCGTAAAGACAGCCCAGAAGATCATATGTCTGGCCAGCTTCAGATCTATGCGCGAATAGCTGATCGCAATCAGAGCCAACAAGATGGCGGAAGCACCACATACCAGGCCAACGGTCCAGTCTAACTGGTAAACCTTCTGCATAAACGGCACAAAGGATGTCTCTGTTCCTATGTACATGTTATCCAGGCAATACCACATGCCATAGCCGTTTCCTCTGTCATGCTCATTCACCAGTTCGATTTCGATCAGATCATCCTGGGAAATCTCTCCGTCCACCAGCCATGTCACCCACTGACGCCCGCACACATCCCGCAGGTGATTGTCAGAATCGATAACATCTCCCTGATAGGAAAACCGCTCTACGCCGTTCACCCGAATGGAAATGGACAAATGCGGCAGATACAGCTGTACGCAGCCATTATCCGGTACATCCATATCAAAATGGCCGCGCAGCAAAAGGGTGTGTCCAATCAGATCTACATTGTCATTCAAGGTCTTAAAGTCACTGCCGTCCATGCTGTACTCCCCCTCGAAGTACAGCCAGGCAGGATCTGTTTCTGAGCTCTGCTGACTCATTGATATACCCACCGCCATGGTGATCACGGCCAGCAGTGTCAAAAGAGGCAGGCAGAGTGAGTATACTCTGTTTCTGTTTTTTTCCGACATAAATTCCTGTATTTCCTCCCTACATAAAAAAATCAAAAAATCCCGTCTATTACAATAACACCGATTAAAGGCAATGTCAGTAAATTTCTTACAAACCCTTACAAATCAAAATCTCTTTTACACCAGACCTGTCTTTGGTATAAAGGAAGCGGGGTGTTTATAGATTGGTATCCGGCAGAAAATCGAAGGCACAGCAGAATCCCGCTGATATTTTACACTATTTTATCAGAGAATTTGCTATAATTCTCTCATACTCATACACCAAGGAGTACCAAGAAAGGAGTACTTTTTATGAAAAAAAGACATTTGGCACTGACGCTGCTTGTGTCCGCTGCCCTTGCCGGCGGCGCTCTTACCGGCTGTGCCGGCACGGATAAACAGGATACCACGACAGCGCAGACCTCATCGGAGCAGGAAGCCGATACCGTAGATGCCGCTTCGGATGCGAGTGCTTCCTCCACAGAGGAAAGCGGTGATGCCGCCTCCGCAGAAGCATCCGCCGAGGATACGGACACAGAGGATATCAGCAATGTCGCCGACGCTGCCAAGACCACTTTCATTGAGGAGCGAACAGGAAAGGATTCCTTTGCTTCCTACGATGAGATCATCGACCAGCTCCAGGGCACCGAAGGCTATGCCTACCTCTCTGTGGCCGGCCATACCGGCTATGTGCTGGCTGTAGCCCAGGAAACATACGGTTGGGATGAGACCACCAACGCCTCTATCAGCGTGGATTTCTTTGCCCCGGTAGGCTATATCCAGGAGAACAGCATTCACCACATCGGCAGCATTGAGACCGGCGGCACCGGCTACCCCATCCGCTGCTCCGAGGAGGGCATCCTGTACGGCTGCAATTCACGCACCTTCGGGCAGCTGCGGATCAGCGACCAGGACCTTCTGTGCTATTCCAAAAAGATTGACCTCTCCTATGATGAGGACGGCAATGCCACTGTCAGCGGCTACTATACCGCCGATGACAATATGGATGACATCTCCACCGACATCGATGTGACCGATGAGGATGCCTTCTACGCACTCTTCGACGACTTAGAAGAAATTCCTGTCATCAATTTCAAACTGGTGGAGCAGGATTCCTATGACAATATCATCAGTCAGCTTCCGGAGAACGGCGGCTATGCTTATATCCAGCTGGACGGTTATGCGGGAGACATCCTGGCCATCACAGACCTGGCGCTTCCGCTGGAAGAGGGAAAGTATGAAGCCACCAGCGTTTACTTCTATGCCATGGACGGCGAGAAGGCAGTCCTGATCGGAGATGTGAATACCGGCAGCACCGCCAGCCCTGTACGCCTCTCTGCAGACGGCACGCTTTATGCCGGCAGCAGTCACATTTATAACGAGGCAAAGGTACGGAAGAATGACAGCGGCAGCTATCGCCTGTATTATTCCAAATATGTGGCAGACTCCGATGCAGCAGGCTCCTTTACAGGCTTTATCGCGCAGGACGCTGATACCACCGATAACGAGGCCACAGCCGAAGATGTGCAGGCTTTCAATGAGGCTGTTACCGATGCGCAGCCCATCGAATTCCAGACGGTAAGTGCTAAATAAAGCGTCACCAAACGCAAGGTATCGTCACACCGTTATCAGGCAGCCTTCTATCAGTCACTGACCGGTCACATCCCAGCACTGACAGAATCCTTTTCCAACACTGATCAGACATCCATGTGATATGAAATGAGATACCTGATCGGATTATTAAAAAAGCTTCCGGAGAATGAACCCCTTCTCCAGAAGCTTTTTTTAGCTCATCATAGCGCGTCTATAATACTTTTTTCGATATAGTCATATCCCAGATCCGTGCTCAATGCTATGTCGCTGTTCGCTACGCTGCCTGTGGCTGTTCCTCCGTCTCTCCCTTTCCACACTCCTCCGGGAAAAGAAGAGGTTTGATAAATGCCAGCCGTTTGCCAAGCACTCTGGCAATAAAGCCCACCAGAAGAGCGGCAATGATCGTACCCTCTCTGACACCTTCCAGTTTCCCTGCAAAGAGAAAAGAAAGCACACCGGCAATCACTGTCATGGAAGAATCAAAAAAGATTTTGGTAGTACCGAAGTTCGTATTCCAGGTCTGCACGATTGCACGGACAAAGGACTCCCCGGGAAGCATCACCACATCTGCCAGCACTTCCAGGTAGACTCCGAAACCAAGAACTAAGCAGCCGATGAGCAGTACCACTACCTTGAGCAGATAGTTTCCGGGGTTCACCCATCCAAACAGATACATTGTCAGATCGATGAAGTAACCGAAGGCAATGGAAACCGGAATCTGTAAAATGTTCTCCGGCTTGAAATTCTTTCGAAGTATCAAAATCTGCAAGAGAATCAGAAGGATACTGAACAGGATCGTAAAGTTACCCAGTGTAAAAGGAAAATTCAGACTCAGCACATAGGGAATGGAAGAAATAGGTGACGTGCCAAGACTGGCCTTGGTCACAAGGCTCACCCCCATGGCATTGACAAACAGACCGATCAGAAATATTATGTAGCGTTTTACTTTGTTCATTTCTTTCAAACTTTTCCTTTCTTGCCGCAGTTTACTGCTGCAGATTTCTGCGCAGCTTCTCACAGGCCGCCATGAATGCTTCCTTCTCTCCGGGAGAAAAGTCCGCCCAGGCCTTCTCCTCAATCCGGGCAAAAGCGTCCGTCACCAATGCCTGTTTCCTCTTTCCTTCCTCTGTCAGGAAAATGTGAAAGCTCCTTCGGTCCCCCGGAAGCATTCGGCGCTCGATAAGTCCCTTTTCTTCCATCTTATTGAGGATGGTCGTCAAAGACCCCGCCTCCAGAAAACAGGCCCCGGCAATCTCCCTTTGATTGCTGCCGTCATGATCCTGCAGATAGTCCAGAATCTTAGGCTGACCAATGGTGAGCTCCGTCCCCCTAAGCTGTTCCAGCAAAGAGCGCTGCACCAGCATTTGATTAGCCATGATCAGGTAATGTAAAGATAGATTTTCTCTGTCTTTCATAGTTACCTCCCAATGCCGCAGTTTACTGCGACAGCCTGCGGAGAATTTCGCGTAAGCGATTTCTCTGATAGGATCAGTATAGCTGACAAAAAAATAGTTACAATTCAAACAGTTTGAATTGTAACTATTTCCATTTTCGGTGTCAATAATAATTTGGGGTAATTGTTAAGCACCACCAGCAGATCCATAAAATGCAAAGCAGAGCTTGCTCAGCGAATCATTTTTGCGATTTTTCTGGTGGTGCTAAACAGTTACAATTTTGGGTTCAACCAGGACAGGCTAACCTTTACAAGCCCGCCGATCAGGATTTATCCCCCCGACCGGCGTCTGTACAAAATCCACAACAGCAGGCGCAAACTCATCGGAGAAAGCCTGATTTTCTACATTGTTCCATGGGTCAGGATCGTCCCATAGAGGTCGGGGCGGCGGTCACGGAACACGCCCCACTGACGGCGCTTTACAGCCAGCGCATCCAGATCAAAGGTGGCTGTCAGTACAGTCTGTGTCTCTCTGTCTGCCTCTGCCACAATGGCACCGGTCTCATCCGCAATAAAAGAGGAGCCGTAGAAGGTCATCTCTGTGTCGGCATCCTTTTCTGTGCCGATACGGTTAGATGCGATCACCGGCATGATATTGGCAGCTGCATGTCCCTGCATGCATCTCTGCCAATGGGGCTTGGAATCGATATCCAGTGTGGGCTCACTGCCGATCGCTGTGGGATACAGCAGCATTTCTGCCCCCATCAGAGCCATGCATCTGGCTGCTTCCGGGAACCACTGATCCCAGCAGATTCCGGCGCCGATGGTGCCGTAGCGGGTTTTCCAGACCTTAAATCCGGTATCTCCGGGGGTAAAATAAAACTTCTCCGCATAGGGAAGTCCATCCGGAATATGGGACTTGCGGTATTTTCCAAGAATTGTACCGTCGGCATCGATGACTGCCAGTGTGTTAAACATCGCATTGCCCGCCCGCTCGAAAAAGCTGACCGGAAGCACTACCGAAAGTTCTGCAGCCAGTTCCTGCATCTTCTTTACTGCAGGATTTTCCTCTAAAGGCATGGAGAGCTCCATGTAATCGAAGTTCTGATGCTGGCAAAAATAAGGTGTCTCAAAAAGTTCCTGCAGCAGAATTACATTTGCTCCTTTTGCGGCAGCTTCTCTCACCAGTTCCTCTGCCTTTGCAAGTGTGGCCTCTCTGTCCCAGCTGCAGCTCATCTGTGTTGCTGCTACGGTTACGTTTCTCATTCCTAATTTCCTCCTTTTAACACATTTCTTTACCGCTTTATTCCGGAAATCTGCGGCGTACCAATTCCACCAGATACTCCGCTGTCCCCTCTGCGCCCAGCAGGCTGCTGTCGATCATGATATCCTTGTGATGCTCATCATTTGGCAGGAATCCCGCATAGTGCATATGATAGGAATCTCTGGCCTCATCTACGCTGACGATGAGCTGACGCGCTTCCCTGGCATCGATGTGCAGGCTCTCCACGCAGTTTTCCACACGTTTTTCATAGGGCGCATAGATATACACATGAATCGCATTTTCCATCTCTTCCAATGTGAAATCCGAGCAGCGCCCTACGATGATACAGGTCTCCTTTTCCGCCAGAAACTTAATGATATTCTGCTGCGCCGCAAAAATCTCATCCTGTCTGGTGCTGGTCCCCTTGCCTAAGGGGAACTGCATTCTGCGCAGATAAAAAGGTGCCACCTCTACGCTTTTGGCTGTCTCCTCATCCTCATCCACCACAGACTCCGGCAGATTCAGCTTCTCTGCGGCATGATCCACCAGATCTCTGTCATAGTACTCAATGTTCAAAAGCTCACTCATGCGCTTTGCAATAGGCCGTCCCAGGCTGCCGAACTGCCTTGTGATCGTAATCACATATTTACTCTTGCTCATTTTCCACCTTTCCCCGTCATAGCTTGCTATGACAGCACACTATCCTTCATAGCATTTCCTGCCTTCAAAATAGTTCACCAGAACCTTCATCTGTCCGACCTCCTCTTTCGGTGTCTCAAAGAGATTCCCGGAAAGTACGATGAGATTGGCCAGCTTGCCGGCTTCCAGTGTGCCCATTTCTTTCTCGGCGTGATAAACTCTCGCTCCCTCTATGGTATATCCCCGCAGCACCTCCGGCAAGGTCAGGCATTCTAAATCTCCATTCTGCCCGGAAGGTGCTCCCGACTCTTCTCTTCTGGTCAGTGCTGCCTGGATGGTGGCAAAAGGATTTAAGGACACCACCGGATAATCCGTTCCCAACGCCAGATGGGCCCCTGCCGCAAGGACAGACTGCCAGGGAAACTCATAACGACATCGCTCTTTTCCCAGCGAAGTAAGTTTGCTGTTTTTGGAAAGAATCAGATGATAGGGCTGCATAGAAGCGATCACATGCAGCTTTGCAAAACGCGGCAGATCCGAGGGATGTATATTCTCGATATGTTCGATCGTATTGCCAAGGTCATAACGACCGCTTTCCCTTTGCGCTCTCTCATACAAATCCAAAGCCATACGCACTGAGCCGTCGGCTATGCAATGAAGACGCACCTGTATTCCTGCCTTATTGGCCGCCGTAATCTCCTCCTGCATGGACTCCTTCGGCCAAAGGGGAAGCCCGTCGCCGCAGGTAGTCGGATCATCCGCATAGGGCTCTAAGAGCAATCCCGTGTGGGTTTCCGTTACCCCGTCCACAAATCCTTTTAATCCGGCAATATGAAAATGCGGGGTATCGTATCTTTCCTGAAACTGCCGAAACAGGGTGAAATCCGTATAACCGAAAAGTTTCGTATACACATAAATCTGTGTGTTTAGCTTTCCTTCTGTGTCCAACCCCTTCAGCACGTCATAGGACTTTTGCGTACTGTCCGTATAATCGTGGGCAAACATCTCACTGAGGGCCCCGATTCCATTGGCAGCGACTGTCTTCTGAAAGGCCTCATGGATTTCCTTCTGTTCTGACTGTGTAAAGGAGGAATAGATCTTTTCCGCCGGTGCATAGGCCTCCGGTTCCACCAGAAGGCCGGTGGGCGTTCCGTCAGAAAAATGCACCGCTTCTCCGTTTGCCGGCTGATAATGCGCATCAATTCCGGCCATCTGCATGGCTTTGGTATTCAGCCACATGCTGTGACAGTCTGCATTCATGAGAAATACCGGTCTGTCCGGAATCAATCTGTCAAGACTTCTGCAGTCCGGATAGACCATCTCATTCCATCCTGCCGGGAACCAGCCGCTTCCCCGCAATATACCATAGTCCGGATGCTCCGCAGCGAACTGCTGCATTCGCTCGGCACATTCCTGCTGGGAACGGCATTCTCCCAGATCATCGCACACATAACTGCTGGCATCGACAGCCCCCCGGAAAAGGTGTGTATGGGCATCCACAAAGGAGGGCATAATCATTTTATCGCCATAATCCGTCAGTGGCCAATTTCCATAGCTATCCTGCGTATTTTCCGCATTTTCTGTGTTATCTGCGTTTTTGGCTTTATCTGCGTTTATTGCGTTTTCCGACTTTTCAGCATCCGCATAATCCCAGGGCAGCACCGCTTCAATTCTCCCTCCCCGGATGGCTACCGCCGCCGGCTGGGGTGTATCCTGCAAACCGGTATAGACATTTTTACTCCTTACAATAAATCTGTCTTTGTTTTCTTTCATCCCCATTTCATCCCTGTTCTTTTTATTACTTTTTCCTCTTTTTGCGCAAGATATTCCATTCCGTTATCCCGGGCAATCTCACTTCGGCCTTTTTGCACTTTGACGTTTTGGTGCTTTGGCACTTAGCCGCTTCGGTGCTTTAGCGTTTTGGCACTTAACCGCTTTGGTACTTTAGCGCTTTGACGTTTTGGCACTTTGGACCTTTTGTCCCCGGTATCACATAATAAATCCGCAGATCAGAAATCCCACAATCGAAAGTGCGCTGGCGATAGCCACATAGGGAAGCTGTGTGGTCACATGCTCCATATTTTCGATGCCTGCACCAGTGGAGGCCAAGACAGTGGCATCGCCGTACATGCAGGCGTGGCTGCCGAAGGCACCGCCGGAGATGATGGCTGCCATGATCAGCAGCATGTTGGCACCTACGGCCTGTGCCAGCGGAAACACAATGGGGGCTACCACAGCACTCATGCCCCAGAAGGAACCGGTGGCAAAGCAAAGGGCAGCCACCAATACAAAGGCAATTGCCGGAAATATTGCACCGGTCAGGAAAGGCTCTGCGACCTGAATGATGTAATCAGACAGGCCCATCTGTGCGGTAACATTCTGCAAAAGGAAGGCAGAAGTCAACAGGATCAATACAGGAAGCATATCTGCAAATCCCTTGATGATCACATTGAAGAAATTATCTAAGGTGATGACCTTGCGGGGCACATACATCACAAAGCAGGCCGCAATGGAAACTACTACGGCAGAGAGCAGATCGCTGGTGGCAATAGCCATAACGATCAATACGATCATAGGAATGGCAAAATCCCACAGGTTACCGTCTTCCTCGTAGCCCTTGTAGTCCTCGTGATTATATTTTCTGCTGGCATCGCTGTAGACCTTGCCGGTCTCCTCTACACGCTGGTAAGCCTTTTTCATAGGTCCGATCTTTGGCACTACGCCGATGCAGAACAGGAAAACCACTACCAGCGTCAGGATGGGATAAAAACAGAACGGCAGCGCGTGCACATAGGAACTGATGCCGGAAGCATAGCCTAAAGCCTTTACACCCTCCTGCTCAAAGAACAGACTGGCATAGAAGACAGCCCATGTAGAAAAAGGAAGCATCACGCACACCGGTGCGCCGGTGGAATCCAGCATATAGGCTAAGGTTTCTCTCGGAATCTTTCTCTTATCGAATACATTCTTCATGCAGACGCCGATGGAAAGCACATTCAGATAATCGTCTACAAAGATCAGAATACCCATGACAAAAGTGGTCAGCAGCGTCTTTTTTTCTGTATTGCACCACTTTGCCACCACCTTGGAAAAGCCAAAGCTGCCCTTGGACTCCTGCAGCAGGGCAATCAGACTGCCAAACAGACCGCAGGTGATGATGATCCAGATATTGTCTGTGGTGGCCGTCTGCAGCATAGAGCACCACTGGGATAAAAAGCCTGTGCCATATAAGAAGAGAGCACCCAGCAAGGAACCTGCCACCAGAAATTCCACGCACTTTTTCGTCCACACTGCGCCGATAATAATCAGCAAGATAATGAGAATTGCCAACAATCCCATGTTCATAACACGTTTACTCCTTTATGCCGCGCCTATCTGCGGCATCATGATAAAAATCTCTTCAGACACAGAAATCACAAAAGGGCATGCTTATCTCTAAGCATGCCCCTTTGCACAAATGTTTCTGCAGATCTTCTGCTATTTTATTTTATCTGTTTCTGATTTATCTGCTTCTTACTTTTATCTGTTGCTTTCTCATAGCCTGTGCGGATTGCTCCGCTCGCTGCTATTTTCTACAGATTCATTACCTTCTTGGTATCAGCCAGTGCCTCATCCATTCTGCTGATTACATCTTCCATATCCTGCTGGGAAATCACAGCGGTAGGCTCAAAGCGGATGGTCTTTGCGTTGACCAGTGTACCGGCGGTCATGACACCCCTTGCGAACAGTCCCTTTGCAGTCTCGTAACCCATGTCGCTGGTATGGAACTCTACTGCCAGCATCAGACCGGTGCCTCTGACTTCCTGGATCACTTCCGGATACTTCTCAGCCAGCTTTTCCAGGCCACTCTTTAAGAACTCACCTTTTGTCTTGCATACGCCCGGAATATCATTCTCCAGCATGTACTTGATCGTAGCGATAGCTGCTGCGCAGCATACCGGGTTGCCGCCAAAGGTAGGAGAACCAAGCAGCCACGGGTTATCGATCAGCTGCTGTGTCCACATGGAAGGCTTGCAGATAATACCTGTGATAGGCATAATACCGCCGCCGAAGGCCTTACCAAAAGTCATGATATCCGGTGTAACGCCCTCTGCCTCACATCTCCACATGGTACCGGTACGTCCCATGCCGGTCTGAATCTCATCAAAGATCAGTGCTACGCCGTACTCATCACAGATCTGACGAACCTCAGCCAGATAGCCCTTAGGAGGAATGATGACGCCGGCTTCACCCTGAATAGGCTCCAGAATAACCGCAGCCACCTTCTCGCCTACTGCCACCAGATTCTTAATAGCCTTGCGTACATCCTCTGCCACGCCGTACTCTACGTGCTGTACCTGCTGCACCATAGGGGTGTAGGGAACACGATAGGTGGACTTACCGCCCATGGAGATAGCACCCATGGACTTGCCGTGGAAAGCACCTACCGTAGAGATGTACCATCTGCCGCCGGTAGCGATTCTGGCAAGCTTCAGTGCCATCTCTACTGCCTCAGCGCCGCCGTTGGTAAAGAAGCAATACTGCAGATCGCCGGGAGTAATATTGGCAACCGCCTTTGCCAGATAGCCGCGAAGGGGATCCAGCAGTTCCTGAGAGTGCAATGCCTGATGATCTAACTGTGCCTTCACTACATCCATGATTTCCGGATTTCTGTGGCCGCAGGTATAGATGCCGAAACCACCCAGGCAGTCAATGAACTTCTCACCGTTTAAGCCGTAGCAATAAGCGCCCTCGTCTTCCCACTCCAGCACAGCGCCGTGCTCAGAGTCAGAGGATACGGACTTTCTGTATTTAAGCCAGCCCGGGCTTACATAATTGTCAAACTGATCCAGAGTATCTGCAACCATCTGTTTCTTTTCTTCTGCAGGGATATCCTTGCTGTCAGTCTTGATCAGGGAGATCACTCGATCCAGATCTTTGATAACCTGTTCTTTTGTTTCCATGGTGTATTTCCTCCTTCTTTCTGCCGCCGTCTCCGGCAACCGGTACTAAAAAAGCGTACAAGCAGAGTATTCTGTTTATACGCCATCGTACATTTTTATAAGCTATTAACGCTTGCTGTTTGGTTTTGAGTGCATTATAACACCCGTTGTCCGGCTGTACAATTACTTTTTTTAGCCGTTTTCTACTCCTTTTTAAGTAGCTACAGGTATGGTTGAGTAGTTTTTCCGTAATTTCACTGCTGTTACGGTCTGCTTTTTAGTCTCTGTATACTCCCGCAAGCCACCCTAACGCATCACCTGCTTTTTCTTGCCCCTTATTTCCCTTCTATTGGTGGCAACCCCTGATTCAATATCAATATCCATATCCGCAACGCCGCCAAAGAGTAAAAAAGGCGCCGGCAGAAAGCTTTGCTTTCCGCCGGCGCCCATTTCATTCATGTAGAAATTACTTGGCGTAATCCGTCACCCGGGATTCCCTGATGACGTTAACCTTGATCTGTCCCGGATACTCCATTTCATTCTCGATCTTCTTGGAGATTTCACGGGCGAGCAATACCATATCGGTATCGTTGATCTGCTCAGGAACTACCATAACACGAACTTCTCTGCCTGCCTGAATGGCATAAGAATTACTTACCCCTTTGAAACTGTTGGTGATCTCTTCTAACTGTTTTAATCTGGACGTATAGGTCTCCAGTGTCTCCCGTCTCGCACCGGGACGTGCTGCGGAAATCGTATCCGCTGCCTGTACGATACATGCAATAAGGCTGGTGGGCTCTACATCGCCGTGGTGCGATTCCACAGCATTGATAACCACTGCCGATTCCTTATATTTGCGGCAAAGCTCGGCACCCAGCTGTACATGGGATCCTTCCATCTCGTGGTCCACAGACTTGCCGATATCGTGCAGTAAGCCTGCTCTCTTGGCCAAACGTACGTCGAGACCCAGCTCACCGGCCAGCAAACCGGACAACTGTGCCACTTCAATGGAATGCTTTAAGGCATTCTGTCCATAGCTGGTACGATAGCGCATCTTACCCAGCAGTCGAACCAATTCAGAGTGAATGCCGTGTACGCCCACCTCCAAGGTAGCGGACTCGCCTTCTTCCTTGATCTTGGTCTCTACTTCTCTCTGCGCCTTCTCTACCATTTCTTCGATCCTGGCCGGATGGATACGTCCGTCCACAATCAATTTCTCCAATGCAATCCTCGCCACCTCGCGGCGGATAGGATCAAAGCCGGAAATTACTACGGCTTCCGGTGTATCGTCGATGATCAGATCTACGCCGGTAAGTGTCTCCAGCGTCCGGATATTACGGCCTTCACGACCGATGATCCTGCCCTTCATCTCATCACTGGGAAGCTGCACGACAGAAATCGTGGATTCGGATACATGGTCCGCTGCGCATCGCTGAATAGCGGAAACTACATACTCCTTTGCTTTCTTGTCGGCTTCTTCCTTAGCCTCCGCCTCGATCTCTTTGATCATCACGGCGGAATCGTGTCTTACTTCTTCTTCAACAGTTTTTAAGAGGTATTCTTTTGCCTGTTCGGAGGTTAATCCGGAAATTCGTTCGAGTTCCTGTACGCGCTGTTCATTCAGTCTGGAAATTTCTTCCTTCTGTTTCTGCAGTGACTCTTCTCTCGCCTGTAAGCTCTGTTCCTTACGTTCCAGGGTCTCAGACTTGCGGTCGACAGACTCTTCCTTCTGCTGCACTCTGCGCTCGTTGCGCTGCACTTCATTGCGGCGGTCCCGGATTTCCTTCTCCAGATCATTTCTGGTCTTGATGGATTCCTCTTTGACCTCCAGCAGTGCTTCACGCTTCTTCGCCTCAGCAGTCGTCAGTGCCTCATCGATAATCGCTCTCGCCTTTTCCTCGGCATTGCCGATTTTGGCATCTGCCTGTTTCTTACGATAATTGGTCGTAACGACGGCAGTGGCCGGAATGGCGATTACGAGAGTGACAACCACAGCAATGATCGCACCCAGCATAATACAGGAGCACCTCCTTATTTAATTAGTATTGTATTTACACCGATCGGGTGTACGGTACTCCTCTCACTGTCTGTGAGAACTGAGAGTCGCCGAAATCTGCACCCTAATTGACATATCCACAACAGTTAAAGTTTATACGAGATTTTTACATATGTCAAGGAAAGACAGGGGACTGTTGTGCAAATTGACAGAATTCCGGATGCAGTTCATACTTCCCGGCCATGCATTTTCAGAACAGCTTCTCTGTCAAATAGCGATAAATCTCCTCGTTTCGGTCCTGCCAGTGCTCCGTGATACTCCGGGCGGTCTCCTGATCCGGCACGTTCATGCGAAGATCCACCAGGACTGTCTTTTTCTCCTGAATCGCCAGATGGGTTTCAAAGCTGCCGTTGGCCGTCTCGTAGTATTCCGCTGTCACTGCCGACTCGCTGCGCAGCACAGCTCCCTTTTCCCTCAGGAAGTTTTCAATCTGCGTTTTGATCTCCTGATTCAGCTGATCGGCAAAGAATCCAAGAGACTCTCTCCCGTCCTCTGTGATTCGCAGAAATGTGCGGTTTAATCTGGTCTGGGATTCTACCAGATGACTTTCCTCCATCTCAGCAAAGGTCTGCTGCAGGGTCAGGAAATTGGTGTAACCGTTCTCCAGTATGAAGTCCGATATCTGCGCCTTGGAAATGGGCGTGTCAATCTTATTGAGCATATAGAGGACGATCAGTTTATAGACCGTTAAGGTTGATGCCATGATTACCTCTTTTACAGATATACTGCAAGGATGATGATATAAAATTTTGAAGGTTGGTTCTGAACAGTTACCGACATTTTTTCTAAAAAATCTTATTATCTTCCGTGATATTAGCCTTCACGGTAGCGGATACTACTTCTGCCACCTGGGGATTAAATGCCTCCGGCAGGATAAAGTCATCGCACAGCTCTTCCGGAGTTACCAGATCAGCAATAGCCTGTGCAGCAGCCAGCTTCATCTCCTCGGTGATCTGGCGGGCATGTCCCTCCAGGGCACCCTTAAAGATTCCGGGGAATACCACCACATTATTGACCTGATTCGGGAAGTCAGAGCGTCCGGTACCTACGATGCGTGCGCCGGCTTCTTTGGCCAGATCCGGCATGATCTCCGGCACAGGATTGGCCATTGCAAAGAGGATGGCGTCCTTATTCATGCTGCGGACCATATCCTGTGTCACTACACCGGGTGCGGAAACACCGATAAAGATATCTGCTCCCACCAGAGCATCTGCCAGGGTGCCGCTCTTATCTTCCAGATTGGTCACTTCCAGCATCTCTTTCTTAATCCAGTTCAGTCTCTGCGTCTTGCTGGAGATAATACCCTTGGAGTCGCAAAGCAGGATGTGTGCAAACCCATAACGCAGAAGGAGCTTGGCAATGGCAATACCGGCTGCACCGGAACCGTTGATGACCACCCGGCAGTCTTCCTTTTTCTTACCGGTCAGCTTCAGAGCATTGATGATACCTGCCAGCACTACGATGGCTGTGCCATGCTGATCATCATGGAAAACAGGGATTGAAAGTGTCTCCTTTAATCTGCGCTCGATCTCAAAACAGCGAGGCGCACTGATATCCTCCAGATTGATGCCGCCGAAGGTGGGAGCCAGCTGTGTCACCGCCTTCACGATCTCATCTACATCCTGGGTGTCCAGGCAGATCGGGAAAGCATTGACGCCGCCGAATTCCTTGAACAATACTGCCTTGCCTTCCATGACAGGCATAGCTGCTTCCGGACCGATATTGCCAAGGCCAAGGACCGCACTGCCGTCAGATACCACAGCGATGGTATTCTGCTTGATAGTGTAGGTATAAGCCTCTCTGGGATTCTCCGCGATCAGCTTGCAGGGCTCTGCTACGCCGGGGGTATAAGCCAGTGCCAGATCCTCTCTGGTCTTCACGGCCGCCTTCGCCTCTACGCTCAATTTTCCCTTCCACTCCTTGTGCAATGCAATTGCCTTCTCTGCGTTTGTCATTTCTACCTCTTTCTGCTGCGGTTTACCGCAGCGCGTGAGGAGAATTCGCGCAGGCGAATTCTCCGATGCGATCCTACACCCATGCTGTTTGCAGTATGGGTGGTATCGACATGAATTGCCATCAGGCAATTTATGTCGATTTGCCTCTTTCTGCCGCGGTTTACCGCGGCTACCTTTTTATAAGTTTCCCTGGGGCGAATGATTCCCCACGGATTCCGTCCGTTCTGCCAGCTCCTCTGGCTCTGCGTATCGTCCCTTCCCGGTCAGCGCAAGCATATGATCTCTGATCTGCTTTTCATAACCATTTTCGGAAGGCTGATAGAGCACCTGCCCCCGGACCTGTTCCGGCAGATAGCGCTGTCCGGAATAATGTCCTTTGTACAGATGAGCATATTCATAGCCAATGCCATGGCCCAGCTTGCCTGCCTGGGGATAATGGGCATCCTGCAGATAGGAAGGGATTGGCAGATTGCCGGTCTCTTCCACTAATTTTGCTGCTGCTGTGACAGACTCCACAGCTGTATTACTCTTCGGCGCTGTAGCCACATACTCTGCCGCCTGAGCCAATATAATCCTTGACTCCGGCATACCCAGACGCTCACAGGCCAGCGATGCATTGACCGCTACAATCAGTGCCTGCGGATCCGCATTGCCCACATCCTCGGACGCACAGATCATAATGCGTCTAGCGATGAATTCCGGCTCCTCGCCGGCCCCCAGCATCCTGGCCAGATAATAGACGGCCGCATCCGGGTCTGATCCACGCATGCTCTTGATAAAAGCAGAAATCGTATCATAATGATTATCACCGCTCTTGTCATATCTGGCAACCCGTTTTTGAATACATTCTTTGGCCACATCCAGGGTAATGTGGATCAAACCGTCCTCACTGCGCTCCGTCGTCAGAATACCCAATTCCACCGCATTCAGCGCATGGCGTGCATCCCCGCCGGAGAGATCTGCCAGGAAGTCCTCTGCTTCCTCTGTAATCTGTGCCTTATAGCTTCCCATTCCCTTTTCTGTATCATATACAGCCCTGTGAATCAGAGTCTTAATATCCTGTGCCGACAGAGGATGAAGCTCAAAGATCACAGACCGGGAAAGTAAAGCGCTGTTTACCTCAAAGTAGGGATTCTCTGTAGTGGCGCCGATCAGTGTCACCGTACCATCCTCCACAAAAGGCAGCAGATAGTCCTGCTGTCCCTTATTGAAGCGATGAATCTCATCGATAAAGAGAATCGTCTTCTTCCCGTACATTCCCAGACGATCTTTCGCCTGCTTTACCACTTCCTCCATATCTTTTTTGCCGGAGGCTGTGGCATTGAGCTGTATAAATTCCGCACTGGTGGTGTGTGCGATCACCTGTGCCAAGGTGGTCTTGCCCGTGCCGGGCGGCCCGTAAAAGATCACAGAGCCCAGCTTGTCTGCCTTAATCGCGCGGTAAAGCAGCTTATCCCTGCCGATGATATGCTGCTGTCCCACCACCTCCTCCAACGTCTGCGGCCGGAGACGGGCGGCCAGCGGAGATTCCTGTTCCTTCCGGGTGCTGGCCATATATTCAAATAAATCCATAATTTCCTTTCTATACCTCTATACCACTACATGCAGCCAAGTGATACAACGATGCCAATCACATCGTTCCCTTACTCTCTATCCTATGTTAGTTTACTCATTTGCAGCAATTTTGTCACTTTGTTTATGGGATTGCCAACTATCGGGATGATTGCGCATTGTCCGTCGGCCATGATTTTCTGAGCGCTGCATAGGAAATCAGAAAATTAACAAGCCACCCGGCCGGCACCGCCAGCCAGACAAAGACAATGCCAAAACGAGGTGCAAACATCAATGCAACGAACAGTCGAATACCAAGGTTCACCATATTGGCAATGAGGAACGGCCTCATGATGCCGAGTCCGCGAAGGACTCCGTCCGTTGCCATCTTGATCCCCATAAAGACAAAGAAGTAACCGATCCATTTCATATAGTCCCCTGCCACCTGATAGGCTAAGGCGGTTCCGTCCTTGCCAAGGAATAGCGATGCAATCTGCTCGTGCAGGCTTTCAATAACCAGAAAGGCAATGACCGCGAAACATACATCCAGCACCAGTGCGGCATGGTATCCTTTCCTGATGCGCTCTTTTTTGCCTGCCCCAAGGTTCTGAGAAACATAGGGCGACACTGCATTGCCGATGGATACAAAAATCAAAGAAAAGACATTTTCCACTCTCATCGTTGCCGAATAGCCTGCAAGTGCCTGTGTACCAAATGGGTTGACAACTGCCTGTACGATCATCATGCCGACGGATACTGTAGACTGCTGGAGGACTGACGGAACGGCAATCCTAAGCATGGCATGTAATTCCTGTCCGTCAAACCAGCGAAAGCTGCTCTTATAGTTCCGCATCCGATAAAAGAAAATAGCGAGCGAAAGCACAGCGGAAATCCCTTGTGCAATGAGCGTGGCTAGTGCCGCACCGAACACGCCCAGTCCCAGGCCGGCTACCATCCAGAAATCCAGAAAAATATTCAGAATGGAAGAAAAAATCAGAAGTCCCAACGGAATTTTGGATTCACCGATGGAATTAAACATGGTCGAAAGGATGTTGTACATAAACAAAAAAGGAAAACCCAAAAAGTAGACTTGCAGATACAGTACTGCTTCCTCCAGTATGTCGTTCGGGGTTTGTAATACACGCATCATCGAATGAGAAAAGCAAAAGCCCAGGAGCCCAAGGACTATGCTTAGAATTAAAAAGCTGATCATAGATGTTGACACGATCGTTTTCATTTTGCCATAATCCTTGGCACCAAAATAACGGCTCACGAGCACCCCGGCACCGACACCAGCCCCCAGTGCCACACAGACAAAAACATTTGTCAGCGCTGCGCAGGCGCCAACAGCGGCAAGTGCAGAGGAGCCAACCAACCGGCCAACAATGATCGAATCCGCCATATTATATACTTGCTGAAAAAATCCACCAAGAATCATTGGCATCGCAAATATCGTCAATGCCTTAAAAGGCGTATCTGTTATCAAATATTCATCTCTTGAAAATCCCATCTTCTTTCATCCTTTACCAATTTATTTCTGTTCTTCATCAAAGGTCGTTCATCCAAATCTTTATACTCCAGGAATTTCTTTTCGACAAGAGGATGACCTAGCGGCAGCACAGCCTTGTTTTGCTGCATATCTTTAAATATTTTAATATTTTTCTTGCATAAGGCAAGAGCTGCTCAATGGAAGATAGATTGTAAAAAAGCACAGCCCGCATCTCTGCGAACTGTGCTTTTTCAATTCTCACATTATGGAACAGATATCGTAATCCTTAGCCCTTAACCGCACCGGCTACCATACCCTCGATGATCTTCTTACTGAAGACGAAGTACAGTACCACGATAGGAGCCATGGTGATCAGCATACCTGCCATGATCTTCGGATAGTCAGATGCGAACTGACCCTTGAAGTTGGTCATTGCCAGCGGAACTGTCTGGAGAGCCACATTCTTACTGGACAGAACCAGTGCGAAGGAGAACTCATTCCAGCAGGAGAAGCTCTGGATGATGGCCACGGTGGTCAGAATCGGTCTGGTGACCGGAAGGATGATGGTGAACAAAGTCTTGGTGAAGGAGCTGCCGTCGATGGCTGCTGCTTCTTCCAGCTCTACCGGAATCGACTTAATGAAACTCTCGATCAAGAATACCGCTATAGGCAAACCGAAAGCCACATAAGGGATGATCAGGGTGAACCACTTGTTCGCAAAGCCTACGCTGTTGAATACGACGTAGATAGGTACTAACAGGGAGTGAATCGGGATCAGCAGTCCCATCAGGAACAGTGCATATAATGCACGGTTTAACTTAAACTCGATTCTGGCAAGGATATAACCCACAATGAAACCGAACAGTACGATGAGCACTACAGAAACCACCGTGGTGCGCACGCTGTTCACCATGGAATCAGCGATGTGGTAATCCTTATTGGTCAGCACCTTGATGTAATTGGCCCAGGTGGGATCAGTGGGCAGACCGATAATATCCGCATTAAACTGCCTCTTCAGCTTCAGAGAAGAGTAGAACATCCATACCAGCGGGAAAATGCAGGAAATGGAGAATGCCAGAAGGATAACATTGATGACAACGGCTGCAACACCTGTGGCAAATCTCTGCCCGGGAGTTCTGGCGCTCTTTACCTTTGTCATTTTAAATTCCTGTTTCTTTGCCATTTACTCCACCCCCTTGTCTCTCATAAGGAAGTTAACCAGTTTCTGGCTGCCGCCGATTACAATCAGGCTGACTACGAAGATAGCAACGGAAATACAGCTGCCGTATCCTAAGTCACTCTGCTTAAAGGAGACATTGTATCCGTACAGAGCCATAACCATGGAAGCCGTACCGGGACCACCCTTTGTCATGGTATAAATGTGATCGAATACCTTCATGTTTCCGGCTACGCACAGGGTGATGCAGACCATGACCATATTCTTGATCAATGGAAGGATAATATATATTGCTCTCTGCCATGCATTGGCACCGTCTAACTCTGCCACTTCAAAAATCTCATTATCAACTGCAGCAATAGCAGACAGAAGGATAACCATGTAGTAACCAATGTACTGCCAGACCAGAGGAATTGCTACGAGGGTCAATACCAGGCTGGAATTGTTCAGCCATACCTGCGTCTGGTCTGCATGACCGGTAGCACGCAGGATGTAATTGATAATACCTCTCTTATTGTCGTAAATCATGGTCCAGATCAAGCCGATGTAAACAGCTGAAATCGTACTGGGAAAGAAACCAAACGTACGATGGACACCTTTTAATTTGGTCAGCTTGGAATTGATCATCAATACAAAGATGAAGGCAATACCGACCTGACCGATCACGCTCAGGAAAACGATGTAAATGTTGTGAACAAAAGCTTCCCAGAATGTTGTGTCATGGAACAATGTGATGTAGTTTGTCAGGCCATTGAAGGTCTTAACCGGGCCGCCTTTCCACTGGAAAAAGCTGAAAAACAGCGCTGCAAAAAGCGGAACCAAAACAGAGAAGACATACCAGATGACCGGGATCGCCAGAAACGCTACGATAACCCGTTTTTTAGGTTTGATTGCTTTTAACATAAGCAAATCCCCCTTTTGGAATAATTGAAAAAGGCCAATATGCAACGATTACAGGATCCTCTCCTGACGCTGCATTAGTGCCGAAAAGGATTTTTAACCTGTAAAAAAGGGTCTTGGGTAACTCTGCCAAGACCCTCCTTACTGTTATTTTACAACAATTTTTTAGTTATTTCATCAATATTTTATTAAGAATTCAAAATATTCAGAAATATCTTTTTTAATTGTCATGAAAGTCGATCAGCTTACTTATTCAGGTAAACTTCCTCGTACTTAGCCTGAATATCTGCTGCCAGATCTTCTGCAGTGCCTTCGCCGTTCATCAGCTCCTGAAGACCGGTGTTGCAAACTTCCCAAACTGCGGAGTCTACATAAGAATCATAGATTTCGCAAGGGGTGGTATCTACATAAGAGTAGTTGTAGAAGCCTACGGTTACATCATCGAATGCGCTCAGATCTACGTCGTCAACCTTGGTCAGACCTGCCAGTGCGTAGTTCTCTGCTACGTAGTTAGCGAAGTCAGGGCCGGTCAGCTTGTAGCAAAGGTCGATGCAAGCTGCAAGCTTGTCAGGATCCTCTGCAACCTTAGCGTTGATAGCCATACCATAGCCAAGACCGATGTTCTGGCCGTTAGCATCCTCGGTAGCATCAGCAGGCTGAGGAAGAACTGCAAAGCCGATGTTGTTGTACTTCTCTTCGTCGGATTCCTTCAGAGTAGCTGCGATGTAAGACTCATCCCAGTTGCCGCCGATGAATGCTGCAGCATCGCCTGCGATGTAGTACTCACGAGCATCCTCGTTGGTTACGGAGTTGAAGTCCTCGTTGAAGATACCGCTCTGGAAGATATCCTGCGTGAACTGCAGTGCAGCTACGAAAGTATCATCTGTGAAGGAAGCCTCGCCGTCGCCGTCGATGATGTGCTGGAACCACTCCTTACCGGTATATCTGTCACCTAAGGTGCTCAGGAAATCGGAGTTAGCCTGCCACTGACCGCCATTACCGAATGCGATAGTGTCGATACCCTGCTCTTTGAAGTACTCGGAAGCCTTCTTAACATCCTCCCAGTTGTCAGGGAAGCTGTCATAGCCTGCCTCTGCCCACATAGCCTTGTCATAGATAACTACGGTGCAGGTACCGCCGGTCAGAACCGGAAGAGCGTAGATCTTATCACCGTCCTTGAAAGGAGTGAAATAATCCTGGTTGTAATCTTCGTAATAAGGAGAATTCTTAATAGCGTCGGTCATATCATAGATCAGACCCTGTGCTGCCCATGCCTTGGTGTTCATACCCTGTAACAGGAATACATCCGGAAGGTCATCAGCTGCTGCCATAGTAGCGATCTGTGTCTTGTACTCTGCGTTAGCCAGTACGTTCTGATTCAGAGTGATGTCAGGATGAGCCTCATCCCACTCAGCAACCATGGTACGGAAGCCGTCAGAACCGCCGTTACCCTCAGACTCCTCAGATGTGGAGTAGTGCATCAGATTGATCTCACCGGTGTAAGCTAACTCAGTAGCCTCGGTGGAATCTGCGGAATCCTCTGCCTCAGCAGTATCCTCTGCCTCGTCAGCTGCTTCCTCGGTGCTCTCCTCTTCTGTAGCCTCTTCAGTGGTTGCTTCCTCAGTAGTAGAAGTGGAAGAAGATCCACAGCCTACGAGAAGAGTAGCTACCATTGCAGTGCTCAGTAATGCTGCTAATAACTTTTTCTTCACTTGCTTTTCCTCCTATAAAGTTATTTGTAGAGCTTTAAACGATGCTTTCAACGCGAACCCTGTGAAAAGTTCTTAATCGTTTTCGCAAACTCATCATACAACTTTCTTCACATTTCTGTCAATAAGTATTCACAATTAGCGAGCACTTCTCATGTTTTTAACAATTTAAACACAGTATTTTTGTGCACTATAACAACAGTTCAGTCAAAATGCACGCTATTTTGCCCTTTTCATGTTGCAAACCGCTGTTCCATTTTCCTCTCACCAGCGAAAACGCAGGCTTCTCAATTCTGTTTTTTTCGTCAAATAAGCTAAAAAAAAATGAATCTGATGGTGTTTCTATGGTAAAACGACGTAAGTGTTATTCTTAAACGTTTTCACTGTAAATGTCAGAAAAAAAAGAAAATTACAGATAAAAAATCCGGCATGCTGCACCACCTCTGCACAGTATGCCGGACCTGTTTCTGTTTGTTCTGTTTGTTCTGTTCGTTATGTTTGTTATGTTTATTTTGCTTATTTTGTGATCGTTCCGTCTAAATCCCAGAGGTCTTCCCACCCCTTGGCTCCCGGCCAGAGAAATACCTGGCCCTTAACCAAACGACAGTCTTTATCCTCTGCGGCGATCGCCTTCATTTCCTCTTTGGTCAGCGGATCCTCGAAGCTGGCTTTGAGATTATTGATATACTGCGCCTCTTTAACAGAAAAAGGAATTGGAATCTGTCCATTCTGCACGGCCCATTTCAGGCAGGTCACTGCCGGATGATCTCCGTGGGCTGCTGCCGCCGCCTTTACGGAAGGAAGCTCCACATCCGCCACATCCTCCGGCGTCCGGTCTCTCTCCGGTCTGGAGGGAGAGCCGATGGGACAAAAGCCGATGGGCTGTATACCCTTTTCCGTTACATAATCAAAGAGCGCTCTTTGCTGGAAGGAAGGATGCAGTTCCATCTCGATGGCAGCCGGCTTGATCCTGCAAAGAGGGAGCACTGCTTCCAGCTTGGGGATCGTCATATTGGACATGGCTATGTTTTTGGCCAGTCCTCTGTCCACCAGTTCCTCCAGCTGCTGCCAGGCATCCATGAATTCCTCCACACAAAAGGGCCTGGAATCCGGATTTCTGGAATCTCCGCTGCAATGGGGTGCGTGGTAGTTGGGGAAAGGCCAATGCAGAAAATACAGATCTACGTAATCAAGCTGAAGATCATCCAGGCTTTGCTGACAGGACTCTACCACGTGGCGATGCTGATCGTTCCATACTTTGGAAGTCACATACAGTTCCTCTCTGGTCACTATGCCCTCTTCCATGACCCTGTGCAGCACCTGTCCGATCTCTTTCTCATTCATGTAGACAGCGGCGCAGTCAATGAGCCGATAACCTGCACTGACAGCTCCGTAAACTGCCTCTGCAATTTCCTTTGCACCATATTTATCCGAGCCGAAGGTGCCGAGGCCGATGGCAGGAATCCTGCTGCCGTCCGCCAACGTATAGCAGGGCACCTGACTGCTGTAATCAATCCTTTTTTCTGTCATATTTCCTGCACGTTTTCCTTTCCTTAGTCTGGGAATACTACTGCCACCTTACCGCACTGACCGCTTGCCATCAAACGATAGGCATCATCCGCCTTTTCCAGGGGGAACTCGTCAGTGATAAGATCCTCCGGGTGAATGCCCCAGCGCACCAGATGCTCCACCAGATCCTCCATCTTCCACAGAGAGGTCACCCAGGAGCCATAGATCGTCTTCTGTCCATGAATCATGTCAGGACTGGGATTTAAACTCATGGTATTGCCTTCTCCTACCAGAGCGATCTTTCCCCACTCTCTGGTAGCTCTCACAGCGGTCTGCCGGCCGCCGTCGGAAGCGCTGGCGTCGATGGCTCTCTCTACACCGTAACCGCCGGTCACCGCCTTGATCTGCTCCACCGTATCCTCCCCGGGCTCAAATACATAATCCACCAGGCCCAGCTTTTTGGCCAGTTCAATACGATAGGGATTACCCTCTACGCCGATAAGCTTGGTAGCGCCCATAGCCTTGCACAGCATCAATGCAGCCAGTCCTACCGGACCGAGACCTGTCACCAGTACTGCGTCATTGCCGCTGATACCGATTTTTTCAATAGCCTCATAAACGGTGCCGAAACCGCAGGCCACCTGTGCGCCGTCCTTGTAGGTCAGCTCATCCGGCAGTGCGATCAGATCCTTTTCGTCGCAGAGGATATACGGAGCCATACCGCCGTTTCTCTGCCAGCCGTAGGCCTGCCGCAGCGGGCTCTTGCAGGAAATGTAATATCCTCGGCGGCAGTCATAGCAGACGCCGCAGCCGGAAATATGATAGACGATGACACGATCGCCCTTCTTAAACCGGCGCATACCCTCGCCCACTTCCTCGATGATACCGCAGGGCTCATGACCGGCTGCCATACCGGGAATGTATCCCTCCGGCCCCTTGCCCACGTGTTCTCTGTAAATGCAGCGGATATCACTGCCGCAAATAGTGGTCGCTTTGGTCTTTACCAAGACCTGTCCGTGTCCGGGCTTTGGAACAACAAACTCCTTTAACTCCACTGTACTGTTGCCAGGCAGAATCGCCCCCATCATTTTGACTGCCATAAATCCCCCTTTCTGTGCCGCAGTTTATTGCGGCAGCCCTCTTGTTTTTGCTTTCCCCTTTGTGCGTAGCAGCAACAGTCGTCCCAGTAAAGCCATACTGATGAATAATAAACAGCGGATGTTTTCTGCACGCCCGGCAGGTGTCTATGCAACAGCTGTCTATGATTGTGATTGTCGTCTATAATACGCACTTTTCCTTCGCTTTTGGTTTACTTTTACTGTCTTCATTTCTTCATTTTAAGACACATAATATGCTAAAATAAGACACAAAGATGACATTATTCCCATAGTTATGGCGTGTTAGCGAATTTTTCAGCAAAAAGCTGTCCAACCTGTTCCACCTGTAAACCTACTGTTAAACTGTCAACCTTTGTACGAAGATATACCAGCGTTAAAAGGTCTGAAATTCCGACGAGCTTGCGCAGGACACATAAATTTGAGTAACCTATACCCAAAGTCCTTTTGCTTCGCATCATGAAAGGAGAACATATCTTTGAAAGTAACCACCGAAAATAAGTCGCCCACAGCGGTGTCCCTTCGCAAAAGATATGACAATCTGGACTTTTCCTTCTCTCTGGAGGGCTATACCATCTGTGCGCTGAACATTGTCTTTGAACAGTTTAAGCGCCCCATACCTGCCCACTCTCACACCCAGGGCAGCTTTGAGATTCATTTCATTCCCTACGGAAAGGGAGAAGTCTATCTGGACGGCACCTGTTTTCCCCTGCAAGCCGGCTCTCTTTACGTCACCGGCCCCGGTGTCATGCATGAGCAGTTCGCAGACCCCAATGATCCTATGGCGGAATACTGTATCTATTTCCACATCACGCAGCGGGAAAAGCGAGCAAACACGATAGTCTCCCGTTTTCTGGCTCAAAAGCTGTGGATCGGAGAGGATGGCCAGCAGCTGGAGACACTGCTGCAAACACTTTTTGAAGAGCTCTCCGCCTGCAGAACCGGCTTTGCCATCGAAGTGCGCAGCCTCCTGCAGCAATGCATTGTGCGCATGGTGCGCAATTACGAAAGCGCAGGCTGCAGTACATCTCACAGCACAAGCGCCGGCAGCATCACCGCAATCCCCTCCCCTCTTGACCTGCGCACCAGACAGTCTCTGCTTCTGGAGGAGTGCTTTCTATATGACTATGCCACTTTGACCCTGCCGGCGCTGTCTGAAAAATTGGGGCTTTCCCCCAGACAGACCCAGCGTCTTTTGCGCGAGCAATATGATCAGAGTTTCCAGCAAAAAAAAACCGCGGCACGCATGTCCGCAGCCGCAGCGCTTCTCCACTCTTCTATGGAAAGCATTGCCCTCATCGGTGAACAGCTGGGATTTTCCTGCGCAGAGCATTTTTCCGCTGCCTTTCACCGCTATTATGGTATGACTCCCAGTGCCTATCGACAGGATCACAGAAAATCAATCGCCTCTGTCATTCCAAACAATAAAAAAGTGTGAAAAGTATGCTTTTACATTCTTACCTCTTTATGCCGCAGTTTACTGCGGCATAAAGAGGAGAATTTCGCGCAGGCGAATTCTCCGATGTGATCTTGCATTGATGACGTTTACGGCATCCATGCAGTTTGAAAGAAATGCCATCAGGCATTTCTTTCAAACTTTTCACACTTCGTATCATTCCACGCCTATGGCTTCTACCTCTGCTTCTTCCATCCGTTCTACATCATAGAGCAGCTCTGCACTTGCCCCCTCTGCCAGGATTTTTCCCTTCTTCAGCAATATGCTGCGGGGACACACCTGTGCGGCAAAGGTCAGATCGTGGGTGGCGATGAGCATGGTATGAGGAAGCTTTTGCAAGATGCGGATCAGGTTCCGCCTGGCCTTAGGATCCAGAAAAGCCGTGGGCTCATCAAAGAGCATCACCGATGGCTTCATAGCCAGGACCGTAGCCATAGCCACCATACGCTTCTCTCCGCCGGAGAGCTTCATAGCCGCTTTATCCCGCAAATCCTCTATCTGCAGCATCCGCAGTCTGTCTTCCACCCGGCAATTTACCGTGGTTTCATCCAATCCTAAATTTCTCGGACCGAAGGCAATATTGTCGTAGACTGTGGGCAAAAAGAGCTGATCGTCCGGATTTTGAAAGACCATTCCTGTTTTTCTCCTGATTTCCTTAAAATGCTGTCTCTGAAGGACCGTGCCGTCGATCTCCACCAAACCATTTCCGGGCAACACCCCCACCATGGACAAAAGCAGTGTGCTCTTTCCGGCGCCGTTGGCGCCGATCAAGGCCACATGCTCCCCTTCCTTGATTTGCGCATTGATATGATCGATGGCCACAGTGCCATCCGGGTAAGCCACTGTCCAATCCTTTATCCGGATCATAGCGCTGTATCCCCTCTGTCGTCCGTCTGCGGCATTTTCTTTTCCAATCTCCATTCCGCCATCTTGCTTCTCCATTACGATGTTTCTTCTCATTCTCTCCGTCTCATTATTTTGATACCTCATTTTGCCTGCCGCTCTTTACAAAAAAAGACCTCCCAGCCATGCAGAGAAATCCCATAAGCGAAAGAGAACCGATGAGCCGCATCCTGCCAGCACGAAGAGTACATCCTTTCCTTTCCATTTCTCCCGCTGTATCGGCAGACTGTGCAAGGAAAAGCACCGACACTGCATAGCCTGCCAAATCCGCTCCGCTCTGTCTGTACTCCGCAATAGAAGTTCTCCCACAAAAGGCCCGAATTCCCGCAGGGATGGCCATTTACTGCCGTTGCTGCGAAGTCGGTAGGCAGTCACCATGGTAGCTGCCTCCTGGGCCAACACACTGATGTATCGATAAATCATCTCCAGAAGCATTACCATAAAAGCCGGTACATGAAGCCTGCGCAGCTGCAGAGTGATCTTTGCAAAAGGTGTCACCGACGCCAGAATCAGCACGGCGCTAACGCACAGATATGTACGCAGCAGCAGCACTGCGAAGGAAACAGCGCCGGCGGTCACGGGAATCATCCCTAATCGAGTCGCCACTTCTCTGTCCAGAATCAGATTGCTGATACCGGCAAAGATACAAAAAGGCAGCGCTGCTGTCGCTCTCCCTAAGATCATGCTAAAGGGAATCTGTGCCACGCTCATCATCACTACCGGATAGAACAAAAAAGGCAAAAGCACATGCAGGACATCCCGCGGACCGGAAATCACACAGAGCAGGTAAACAACTGTCACAAGAATCTTAGCAGAGGGATGCAGTCTGTGTATCACACTGTCCTCCTCTGCCAACTGTTCCAGGGAATAGAGCATATTTATTTTGCTTCTGATATCACTCATTTCGTCCCTTACTCCCGCAACTTATCATGAGGTCCTTGAGGTATTTGAAGCCTTTAAGTTCCCCGAGTCCCTTGAGCTCTTTAAGTCCCTTCAGGTCTTTGAGGCCTTTAAAGCCTTTGTAACCTTTACGGCCTTTATGGTCTTTATAGCCTTTATGACCTTTATGGTCTTTATTGCCTTTATGGCCTTTATCGCAATGATTTTTGTCTTTTTGCTCTGGTGATTGCTGCACCGATACCGCCGATTACAAGCACCAGGCCGCAGGTTAAGCCCGCTCCCAGTATGCCTGCCGTACCGGTTCCTTTTCCCTGTCCGTCTTCATAATCATAGTCGGCCATGATAGAGGTCTTCGTCTGTACCTGTGCTGATGCTTCATGGACGCTGTCCGTCCGCTCCAGCTCACTGGTGCCCGCCGTGCGCTCCATGGACCACTCCAGTCCGTCCGGATCTGAGGAGGCGTAGAAAGAAAGGATGCCCCCTGTAGCAATTGCCAGGATCGCCAAGACCAGAATTACCTTTTTGAGGGAAAAAGCTTTCTTTTCACAAGTATCCTTCCATCCCAATGCCTCTTCCAGAATCTGGGGACGCATCTGCCACACAAAAGTCAACACGGCCGCAGTAATACAGCCCTCCACAATGCCGATAGCCAGGTGAATAGGCTGCATCAGTCCGAGAAAAGCAGCAAAAGGCAGCTCCGTCACCCCGGAGGTCTTCGTCTCCAGCACCACTCCAAAGGCGCCCAGCTGCAGGCTGCAGACCGTTGATAAGAGACTGGCGATCCAGATTCGCTTGGCTGTAATCTTCTTTGCAAGAAGCGGCCTGTAAATAACCTGCCAGATACAAAGACACGGAATCACGCCCATATTAAAGAGATTGGCCCCGTAGGCCAGCAAACCGCCGTCTGTAAAAAACAGGCATTGAATCAGCAATACCGCCGCAATCACCGGCAGTGCCGCCGGACCGCCCAATATACCCGCCAAAAGAATACCGCCGCCGATGTGTCCGCTGGATCCAGTCCCGGGAATGCTGAAATTGATCATCTGCGCCGCAAAGATAAATGCCCCGGAGACTGCCATCAAAGGGAGCTTTTGCTCCTGCATGCCTTCCTTCTTTAATTTATAAGCTGACCAGGCCAGCCCCGCGGCCCCGGCGCCGTACATAATGCCTCCCACTGCGGGGGAAAGCAGTGCATCTGCCATGTGCATAATCGTAACCTCCCTTTTTTAAAACATCTGTTCGTCCAGTATATAACATTTTTCTCATCTTCGTATAGTCTTTTACAGCATTTATTTTTTTATGCATGATTCAAGCATAACGCGGGTACCCACAGCGCCAGCATTTTTTTATAATTTTAGGAAAGTACTGATTACTGATCAAAGCGTCCCCAGCCGTATTTTCACTGAAAAGCAACAACTTCCCCTGCTAACTTCCGCAATCCACCGGAGTGGCTCAAGAAATGCAGGTTTAGCTAGAATTTCCAGGCAAAATGTAATGCCCCGGGGCGCGGCAGATGTCTCGCATCCTTTGCACAGCGCACCAGTTTTGCTTAGGTTTGCATCGAAGCCGGAGGATGGTATCGGGCGCGCTTTCAGAGCGCGTCCGATAGGCCCGCCTGTCCGAGCAGACCCGCATCAAGCGGGGATGCGAGTTAAGGGCCGGCCATCCAAAGGTGAGAGGCAAACCTTAGCAAAACGGTGCAAAGTGCATGGTGCGAGACATCTGCCGCGCCCCGGGGCATGACCGGCGTGTGACAGAATGGCTCGCATCCTTTGCACAGCGCACCAGTTTTGCTTAGGTTTGCATCGAAGCCGGAGGATGGTATCGGGCGCGCTTTCAGAGCGCGTCCGATAGGCCCGCCTGTCCGAACAGCAACATATTTTCATCTGTGATTGAAAGAATAATTATTTTAGTTTAAAATAGGAAGCTGTTGTAAGATCCCGGGATCTAAGTAACGTTCCGGATGCCGCCAGGTGTCCGAACAAGCCGGTCTGCGCCGCAGACGACACTGACCGGTCCGCAGCCGTTACGAATACAGCTTCTGTCACGGCTGCTATTATCGCATCCTTCATGCTTGGATCCTTCCCACCTTCGTCTGCGGAATGGAGATTTTGTATGATCAGTACCAGCGGTGTTACTCTGCGCGTAGGCAAGAAGGCGCTTTTTGAGGATGTCAGCATTAAATTTACCGAAGGCAACTGCTACGGCATCATCGGCGCAAACGGCGCAGGCAAATCCACTTTTTTAAAGATTCTCTCCGGTCAATTGGAGACCACCAGCGGCAGTGTGGTGATCACACCCGGCCAGCGACTTTCCTTCTTAGAGCAGGATCAGGAAAAATATAATGACCAAATCGTCCTTGACACCGTCATTCAGGGCAACAAACGCCTGTATGAGATCGGCAAGGAAAAGGAAGCCATCTACATGAAGGAAGACTTCACCGACGAGGACGGCATCAAGGCCGCCGAGCTGGAGGAGGAATACGGCACCATGGGCGGTTATACTGCCGAGTCCGATGCAGAGTCCCTCTTAAACGGTCTGGGCATCGAGACTGAATACCACAATAAGCGCATGGATGAATTAAACGGCGCCCAGAAGGTGAAGGTATTGCTGGCCAGAGCCCTCTTCGGCAATCCGGACATCCTGCTTTTAGATGAGCCTACCAACCATCTGGATCTGGATGCTATTGCCTGGTTGGAGGAGTTCCTGATCAATTTCGAGAATACCGTCATCGTGGTCTCCCACGACCGTTATTTCCTGAATAAAGTATGCACGGATATTGCCGATATCGACTACGGCAAGATCACACTGTATGCCGGCAACTATGATTTCTGGTATGAATCTTCTCAGCTGATGATCCGTCAGATGAAGGAAGCCAATAAGAAGAAGGAAGAAAAGATCAAGGAGTTAAAGGAATTCATCTCCCGTTTCTCCGCCAACGCTTCCAAGTCCAAGCAGGCTACCAGCCGTAAGCGTGCCTTAGAGAAAATTGAGCTGGATGAGATCAAGCCCTCTTCCCGTAAATATCCCTTCATTGATTTCCGTCCCGACCGTGAGATTGGCAATGAAGTATTGATGGTAGAGCACCTGTCCAAGACCATCAACGGCGTCAAGCTCTTAGATGATGTATCCTTTGTGGTAAAGCATGATGACAAGATTGCCTTTGTAGGCTCTCAGGAGCAGGCCAAGACCGCTCTCTTCGAGATTCTTATGGGCAATATGGAGCCGGACGAAGGTACCTACAAGTGGGGTGTTACCACTTCCCAGTCCTACTTTAAAAAGGACAACACCACCCTCTTTGATACAGACAGTGACATCACCCAGTGGCTCACCGCTTATTCCCAGAATAAGGATGTCACCTATGTTCGCGGCTTCCTGGGCCGTATGCTCTTCCGCGGCGAAGACGGCGTAAAGAAGGTCAAAGTCCTCTCCGGTGGCGAGAAGGTGCGCTGCCAGCTCTCCTCCATGATGATCAGCGGTGCCAACTGCCTGATTTTTGACGAGCCCACAAACCACCTGGACATGGAGTCCATCTCCGCCCTCAATGACGGCATGATCAAGTTCCCCGGCGTGGAGCTCATCGCCTGCCGTGACCATCAGGTGGTACAGACCACTGCCAACCGCATCATCGAGATTCTGCCCGATGGCAGGATTATCGACAAGGAGACCACCTACGACGAATACCTGGCGAATGATGAAATGGCCAGAAAGCGTACGGTCTATGTCTCTCAGACTGAAGAAGAGCCTGAAAGCGGCGAAGAAGAATAGAGCGAAAAGATTAGCACTGAAAAGAATAGTACTAAAAAACATCTGCAGATTCTCTGCAGATGTTTTCATTTACTTCGTTACTGTACAATAACTTTATTTCATTATCCGGAGGAACCCGCATATGCAAGCTGTAGATCTGCACGTACACTCGACGAAATCAGACGGCACCTTTACCCCCGCCCAGCTGGTGGCGCTGGCGCAGGAAAAAGGACTGGCTGCCTTTGCACTGACAGATCACGACACCACTGATGGTATTGCCGAGGCCATGGAAGCCGCCAGGGGCACTCAGATCGAGGTCATTCCCGGCATTGAGCTCTCCACGGAATACGAAGGCCGGGACATTCATGTGGTGGGACTTTTTCTGGATTACCAGATGCCCGGCTTCCAGGAGCGCATCCACGCCTTTGCCGATGCCAGAGAGATTCGGAATCAGAAAATGTGTCAGCGGCTCTGCGACGCCGGCATACCGGTTCCCTATGACCAGCTGCGGGCGGAATGCGGCGATGCGGTGATCACCCGGGCGCACTATGCCCAGTTCATGCTCCGACACGGTATTATTTCTTCCCTGTCTGAGGCTTTTTCCAAATATATCGGCGATGACTGCCCTTATTTCGTCCCCAGAGAAAAAATCACGCCCCATATGGCTGTGCAGTTTATTCTCTCCGTCCACGGTCTGCCCATATTGGCCCATCCTTTTCAATATAAGCTAAACGACCAGGATCTGGAGAAGCTCATCGCCTCTCTTGCACAGGAGGGCCTGGCCGGTATCGAGGCATGGTATTGCTCCCACAGTCCCCAGCAAAGTGCCCAGATCGCCAGACTGGCGGAAAAATATGGCCTTTTAGAGAGCGGCGGCTCTGATTTTCACGGTGCCAATAAACCAAAGCTGGAGATGGGAAACGGCTACGGCAATCTCTTTGTGCCGGAAAAGCTGCTCACCGCTATGAAACATAAGGTCTACCATGTCACCGAGCAGACACGTATCTTCTTTTCCGACCTGGACGGTACCTTGCTAACCTCGGAGAAACACGTCTCTCCCGATACCAGAAAAGCGTTGGATGCCTGGTGCGAGGCAGGTAATCTCTTTGTCATGCTCTCCGGCCGCGCCACCAGCAACGTGGCAGATGTACGAAAACAGGAGGGATTATTCTATCCCCACATGTATGTATGCGGCTTTAACGGTGCGGAGATGTTTGACGGAGATACCGGAGAACGGATTTTTAGAGAGGGTCTGCCTATTTCCATCGTCCGCAAGGTCATGGATCTGGCCAAAGAGGCGGGCATCTACTGCCATACCTATAATGGGGAGTCTATCGTATGCCGCCATGCAGCGCCGGAGACAGATTATTACAGAAAATATATTCCTATGCCTGTACTGACCGATGAGGAGGATCCTGCGTCGCTTCTGACGGAGGAACCCTGCAAATGCATTGCCATCACCCTGGGAGATACAGCACCCCTGGAGGCGCTTCGCCTTCGTCTGATTCAGAAATTAGGCGATCAGGTCCACGTATTTTATTCCAATCCCAACTATCTGGAAGTAGTCTCTCACCGGGCCAACAAGGGAATCGCCCTTCGTCAGCTGTGCCGGCGCCTGGGTATCCCGGTGGCCAATTCCATCGCCGCCGGAGATTCCTCTAATGATACCTCCATGCTGGAGGCCGCGGGCCTGGGGGTGCTCATGTGCAATGGTTATCAGGAGATGCCCGCATTAAAGGACAGTGCGGATATGATCACCCAAAAAGACAATGACCATGACGGATTAGTGGAGATTCTGCAGTAATTTCTTTCTCCTCGTGCTGCCGCAGACAGGCTGCGGCAACGTGAGGAAAAGTATGAAACATGGATGATATTGCCTCTGCGCTTCTACTCCATTTTTACATTGACAGAAGCACAGCCGTCATCTCGTCTATCGCCTCTGTGATTTCATAGATCTGCTCTTTTGTTATATCATCCAGATGCACACCCCCGGTACACACCACGGTCACTCCATAGGCTATACAGAGCTGTTCGGCCACTTTTCGGCAAAGATATTCATCCTTATGCCCTGTCAGATTCAAAACAGAGGCGGTGGCGCCCCGACTCCCATCATTTCTAAGGGAGGGTCTCGCCACCGCCTGTACAGTGCAGCCGATATGGGGTCTGCTGCCGCCCTCTAAGATTGCCAGCAAATCCTCACCGATCTGACAGATGGAGAGTCTTACTTCTGTCCCTGCGGCCTGTCTTTTTTCTGTCCTTAACCATTCCATCAGATGCTCTCCTCTGTCACAATTCCATTCCATCTGCGGTACGACTTTGCCTCTATGCCAAATGGCTCCACCAGCTTCGCAGCTATGTGATAAGTTATCTCTTCTATGCTCTTCGGTCTGTGATAATAAGTCAGCATAGGGGGAATGATCCGCACCCCGGGTACTGCAGCGAGTGTGCTGAGATTACGCAGGTGAATCACACTTAAAGGACTCTCTCTGGCTGCCAAAACCAAAGGGCGCTGCTCCTTCATCGTCACATCCGCTGCCCTCAGCAGCAGATTGTCCGTATAACCGCTGCAGATACCTGCCACTGTCTTCATACTGCAGGGCACTACGATCATGCCGGCCGTTCTGTAGGAACCGCTGGCAGGTCCTGCGCCTATATCTGCAGCGTCCAGCACCACATCCGCCAGCGCTTCCACCGCTGCCAGGCTATAGTCTGTCTCCTGCTGCAGTGTCTTTTTGGCGCTGTCTGTCATAATCAGCTGACTTTCCACATCCTCCGCCTGCTGCAATAATTTCAATACTTCTATAAGAAGCGGCTGTCCGCTGGCACCGGAGGCCCCCACTATAATTCTTTTTTTAATGTCATCCTCCCTCTGCCCAGAATGGTCTGCCATACTCCTGTCCTATCAAACATCCTGTCTCTGACGGGTCTTTACCGGTAACTTACTATTATCCCTTACAGATCTCATCGATCCAGGCAAAAGTCTCCTCCAGGTCATAATCTCCGGCATGGGGAATATTCCAGGGTGCATGATAATCCACCATTGCTCCCTGTTCCCTGAGCTTTAAAACAAGGAGCGCCGAGATTGCCAGAGAAGTATCCCGGTCGCACTCGCCATGGCGAATCCTAAAATACTTTGCCGTCTTTGCCTGGTCATCCTCCACATATTCCATGGGATTGAGCATACGGATCACTTTTTCCTCTGCCATCTGGCCGCCGCAGGTGCTGTGTTCCATACTGTAAGCCGTGAAATGACGGCAATTCGTATCCTCATTGCCAAAAAGGTCATTCTCAGGACTGTGAAGCCCCAGATCATCAAAGGCCGGTGCCGTCTTCATACGGGTGATATCCCTAACGTAAGCAGAAAAGTCCATATCTGTCACCTGCCCGTTTTCGATGGTCAGCCACTTTTTGGATTCCACCGGTGCCGGAGGAATCGGACCTGTCTGCAGCGGCGCTTGTTCCAGTGCCTTCTGTGCGGAAGCCATGACCAGCTTTTTGATATACTCCTTAAAGCTGCCCTCTCCCTTCTCATCCAAAGTCAGCGCATTACCTGCCTCATCCTTTACCTGAAGGCTGTTTACATAGGCCGGGAAAAGGGCCGCCTCCTCTCTGGAGACCTGACACTGTGCCTCTCCCATTACCCCATCCTCCGGGGTAAAGCTGGGACGACCTCCCTCTTCCATCTTCATATTCATACGGTGGTAGTCATAGACACCGTCGAATTCCCACTCGTAGGCCATGTCCGCATGGTCCAGATTGATGATGGGACAATAACAGGATGCTGCAAAGACCTCATCGCCTGCCGGTGCTGCCCCGATTTTCTCAAGATAGGGCTCATAATCCGGGTGATTGCCGGTGGTGCCCATTAAGGAAGAAAGTGCACCGCCGGCACTGGTACCGTTGGTGATAATCTTACTTTCATCTCCCGGCAGTTCCTTTGCAAAATAGTGCAGATACCGCACGGCTGCCTTATAATCCACGATGCAAGCCGGTGCCTTGCCGGTATAACGCCCGTTTTCATCCTGTTGTACCCGACCCCGGATCGCCGGCGCCGCCACCACATAACCGTGCTGCAGCGCACGGAAGATAGAATTGATCTTTCCTTTTTCAAATTTGTTAAATCCCGGTCCGTCCAGTTCCCCGGGCATATAGCCGCCTACCGTGTTGGGCATAAAAACCGGTGCAGTTTCCAGGCTGTAGCCGTTGATCTCTTCTCCTTCGTAGTACGCCTGGGGGACGAAGATATTCATCTGCTGAAAATCCGGATTTACCGGCTTATCCGCGTAGATCAGATTTCTGTAGGAACGGAAACGAATAGTCTCTCCCTGCAGCGTCAGCTCTTCTGTTTGGTAGTTTTCTTTGTCGAAATTCATTTTCCTGTATGGCCTTTCTGCAACTCATCCGCTATTTCTCTGTAGATTTTCTGTGACACAGTCTGGCTTCCTTTCTCATGCCGCCTGCTTCTTCTCCAGACTCTCGTGAATCTGAGGAAGATATTTCTCCACATCCATAAACAATACGGCAATGATTAGAATCACACTTAAGATGGCGCCCAGCCAGCCGTAATCAAAGCGGATGGCATTCACCACTGCCTCCGACTGTACAGCCCCGGGTGTTCCTACATAGCCCACTGCTGCCAGGATCCATGCGGTCAGGGCAGAGCCAAAGCCGATGCCGATCTTAGAACCGATAGACTGTGAGGAAGCCATGATGCCCTCGGAACGGGTACCGAACTTCCACTCTCCATAGTCTGCAGCGTCAGCCACAAAGGCATAAATACCGGCAAACATAGGACCGATACCGATGGAGCGAAGGATAGTCCCCAGCACCAGGAGCGTCGTATTGCTTCCTGCCAGGCCAATGATCACGAAGCCGATGACCATCAGGATACCGCCGCCGGTCATAAAACTGCGCTTGGAAAATCTGTTTACAAAAGCCGGCATGAAGAACAAAATGATCAGACCGGGCAGCTGTCCTACGCTCATCAGCGTGGTCATAAACATGGGATCTCCCAACACTACGTTGCAATAATAGATCTGTGCGGCGATGGCATTGGCATTGACCAGAAGGATCAATGCGCCTATGATCAGGGAAAGCCAGAAATACTTATTCTTTAAAGCGACCGGGAGCTGCTCCTTTAAGGGAACATCTTTCTTCTTTTCTGCAGTCTCTTCCTCTGCCATCTCTGTGCAGAACAGACCGGGGATCAGAATCAATACACCGGCAATCACACCCAGGATAATACTGGTCACAAACCAGCCCAGATTCAGCTGCATAGCAGTGATGGCGGTACCTACTACCAAACCTGCCAGATTGTTGATAATGGAGGAGATGGTGGAAGTGGTATTTCTGTCCTTAAAGTCTCTGGTCATGCAGGCTAACAATGCAGAATGCGCCACACCGAAAATGGTATAAACCACACAATTCAGGAAGATGTAGGTCACATAGGCATAGACCAGCTTCATGGCTCCGCTCCATCCTTCCGGCACATGAAGGATCAGGATGATACCGATGCACATCAGAGGTGCGGACAGAATCAGCCAGGGTCTTGCCTTGCCCAGCTTTGTATGGGTCTTATCCAGAATGCCGCCCATCATCAGATCCGTGATGCCGTCCAGCAGACGGCAGATCACAAACATCGTGCCCACAGCCGCTGCCGCAATGCCTGCGGTATCTGTGTAATACGCTGTCAGAAAAGTGGCCAGCAGGGTACTCATGACATTGCCGCCTCCTGCACCGCAGCCGTAACAGATTTTTTTCCACAAAGGAATCCTTGTTTTCTCTTTCATATGCATATCCCCATTCTGCAGATGTTTTTGCACTTTTTTGCCGCAGCCGTTTCGCGGCACCTGCTCCGCAAAATGCTGTCGCAACAAACCTCCCCATTTTAAAATGATCTTAAAGAAGCCTGCTGCAAGGCTTTGTGCTGTTCACTATAGGTTAAGCATATACAATTTTCTGCTGTATCTCTTTACATTTCTTATCGCAAAAATTACAAAAATTTGCACTGGCTTTTTGTAGCTGCCTGCTTTTTCGCGGCTGCTTGTTTATTTTCACAGAGGCAGCTTATCAGCAGCAGTATACCATCTCCTACCCTTCCTCTCGACACATCTTTTTTCGGAATTGATAGGGCGTGATGCCGTAAATCTCCCGAAACCCGTGAATCAGGGCTCTGGCATCGGTGAACCCGTTATTCATGGCCACCTCCAGAATGGAATGATCCGTCTGCAGGATTTCCTCCTTCGCTTGCCGAACGCGCACCCGCATCAGATATTCCTTGAAGGTCATTCCCGTATTCTGGTGAAAGAACCTGGAAAAATAGGACGTAGTGAAATGAAATTTTCTGGCGGTTTCCTGCTGACGCACCGGTTCTTTGTAGTGCGCATTGACATAGAGCATTACCCCCCGCAGCCGTTCCATATTTTTTTCATTATTGATAGGAAAGATTTCTCCTCTGTCCATCAGGGCGTCTCTGCACAGAAAGTACAGCAGTTCATACAGCTTCCCCATCAGATGGAACTGCTCGTAGTAGGGGAGCTTTTGCAGGTCACATTCCTTATCTCCATACCGTGAGAAATGCTCCATGATCTCCTGTATTTTTCCATACTTTTCCTTATTTTCCGCCACCTCGGTGAGAAAATATTTCTCCGGCAGGGAAGGAATCACACTCTTTAGAAATTCATAGTTCACCACCAACACCACCGCCACCGGCATGCTGTCCTGGGGCACATTGGTATCGGAGATGACCTTGTGCACACTTTCCGAATTGGTGATCAGCAATTTGCCCGGCTCTTCTATATAAACCTTGCCGTCGATATAATGCACTGCATGGCCGGAAAAGGTGTAACAGAACTCCACCTCGCTGTGCCAATGCTCCAATATATCCTTCTGCATGCCCTGCTGCGTCACCAGTTCCTCATAGTTGACACAGTGAATCAGAAAAGGAAGTTTGCCGCTGTAACTTACTACCTGATAGGCATTTTCCCGCTCCGGATCGATACCATTTCCACGAAGGTCTGTTTTTTCCATACCTTTTTCCACACGGTGCCTCCTTTTCTTTTCTGCACTGATCGGTTATCTCCGATATTTCTGTATTCCATATCTGTCCATATATTTTATTTCTATAAAAACCACTTCTCCGGCTCTGTCTCCATAAATCTCGCCCTGACAAACCTGCTCTTCTGGTCATAAGGCACGGTGCAGTCAAAGATTGCTTTGCAGGCAATGCCATGGTCCCGAATGCTGACAGAGCAGGCAGGATCATTAGAGGGATCTAAGGGATGGCAGCGCACGCCGGGAATGGGAATCAGGTCCGCATCAGCCTGAAATCTGGTATTCATGGCCCACAACACATCGCTCATATCAAAACAGTCTACATCCTCATCCACCAGAAAGACATGCTTTAATTCACTGAAAGCGGAAAAAGCCAAAAGCGCTGCCTGGCGCTGTCTTCCCTCGTCGCTGGCGGTGAGCTTTTTAAATTGCAATACCGCCATATATTTGCCGCCTCCTGCAGAGGCACAGTATACATTCTGCAGTCTGCCGAGCATAGCCTTTTCGATCATGCCGTAAATGCTGGCCTCTGTGGGAATTCCCGCCATGGATACATGCTCCTCACTGGGACCTATGCAGGTCTGCATGATGGGATGCTCTCTGTGGGTCACCGCCCTTACCTTGATGAGCCAGCACTGACTGCTGGCAGGGCCGGTGTATCCCGGAAATTCCGGCATGGCATAGCCGGTATGGCTGTTCTGATCCTCCTGCACCCGGATGCCCGGCATTACCTCCCCCTCAATGACGTATTCTGCATTGGCAATGGCCTTTTCCCGTACAGTGAGGCAGTTGCACAGCTGCACCGGTTCTCCCCGCAGTGCGCCGGCTACTGCAAGTTCATCATAGCCAAGAGGTGTCGTGGGCGGCTCAAAGCAGGAACCGATCTCTATAGCAGGATCCACACCGATGCTGATGGAAATCGGAAGCGGCTGCCCCAGCTTTTCCGCGCACTCTGCCATGGCACCGATATGTCTGGCTCCCGGTGTAAAGAAGATAGAAAGTTCGTCCTTTCCCTGGATGCAAAGTCTGTGGATGGTCACATCGTGGGCGCCGGTCTCCGGGTGGGTGGCATAGCACATGCCCATGGTGATATACGGTCCCGCATCATCCGGAGTGTTTGTGGGTGCCGGCACCAGACCATACAGGGAAAAACCAGGCTCGTCCGCTCTGTGTACGACCTCCTGACAGGGTGCCGTCCCTGCATAGTCTGTCGGCGGGATTGGATTATCTACACTCTCATACAGTCTCTTCCCCAGCTCCTGGGGCTCGCAGTCCAGCAATGCAGCCGCTCTTTTGCGGCTGGCCAGCACACCGATGACCACACTGGCCTCCGGATGCCCTTTGATATTATGAAAAACGACAGCCGGCCCCTCCTTCGTAGGGCGCTTCACTGTGCCACCAGCCCCCACATAACGGTAGATCCCCGCCAATTCCGCCATGGGATCCACTTCCACATCCGTTTCTGCCAGCTGCCCCGGCATCTGCTTTAATAATTGCAGAGCCGAGCGCAGATCTCTTACCTTGATTTTTTCATTTTCCATAGGAATCTCCATTTCCGGGCAGCTTTGATGAGAAGCTGTGCCATTAGAGGTATTTATTTTGCAGAAAAAATACCTCTTCCATCAATATGCCATCCGGCATATTTTGCGCACTTTCCGTCTTCTTTGAAAAGCCTCGCCCTTGTAGCAATCTGTTCTTTCTTTCAATGTATAAATTTATTTTCTGTGTATCAATTCTGTTTTCAGATGGATTGTTTCCGAATTGGAATGAATAGATAGAAATGATAAAATAAGAGTAACTCGTGAAAAGGCGTTTTGCCCCGGCTGATCCCGTGGCACTCGCCCTCTCAGGACAACATGCGTAAAACAAAAAACTCCCTGTACCGCATTCGACGATACAGAGAGTCACTCTTCGCAGATCAGAAAGGCTTCCCATGACCTTTGAACAATTATCCATGTTTACAGCCGCGGCCAGGAGCACTACCTTTTTTGATGCCGCTGAGCAGCTGCATACCACCCAATCTACCCTATCCAAGCAAATCAGGCGATTAGAGGAGGAGCTTGGCTTTTCTCTCTTTGACAGAAGCCGGCGCTGCGCCCTTCTGACACCGGCCGGGGAGGCTTTTTTGAAGGAAGCCGATGACCTGCTCTCCCACTATCAAAAAGCAATGAGCAGAATGTCGACTTACCTAGTCAATCATAGTCACACCCTCTCCATCGGCACACTGCCCATTCTGGCGCAATATGATCTCATGGCACCTCTCCATACATTCATAAGGGAAAATCCCGCCCTGTCTATTTCCATCACTGAGACGGAAGAGCCTGCTTTGCTGGAGGGACTGGAGCAAGGACGATTTTCCATAATCATTGCCAGAGATTCCATGATCGACCAACATCGCTTTGCCTTCTATCCCGTTACACAGGACAGGCTCGTCGCCGTGCTGGCCGCCGCGCATCCTCTGTCCACACGCAGTTCTCTTTCCCCGGAAGAGCTTTCCCGGGAGCCGCTCCTTTTGATGCATCCTTATACCTGCATCTACCAGCTATGCATGTCTCTCTTTACCGCCCGGGGCTTAACGCCCCATGTGCTTCGCACCGCCAGAATGGAATCTCTTCTGAGTGCCATCGGTCTGCAGGAGGGGATCGGTCTGCTGCCTGCCAAAAACCTTCATTCCTTTCGTCACGAAGGCCTCATCACTATAGAGATTCCAAAGGCCCCGCCTCTATGGGTCGGCATTGCCTGTAAAAAGGAACTTTCCGCCTCTGGACCCATTTCTGCAGGATCCGTTGAAAATGCCGGCAAAAAGAACATTGCACAGACTGCAAGGTCACTTGCTGAGGCTTTAAAACACAGCTAATCTTAACAGACATACCTACCCGCAACCGACAAAGCTAAGGGGGTGCTGATTTCATCAGCACCCCCTTAGCACCTCTGATAGATTGCATGGATCTATAGGAAATTTTGCTGCTTCGCAGCACAAATCCGGATTAAAAAATGCTTTAATCGGCATTTTTAGCAAGTTCCTTTTTCTCAGACAGAATCAGCACAAAGGCAAGGATAAAAGCCAATCCATCTGCCACAGGTCCTGCCCAAAGCACCCCGTCGATTCCCCTGAAGTGACAAAGAATCATCACCGCAGGAATCAGGAAAAGGATCTGACGGCTCAGGGAGATCGTACCGGATAGCACCGGTTTGCCAATGGCCTGGAAAAAGATGGCCGCCACGATCTGAAAACCGTTTAAGAAGCAAAGCAGCGTAAAGATTCTGAAAGACATAATGGAAAACTGCGTGTACAATTCGCCCTGGTCTCCAAACATCGCAGTAAGCGGTCCCGGAAACACCTGAAAGCAGATAAAGAAAATTACCGCGACAGTGGTGGCAGATCGAATGGCCACGGATAGTGTCTTCTTCACCCGTTTATAATCCCCTCTGCCATAGTTATACCCTACAATGGGCTGTGCGCCGGTGCCGATACCTGTCACCACGGAGGTCAGGATCGTATTGAATTTCATCACAATACCAAAGGCTGCCAGCGGAATATCCGGCCCATATTCGGATGCCATACCGCAATGCACCAGATAATAATTGATCACGGTCATTACAATGGCGATGGCAATCTGAGAGACGAAACTGGATACTCCCAATCCTGCCATCTTTCGCAGCATAGCAAAGGAAGGTTTCATAGCCTTTAAGGATATTTTCACCGTCTTAAAGCGAGGGACATACCACATAGTGATGGCGAAATTGATGATCTGCCCGATCACCGTGGCTATGGCAGCGCCCGCCATCCCCCAGCCAAGACCAAGGACGAACCAGGCGTCGAGAATTACATTGGATATACAGCCTACAATCATACCAATCATGGTCAGCTGTGGCGTGCCGTCTGCACGAATCAGAGAACACATACCGCTGCCGATGATCACAAAGGGAAATCCAAGAACCACAATGCTTCCGTATTCCAGTGCATAGGTCAGATTATCAGGCGTAGCCCCGAATAAGGCGGCTAAGGGTTTCAGAAAGACCAGTGAAATCACCGTAAAAAGGACACCCACAATGATCAGCCAGGAGAAGGTATTATTGACGCCTTCCTCCGCGTTTTTCTTATTTCCCATGCCTGTCTGCAGACTTAAATAAGCAGCGCCGCCGTCTCCTAATAAAAGGGCCAGCGCTACAACGACCATGTTCAGAGGGAAAATTACATTGGTAGCACTGTTTCCCAATGTTCCCACGCCCCAGCCTATGAAAATCTGGTCTACAATGTTGTAAAGGGCATTGACCACCAATGCCACCACGCTGGGAATGGCATATTTCATCATCAAACTGCCCACGGGCGCCGATGAAAGCGGATTTTTATCCATTTCTTCCGAGTTCATTTTTGTACCTCCATTCTTATCTGTCACAGTTGCTGCACGTATCTTTCTCCCACTCGTCTGAGAAATCACTCATCTGAGAAACCACTTCTCTGAGAAACCGCGCAGATACAGCCTATCCGTTTTTAGGATGATTCTTCTTCGCAAGGAATCCTAAACTATATGATTATCATAGAGTCAATACAAATATTGCATTTCCATGCATTTATTTTCCTTGTAAAATCGCAAATATTTTATTAAGATAATCCAAAATATTATTATTAGCATAGACTTATTATGCGTTTTGCATTGAAAGCAATGATTGGAGGGCCGACCATGCATACATTTTTATCCATCGGCGAATTGGCTAAATTACGAAATATCAATGTGCAGTCTCTGCGCTATTATGAAAAGCTGGGCATACTAGTTCCTGCCTATATCAATCCCGAAAGCGGATACCGCTACTATTCGCTGGAGCAGATCATGATCCTGGATACCATCATTCTCTGCATTGATCTGGGCATTCCACTCAAGGATCTGAAAAATTATGTCAATAAAGAAGGGGAATTGGAATTTGAGCACCTTTTAAAGGACGGCAGAAAAGCAGCCAAGGAGAAAATCCAGAAAATAGAATCCAACATCAGCTCCATAGACCGCACTCTGCAGCACATCAATGCCCAAAAGAAATTTCAGGGAAGAACGGGCTATTATTCCCGTCCTGTCTTTGAGCGCTATTATGTCAGCATCCCCTGTGAACCGGTCATGGAAGCCAAAACCTATGAAAAAAATTTAAGTCAGCTCTTTTCCCTGGCTAAAGAAAAGAATCTGACGGCTTCCTTTCCCCATGGCATTATCTCTGCCTATCAGGATGGCGCTTTTGTCCATTCTCATATGTTTCTGGAGGTTCTGCCGGAAGAAAAGGATGACCTGCAAAAGCTCCCTGCCGGCAATTATCTCTGCTTTCAGGAGCCCCGAAAGGAGCATTCCGATCCTCTCGTGATATTTCCGCCTAAGCTCCTGGGGCAGGGCGAGGCCAAGGTAATTATCTCCAGCATGTCCCCTAATATCTATAAATATGATAAAGTAACCTTAGAATTTCAGGTACTGACCTGAAGACATGCAGCATAGCTGCTCAGAAAGGAACGCACAGTTGCTCGTTTCTTCAAAAACAAGCAGCACTGACCGCAAATCGAATTAGAAATTCGTTCAAAAGAATCTGAAATCCTTGTTGCTGCTTCGCAGCATAGCTCCTCAGAATCTGCAGCTCAGAAATGGAAATAAGGAGATAAATGTAATGGCTTCCGGAAAAATAAAAACAGTCTTTTTTTGTCAGGAATGCGGCTATGAATCCGCCAAGTGGATGGGTCAATGCCCCGGTTGCAAGGCCTGGAATACCATGGTAGAGGAGCCGGCTGCTCCTAAGAGCGGTGCTTTTCTTCGAAAAGGGAGTTCCTCTATGCTGCAGGCCGGCGGCCGCGGCGGTGATCATGCCCAGCCTCTCCCCCTCTCCAAGGTGCAGAATCAGCAGGAAGCCCGAATGAAAACAGGCTTTGCAGAACTGGACAGAGTGCTTGGCGGCGGCATGGTACCCGGCTCTCTGGTATTGGTGGGCGGCGATCCCGGCATCGGCAAATCCACTCTGCTGCTCCAGGCTGCCCGGAATATGGCCGCTGCCGGCCGCAGTGTCCTGTATGTCTCCGGAGAGGAATCCCTTCGTCAGATCAAACTTCGCGCCGAGAGAATCGGCGAAGTCAGCGACAATCTCCTCTTTCTTTGCGATACGGATTTGGGGCATATCACCGAGGTACTGCTGCGCAGCAAGCCGGATCTGGCCATTATCGACTCTATCCAGACCATGGATAACGACAGTGTCCAGGCTGCCCCGGGCAGTGTCTCTCAGGTACGGGAGACCACCGGCATCCTCCTTCGTCTGGCCAAAGAGACCGGCATTGCCTTCTTTATCGTAGGTCATGTGACCAAGGAAGGTACTGTGGCAGGTCCCAGAGTCCTGGAACATATGGTAGATACTGTTCTCTATTTCGAGGGAGACCGCTATGCCTCCTACCGAATCCTCCGAGGCGTTAAAAACCGCTTTGGCTCCACCAATGAGATTGGCGTATTTGAAATGTGCCGGGAGGGCCTTAACGAGGTACAGAACCCTTCCGAATATATGCTGAGCGGCCGCCCCCAGGATGCCAGCGGCTCCGTGGTGACCTGCGCCATGGAGGGCACCAGACCTATGCTCATTGAAGTCCAGGCACTGGTGTGCCGGACAAACTTCGGTTTTCCCAAGAGGCAGACTACGGGCACTGACTTTAACCGTGTGAACCTCCTGATGGCGGTTTTGGAAAAGCGCCTGGGACTTCCTCTGTCAAACTTTGATGCCTATGTCAATCTGGCCGGCGGTATCCGCCAGACAGAGCCTGCCATCGATTTGGGCGTAGCCCTGGCCGTGCTCTCCAGCTATCGCAATGCACCGGTGGGAGATAAGATCGTCGCCTTCGGGGAAGTGGGCTTAAGCGGTGAAGTAAGAGCCGTGACTTTGGCAGAAAGCCGGGTCAATGAGGCCGCAAAGCTGGGATTTACCACCTGTATCCTGCCCGCCAGCTGCTTAAAGGGCATAAAAAAGCCCAAGGGACTGCAGCTAATCGGTGTATCCAATCTCAAAGAAGCTGCCGAAATTCCCATGGGCTAAAACAAATCCATCTGGCCGACTAAAACAGATTTAACGTTAACAAACATCACCCCTGCAGCAGATTCTGCCACAGGGGTGATGTTTGTTTTTTTTTGTAATGAGTAATAAGTAATGGGTAATAAGTAATGGGTAATTCAGTTCCTTAGGCTTTACGTACTTCTACCTTGCGCTCGCCGCAGTCTGCCAGTTCCAGGCTGATGCTGAGCTTGCCCCCCAGATTGGTGGACACCGTACCAATGCTGCTGCCGTCCACCAATACCTCGTAGGCGGTCTCATCCTGCAATCCTAAGATAATCTGTGCATCCTCCTCTCCTGCGGCCGTAAAGCTCATTCCTTCCTCTGTCTCTGCAAAGTCGCTGACTCCTGTGCCCGGCACTGACTCGTAGACAAAGCTGTCATTGCACTCTAACTTCGTGATTTCCTTAAATGTCTTTACCTTATATAGATCACCATTGTGAGAAAAGCCTTCCTTTTTCTGCTTAGCGGGCAAGGTATAATTGCCGAAAGCAAGCTTTCCGTCTTCCTGTGTGTGAATCAGATCCTCTGCGATTGCCATTTTATAAGCCTCCTGCGTCTATGCGCTTTATTGCGGAGCACCGCTCCGTTTTCGTTATCCTCAGTATAAACGTTCCGGGGCTTTTCTGCTATGCCTATTTTCAATTTCATTGTTTCTTTATAATTGGCTTTGGTCGAATACCTGCTGCATCTGCATCCTTTTATGCCTGTATCTGTTTGCCGATTTCTTTTTCTTTTTGTTGCCGCTGCAACGGACACATCCTTCTTCCATGGTTTATCCTGCATTAGGTTAGTTGCTACTAACTTCTTGAAAAACTGCCGGATTTCTTTCCTGTAAATTTCCTGCAAATTTCCAGTGAATTTCCCGCAGCACCTATGGCGCACAGTCAAAGCTGTCGCCTTTTGCAGCCTAGCTGCCAGAATGGAGGATTTATGAAAAAGACCAACAAGCAATACCTTGCCCGTATAGCCGCTGCTATTACTGCGGCTGCTATGCTGACAGCCTGCGGCGCACCTGCTGCAGATACCGACACCGCTGCCGCTTCCCAGACAGAGACAGCAGAAACTGCACAGACCGCTGACGACACTGCCGCTGCTAAAGACAGTGAAAACACCGAGGAGACGGAAGAAGCTTCCTCTGACGCTTCCACCGAAACAACGGCCAAGGCAGATGAAAACGGTACCCACACCGTAGTAGATCATGCCGGCAATGAAGTGGAAGTTCCCAATAAAATCACTAAGGTTGTCATCGATCAGATTCCGATTCTGTCCACCTATATGTCCTATTTCCAGGGCAGTGCTCCGTATATCACCGGTTACTGCGGTTCCTTTAAATCTGTCATCTCCGATACCGTACTCAAGAACATTGCCCCCGAGCTTTTGGAGTCATCCGATACGGTTTATGCGCAGAGTGATCTGAATATTGAAGAGATCATGAAGCTGGAACCTGATGTGATTCTCTACAATGCCAATAATTCTGAGCACGCGGAGATTCTGAAAGCCAGCGGTATCCCTTCTGTGGGCTTTGCCACGATCGGCGCCTCCACGGATGCAGATCCCTTAGAGCGCTATAAGGAATGGTTAAAGCTGTTGGAGGATGTGTTCGGCGAGGAAGGAAAAACAGATGATTTCATTGCCGCCGGCGATGCCATCGTAAAAGATGTGGAAAGCAGAATTGCCTCTGTTGCGCAGGAAGATCGTCCCAGTGCGCTGATTCTCTGGAAATACTCTGACGGCGTCCCCCAGGTCTCCGGTCAGGGAACCTTCGGCAACTACTGGATGAAACACCTGGGTGTGACGGACGTAGCCGCAGAGTCCAAGGGCTTTGCACAGACCAGCATGGAGCAGATCTACAGCTGGAATCCCGACATTCTTTTCCTGGATGGTCCCGGTCTGCAGCCTTTAAAAGTAGGTGACGTATTAAGCGGCAACGTAGACGGCGCTGATTTTTCATCTCTGACCGCTGTACAGAACAAGCGCGTCTATAATACCACCCTGGGCATGTGGAACTGGTTCACTCCCAATCCGGATGCGCCTCTGGTTCTGGCATGGCTGGCCTGCAAGACCTATCCAGAAGCCTTTGAAGATTATCCTCTGGAGGATACCATCAAAGAGTACTACCAAACCTGGTATGGCTATGATGTGACCGACGAGGAGTTAGCACAGATGCTGGAGTATTGATTTTCCTGAAATTCATTCTCGCTGTAAAGGACTATGCTGCAATCAGCATGGTCCTTTGCACACATCAGGAATATCCTCTGATGGATATCCCCTTCTCTGTCTTCTATCCTGCAGCATTATGAGGAAATCATGAAAAATACACTTTGGATTAAAAACGGACGTTTTACCATCACTGCCATCCTGTCCATGCTCCTGCTGCCGATCCTGACAGCTCTGATCTGTCTGTGCTTCGGCCGAATGAATGTGCCTGTAAAGGATGTTCTGCGCGCACTCTCCTCTATTCCTTCCGGCGGCGAAGGAGCACAGAATTATTCTATTGTCATCAATCTGCGCCTGCCCCGGATCCTCATGGCCATCATCGTTGGCGCCGGGCTGACAGCCGCCGGTGCCGCCTTCCAGGCTCTTTTTTCCAATCCGCTGGCAACCCCGGATATTCTGGGTGTCACCAGCGGCACCTGCGTAGGTGCCATCCTGGCTATCATCCTTTCCTGCAGCACTTTGGAAACGCAGCTGATCGCTCTGGTCTTCGGTCTTGCCTCTGTATTCTTTACCCTGCGGATCGCAGGCAAAAATAACGGACAGTCCATGGTCTATCTGGTATTGGCGGGAACCATCGCCTCTTCCCTTTTTAACGCCCTGGGTTCTCTGCTCAAATACACCGCTGATCCCCAGGATAAACTGCCGGAGATCACCTATTGGCTCATGGGAAGCTTCACCAGTGCCAATTATCGGGAAATTCTCATCGGCACGCCGCTGATCCTGGTGGGGATTCTGCTCATCTACCTTCTTCGCTGGCGGCTGAATATCCTCTCCCTCAGCGATGATGAAGCCCGCGCCAGCGGTATCAACATAAAACGGACCCGGATGCTCTTTATCATTGCCTCCACATTGATCACTGCCTCTGCCGTGTCCATGTGTGGGCAGGTGGGATGGATCGGTCTTCTGATTCCTCACTGCGCCCGTATGCTGGTAGGCAGCAATAATCGATATGTCATCCCGGTCAGCCTTAGCCTTGGCGCCTGCTTTATGATCCTCATCGACACTCTTTCCCGCACCATCAGTGTCATTGAGCTTCCGTTGTCTATCCTGACAGCGATTATCGGTGCGCCGGTTTTTATTTCTCTTCTGAACAAGACAAGGAGCAATCTGCGATGATCCTGGAAGTACAAAATGGATGCTTTGGCTACCCGGGGCACCCCACTATACTGGACAATATTAACCTGACACTGAATGAAGGGCATATTCTGGCCATATTAGGCCCAAACGGAATCGGCAAAACCACACTGCTCAAATGCATGATTGGTCTTTTGCCCTGGCAAAAGGGCAAGACACTGCTGTACGGAAAAGATGTTCATGCCATGAAGCCAAAGGAACTCTGGAGCAGTATTTCCTATATTCCCCAGTCCCACGGATTTGCCTTTGCCTATACAGGCCTTGAAATGGTATTATTAGGTAGAAGTGCTCACCTAAACACCTTTCAGCAGCCCGGAAAAAGAGAAATGGAAATGGCACAGGAAATGATGGAAAGAGTAGGCATCTCTCACCTTGCCAATAAGGACTGCAACCGCATGAGCGGCGGTGAACTCCAGATGGTGCTCATTGCCCGGGCGCTCATCAATGATCCCCGCCTGATTATTCTGGATGAACCGGAAACGGGACTTGATTTCCACAATCAGATTCTGGTCCTTAATATGATCGAGCGTCTGGCTCATCAGGAAGGGATCAGTGCCATCATGAATACCCACTATCCTACCAATGCCATGGCCGTAGCCAATGAAGCGCTGATGCTCAATCACAAAGGGAACTTTTTCTACGGTCCCGCGGTAGATGTTCTAAATGAGGAGAACATCTCCTATTCCTTTGATGTAAAAGTAGTGGTGAGCGAACTGCAATATCAGGACCGCAGGATCCGCAGCATTATTCCTGTCGCCCTGTAATCACGCATCAAAAGGCAGAAAGGAGTCTTATGTCATCTGCCCCCTTTACGATAGCCCAAATGCGCCCGATCCGGGAGGGGATGACCATCTCCCGGCCTTCCGGACTTGGTTCCCTTGTTCCGGTCACCTGGTTTTCCATGGGCGCCGACACCTCCATCACACCGGAGAGCTATGACCACCCCACCTTTTATCTCGTAGACGAAGGAGAAGGAGATTTTCTTCTGGGAACGGACAATACCCATGTCCATGCCCGCAAAGGAGATTTCCTGGCAGTTCCTTCCCATACTCTCTGCGGCACACAGACCAAAGAGGGTCTTATATACACAGAAATTATTATAAAAAAGGAGAAGCATACTATGAACAATCTGATCAAAGCCGGAACCCCCACCGTCCTGAAGGACCTGATTTCCTATGAAGAGGGAAGCATCGCCAATCTGGACATTGTCCATGCAGACAACATGAAATTTGTCCTCATGGCTTTTGATGAGGGCACAGGTCTCACCCCTCACCGTGCCCCGGGCAATGCCATTCTTACCGCACTGGAAGGTGAAGCCGTCATCGGCTACGAGGGACAGGATTACGAGCTGCATGCCGGTGAGAGCTTCCGTTTCGATAAAAACGGCCTGCACAGTGTAACGCCCAAGGGAAAATTTAAAATGAGCCTGCTTCTGGTCCTGGAGTAAAGACTCCCATCCAAAAAGGCTGTCTGCACGAATCTGCAGACAGCCTTTTTTCGATTAAGTCTATTTCAAGTCCATTTCAAAGGCGCTGTGCGCCAAAGAAATCACAAATCTACAATACACTCTCAAGCGTATTGTACTCTCTATCCCTTCTCACATAGTATAAAAATGACCGCAGTCGGCTCCATGCTGCTTCGTCCCAGTCATTGTCCATGGACATCTCAAAGATTGGTGCCTTGCACACTTCCTTTATGCCCCGCATCTCCAGGATCATCGCTGTATTCTCATAGCGTGGTGCCAAGTTCAGAATCCCCCGTGTGCGTCCGCCCATCTCTCTTGCCTTTGCAAAACGATAGCGTCCGTTTCCTCCGGCAAAATCAGGCAGCGCCTCTCCGGCATACTTCTGCAGCTGTCCGGCATCGGCAGCAAAGGCGCCGGCATCTCCCATTTCCCGGTGCAGCTGTACCATCTGCAATCTCATCTGCTCCAGCCATGCCTTCTTTCCCTCGTTACTGTCCAGGTTATCCATCCATAAAAACCACAATGCCTCACTGAAGGGGGAGCGCAGGATTTCCCAGCCTTCTTCCTCCAAGACTGTCAGCACGCCGCTATCCAGCTCTGTAAGGCATAGGGGCGTTCCCACGGCTCCCAGGCGCGTACCATTGGTTTTCCCAGGTCTTCTGCTTCCGATCTCTGCTGCTACGCTGTGTATTTCCTCCCAGCTAAGGATTCTGTCCCAACGCATTGCCAGTGCTTCTCTCTCCCGGAGGGGAGCACTATAGAGCAGATCTCCCATCACAATCGCTCTGAACATGGCATCGGGATCCTTTGCACAAACGGGCAGTGTCTCCAGCACCGGGCTTATCAGGCTTACCTTCTGCCGCTGCTTTTGATCCAGCTCTGCATAAATGACCCTGACATACAATCCGTCCGTCTCTGCCCCCAGGGTCTGGGGAACCAGAAACTGCGCTTTCTCCTCTATTTCCTCGCTTTTTGCCAGTATGCTCCCTAACAGCATCGGGAAGGGCAGATATTCCTTGGTACCGGTATGGGCCCGTCCCAGGCTCCAGGCATATGCATCCGGCGCTGCAAGCTGCTTTGTCTTTACACCAAGTGCCTGATAATAACGGGCGATACAGGACGAATAGGCGCCCATAGCCGGCAAATAGAGCGTTATCTCTTTTTCCGGATCTGCCGCGAGTGTGCAGGGACGGACACTGATCCGGGATGCATCCAGACTCTTTACGCCCTCCGGCGCAGGACGATGCTCCAGGCTGTTTAAAAAGGCATCGATCCGGGTAATGACACCGATATTGGAAAAATGCTCATCTACCTCAATCTGCAGATATGGCTTGTCTCCCATTTCCTGACGAAACAGATGAGAAAGCATGGTATCCGGTCCACAGCCATGATTGGTCAGATACACCGCATACAGGTTCGGATGTGCGGCGATGATCTTGGCACCGGAAAGGATATGCTGACCGAAGGGATAAAAGAGATTCTCGTATTCCTGAGAAATATCCAGGGAATGCGCAGGCAAATGACTTAAGGTGATCACCTTATATCCCCGCTCCAGCAAAAGCCCGGGGATTCCCATATTCAGTATAGGATCCGAGATTCCATAATTGCGGGTGATCAGCACCAGCACCCGGTCAGAAGGCGACAGGGAATCTAGCAGTTCTCTGCCCTTTTTCTCCACTGCGGCGGTATGGCGCCGCACTGCCATAGCTCCTGCCAGAAGCGCCTTGGCACAGAAGGGCTTCGGGATTCCAAGCACCTTACCTAATCCCACCATAGCTCCAGCCATGGCTTCCTGTCCGAAATCCAGATCAAAGACGGGACTTAAGAGCTTTATGCCGCGTTTTTCAAGTTCCAGTGCCCTTGCCACAGACACCGCTGCTGTCTGCATGTAGACGCAGCCGTAATTATGCTTCACATGACTTTTTTCATGCTTCATGGTGTGAATCGTCGGCAGGAAGATATAGTCCACCTTTTGCTCTATGAGCTGCTGCATATGACCGTAGATCAGCTTAACCGGATAGCAGGTCTCTCCCTGTGCCAGCTGTTGGGAAAGCCGTATGGTCTCCTCATTAGTAGGCTCTGTCAAAACTACATTAAAGCCAAGAGAAGTAAAGAAGGCATTGGCCATAGGAAAGAACTTGTGGATCATCAGCACAAAGGGAATACCCACGGTCTTCTTTTCCGGATCCCGTTTTCCGGTGTAACCCTCTAAAAGCAGACGATCCGCCTGCTGATAAAGTGCACAATTTTTCTGAATCTCCTGTCTCTTTCTGGTATCCTCCTGCATGGCTGTCCCTTCAAAGCCCACAAAGCGGCTTTGTCCTTCTCCCACCGCTTCCTGTGCCAGCAGAGCTGCGCCAAAGGCACCGCTGATGGAGAAGCAGGGACTCACCTGCACTCTTTCTCCGTAAACTGCCTGAAAAGCTGCTACGATCCCCGGATTGTAATCCACGCCGCCCTGCAGGACGATATGCTCACCCACCGGCTTGGCGCCTACCACCTTGTGGAGGTAGTTCTGTACGATGGAATGGCACAATCCCGCTGCGATTGCTGCCTGGGAGACTCCCTCCGCGGCCGCAGACGCAATGGCTGTCTCGATGAATACCGTGCATCGCTCTCCCAGAGCTGCCGGATGCTCTGCTGTCAACGCCAGAGGGCCGAACTCTTCGATGGGGATTCCCATCCTTGCGGCCTGCTCCTCTACAAAGGAGCCGGTGCCCGCTGCACAGATCTTATTCATCTGGAAATCCACTACCTCACCGTTTTTCAGACTGATATATTTACTGTCCTGTCCGCCGATCTCAAATACCGTATCTGCTTCCGGCACCCAATAGGCGGCCCCCTTTGCCTGCGCTGTAATCTCATCCCGCACGGCATCGGCACCGATCCGTCTGCCGACTCGCTCTCTTCCGGATCCGGTGACGCCTACGGCTCGGAACGTGATCGCACCGTACTTTTGCCGAATCCGCTCCAGTCCCTTTCGCACTGCGCCCTCCGGATCTCCTGCCGTGCGAAGATATTGGAAATCCACCAATGTCCCATCCCTTCCGATGAGCACCAGATCCGTGCTGGTCGAGCCGATATCAATGCCCAGTGCGCAGCCATCCCTGGGGATGATTCCTGTCGTTGCCGGCTCCTCCAGCTTTGTTCCCTCTCTTAACAGCAGCCGGGGAAGGTGTTCTGCCCCCTGCCCGGTCCTCTGTCTTTGCTCCAGCCCAGTCAGAAGTTCCTCCACGGTATATACACCCTCTGCCTGTCCCGCTGCTCCCAGTGCTGCTTCATAACAGGCGTTTTCCGGAATGATCAGTTCTTCTGCCTGCAGTTGAAACACTTCCCGGATTGCCTGTATTACCCCTGCATTCTTCGTAACCCCGCCGCAGAACACCACCGGCTTGCATGCCGGCAGATTGCGCACAATGGTTGCCTTGTAGTTGCGAATCATCGCATAGCAAAGTCCCAGCAGAATGTCCGGCACTGTAGCGCCTTCCTGCTGTCTGTGAATAATATCCGTCTTGGCAAACACGGCGCAGCGTCCGGACAGCCTTGGCACACTCCTTGCCTGCTGCACCAGCTGAGAATACTCTTCCATTCTGCAGCCAAGTCTGGACATCTGATCTTCAAAAAACGACCCGGTTCCCCCGGCGCAGTGCTCGTTTACCCTAAATTGGGGGACAGCCTGCTGCAGCCCGGTGATAAACCGCGACCCCTGGCTGCCGATTTCTATGACAGAGCCTGCCTCCGGCACCATCCTGCGCACGCCCTCAGCAGCGGCCGGAATATCGCCCATAACGGCCGCCGCAGGAAAGTGTGCCGTCAACACCTCCGCATTACTTCCCGTAACACACAGAGCAATCTCCTGTTTCCTGTCAAGTGACAGGCTCTCCAGACCCTTTTTCAGACATTCTGCCATCTTTCCATGATGCACTCCCATCCACTTTTGTACCCATTCCCCGTCCTTTAAGAGAACCAGTTTGATGGTAGATGTCCCCAGGTCTATCCCCAATGAAAACATTTTTCCTCCTTTTGCCGTTTCGCATATTTTCTGTATGCAGCATGTTTGCTATATCCGGCATGTTTGCTGCATCCGGCATGTTTGACTTTTCCGTAATGTGTTTTATAATCGAAATGATTAGTTCAAACTAACCAATATCTATCTGAGTATAACACACGTATTTTTCCGTGTGCAGTTGTTAAAGCAACATAATAGGAAATGATGGAAAGTGATGGTGTACAATGGATGAACAGACAGTGGCATATCCATTTGAGAAATATTACCCTGTTTTAAAGAAAAGCGGGGTCTTCCGTGACGTTCCCCCCAGAAAATATCAGCATGTGCTCACCTGTCTGCATGCCCGGACCGCTCACTACGACCGGGGTATGCGGATCACGGAATGCGGAGAACAAAATGGAAAAGCAGGCGTCATGCTGGACGGCGTAATCGAAGAATTTATCTATGATGAAAACGGCGATCAGGTCAATATATGCCGCCTGCGGCAGGGACAGGTATTCGGATCGGAGCTGGCAGCTGCCGGCATGGCTTCCAGTCCCGTTTGCCTGGAGGCCAGTTCTGACTGCACGGTTCTGCTTCTGGATTTTGGCGCCCTGACCTCCGCGAACACCATAGGCTGTCCCTGCAGAATGCAGGTATCTGCCAACCTTATGCAGGATATGGCGCACCAGATGCTTTTTTTCTATACAAAGGTCAGAATCCTGGCTCAGAAAAGAGTACGGGACAGACTGCGGATCTATCTGCAGACCCTGGTCCCCGACGACAAAGGCTGCTACCACCTGCCCTACAACCGCACGGAGCTGGCAGAGTTTCTCTGTGTCGACCGAAGTGCCCTTTCCCGGGAATTATGCCGCATGCGAGATGAGGGTCTCCTCCTCTTCTCCGGCTCTAAGATCAAACTCCTGTCAGAATGAGCATAGATTTTTGCAGAGCTATGCAGCTATTCAGCCCCCATTCTTAAACTCTCTGCTGCGCAGTTTTACATGGCTCTGAATTGTTAAAGACGAACAATAAAATCCCTGTATCAACTTCTCCCTGATAGTTCCTCTCCTTACTGCTTGTCCGGTAAAGAGGGGACCTATCATCACGGTGGAAGTTGCTACAGGGATTTTCTTTAAGATGCCGGCTAAAGTTGCTACAACGATTTTATTTTCGATACCGGCTATAGTTGCTACAACGATTTTATTTTCGATACCGGCTATAGTTGCTTCAGCGGTTTTCTTTTCGATACCGGCCATCGTTGCTATAGGAGTTTTTAGGATACCGACGTAAAGGTCACTTCGCCGCCGGCAAAGCCGATGGTCACTGTGTCTCCGGCATGAATCTCTTCTCCCAGGATTTTTTCGGAGAGGGCGTCCTCGATGACGGTCTGCACCGCCCGCTTTAAGGGTCTTGCTCCCATCTTGGCATCTGCATATTTCCCAGCGATATGCTTCTTTAAGGCAGGCGTTACTTTGATGATCAGATTCATCTGCTTCTTAGCCCGACCGATCAGATCATCGCAAAGGAGCGTCACGATTTCCTCCATCTCCGGATCTGTCAGAGGATGGAAGACCTCGATTTCGTCGATACGGTTGATGAATTCCGGCTTAAAGGCCTTGCGCACCTCTTCCATAACGCCGCTCTTCATGCGGTCGTAGTTTTCCTTCTCTGTGGTGGGTCCACCGAAGCCCAGTGTCTTGGGCGCAATGATCCGCTGTGCCCCCAGGTTGGAGGTCATGATGATGATGGTGTTCTTAAAGTTCACTTTTCTGCCCTTAGAGTCGGTGATATGTCCCTCATCCAGAATCTGGAGCAGCACATTGAAGACATCGTGGTGAGCCTTCTCGATCTCATCAAAGAGAATCACCGAGTAGGGATGCATCCGCACTTTTTCAGAAAGCTGGCCGCCTTCCTCATAACCCACATAGCCGGGCGCAGATCCTATGATTTTAGAGACCGCGTACTGCTCCATATACTCGGACATATCCACACGGATGATGTCCTTCTCAGAGCCGAACATCACCTCCGCTAATGCCTTGGAAAGTTCCGTCTTCCCCACACCGGTAGGACCAAGGAACAGGAAGGAGCCGATCGGACGGTTGGGATCCTGCAGGCCTACACGTCCTCTGCGGATAGCCTTGGCCACTGCCTTTACAGCCTCCTCTTGTCCCACCACGCGTTTGTGAAGCTCGTCCTCCAGACGAAGCAGACGCTCGCTCTCCTTCTCCGTCAGGCGGTTTACCGGCACCTTTGCCCACTTGGAGATTACGGTAGCAACATCCTCCTCGGTCACCAGGATCTTTTGCTCTTCTACCTTCTTTTCATAGCGCTTCTGTGCACTCTTTAACTTCTTCAGCAGGGCATCCTGTCTGTCCCGGCAGGCTCTCGCCTCCTCCAGATTACCGGCTTTGACAGCCTCCGCCATGAGTCGATCCTGCGCATCGATCTGCTCCTGCAGATCTTTTACAGGATGATTTCCTTCTACGGCGTGCAGACGCACTGCGGCAGCCGCCTCATCGATGACATCTATGGCCTTATCCGGCAGGTTACGGTCATTGACATAGCGCACAGAAAGAGTCACCGCCGCCTGCAATGCCTCCGGCGTGATCTTGACACCGTGATGGGTCTCATATTGACCGGCCACGCCCTGCAGAATCTGTAATGCCTGTTCCGGGGTGGGTTCCTCTACCATCACGGGCTGGAAACGACGTTCCAGGGCTGCATCCTTTTCCACATACTTATGATATTCATTCACGGTAGTGGCACCGATGAGCTGAATCTCTCCTCTGGCCAGGGAAGGTTTTAAGATATTGGAGGCATCAATGGCTCCCTCTGCACCTCCGGCACCGATGATGGTATGCATTTCATCCAGGAAAAGAAGGATATTGCCGTCCTGCTTAACTTCCTGAATGACCCGTTTGATACGTTCTTCAAATTCCCCGCGGTATTTGGAGCCTGCCACCATGCCGGCAAGATCCAGCGTCAATACCCGCTTATTCTGCACAGTAAAGGGCACTTCTCCGTCAGCGATCCGCTGGGCCAATCCCTCCGCGATAGCCGTCTTGCCGACCCCGGGCTCGCCGATCAGGCAGGGATTGTTCTTCGTTCTGCGGCTCAGGATCTCAATCACGCGGGAGATTTCCTCGCTGCGGCCGATGACAGGATCTAACTTTCCTGCCTCTGCCAATGCAGTCAGATCCCGACTGTAACGCTCCAGGATCCCTGCTCTTCTGCCGCCGGTCTGGAATGCCTGCAGGTCCTCCTTATGCAGGGAAGGATCCTCTCCTATGGCTGCCAAGGTCTCAAAGTAGAGCTTGGCCGGATTGACACCCATGCCCCCGATCAGGCGCACCGCCACATTGTCCCCGTCCGCTATGAGGGCCAGCAGCAGATGCTCGGTACCGATCTGCGCACTGTGGTATCTCTCTGCCTGAAAGGCTGCATCCGCCAGAACCTGTGCGGCACGGGGAGAATAGCCCTCTTTGTCCAGCACAGCCACTGCACTGCTCTCGGCATTGATCTCCTCGATCATCTTTTTCAGTTGCTCTTCTCCCAGCCCGTTCTCGGATAGGATTCGGGACGCTACGCCTTCCGGCTCCCGCATAAGTCCCATGAGCAGATGCTCGGTGCCTATAAACTGCTGATTACGCTCCTTTGCTGCTTTGGCAGCGTACTTCAGTGCCTTGGCAGCACTTTGTGTATATTCTGGTCTATTCATATTAATCCTCATATTCGTCGTAAATATCGTCTACCAATGCATGTACTTCCTCTCTGGAGAGATTGCGGCAGCTGGCCTCTGCCAGCAGTACCCGCAGTTCCTTCTTCACCGAGGCCATGGCACGGCATTTATCTGCATCCACAGCGATCACGGCGCCCCGGCGTCTGTCCACCTTTACAAAGCCGTCCTGCTTCAGCACTGTATAGGCCTTATTTACCGTGTGCATATTGATCCCGATGGTCTCTGCCAGCGCCCGAACGCTGGGAAGGACCTCTCCCTCTGTAAAGTGGGACGTGGCGATTCCCAGAATGATCTGGTTTCGCAGCTGCTGGTAAATTGCCTCATCGCTGTTAAAATCTATCTCGATCAGCATCATATTTCCTACCTCCTGAGATGGTCTTTCTTGTATACGCAAGAATGCCATCTGTTACACATATGGTATAACAGATGGCATTTACCGTCAAGAGGGGCATTTGCTGACTGATTCGTTTCTACTCAATCTCCGCTGCTGTTTATATGTCAGCCGTAGTTAGCAGGAATCATCACCATTAGTATACTATGATAAGTCATGTTCCGCCCGGTCATGCACCGGGGCGCGGCAGATGTCTCGCACCATGCACTTTGCGCCGTTTTGCTATGGTTTGCCTCTCGCCTTCGGATGGCCGGCCCTTAACTCGCAGCCCCGCCTGATGCGGGTCTGCTCGAACAGGCGGGCCTATCAGTCGCGCTCTGAAAGCGCGCCCGATACCATCCTGCGGCTTCGATGCAAGCCATGCAAAACTGGCGCGCAGTGCAAAGGATGCGAGCCATTCTGCCGCGCTCCGGTGCATTACATCTTGCCAGTCTATAATCTATTTCTCTGGCATGTGAACTGCAGATTACATTCCGGTAGGTCTTTATCACCTGTTGCATGCGTTATGTACAAATCAGTGCAGGCGAATTATCTCTTGCCGTGATCATCTAAGTCCAGGAAATCGAAATCCAGATCATCCTCATCATCGAAACCGTAACTGTTACTGCCTGCCGTATTGTTTCTGACAGGGCGGCTCTGCTGCTGGCTGTAGCTGCCGTTTCTTCCTGCAGGTGCAGATGTTCTGCGAACTGCACCCTCTCTGCCTGCCGGTGCAGCACCTCGTCCTGCGCCGGGTCTTGCGGCGCTTCTTGCGGTTCCTGCATTTCCTGCTGCAGCATTTCTGTATGCGGCATTCTCTCTGTCAGCGCCTGTCGGTGCTGCGGCATTTCGGGATGCCGGTCTGCCGGCTGCCGTCGTTCTGTCTGCACCTGTGGGGACCGCTGTATTACGGGATGCAGGTCTGTTTGCTGCACTCCTGTTTGCTGCTGTGCGGCCTGCCGCTGCGCCTACACCTGCTCGGTAGCCTGTGGCCTCTCTCTCAGCAGCTGCACTGCCTGCGCCATTGGCTCTGACAGCATTTCTGCCTGCCGCGCTGCGTGTAGTGCCCGGTCTGCCATTTGCTGCAGCTACATGCGCTGCGGCACTTCTGCCTGTTCCCATTCCGGAAGGATATGCGGCCTGACGCATCCGCTCACTGCGGGATGTGCCGGTAGCGGAGTCAAATTCCAGATCACTGATATCATCGGCATGACGATTTCTGCGGCGCTCCCGCTCTCTGTCCCTCATCATGTCCACTTCACCGCCCTCATTCATGGCCTCACGGAGCTTTAAGATCAATACCGTCACAGCCACCAGCAGCAATGCTACGATGACACCGAGAATGATCACAGCTGTCTTAAATGTGGAAAGGCTCTTTTTCGCCGAAGCCTGCGCCTGCTGTGCCTGTTCGATCGTGGTGTCAATGTCGGCGATCTTTTCTCTGGTGCCTTCTACATTATTGTACAGATACCAGGTATCTGTGCCATTTTCATCTGCTGTATAAACCGCCTGATAATCCGTAGGCTGGGAGCTGTCGGCAGACTCACTGCTGTCACTACTGTCCGTGGCTGTACCGGTCTGGATTACGTCCCCTAAAGTGATGTAGTCCTGCATGACAAAACCGGTCATCTGCTGCTCCGTACCGGTGGTATAGAACTGATACCACATCTGTCCTGCGTCATCGGTAGCCTGACCGATGACCACCAGTGCGGTGCCGCTTGCCAGGGTGCCCACCTTATTGTAGCTGGTGCCGGCACCGCTGCGGATATTGCAGTCTCCGTTGATCGTCGCTGAGGTCTGCTGCATGGCTACGGCATAACCGTCACCCTGTGCCTTGGCCACGCCTGCAGAGGCAGTATCTGTTCCCTCTGCAGAGGCTTCTCCCTCGGCAGCATCTGTGCTCTCGGCGTCCGTTGTATCGGCTGCACTGTCGGCTGCGGCATCACCGCCCTCCACATTCAGAAGATCCCCTCGAATGTAACCGGTAGAACCGCTGGAAGTGGTCACCGCATACCAGGTATTGCCGTCCGTGCCGGTCTTGCTCTCTCCCAGATCCATGGTGGTTCCTGCCTCTACAGAACCAATGGCTGAGGAATTAGGATCCGCTGCGGAACGTATGTTGGCAGAAAAAGCTGCCGTTCCTGTAGCAGCCAGGGCTGTGATACCGGTAAGCTGCAGACTGCAGATCATAGCAGCGGCCATCACCATGCCCGCTGCTGCTGTTCTCTTTAAATTCATTCTATTCTCCATTTCTGAAAAGGCGACGAGAATTTCAGATTCTCGTCTGCCATCCGGGCTGTTTGTTTCCTTCGGAAACAAACAGCTGAGTGAATGATCTGCTATCAAGCAGATTATTCACTCTAATCTCCATTTCTGATCTACTCCACTTCATCCAGCGCCTTGCCGATATCGTGACGCATATAGCAATTCTCAAAGTTCACCCATTCTGCAGCCTTGTAGGCATTGGCTCTGGCTTCCTTTAAGGTAGTTCCAAGGGCTACCACATCCAGCACGCGGCCGCCGTTCGTGACTACCTCACCTGCGTCATTAAACTTTGTACCGGCATGGTAGCAGGCAAAATCCTGCTGTCCATCAAACTTCTCAAGTCCATGGATTACCTTGCCTTTTTCATACTGCACCGGATAACCGCCGGACGCAATGACCACGCACACTGCTGCATTATCTGCAAAGGACAATTCGATTTGATCTAAGGTGCCGTCTATGCAGGCCTCCATCACATCGATGAGATCTGTCTCCATCCGGGGCAGCACCACCTGGGCCTCCGGATCTCCGAAGCGGGTATTGTACTCTACGACCTTCGGACCATTGGGCGTCATCATCAATCCAAAGTAAAGAACACCCTTGAAAGGACGTCCCTCTGCAGCCATGGCATCTACTGTCTTCTGGTAAATCTGCTCTCTGCAGAGTGCGTCTATCTCCTCCGTATAGAAGGGGCTGGGAGAAAAAGTGCCCATGCCGCCGGTATTCAGTCCTGTATCTCCGTCACCGATTCGCTTGTGATCCTGTGCGGAGCTCATGAGTTTTAAATGCTTTCCGTCTACAAAAGCCAGCACAGAGACCTCACGGCCGGTCATGAATTCCTCTACTACCATCTCATTGCCGGCTGCGCCGAATTTCTTATCCAGCATGATTTCCTCGACGCCCGCCTTGGCCTCTTCGTAGGTATTGCAGATCAGCACGCCTTTGCCAAGCGCCAGACCATCCGCCTTAAGGACAATGGGGTACTGACTCTTCTCCAGATAGGAAAGAGCGGCATCCGCGTCCTGAAAAATCTCGTAGGCTGCTGTGGGAATCCCATATTTTTTCATAAGATTTTTGGAAAAAGCCTTGCTGCCTTCAATGATGGCTGCATTGGCTCTGGTTCCAAAAATCCGAAGGCCCGCTTCCTCAAAAGCGTCCACAATACCGGCACACAGGGGATCATCCTGGCTGACCACTGTCAGGTCCACCTCTTTTTCCTTTGCAAAGGCAATGAGCTTATCAAATTCCATGACACCGATGGGTGCACATTCTGCGATTGCTGCAATGCCTGCATTTCCCGGTGCACAATATAATTTCTCCAACTTGGGACTTCTCTTCAGAGCCGCTGCAATGGCATGCTCTCTTCCGCCGCCGCCTACCAAAAGAACTTTCATTGCTTCCTCTTTCTGTCGCAGCTTGCTGCGACTGCGTGAGGAGAATTGCACGCAGGCGAATTCTCCGATACTATTTACAAGCTAATTGTCGTAGTGCGATCATCGTTGACCTGCACCTTTCCGGCTGCAATCAGCCTGATCGCCTCCGGCAATATCTGCCACTCTGCCTCTTCCATAATGCGCCGCTGCAGAATCTGTGGCGTATCCCCGGGCTGCACCATCACTGCTTTTTGCAGAATGATGGGGCCGGAATCCATACCCTCATCCACGAAATGCACCGTGGCACCGCTGACCTTCACACCTCTCTCCAGCACCTTCTCATGTACCTTCAATCCATAGTATCCCTTTCCGCAGAAAGAAGGGATCAGGGAAGGATGAATATTGATGATACGATTCGGGTAGGCTGCCACCATCTGCGGCGGAATCGCCACCAGGAAACCTGCCAATACGATGAGGTCAGGCTCTGCCTCCTGCACGGTCTTTAAAAGAGCCTCATTAAACTGCTCTCTCGTCTCAAAATCCTTCGGAGATACACAGACACCCTCCACGCCGGCCTTCGCAGCCCGCTCCAGTGCCTTAGCTCCCGGATTATTCGCAATAACCCGGACAATCTCCGCTCTCGGAAGCTTTCCTGCCGCTGCCTGGTCCAGAATGGCCTGGAGATTGGTGCCGCCGCCGGATACACAGACCGCTACTCTTAGCATAAAGTCACTCCCTTTTCTCCGGAGATCACATCACCTACGATGTAAGCCTTCTCACCGGCTGCCTCTGCCGCTGCCACACACTTGTCAGCCTCTGACGGATCTACCGCCAGCACCATGCCGAGACCCATATTGAAGGTGTTGTACATCATCTTCTCTTCCAGCTCGCCGGTCTTTTGCAGCAGCGGGAAAATAGGCAGAAGAGGATAGCTGTCCTTTTTAATTCGAGCATTGACACCCTCGGGAAGCATTCTGGGAATATTCTCATAGAAGCCGCCGCCGGTGATGTGGCTGCAGCCCTTGATAGTGACACCGGACTCCCGGATGCTGCGCAGCGCTTTTACATAAATCTTGGTGGGACGAAGGAGTGCCTCTCCTAATGTCTCTCCCAAAGACTCCTCATATCTGTTTAAATTCTCTGCATTGACATCAAATACCTTGCGCACCAGAGAAAAACCGTTGGAGTGCACACCGGAAGAGGCAATGCCTACCAGGGTGTCTCCGGGACGGATGGAAGCGCCGGTGATGAGATTAGCCTCATCCACCACGCCTACTGCAAAGCCTGCCAGATCATACTCGTCTACTGGATAAAAGCCGGGCATCTCTGCGGTCTCGCCGCCGATCAGTGCTGCGTCAGACTGCTTGCAGCCGTCTGCCACGCCCTTGACGATCTGTGCGATCTTCTCCGGGTAATTCTTGCCGCAGGCAATGTAATCCAGGAAAAAAAGAGGCTCGCCGCCGGCACAGGCAATGTCATTGACGCACATAGCCACACAGTCGATACCTACCGTATCATGTCTGTCCATCAGGAAAGCCAGTTTTAACTTGGTTCCTACACCATCGGTACCGGATACCAGGGTGGGCTTTTCCATATCCTTGATCTTAGCCAGAGAGAAAGCACCGGAGAATCCGCCGATACCGCCTAATACCTCCGGGCGCATGGTCTCTGCCACATACTTTTTAATCAGTTCCACTGACTTATAACCTGCTTCAATGTCTACACCAGCACTCTTATAATCCATTTCTTTCCTTTCTATGCCGCAACCTGCCTGCGGCAATCACAAGTTTCTCACAAACAGACGGGTGAATTTAGTAATTTTTATATCCCACTTCCTGGAGTTTCTCGTCCTTTTTCTGTACTGCTGTCTTTAATTTCTCGCTGTATGCCTTCAGACGATCCAGCAATGCGCTGTCCGAAACAGCCAGAATCTTCGCTGCCAGAAGGCCTGCATTGGCACCGCCGTTAATCGCCACGGTAGCCACCGGGATGCCGCTGGGCATCTGTACGATGGAATAAAGGGAATCCCTGCCGCCTAAAGAGGTGGTATGCATGGGAATACCGATGACCGGGAGGGGGAAGATTGCTGCGCACATGCCCGGCAGATGAGCTGCCATACCTGCACCGGCAATGATCACCTTTAATCCGTTTGCCTCCGCGTTTTTTGCATAATCAAAGAATACGTCAGGCTCTCTGTGGGCGGAAATGATATGCATCTCATAAGAAATGCCCAGTTCCTCCAGCACGTCTGCTGCCTTGCTCATCACTGCCATATCGGAGTCAGAGCCCATCACAATTCCAACCTGTGCCATAATCCTGTAATCTCCTTTTTTTGCTGTTTAATGCACTTCTCGTACCATAATAAAGTAAATCCACTTTCCGTGCAAGATGACTTTCCTATTTCTTATTGTGTAGGGTGTTTCCATTTATCCACCAGGCAGAACTGTAGCTACTGATTTAACGCCACCCGGTCATGCACCGGAGCGCGGCAGATGTCTCGCACCATGCACTTTGCACCGTTTTGCTATGGTTTGCCTCTCGCCTTCGGATGGCCGGCCCTTAACTCGCATCCCCGCCTGATGCGGGTCTGCTCGAACAGGCGGGCCTATCGGGCGCGCTCTGAAAGCGCGTCCGATACCATCCTCCGGCTTCGATGCCAACCTAAGCAAAACTGGCGCGCAGTGCAAAGGATGCGAGCCATTCTGCCGCGCCCCGGTGCATTACATTCTGTAAATCTATAGTTAATCCCCCAACGCTTCGTTCAGCTCCTCCGTACCGGGCAGCACGAACCTACCTTCCCTGATCAGGGGAATCTCCCGGCCGTCAGCACACACCGCTGTCACCTCTCCCAGCTCCTCATAGGGAATAGTGATGTCCGTATGACAGCCGAAATAAGCCTTGCCAGGATTCGTCAGACGGAGTCTGGAGACACTGTTTTCCTTGGCCACGATCTCTTTGCCGTCCGGATTATACTGCTTGTTGTCCTCCTCATAGGAATAACAGGTATCTCCCACTGCGAAGTGAGGGCCGGTCTTCTCTGCAATCAGGATGGGCAGCCTGTCTGCTATGTGATACTTTCTGGCCGCTGCATAGGCGGTGGTGTTGGTGCCGATGGCAAACTCTCCGATGGGAAGCCTGTCATGGTGGAAGAGAATATTATCCTCGATATAGCGCCGTCCCTGGGAAGGATCCTCAAAATTGCCGCAGCGATAATCCACCACCCGGCCTTCTTCAAACGTAAGCTCCAAATCCCGGAACTGCAGACCGTTTAAAAACACCTCCGATACATGAAGGGTTCCCTTTGTCCCCTCTAATACCGGTGAAGTGAAGACCTCACCCACAGGGATGTTCACATCGGCTACGCAGTTCTCAAAGATGGTCTGATGCTCCGGATCTGTCAGTTGGTAAAGTACCACTGTCATATCCGTTCGGTTGCCCTTCTGACCTCGAACGCGCACCGTCCGCGCCTGGTCCAGCGCATCGATCAGCGTCGCCTGGATGCGTCTGTACTTTTCATAATCCAGGGTATTGATCTCCACCACAGCATCAAAAATCTCTCCGAAGTTTCCTCCTTCTGCTGCAATTTCCGGCACCGGAAAAGCAATAATAGTAAAGCTGCGATTCTTGCCGATCACCGCCTCATTGTAAAGAAGGCTTGCCTTCGTCTGCCAACCGGCAATCCACTTTTGCTGTACATTATTAAAAGCAGGTCTGGCGGAGGTATTCACCGGCGAGAAGGGCTTTTCTCCAAAGGTCTCGATCACCGCCGGCCCTGCAAAGAGTACCGTCTGCGCCTTCTTTTCCTGATAGACATTTTCCAGTGCCTCCAGGCGGCGGTTCACCAGCGTATCATCCAGAAAAAGGGCCAGATCCTCCCGATGATCGTAAAGGTACTGCGGATTGGCATCGCCCCCTGCGTAGCCGCTCTTGCCGGAGCGAAGCATACGAAACAGTGTGGGGACCTCTCGGAAATACGTGCAGCTAAGCCCCTGCACTGCAAAGTTGGCTGCCGCCTTCTTTACCATGCGCTCAAAGCCCAGACGCCAGATCACACCCACCCGCTTTTTCGCGGAAAGGTCTTTACCGGTTACGATAAAGCCAATGCGATAGCCTTCGGTATAGGTATCTGCCATCCTATCGACAGTCTGCTGCGGCAGACTCAGCAGATGCCTCGCCGCTCCCAGCTCATTTTCGCCGATATACTCCCCGAAATAATAGAGGTAGCGAAGATCATCCTCCTGCCACTGCCCCAGTACTCCCCCGGCAAAATCATTCTCTCCGGCAAGCTTCTGACCAATCTCATAGGCGGATTCCTCCTCCGCATAATCGGAGAGGTAACTGTAGATTTTTCCTTTGATGAATCTGTAGGGAGGATACTGCGGAATCATGTATGCTGTCTGATTTTCTGCACCGGAAACGCCACTGGCATCAGAAACACTGCCTGCCTCTGAATCTTCCATGCATTTCTTTTCGGCGCAAGATTCGCGTTCCTCACACTGCTTCTTATATTCATCATATTGCTCCGCAAAGGCACCATAGATTTCCAGGAAAAGCTCCAGTCTGGGCAGCACCCGTTCCTCTGCTCCCTCATAGACAAAAGGCAGCGCACTGCGAAGTTCATAGAAAAGTGCAGCGCAAAGGGGTCCGTATTCCTCTCCCAGTTGGTTCGCCGCATAAGCAGGATTGGCATAGCTGCATCCATAGTGTTCCGGCAGGATTTCCTCATATAAGAGATGATTGTGTACCTGCAGCTCCTCTATGCCTGCCGCCGCCTGTGCGCCGCTTTCTATGTACTCTCTCTCCTGCAGCAGCAGCACGAGCCACTTTGCACAGGAAAGGAAAAAGGCAGAAAACTGCGGCGCTATCGTATCTCCTCCCGTCAGTTCTGCCTCTATTGCAGTGATTCTCTCTTTTGCCAGTTCATATCTTTCACTTTGAAATTGATTCAAAAAAATTCCTCCTGATTGCATCTTCATCTTATAATCATGAAATCGGCCGTTTTATTATTAGCCGTCCTCAAACCTACTGCGGCAAAATACCAAGATATAAGATCCAGGCGCACAATCCCAACACGATGCCGTTAAAAAGAATGCCCACATAGGCGAAAAAATAAAATCGATCCGGCTCCTTTCTGGACAGGATGCCGCTGGCAAATCCCACAATGGCAAAAATCAGGCTTAAAAAGACAGCTGCTCCCCACCGGATCGTCGCCGTGCCGCCGTTTAAATAGGTCAGATAGAGTGCTATGCAGACCGATGTCAGAGAAATCACCCCCAGACTGGCGGACAGCCAGCCCTTGGGGGATTGTTTTTTGTTGGTAAAAAGGTACTTCCTTCTTTTGACTCCGTCCATTTATCTCTCTTTATTATTTCCTTGATAAATCTCCGCTGCCGCAAAGCAGTTCATCTCAGCAATGGAAATTCATACGATTTCGCCTGTCATTATTTCTGGCAAGCACCATACTGTGCATAGTACGCATCCATCGCACTCTTCATCGCATCATCGATCCACACTTTGCCATGTACGGGACGATTGTACAGATACTCCTGCACCTCTGCCATGGTGACAATCGCATTCGCATGAAAGCCATATTTGTCATGGATGTCATCTAAAGCACTCTTATCTGTATCAATGCCTTTTTCCATACGGTTTAAGGAGACCATCAATCCCACTATCTCCACGTTGGCCTGTGCACGCAGAATCGGCACGGTCTCTGCCATGGAAGCACCGGAGGTGGTGACATCCTCGATGATCATTACACGATCTCCGTCCTTTAAGGAACTGCCCAGCAATATTCCCTTATCGCCGTGATCCTTTACCTCCTTGCGGTTCGCACAGTATTTCACATCCTTGCCATAAAGACGGGAGATAGCCATGACAGTGGCTACTGCCAGAGGGATGCCCTTGTAGGCAGGTCCGAAGAGAATATCAAAATCGAGGCCATAGGTATCGTGGATAGCCTTTGCATAAAACTCTCCCAGCTTCTCTAACTGGGTACCGGTGACATAGGCGCCGGCATTCATAAAGAAAGGAGACTTACGGCCGCTCTTTAAGGTGAACTCTCCGAATTTCAGCACCTGGCTGTCGATCATGAAATCTATAAACTCTTTCTTATATTCCTGCATGACTGTTTCCTTTCTGCGAGTGGACCAGACAGTTTCTGTCTGGCTCTGTGTTCAATTATCGGTTGTTTTTCTACCGGTTGTTTTTCTATCAGTTGTTTTTTCTGCCAGTTGTTTTCCTGCCAGTTGTTTTCCTACTGATTGTTTCCCTACCGGTTGTTTTCTTGCTATACAGGCAGCTACGGCACTCCATCGCCGCTTTGCACTGCTTTTTGCAGGAACATTGTAGCATCATTCCGGATAAAAACCAAGACTGTACAAGCACATGGGTAGTGTGCTAACTGCTCCATTGGGACTTATGGGTCAAAAACTTCGGGTTATAGGTCAAAAGGGCTATAGGACAAAAAGTATTGATGGATAATCCCAGCACTATAGGACAAAAATGTTGACGGCTAATCCCAGAGTTATAGGACAAAAAATGTTGATGGATAATCCCAGGGTTATAGACAAAAATGTTGATAACTAATCCCATTCATTGAATGTTATGTGAACAACGTTTTGTGATAACAAAAAAATAGAGAACATACAACGTATGCTCTCTACTCTCTTCGATCGGAGTGACGTGATTCGAACACGCGACCCCCACGTCCCTAACGTGGTGCGCTAGCCAGCTGCGCTACACCCCGGCGACAACAAAATTGATTATAATTGCTCACTTTAGAAAATGCAAGTACTTTTTTTATTTTTTTCTGAAATACAGAAAGCCGCATTGGCTACCGGAATAAAATCTGAAAACAGAGAATGCAAAAGCATTCCCTGTTTTCAATCAATAGTATTTACTCGCTCTTAGTCTCTTCTCTCAGTGCTCTGTCTGCAATTTCCTTCTTAATGTCAGCCAGGAAAGCATCCAGATCCTTGGCACCTTCGTCTCCTGCAAAGCGGGAGCGAACGGCCACCTTGCCCTCTTCTGCTTCCTTCGGGCCAACTACCAGCATATAAGGAATCTTCTTTACCTGTGCCTCGCGGATCTTAAAGCCCATCTTCTCGGAACGGCCGTCCAGTTCTGCGCGGATGCCGGCATCCTTCAGTTTAGCCAGAACGTCCTTCGCATAGTCCAGTGTCTTATCGGAAATCGGAATCACCTCTACCTGAGTAGGTGCCAGCCAGGTGGGGAATGCGCCTGCAAAGTGCTCAATCAGAATACCGATAAATCTCTCTACAGAACCGAAGCATACACGATGCAGCATGATCGGGCGGTGCTTTAAGCCATCAGAGCCCATGTATTCCAGATCAAAGCGCTGGGGCAGCTGGAAGTCCAGCTGAATGGTGCCGCACTGCCAGGTACGGCCGATGGAATCCCGCAGATGGAAGTCGATCTTAGGGCCGTAGAATGCGCCGTCACCTTCATTGACGATATAAGGCTGACCAATCTTATCCAGTGCGTGGCGAAGACCAGCCTCTGCCATTGCCCAGTCTTCATCGGATCCCATGGAATCCTCCGGTCTGGTGGAGAGCTCGATGAAATAATTAAAGCCGAACATCTTGTACACCTGGTCGATCATGGAAGCGATTCGCGCGATCTCATCCTCAATCTGCTCCGGGGTAATGAAGATATGGGCATCATCCTGCGTAAAGCAGCGCACGCGCATCAGGCCGTGGAGCTGACCGCTCTTCTCATGGCGATGTACCAGTCCTAATTCGCCCATACGCAGAGGGAAATCTCTGTAGGAGCGAGGCTCGTTCTGATATACCAGGATAGAGCCGGGGCAGTTCATGGGCTTGATGGCATAATCTTCATCATCGATGACGGTGGTGTACATATTTTCCTTGTAGTGATCCCAGTGTCCGGAGGTCTCCCAAAGACTTCTGTTCAAAATCACCGGTGTGGAAATCTCTACATAATCATTCTTGGCATGGAATTCTCTCCAGAAATCCAGCAGCGCATTGCGCAGCTTCATGCCATTAGGCAAAAAGAAGGGGAAACCCGGGCCCGCATCATTCATCATAAAGAGTCCCAGTTCCTTGCCCAGCTTGCGGTGATCTCTGCGCTTTGCCTCCTCCAGCATGTGCAGATACTCCTCCAGCTCTTCCTTGGTCAGGAAGGCTGTGCCGTAGATTCTGGTCAGCATCTTATTCTTCTCAGAGCCTCTCCAATAAGCACCGGCGATGGACATGAGCTTGAAGGCTTTGCCTACCTGCTTGGTGTTGAGCAGGTGCGGGCCGGCACACAAATCCGTAAAGTCACCCTGACGGAAGAAGGAAATGGTCTCGCCCTCCGGCAGATCCTCGATAAGCTCTACCTTATAAGGCTCCTCTCTCTCCTGCATGAAGGCAATGGCTTCCTCTCTGTTAAGGGTGAAGCGCTCCATGGGAAGACATTTCTTGACGATCTTCTTCATCTCAGACTCGATAGATGCCAGATCAGCCTCTGAGATCGTCTTGTCTCCAAAATCAATATCATAATAAAAACCGGTTTCGATGGAAGGGCCGATAGCCAGCTTGGCATCGGGATACAGATGCTTGATAGCCTGTGCCAGCACGTGGGACGTGGTATGACGCAGTGTGGAAAGCACGAAAGCATCCTGATCGTCATACTCCTTGATGGAACCGTCATGTTCGATAATCTTCATTTCTTTTCTCCTTTTCTCAGAGGCTGTGCTCCGACCTACAACACCGGCAGCCGCTCTCTGATGACTTATTGCTGTATTATGCCGCAGGATGCAGAAGTATACATCCGCGGATAAACACGTACATCTTATCACGAAGATGAGGAAAATCACAGTCTGCTTATAAAAAAAGCGGAAATAATATTATTGCATTGGTTACTGTTCACATGTCAGCCGGGGGTGTAACTAACGAAAGTATATATATATGTGTGTGTGTCGCCCGGTCATGCAGCGGGGCGCGGCAGATGTCTCGCACCATGCACTTTGCGCCGTTTTGCTAAGGTTCGCCTCTCGCCTGCGGATGGCCGGCCCTTAACTCGCATCCCCGCCTGATGCGGGTCTGCTCGGACAGGCGGGCCTATCGGACGCGCTCTGAAAGCGCGTCCGATACCATCCTCCGGTTTCGATGCGAACCTAAGCAAAACTGGCGCGCAATGCAAAGGATGCGAGCCATTCTGCCGCGCCCCGCTGCATTACACTTTGCCAATCTGCAATCAACCTGAATGATGATTTTTCAAATCTGGCAGCATGTGTGCGTTGATAATCCAATAATATTGTATACTGAAATTATTCCTTTACAGACTAAAGTGATACTGGAATATAAACCGCAATGCTCCACAGCAAATATATGGTATCTGTTTTTTAACTTTTTATGTTTTCTTTTGTTTTTTTTATATTTTAAAATATGTTTTTTATGCTCTTTAAATATGCCTCTTCTTTATATAGTACAGGTAGTAAATTACGAACAGCACTGAAGTCGCAACCCAGGTGATGGGGTAGCCCAGCATGACTGTATCAATGGTGTGCACTCTCGGCACAGCCACTAATACCCAGCCCACGCGCAGGACGCATACTCCCAGAATGGAGATCACAGTGGGAATCACCACGTCGCCCATGCCTCGTAGGGTTCCGCCCACTACCTCGATGCAGATGTATGTCAAAAAGGTAGGGGTCAGGAACTGAATCATATGCTTTCCCAGTGCGATTACTTCCGGGTCACTGCTGAATACCTCGCAGAGCACCTGCCCCATGGTAAGGATAATGGCCATCATGGCCAAGGTAAAAATGGCTGTGATGACCAGAGACTGCCGCACACAGCTGCGGACACGGCTAAACTTCCCTGCACCGTAATTTTGCCCCGCGAAGGTCATGGTAGCAGTGCCGAAGGAAGCAATAATCATCCAGAAAAGAGAATCCACCTTGTCATTAATGGTCCAGGCTGCCACCATTGCCGTGCCAAAGCCATTGACGGCTGCCTGCACAAATAGATTAGAGAGAGAGTAGGTGGTGGACTGCAAGGCCGCCGGGATACCGATCCGTAACACCTTTCCAGTAAAGACCGGATCAAATCGGATGTGCCTGAGCACCAATCGGTAGCTCTCCTTTGCCTTCATCAGAGTGATACAGCCCAGCACAGCACTGACCAGCTGAGAAAGAATCGTGGCCAGGGCAGCACCGGCCACTCCCATATGGAGTGCCAGAATGAAAAACAAATCCAGTACTATATTGGTCAATGTGCTGGCTACCAGAAAATATAATGGTCTCTTTGAGTCACCGGCAGCCCGCAGGATACCTGCCGCCATATTGTAGACAGTATTGGGGATCATGCCCAGGGCATAGATAGTCAGGTAGAGAAGGGATTCGTCATAGGTCTCCCGTGGTGTCCCCAGAAGCGTCAGCATTCCACCGCCCAGCCAGACGCAAAGCACCATAAAGAGAAATCCCACCAGGATACCCACCGCCATAGCGCTGTGCACTGCTTTCTCCACTTCGCCGTGTCGGCCGGCACCGTAGCACTGGGCTACCACCACCGTTGCACCGGAGGACAGTCCCACCAGAATCCCCACCAGGAGATTGATCAATACTGCCGGCGTTCCGCCTACTGCAGAGAGCGCCGTCGTACCTACAAAACGTCCCACAATCAAAGCATCTGCCATATTGTAGAGCATCTGGAAAAAGGTTCCGAAAAGCAAAGGAAAGAAAAAAAGCAGCAGTTGCTGCCAGATAATTCCTTCTGTGATACCACTGTGCTCTTTTGTGTCTTTTACGTTTTGGTTCTGTGTCATTGTTTCCTTTCTTTGTCTCGAGCTGTCATAACTCTATATGCAAGAAATCCCGAGGAGTGGTACCCTCGGGGTTATTTTTGTCATTTCCTGTGTATTTCCTGAGACGCCTACATTTTACATTTGGTATATTGCTCGTCTTCTATACCATAGCATATTCCAATCTGTTATAAAATTCAACAGCAGTTTTTACAATGAACCGGTCATGAGCCAAATACAGCAGAGCGGCTCAAACATCACATTTTGCCAAAAAGATGACTAGATTGCGTACCGTGTATTGCTTTTTGGAAAATATACGCCTATACTGAGATTGAGCGGATAGCTTATCGGTCATCACGGTTAGAATATGATGAACGTGTATGTTTAGCTTCCGGAAGCGACGGGGTGCTGTAAAGCGTAGAATATCGCTTACGTATGAGAAGAGTCTTCCATCAGGAAGACTCTTTTTTAGAAGAAAAAACCAGCTTATGAAACTTGTTACGATACACCCATCGCTTTTGAATAAATATAGCGGCGATCCTGAAATATTGCAAAAATCCACAAGAACATATGTTCTTGTTGTTCGTTTAAAATATAAGAATATGACTTATAATTTTGCAATTCCTATCCGTTCAAATATTCCATCATCAGCTCCTAAAAATCAGTATTTTGCACTACCGCCTCGACCGCAGACAAGACCTAAAAATCGTCATGGTCTACACTATATAAAAATGTTTCCTGTAAAAAAACAACATCTTGTCCGTTATCGTACTGAGGGGAATCACTTTGCAGCGCTGATTCAAAATATAATTGATAAAAACAGTAAACAGATTATCATTGACTGCCAGCATTATCTTGATTTATATAGCCAAGGTCTTCGTCCTGCCTACTCAACAGATATCGATTATTTAATTAATCAGCTCAATCAATAATAC
>CAVBBL010000001.1:0-203639 GCA_963593905.1 bacterium | reverse complement strand
CTGCGGCAGCGTGAGGAGAATTTCGCGCAGGCGAATTCTCCGATACGATTCTGCAATGACAAAAAATAACATCCGTTATTTTTTGTCATTTACTCATCATAATACTCGAAGCTGTGTCCATAAAGGCGAACGGTATCCCCTTCCTGAATGCCCTTCTTTTTCAGTTCTTCCAGAATCAGGTTCTCCTTCATAAAATTCTGGAAGAAAGCAAAACCCTTTTCGGATTCCAGATTGGTAAATGTGAGCATCTTCTCAATCTTGGGTCCTTCCACCACATACTCATTTGCCTTGGCATTGTAAGTAATGGTATAAGGCGCTTCACCTTCGTCTCCGGAAAGTTCTGTCTCTGGATCAAATTCCTGTTCAAATACAAAGGTGTCCTTCGGCATTTCCTGGAGCGCATCATTGACCGCATAGAGAAGTTCCTTAATACCCTGCCCTGTTGCTGCAGAAATCTCAAATACCGGAATGCCCATAGCTTCATAGATGGTGTGTATCTTCTGAAGTGTCTCCTTGCCTTCCTCGGTCTGAATCAGATCCACTTTGTTCGCAGCGATGAACTGCTTTTTGTGAGTCAGATCAGCGTTGTAAGCCTCCAGTTCTTTGTTGATCGCTTCGATATCCTCTAAGGGATCTCTGCCCTCTGAGCCGGATGCATCCACCACATGTACCAGTACCTTGGTGCGCTCAATATGTGCCAGGAACTCATGTCCTAAGCCGACACCCTCTGCCGCCCCTTCAATGAGACCGGGAATATCTGCCATCACAAAACCACCGCCGGTGGGCAGATCTACTACTCCCAGAATGGGCGAAAGAGTGGTGAAATGATAATTGGCAATCTTAGGTTTTGCATTGCTGACCATGGAAAGAAGGGTGGATTTGCCCACATTAGGAAATCCGACCAATCCCACATCAGCAATCACCTTTAATTCCAGCTGCAGTTCGATTGTTCTCGCAGGCTGTCCCGGCTGGGCATACTTGGGTGCCTGCATGGTGCTGGTAGCATAATGCTGATTGCCGTTGCCGCCGTGGCCGCCCTTTAAAAGTACATAACGGCGATGATCGCCGGACATATCAATGATCACCTTGCCGGTTGCAGCTTCCTTCACCACCGTTCCTTCCGGCACCTTCAAGGTGATACTCTCACCCTGCTTGCCGCTCATACGTTTCTTGCCGCCGTTTTCTCCATTCTGAGCAGCGTACTTGCGCACGTGGCGGAAATCCACCAACGTATTTAATCCTTCATCCACTTCCAGGATCACATCGCCGCCATTGCCGCCGTCACCGCCGTCCGGTCCGCCGGCAGGAACATATTTTTCTCTTCGAAATGAGACGTGACCATCGCCACCTTTGCCGGAACTGACAATGATCTTCGCTTTATCTGTAAACATAGGCACTCACCTGTCTAAAAAAGAAGGCTTCAAACAGTTACCTGCCTGAAGCCTTGTCAAATACCATTTTGTACAGAAGCTCAGCCATAAAGGTCAAGCATGACTGCATCAAATTTTACTGCTCAACCGGATGAACGCTTGCTCTGGTCTTGTCCTTACCGACACGCTCAAAGCGAAGAATGCCATCTGCAGTTGCAAACAGAGTGTCATCACCGCCGATGCCTACATTAACACCGGGATGAATGTGTGTGCCACGCTGTCTGTATAAAATGTTGCCAGCCTTTACAAACTGTCCGTCAGCTCTCTTTGCGCCCAGTCTCTTGGAATTGGAATCACGGCCGTTCTTGGTGGAGCCCATTCCCTTTTTATGAGCAAAGAATTGAAGGTTTAAGTTTAACATGGATTATACCTCCTTGATTTCATAGACAAGATAATCTTTACCGTACTGCTGCTGAATCCAGGAAAGTCCGTGGATCATGCACTCTATCAGAAAAGATGCCCTTTCCTGCGGAGTATTCTGAAAAACACAGGTGATATACCCGTCCTCTTCATCATAACCGCACTGTACATTTTCCCCAAGCAGGTCCGTCAGGCAGTTGATGGTGTTAATGACTATAGCCGAGACACCGGCACAAACCACGTCCTCACCTTCCTGTGCATAACCTGCATGTCCTTCACAGGTGAAGGACTGAAAGTTTCCTCTTTTATCCCTGCAGATGGTAACTCTTGTCAATGCTCTGTCCTGTTGTTATGATTCGTTAATGGGTTAGCCGTTGATCTTGTCGATCTTTACACGTGTAAAGAGCTGTCTGTGGCCATTCTTCTTGTGATAGCCGGTCTTGCTCTTATACTTGTAAACGATTACCTTCTTTGCCTTGCCCTGCTCCATAACCGTACCGGTTACAGTAGCACCTGCAACGTCGCCGGCAACCTTCAGAGAATCTCCTCCGATTGCAAGAACCTGATCAAAAGTCACGTTCTCTCCAGCCTCTACAGCCAGCTTTTCTACATCGATGACGTCGCCCTCGGAAACTTTGTACTGCTTTCCGCCTGTTGCAATAATCGCGTACATATAAGGTACCTCCTTCTTATCAATACTCGCTGATTGTGGTGACGAATCCTTCCTTCGCACTTTCACGGGGAACTGTAAGTACCGGGCAGCTCCTGCCGTTCATGCATCATACGCTGCTGCGCTGACACAACTACCTCATCATGCGGCACATACTTGATAAACATAGCATTTGTTTCCACGCTTGTCAAGGAGGCTCCTGCAATTTTGTTCATCAATTATAGAGCTTTTTAATTTGTCTCGTCTATTATAACGCTTTTGTAATTTCAGTCATCAATTATACGGCTTTTATAATTACGATTCATCAATGGTACGCTCATTAATTATAAGACTTTTGCAATTTCACTCATTCATTCTGCTCGTCTGTTCCACACGTTTATTTTGTTTTTCTTCTGTAGATCAATGCCGCCGCGGCACCGCAGGAAATTGCAACAGATGTCAGAAGGATGCCCAAATTTCTAAGTAGGTCTGACGCATCGCCCGTTTGTAAACCGCCATTGTGATCCGTGGTCTGTGCTGTCATATTTTCCTGCACGTCCGGCTTGCTTTCTTTTCCGGTATTCTCTTTCCTCTCCTCCTGTTTCCCTGCTCCTGTCTCTTCTTCAGGCACAAAGCCGAAGCTGGAATTTTCCGGAATCTGTAAAAGTACTTTGTTGGTTGTGATCGTGGTTTCATCCACAGTCACTTCTGCTATATTGGTAAGCTCTCTTTGTACCGGTGTGTCCTTGGCCGCAATAGTAAAGGCAACTCTTCCCTTTGCATGAGGTGCCACCTCCTTCAAGGTCCAGATGATCACGCCGTCCTTTTTGACGCCTCCCTGTCCGATTTCTGTAATGCGGGCTGTCTTTTCCAATTCTGTTACGTCATCCCGAATCACGATGGTCCTCACCTCATCCGCCGGGTTCTCGTAAGTGATCTGGAATTGCGCCGTGTGATCCCAGTAAAGAGTGCCGCCGTTTATATCCTTTCCCTCATTGTCCGTTACCTGCTTGATAGAATCCGGCAAAACATAGACCGTCACCTCATTGGTGGTAAGCTTTGCCTGATCAATGCTGACTTCCGCGGTATTAACCAGTTTTTTCCCTTTTGCTTCTTCCTTTACACGCACCTTCATGGTCACATAACTCCAGGCACTGCCCGGAGCGATGACATTATAATGCACAGTGCCGTCCTGATACGTTCCCTTGGAAGAGGCCTCCACAAAGGCAAGCTCTGCCGGAATTGTATCCGTGATTTGCACTTTCTTTTCGGTAGGCGCAGGATTGTAAAAAGAAATCTTATAAAGGAAAGTATCGCCGCTCTTTAAAATCTTACCTTCCAGGGACTTTCCGTTTTCGTCCAGCACTTCTTTTCGTACTTCCCGGAAAATATAATTATCTGTGGTATTGGTGGGCTCCTCGGCCAGATCAACGGTAGCCTTGGCCTGGTTTCGGATCAAGGTATCCTCTGTATTCTCTCGCACCTTTACCTGGAAGCTTAAAGTCTTTTGCTCTTTTCCTGACAGTGTGCCTTCCCATCTGACTATCCCATCCTTAAAGATGCCCTGTTCCTGGGCTGAGACAAATTCTGTCTGTGCCGGCACTTCATCCGTTACTACGTATTTTTTTGTATTAACTGTGGGATTTTCCACAGTAATGCGATAGATAAGGGTTGTTCCTTCTTTCACCACCTGTTGATCGATCCGGGTACCGTCGGTGATAGTCACCTGCTTCTGCGGATCCTTTAAAAGAGGATTGCGCACCACATTGGTTACCTCTTCTCCCACGCCGGAGACGCACACAAGGGCACTGTTGACAATACGGCTGACAGCGATATCGTCCTTTACCCTGACTTTAAAGGAAATATTTTTCCATTCATCTTTTTTACTTTGATCCAGCGCCACTATGATCGGCGTGTTCAAATGATAGCCGTCCGGTATGGATGCATATCCTCTGTCTACATATTTCTCTTCGTATTTTTTTCTGGTTTCTTCATCTCCAATGACGATTACGCTGTCTTTAGAGGAGACATACTCCAATCCCTGCGGCAGCTGATCAAACAGTGTCGTCTTTCTGTCTGCGCTGACCTTATAACGCAGCTGATAGGTAAAGACTGTCCCCTTTCCGATGATTTTTTCATTTATATTGTTGCCTTCCAAATCAAGGACCTCCTTTTGTGCCTCTATGGATTTATAAAAACCGGCATCCAGATCACGCAGGGAAATGTATACGCTGCCGTCCTCTCCATTCCGGGGCATATTTACGCCTTTGATCTGCGCTTCCTGCAAAATGCCGTCCTTGCAGATTTCTACAGCGTCACTGTTACTATTCTCCGGCACATTGTCCGCCTTACAGATTGTCCCTCTGTACTGAGAAACGGAAAAGTCCTGATTGCCGGAAAACACAATATCAAAGTCGCCTGCCGGCAGATTCGTAAAGCTGTAATAGCCGTTTCGATTGGTTTTGGTGGTACAGATTACATTGCCGAGAGAACGAATCGGCGTTGTATGATCATCCTTAGGATACAGTGTCACCTGCACGCCCTGCAGAAGCTTTTCCGTATTCTGCCTTTGTCCGTCTTTGTTCACATCAAGCCAGGCTCTTCCCGAGAGACTGCGGTTAATATAGACAGCCCTGGCTGTATTAGAGCTGTTCATCACGGAAATTGTGTTGACATATACATCCCCTGCCTTAGCGCCCTCTGCCTTTAAGAGAATATGTGCTTTCAGTGAAGTGCCGGAAGACAGATTTCCCAATACACACCATACTGCCGGCGTTTTTCCTTCCATATCCTTTACAGAACCATCTTCCAGAATCTGAACTTTTTTCCAGTTCTTTCTCACCTCGTCGGCCGTCAGGTCACCGGAGACCTTTCCCTTCATTTCCTGATCCTGTGTATAGTAAAGCTGGTAATCTGAGAGCTTTCCTGTGCCTGTTATACCGAGCTTTAATTCACGGATCTGAAGATTTCCGTTGTAGCTGCTGCCAGCGCTGTCCCCTGAAAAAGGCATGGTATCCGTCATGATCAGATTCTGCACATCATTCTTGGTGAAGTTCTGCCATTGCAGGGTAAAGCCAATGTCCTCTCCTAAATTGTTATAATAGACATCTGCCTCCTTGCGTATGGACAGTCCGGAGAGCTTTACCACCCGAAAGCCTGCAGCGGACATATTTTTCAGGGTAATATCTGCTTCTCTTTGGTCCTCTGTCGTCTTGATGGATGCGGCAGAAGAATAATACTTGCCATTATCCGCCTGTGTTCTGTCAATGGTGACACTGTAATAGATATCCGGCAAATCTGCGGAAACAGGAACATTTTTTACAGTAAAGGTGAGGACCGTCTCTCCCTTTTCATTCTGGGTGATGGCAGGAGTGATCTTCTCGCCTCCCTCCACGCTGCCATGGCTCCCTTCCTTCGACGCCTCTTTATAAGTGCCGCCGTAAACAGCATCGCCATTATAGGAAAGCCCTTTGGGAATCACGTCCGTAATGGTCATGACAGTCGACTGCAGTGCGCCGGCACTCAGGTAGGTATCCATAGAAGGCTGCAGACAGATATCCACGATTGTCTGTCCATTGTCCAGATCATAGACACTCTTACTCTGTCCGGCCGAGATCTGGGAAATTGTTTTAGCGATCTTCGCTTTATAGGTCATCAGATAAAGACTGTCGCCATTATCAGCGACCGTGTTGTCTCCTCCTACGTAGCGACCATTTTCCCATTTTGCCTTGACATAGTCCGTGGGCGTCCAGTTGAAAAGGGTAGCCGCGGGCATGACAGCTCCCTTGTTTTGCCAATCCAGAATGGAAGGTATTTTTCCTTTGTACTCCTTGGCTGTTCCCATATATACATTAGATCGTTCCACTGTCTGACACACTTTTCCAGCCATGGAACTGTTTTTTGTAGCCTCAAAGAGTACTCCCGTCAGACAGATACGGCTTCCCGGCAAGGGATTGTCGGTCCTGACCTGCTGCAGCACACCGGTGCAGACGGCTCCGCTTTTTTGCAGTTCTTCCAGAGAAGCATAATATCGCATATCCTCAATGCCTGCCGCTGCCATCTCCTCATCGGAGTTCCATCCTGTTCCGTCTTTTTTGGCCGCATACAAAGTGGTGTGGGTGACGCCCTTTATATACTCTGCATTGTGCTCTCCTCCGTTTTCTGCATATTTAGACAGCACACTGGAATCAATAATCGGCTTCATTCCTTTATCATCAAATTTCATCAGATTATCCGCACCGTACAGCGAAGAGCCGTCCCTGTTCACCACATGACAGCCAAAGCTGATGGTAAAACGCTGGCCTAGCGCCACCGCATCTCTGCCGTTTCCGCATTTGGCATTGGATCCATCCACATCCACATAAGGATGCAGGCAGGAATATTTAGACAGATTCAGCGCATCGGTATAGGAGATGTAATTATCATAATTGCCTTTTCTGCGAAGACCATAGCTCTCGGAAATAGAATCGTCATCCTTCTTAGCCTGCTCTGTCGCCTTTTGTCCGGAGACGCTCCTGGCCTGCAGATTAGTGGTCTGCATATGCAGATAGACGGATCCCACCTCGTACTTTTCGGCCAGATAATCCTGATTCTCACCAAAAGGGACCATGATATAAAACTGTCCCACAGAAAAAATGCCTACATTGATGTATTGCGGCCCCTTTTGATAAAGATCTTTGCTGTAATATTTAGAGCCGAATCTATCACCATAGCAATGCTGATAAGGGAAATCCCATGGATCGATCTCATAATCGGAGACTGTCACATGCAGGGTATTCCCCTCCTGCACCACTTTCCAATTGCCGCCCTTACAGGAATTGTAGGTATGATGGCCCGTGTTTGACGGGGAAATGGTAATCACATTTTCAATAAAATAGCCATCCTCACTGACATCTCTTCCCATCGAACCGGATGTGGAATTCGTATTGGCACCTGCGGCCCATAAAAGCGGACGATAGCGCTCATCCTGCTCAAGACTTGTCACCAGACCTTCATTCCCATAGCGATAGGAGCTTCCCAGCGCAATGTCAAAAGTGATTTCCCCCTGCGGCATTTCGATGCCGCGTAATCCCTTATTCTCATCCCCTGTGTTTAATAATTCCAAACTGATGCCGTACTGAAAAAGCGCACCGCTTTTTTCTCCTTTTCCTTTGTTGGGCGCATTTTCTGTCCCCTTGTTAAAATTAAAAACAGAAGCCGCCGGCTCTGAACCGTTTTCAATCTTGATATTATAGCTGGGTGCTGCGCTGACAGTGACACTCTCCGGCTTTACATGGACAATTTCCTCTCTGTCGTGCTCCTGACATATTCCTTCCTGGGTATTGTGGTCCATCCATGCATAAAATTCCGGTTCGATCACATCTGCATTTTTCATGCCTGCCACCAAAAGGGTGACATTGACGGTCTGCTCTATGACAGGAAGAGCATTGCTGATGCCCGCCTCCTCCGGATCAAGAAATTTGGACGCAGAAAGGACCTGCACTTTTTGCCCGTCTCGCTCTTCCTCGATGAGCTTATAGTCGTAGTCCGTACCTGTTCCGCTGGTCATCCACCCCATGCTGCCTGTGTCAAACTGTACCTGCTCACTGCTCGCAGGGAGTTCAAAACGGAAATGAATATATCCCTTTTTGTAATAGGCATCCGGTGTATATCCCTCGCTGGTCACCGCCAGGGTATAGGTGATACTGTCATAGGAGCGAACAATCCGGTTATGGTCGCTGCTGTCATTGCCCGGTGCATCATTCTCATCAAACGGGCCGCTCCCATCCTCCATGGATTTTAAAGCAAAAGTCTTGATATACTCGTCATCATTATCTAGAAGCGGCAGCGTTCCCGTAGGCTTTCCCACCACCACTATTTTTTTGGCGCTTAAGTCCTTTACCATGGCATCTGTGGAAACATTTCGTACACCATAGGTGATTTCATAGGTAGCTCCATACTGATCGCAGGAGACAAAGCCTGTGTCCCCTTGCTGATAGACAAACTCCGGCCAGGATGACCGAATATCCGTCACCTCGATCTCAAAATTGGAAATTTCTTCCTCTGTGATTTCTTTATCCTTATCTCTGCGTTCTACATTTAAGGAGACTGCATGCAGACAATCATAGGCCGTATTCTTTAAAATACTGGTCTTGCTGGTGCCGGAAAAGCTGAATAAATAGTCTTCCTCTGCGTATTTCACTGCCAGTTCCTGTTTGCCCACACGCATCTCCAGAACTTTCTGGGCAGTTTGCAAAAGCGTGTCCTCGTCATCATAGGCGCCATAGGTAATTCGATAACTGGCGCCTTCTCTGGTCTCTTCCAGTTCCTTCATCTGATCTGAATATGTAAAATCGCTGTCCCCTGTGGCCACAATATTGATCACGCGAACCGTCAGGACTTCGTCCCCCCGCATGGCGCTTACGCCATCCAGAAGAGAAATCTTCTCTCCGGGAATCAATCCCACTACTCTGTCGATCCCGGAAAAGATGATTTCCTCTTTTCCGGATTCTTCCTTCGTCAACGTATCGGCCGCAGAAGCCTGCTCATTATTTTCCTTGTCTGTCTGATTCGATGCACTGTTGCCAGCTGTAGTGTTTTCTGTTGCACTATTGCCTGTTGTGCTGTTTCCTGCTGCACTGTTTTCTGTTGTGTTATTGCCTGCTGTACTGTTGCCTGTTGTATTATTTCCTGTTGTATTATTTCCTGTTGCATTGTTGTCGGACGCCTTATCGTTTGTTTCCCCATCGTCCGAGTCTCTCTCACTTTTACCTTCAGCGGAAGCACTTCCTTTCTCCGAATCTGTGGAAGATTTTGCCTCGTCCCCCGTTGCAGCAGTATTTGATTTACCTGTGCCGGCATTTTCACTTGCATTCTGATTGACAGCACCATCCGCGCCTGTACTTGAATCTGTACTTATGCCCTTATCTGTACCTATGCCTGCATCTGTACTTATGCCTGTATCTACACTTGTAATTATGTTTTTATCTTCAACTGTACTTATTTCTGCCGCTGTCTCTGCAGCTGTCGCTATTTTTATATTCTCACTGCTGTTCGTGCTTTCGTCGGTTTCTGTTTTTTCTGTCTGTAGTGCCGTGATATTGCTTCCATACACAGACTGGGCTGCCAGGGCCGTGCCGGCAGCTGTCACCTGAGACAAAGCCAGAAACGAAGCCATAAAGAAGATAAACAGCGATCGGTGATGCTTTTTCATAGGGAACCTCCTCGGAAGTAAAAAGATGAAATAGAAATGATAATAAAAAGAAAAAATAGAAATGAAAAAAGGAAACAGAAATAATAACGAAAAAGAAAAAGAAAAATAATAATAGTGAAAAACAGAAATGGTAAAAAATAGAAAAGAAAAAAAAAAGATACATACTGTGAAGACAGTAAACCTCGGAATACTACCGGCAGTACACGGTGTGTCCGAATCAGAGTAATAGCAGGCCTGCCTGGTCTGTCATTCTGGAAATAAAACCGAAGTGCGATCAGGAAATGAAAAAAAAGATCTGATAAAAGAAGTGCTTGCAGGATATGTTTTCAGAAGTGAAAGAGAAACGTCCTGCGGCCTTGTCCGGAAAGACTGATCGCAGGCCGCTATCTTGTATTTCATTATGGAAAAAGCCGAGCTAAAATGCAATGATTTTACCCCGGCTTTTTTATTTTCTACATCCTGAAAAAAGATGCACAAAAACTCTGTTCTTTTTTTTGCTTTGATTGCGCACTCCCTGCAAATACGGCCTTCAGGTCGTCAAAAGTAAGTCATTATCCCACCCCAAAACAGTATATTTTGCTGTTTGAGCGTAAAAGCTGCTCTTCATCTGTCAAGCCCTCTCATCGCTCTATACCCTCCTGTGGCTATCCTCCGCAATGCAGGACAACCACTGCCTGATGGGCACCTCTTGCTTTTTTCTGGTGATCTCCGCCAGTCCAAGGGCCGTTATATCGACGACTCTGGTATGCACAGGATCCTTCTGGGCCAGTTCCCGAAGTGCCGTTAACAGCGTCTCTTCTCCTGCCGGCTTCATGTTCACAAAGTCTATGAGAATCATGCCGCTAAGGTTCCGAAGACGAATCTGGCGCATAGCCTCCTTTGCCGCCTCCAGGTTCTGCATGAGAATGATCTTTTCTCTTGCTTCCTGTTCTTCCCGGCCGGCGCAGTTTATTTTGGTTTTGGAAAAGGCTTCATTTTTGCCGCTGTTCACATCGATAGCGGTCAATGCCTCCGTAGGCTCGATGATCAGATAGCCGCCGGATGGCAGCCATACTTTTTTCTGCAATGCCTGCTGTAATTGAGAGGAAAGCTTATGAAGAATCATAAGGGGAATCTGTGATGCATCCCGACACTTTACAGCCTGCTTTGGCATGTATTCCTGCAGGAGTCTATGCAAGATTTCTCCGTCCTCCTGCAGATTATTATCGAAAAGTATTTCCTCTTCTTCCGGGAGATGAAATCTGCGAATATGACGGATCACGACAGGCTCTGCGCTGTGCAGAACACTCCAGGGTGTCTGTGCATCAGACACCTGTTCTATACGCTTCATCTTGTCCTGTAAAAAACGTAATTCCTCCAGCAAAGGCAAAAGTGCATCCGAATCATTTTTATTTTTGAGAAGCTCTGCCGCCTCTGTACGGACAATAATTCCATAGGGGCAGACGACCGCAGAGAGCTTCTCCTGCAGTGTCTGCTTTACTTCCAATGACAGCTTTTTGGAAATATGTATACCCTTGACACCGAGATGCAGCACCAGGTAGCGTCCCTCCAGCGTCAGCTTAGCACTCACCTTGGCGGGCTTTGATCCGTTTGGAAGGGCAGTAATCTGTACCGGCAGCTGTCTGCCGTTTTTCACCGGTTCCATGCAATCCGAAAGGGGAAGGCAGGCATTGGGTACCTTGCCGTTGTCTGTCAGCTGCACAAAGGCTGCCCCCACGCCGGGAACTATATTCTGTACCTGTCCTATTACAATATCTCCAACAGAAAAATCTTTCCGGCCAGTATCCGCCGGAAAGATCTCTGTAAGTACGCCCTGTTCCAGGACAAATCCTATTGTCTGTTTTTCGTAACGGGAAAATATAATCTTCATGGATGCCTTTCCGGGAATCACTCCTTAGGGCGCTCTCTTCTGGCCAGTTCATCGGCAATCTGCTGCCATGTCACATTTTTCTCTGCCATCACCACCATCATGTGATAGAGATAGTCCGCCATCTCATACATCACCTCATTGGGATTAGTATTCTTAGCTGCGATCACGATCTCCGTGGATTCCTCTCCCAGCTTTTTGAGCATCTTATCAATGCCTTTGTCAAAGAGGTAATTGGTATAGGAGCCTTCCTTGGGATGATCACGTCTGTCGATGATGGTTGCATAGACCTGTTCCAAGACCTTCTGGGGATTATTCTCTTCACTACCAAAGACAGCGTCCGTCTGGAAGAAACAGGAGTGATTGCCGGTATGGCAGGCAGCACCTACCTGCTCTACCTTTGCCAGCAGGGTATCCATATCACAGTCTGCCGTCAGGGAACGAACATACTGATAATGACCGCTGGTCTCGCCCTTGATCCAAAGTTCCTGCCTGCTCCTGGAATAATAAGTCATCCTGCCGGTGGATACAGTCATGTTATAGGCCTCTTCATTCATATAAGCCACCATCAACACCTCGTCGGTACCCACTTCCTGCACCACCACCGGAAGCTGTCCGTCGCTGTTTAGCTTAAAATCAGACCAGGCGAACTTTGCTTCATGTAAAAATACAGGAATCTTATTTTCTCTGCACAAAAGCTTTAAGCTGCGAAGCTCGGTGTAATTATCATTGATAGCATTGCCGGTAAGCCCGGAGACATTATCATAAGTGAAAAAATCCAGAATCTTGTCCAGTGAAACCTCCGGAAGAGAGATGATGGTGGGAATATTCTTTAAGGAAAGCGCATCCTTCACACCGGTCTCATCCACCAGGATCATCTTTGTCACATACTCTCTAATCAGATCCTCATGGTCTGTCACCGCATCCGTGGCTCTGTAGCAGGCCGCAATCCTGTCTTTGCCGAATTTATCCGCCACTTCCTTGGTGATCGCGATATTGTCCTGTCTGGAAAAATTAAGCGCCGCCATTCTGCAGCCGGCATACAGAAGCTTTTTCACATCCTCCATACGACGGATATTGCCGGCACCGATTACAGGAATCGACACGGCAGTGCAGATTTCCTTAATGACATCAAGGGCTGCCTCATGCGCTTCATCGCCCTCGGACTGATCAAAGATAATCAGCCCATCGGCGTGATTCTCGCTGTAACGCTTCGCCAGTGCCACCGGATCGGTGTTGGTAATCTCCGGATCTGCCAGACTGCGTACCGCTTTTTCATCTTTTAAATAAATGCATGGAATAAACTGCTTATATTGTTCTGTCATAAACATCCTTTCGTGCTCAACACCTCTGTAATCCGCTGGTCGCAGCCGGTAGCCATATCCAGCGCCTTGGAGAAGGCCTTAAACATAGCCTCTATGATGTGGTGGCTGTTTTCTCCCTCCAGAATCTGGAAATGCAGGTTCATCCCTGCTGCATAGGAAACAGAGTAAAAGAATTCCTTCACAAGCTCTGTGTCAAAATCCCCCACCATAGGCGCCTTGATGTGTTCCTGACCACTGAGGACAAAATAGGGTCTGCCGCAAAGATCCACTGCACAGATCACCAGAGCTTCATCCATGGGAAGAACAAAATAACCATACCGGCGGATTCCCTTTTTGTCTCCGATGGCCTGTTTAATGGCAGTCCCCAGAACGATGCCTGTATCCTCTACGCTGTGATGACCATCCACTTCCAGGTCACCTTGCACCTTGAGATCCAGGTCAAAGAGGCCGTGTCTTGCAAAAGCGTGCATCATGTGATCAAAAAAGCCTATGCCGGTATCCACCTTACTCTGCCCGGTGCCGTCCAGACAAAGGGATAATTTTATCTGTGTCTCTCCCGTGATACGTTCACAATCTGCTTGTCGTTTCATACTACTCTCCATTCCGCAGGCGCCCTGCGCCGAAGGAATCGCAAAGCAAATTTCAGATTTGCTTTTGCGATCAAGGCTATTGGCGACGCCTGCGCCACCGATAGCTGTGTAAAAAATATGCCATCAGGCATATTTTTTACACGAATCCCCATTTTCTATTCAAAACGCACATGTACGGAGTTGGCATGCGCTGTCAAACCCTCATTCTGTGCAAAGACTTCAATATCCTCATGCACCCGTTCCAGCGCATCCCGGGAATAGGAAATGATACTGCTCTTCTTTACAAAATCATCCACACTTAAAGGAGAGAAAAATCTGGCTGTGCCGTTGGTGGGCAGAATATGATTCGGGCCTGCATAGTAATCGCCGAGGGGTTCACTGGAATACTGTCCCAGGAAAATAGCACCGGCATTTTTGATCTTTGTCATAACCTCGAAGGGATTGGCGGTGACAATCTCCATGTGCTCCGAAGCAATGGCGTTGGCAGCATCCACCAGTTCCTCCATGGTATCTCCCACAAAGATGTAACCGTAATTGTCCAGAGACTGCTGTATGATCTCCGCTCTGGAGAGTTCCTTTAAGAAGCCGTCTATCTCCGCAGAGACTTTTTCTGCCAGTTCTTTACTGGTGGTCAGCAAAATAGCACTGGCTAAAGGATCATGCTCCGCCTGGGAAAGAAGATCTGCTGCCACGTATCTGGCATTAGCCGTTTCATCGGCAATGATTAGGATCTCGCTGGGGCCTGCCACGGAATCAATACCGGTATAACCAAAGCACGCTTTCTTGGCAAGCGCTACGAAGATATTGCCGGGGCCTGTGATCTTATCCACTCTGGGCACAGATTCCGTGCCAAAAGCCATAGCTGCGATTGCCTGTGCACCGCCCACCTTATAGATTTCATCTACGCCGGCGATATCGGCAGCTACGATGGTGCCGGCAGGCACTTTGCCCTGTGCATTAGGGGGCGTGCAGACAATAATCTTCTCTACACCGGCTACCTTAGCGGGAATAACGTTCATCAGTACACTGGAAGGATAGACAGCTCTGCCGCCGGGCACATAGCAGCCGGAAACCGCAATAGGCGTTACCTTTTGGCCGAGAATCGTTCCCTCGTCCGTGGTGGTGATCCAGCTGTTGGTCTTTTGTTTTTCATGGAAAGAGCGGATATTGGCTGCTGCTCTCTTCATAACCTCTATGAAACCATCTTCAAGCTCCTGATAAGCAGCTGCAATCTCCTCCTTGGTCACCCGTATATTCTCCGCACTGAGCCGGCAGTGATCAAATTTCTCCTCATAGGCAAAAATAGCCGCATCTTTATCCCGCCGCACATTGTCTATGATCTCCCGTACCGTTCCCTCCTGCTCTGTATAATTGGCAGGGCTTCTCTTGAGAAGAGAAGCCAAAACTCTATCCTGTTCGTCCTTGGTCAAATTCAAAATACGCATCGTTTTCTCCATTCTGCAAACATTCTGCCGTGCTTATGCCTCATTTGGAAATTTCTGTCAGGCATTTACAGCAATCCTTAATCTGCTGATCAGATCCTTGATTCGCTCTGTTTCCATCTGCATACTCACCTGATTAACGATCATGCGGGCCGAAAGAGGGCATACCTCCTCTAAAACCGTCAGTCCGTTTTCACGAAGAGTGGAACCTGTCTCTACAATATCCACAATGACATCGGAGAGCTTTACGATGGGCCCCAGCTCTACAGAACCATTGAGCTTAATGATATCCACGGTCTGATTTTTCTGGTTGTAAAAATACTCTCTGGCAATATTGGGATACTTAGAGGCTACGCGAATCATCTCATGGTGCTGCAAAAGCTCTCCCGCTTCCTTAGGTCCGCACACACACATACGGCACTTGCCAAATCCTAAATCCAGTACCTCATAGACACGCCTTTTCTCTTCCATGATCACATCGGAACCAACTACACCGATATCTGCTGCGCCGTACTCCACATAGGTGGGAACGTCCGGTCCCTTGGCCAGGAAAAAGCGAAGCTTTTGCTCTTCATTGGTGAAAATCAGCTTCCTGGTGTCCTTATCCTTCATCTCCTCACAGGAAAATCCTGCCTTTTCCAGCAGATCCATGGTCTTATCTGCCAGTCTTCCTTTCGTAAGTGCAAATGTCAAGTATTGCATGGTTTCTCTCTCTATTCCTTCCCCTATCATATACGATTATCCTATACTGTCAATCGCACCTGGCAACTTGTCCGCCTAATGCAAGAATTCTCTTATGCCTGCTGCAGCACCACATCTATACCTTCTGCTCGAAGTTTTTGCGCCTCCTGCAGTTTCCGGGCATAATTCTCCGGCGTAAAGGTGATCACCCGCGGCTCACCGGGAATCTCCACTTCAGCATCCTGTCTGCGCAGTGCTTCCATCAGAGAATCCACCTGAAGCATGACACCAATGGCGTCTGCCTTTTTGCCAAAATGGGTAAGTAAGGTATCATAGCGGCCGCCGGAGGCAATGGCATCTCCCACTCCGTAGGTGTATCCCTTGAAAATCACACCGGTGTAATAATTGTAGCGATTCAGCATGGAAAGATCAAAGCTCACATACTTTTCAAAACCATAGGCCTGCAGCACCTGCAGGATCTGTGTCAGCCTGTTCACTGCTTCCTGCGACTGACTGTTGGCCGCTGTCCGGGCCGCACTTTCAAGCGCTTCCTTAGAACCGATAAATTCCGTGATTCGGAGCAGATCCTCCCGCCACTGTTTATCAATGCCCTTCTCGATAAGCACGCGCTCTGCCGCAAAATAATTCTTGCCGGAAATGTGCTCTCTGATGGCCTTTTCTGTCAGTGGATCTATATGGGCTGCACTGCAGATTCCTTTAAAATAATCCGCATTGCCTATGCTGATCTGAAAGTCCTTTAAACCGGTATGCAATAGAGATTCAATCAGCAAGGCGATCATCTCTCCATCCGCATAGGCACTGCCATCCCCGATTAGTTCCGCGCCCATCTGGGTAGTCTCCCGCAGTTTTCCCTGCAGACTGCTGACATTGGAAAAAGCACTTCCCTGATAGCAAAACCGTAATGCTTTCGTCTCATCCATATAATACTTGGCCGCACACCTGGCCACAGAGGGAGTAAAATCCGGGCGCAGCACCAGCGTATTGCCCTCCTTGTCAAAAAATTTGTACAGTTCCCTGGAAGGTGTGGTGCCAATCTCTCTGGAGAAGACATCGAAGAATTCAAAAGTAGGTGTCTGTATATCACTGTACCCAAACAGATGGAACTGCTTTTGCACAGCGGCAATCACAGCCAGCTTTCTGGCATATTCTTTGCCGTAAATATCCCGCAATCCCTCCGGGGTGTGCAAAAGTTCCTGTCCTGTTGTAGAAAATGCGCTCATCCTGCTCTCCGTTTCTGCCTATTCCTTCCATCCATGGCGGCCTTCTTACTTTATTTTCTTTACTTTATAATCCTTACTTTGTATCTTTATTTTTTTTGCTGCTATACTGCTTTAATGTTTTGTCGCTTTATTGCTTTATCGCTTTAAAGTTCTAATTTGCTACCATATTAAAACACTGTATGCAGTATACATGCACTGCAACTGATTTGTCAACCGAAAGTGCTCTTTCTTAATCCTCATTTCTGAGCAGCTCTGCGGCGAAGCGGCAACTAGAATTTCAAATTCTATTGATCAAATTTCTAATTTGATTTGCCATCAAGGCTATTGGCTTCTTTCAGAAACCAATAGCCTTGCGAAAACTATGAGAATCGGACATTCTCATTTGCAAGCAAGCATATTTTCGCACTACTCTCTCTCAGATAAATCCTTATTGATCATCTCCAGATAGGGAACCAATATGCCTTGCTTTTGCGGCAGAATATACGTCTTATCCAACTCATCAAACCGAAAGCTCTTCCTGCCTCCGCGCTGTGCTCTCTCCCAGAAGGGAAGAAAGTTCCGGAAAGGAAGATAATAATAGATATTCTCCGCCGTATAATAGATCAGAAAAAAAGCAATGCCCTCCTGCTTTTCAAAAGCCTCCATGAACGCCACCTGGTGGGGATGGATATTCTGGAGAGCAAAGGTCATCTGGGAGGACTCCTTGGCATCAAAGCACACCGGAATTCCCTGAATCACACCGATATAGTCAACAGTACTTTTCTGTTCAAAGTAAGCAAGAGTAATATGCCTGTGCTCCTGATCGATCTTCATAGGGGTGATCGGGGTAGGAATTTTCTGGATCAGGGCCAGATTTTTTTCTCTATATTTTTCGTTGGTTCTGTTGATCATTTCCTCCAAAGTAGAGCCCCGAAGCCCTCTGGAATTCCATGTAGCCATAATCACCTCTTTGTGCTCACCACGAAGAGAATTCGCGCAGGCGAATTCTCTGATGTGCTTCACCCGGTCAGGCTGACTCCAGCCTGACCGATATCAACCAGAATTACCATCAGGCTATTCTGGTTGATTTCCCTCTTTGTGCTGCAGCTTTAATGTCCATTCATTACCCTTGCGAAAACCCTCGGATCCGGTGCTGTGAATTCTCTTCCCTGCAGATATTCAAAGGGCGCCGGCATATGCGCCGGAAAACAGATCCTGCAGGCAAACAAAAGCTGTCCCTGTACACCGAATCTTTCTCGGCAGAGGGCATTTACAGTCGCATCTCCGTATTTAGGATCTCCTGCAATGGGGGTCCCCTGGGAAGCTAAATGTGCCCGAAGCTGATGAGTCTTTCCGGTAACCAGCAGCGCTTCCAGCAAAGTAAACTCTTTTTCCGTGCGCAGCGGCTTATAATGAGTCTCCGTGTAGACGGCAGAATCCTCTTTGCCGCTGCAAAAATTCTCTGCTGACTCCTTCTCTGCTGACTCAATATTTTCAGCAGCCCTAAAAGAAACCCTATTGGCGGCGGCATCCTTCTGCAGATACCCCTTGATCACTCCTGATTTACGAATCTGCCCCTTTACCACCATATGATAGTATTTGTGCAGGCTGCGCTCTTTTAACAGCGCAGCAAACATTTGACTCGCGGGCAGAGTTTTGGCACACAGCAAAATGCCGCCCGTTTGATAATCCAGGCGGTTGCACACGGATGGTTTAAATAAAGACAGGGAATCAGGCTTGATCTCTTTTTTCTTTATCAGATAGCCAAGAAGCCATTCATTCATGGAAATGTCCTGTGGTTTTGCCTTCTGAGAAAGAACACCGGCAGGCTTGATCACCAACAAAATGTGCTCATCTTCATAGAGGATCGGCAGCTCTCCATGCATGCGCGTAGCCGTAATCTTATCAAAAGCCTGCAAATAAGAATCCATCTTTTCATTCTTTGCGGTCCCGGCAATACCCATAAACTTATCCAGTGTTTCTTTGGCAAAAAATACAGAAACCTCATCCCCTGCATGTAAAATCTCCCTGCCGTCAGCTTTGGCTCCATTTAGGGTAATGTTCTTTTTTCGGAGCATCTTATATAAAAAAGAAGAACCTGCTGCAGGCATCCTTCTTCGCAGATACTTATCAAGGCGCTGGCTCTGCTCATTGTTTCCTATGATCCATTTTTCCACTTGAACCTCCTACAGGGAGATAGACCGAAACAAACTAAACAGCGCATCACTGCTGCCCGTTGTTCCTTCTGCCAGCGCATTGAGCTGATCAAGACGTTCCAGGTATTTATCCAGACTAAAAAAGATCTTAACCGTATAATCGTGATAACCGTTATTTTCCATCATTTTCTTGATATGCTCTTCTCCGGCCCGGCCATCACAGCCTGCAGTTTCTGTGAAGGCACAGACATTTTTCCCGGCTTTTGTAATATGACTCAACTGAAAATTCTTACTGTAGCTGGTCATGTACAGATCCCATGCTCCGGGAAGATTGCCGATATGCTGATTGATCCTGCTTCGCACCTGGTCAGAGCATGGCTTTGCCTTCTGAAACATGATCATATTCACCACACATTTTCCAAGGGGCAGGCAGCCCAAAGCTGCAAGAATCGTAAAAAGATTCTTATTCGTGCCGAAATACCATCTGGCTACAAAATAGATCACCAATACCATCGCCAGCATCAGCAAAGACAATGCAATGGAAAGCTTTCTTCTGCTCCTTATGTATCCGAATTCACCTTTTTTCTTCATGATTACCTTTCCCGCCGCTGTGATCACGGCTTTGCCAAAAAAATCAAAGCTACGTATCTCTTTTGAGAAACTTCGCATGATGAACAGCGCCTTGTGCTAACAACAAAGAAAGTCGATTTCACATGATTCATGTAAAATCGACCTTCCCTCTCATCCCAACTGTCTGTCTGCCCCCTGTGCATCAGCACTGCCTGCGGTATCAACCTCCGGCAGATAGCCGGTGCCCTGTCCGGCCGCCTCCGGATAATATCCCTCCTCCGGTGCAGCATCCGCTGTCTGATCATACAGCATCTCCTCCTGGGGATGAAGATCTGCTCTGTTCTGCCGAAGCGTCTTGGCATAGCCGTCCAGATTGTTATTAAAATTAGCGTAAATGGCGTTGGTGCTCTCCATAGTACGTGTGGTCACATCCTCTAACTGGGCCAACATCTCATCCATGTACTGCACTGCGGATGCGCGATAGGCATTTGCCTCATTGATAGCCTTATCCAGGATATCCTGTGCCTGCTTGGAAGCTAACTTCACTACTTCATTTGCCTGGGCATAGGCCTGCTGCATAATCTCGTGCTCATTGATCAGCTCATTGGTATGTACTGTAGCCTCACGAATCAGTTCCTCTGCCTTGCTCTTGGCATCGTTTAAAATAGCTTCTTTATTACTGATAATCCGCTGATAATGCTGAATTTCCTCCGGCAGCTTTGCACGAAGCTGCTGCAGCAGGACGTCTATCTCGTCTCTGTCCACCACGATCTTGGAATTGGAAAAGGGCTGATTATGACAACCGTCAATATAATCCTCTATCTGATCTATCTGCTGCTCAATTCTGCTGCTCATTGGCTTCTCCCGTTCCTATGCTGTCTTTTCACCGTATCTGTTCTGCGCATGTAGAGGCAGCCTGTATCTCCGGTGCAATCCTGCATCTGTCTACTTTATCGTCTTAAACTTCTCGTGTACCCGCTCTTCTATAAGAGGCGGTACACATTGATGGATATCACCCTGAAAGCTCGCGATTTCCTTGACACTGGAAGAGCTCAAATAGGCATACTCCAGACTTGTGGTCAGAAAAATCGTATCCAGACTTCCGCCGGACAACTTTCGGTTCGTCTGTGCAATCTGCAGCTCGTACTCAAAATCTGTAATTGCGCGCAGTCCTCGAATGGCAATATGCACATTCATCTTTTTGGCGTAGTCAATTAAAAGTCCCTGAAAAGAATCTACGCGCACATTGGGTATATCCTTCGTTACATCTTGTAACATTTTAACACGTTCATCTACGGAAAACAACGGCGTCTTAGCCTTATTGTCCAAAACAGAAACGATGAGCTCATCAAACATTTCTGCCGCCCGTCTGATCACATCAATATGTCCATACGTGACCGGATCAAAGCTTCCGGGATAAATTGCAGCCTTCATCATACTCCTAACCCGGCAGGTCGTCCCCTACCCTGCCTCTCATTTCTTTTCTTTATATTTTTTCTTTATATCTTTTTCTCTATACCTTTTTCTTAAAGAAAATGTGCTCATTGCTCTTGTACTTCTTTTCTCTGATGATTTCCAGAGAAGTGCCCTCCATATAGGAAAAATCCGTATCCAGCAAGGCTTCTACAATAATAATGGTATTCTCCGTCACGTAAGGTGCACTCTCCAAAGCCAGCAATGCTGCCTTCTGCACAGGCGATTCGTAGGGAGGATCCAGATAAATAATATCCGCTTCCTTTTCATGAATATTTCGGATGGCATTGAGCACATCCTGCTTCATGACGGTAGCTTTTTCCTCAAAGTGCGTCTTGTGAAGATTTTCCTGAATGCACTTTAAGGCATCCCTTCCATTCTCGACGAAGTAACAATGTCTGGCGCCGCGGCTGAGTGCCTCAATACCGATTCCGCCGCTGCCTGCACAAAGATCAAGGAAGACAGCCCCCGGCACATCCATCTGAATCATATTAAAAAGTGTCTCTTTGATGCGGTCCTGCGTAGGTCTCGTATCAATGCCGTCCGGCGTCACCAAAGGAAGCCGCCTGGCTGTTCCTGCGATTACTCTCATAATTCCTCATTTCTTTATTACTTTATTTTTCTTCCATGCCGCAGCTTATGTCCGATGGCCACTGCTCACTGACCACTGTTCACTCGCCGTTGGACACCGGCCACGCTCACTGGTCACAAATCACTGCCCACACCTACTGCTTACTTCCTCTTCCGTCTCGGGAAGCCAGTCTCAATTTATTCAATTCTACTTCTTTTTCTCTAAATTGAACAGACTTTGCCTCCAGGTTCCTTGTAAAATACACATTTTCCACGAAATCATTCTTGGTAAGCTTCATTCCGCGAACACCCACGGCAATCTTTTTCTTCTCCGGAATCTGTTCTACCGGGAATTTCAGGAAATATCCTTCTTTGGTCTGGAAAACTATATTTTGCTGGCCATCATAGACACAGACGCAAACCACCTGATCTCCTTCTGTGAGCTTGGTGGCTGCCACTGTTTTTTTCGCCACATCAAATTCACCGCCGTCTACCAGTTTGCACATGGAATATTTGGTCACAAAGATGAGTCGGTACAGATTCAGGGCGGACTGACTCGTCACCAGCACGATCTCCTCCCTGGAGGAATCGAAATTACCGATATTATCCAGCGGCACGCCCTTATCCCTTAACTTTGCCAGCGGAAGGTCCGCCATCTTCACGGTGTGGAGTTGACCGGTATTGGTAAAGATACAGATTTTACCTGTATTCTTGCACTGAACAACATACTTAAATTCGCTGTCCACCGTCTCTTTGTTGCGCTGATAGGTATTGGCATCTATGGTCTTGGCATAGCCAAAGCGGTCCATTACAAAATAGACATCTACCTCTTCTAACGGCTTCTCCACATAGACAGCTTCCTTCGCCTGCACGATCTGCGTGCGTCTTGGCGTGCCGTAGGCCTTCTTAAATCCCATCAATTCTTTGCGAATCACCTGGGTCATGGAGCCGCGGTCCTCCAGAATATCCTCATAACGATAGATATTGGCAACAGTCTCCTCGTGCTCTTTGATCAATGCCTCCAGTTCCAGACCGATCAATTTATAAAGGCGCATATCCAGAATGGCATCTGCCTGGGCCTGCGTGAACTGAAGCTGTGCTGCCATTATACCGGATTCCGGAGACTTAAAGGCAATGCCCTCTGTCTTTCCTTCCACCATGCAGGCCTTGGCCTGTGCTCTGTCCTTGGATCCACGTAAGATCTCGATAATCAGGTCAATGACATTGCAGGCTTTGATCAGGCCTTCCTGTATTTCTCTGCGGCTCTTTTCTTTTTCCAGAAGTGTGGTATATTTCCGGCGGTTTGTCTCGAATTGGAAATCTATATTGGCCTTCAGGATCTGGCGAAGCCCCATGGTCTCGGGCCGACCGTCAGCAATGGCCAGCATATTGACACCGAAGGTATCCTCCAGTCTGGTCTTTTTATAGAGAAGATTTTTAAAATTCTCTACGTCTGCATCTCTGCGCAGCTCAATAACAATGCGGATACCTTCCTTGCCGGACTGATTGGTGATATCCACAATATCCTGGGTCACCTTATTTTCTGCCAAAGAGGCCACATCAGACAGAAATTTGGCAATATTGGCCCCGATCATAGTATAGGGGATTTCTGTAATTACCAGATTGGTGCGGCCGTTTTTGCCCTTCTCCGTCTCTACCTTGCCCCGAATACGTATCTTGCCGCTGCCGGTCTCATATACCGACAAGAGTTCGTCCTGGTTAGTGACAATGCCTCCGGTGGGAAAATCAGGCCCCGGCATGATTTTCATCAGTTCCGCTGTGGTAATCTCCGGATCAGCCAGATAAGCCAGCTCCGCATCGATTACTTCTGCCAGGTTATGCGGCGGTGTGGAGGTGGTCATGCCTACTGCAATGCCCTCGGAACCGTTGATGAGAAAATTGGGAATCTTTACCGGCAATACAGAGGGTTCCTTCTCTGTCTCATCAAAATTCGGAACAAAGTCCACCACATCCTTATCCAGATCTGCCAGGAAAGCTTCTTCCGTCACCTTCTGCAGCCTTGCTTCTGTATAACGCATGGCTGCTGCCCCGTCTCCTTCGATGCTGCCAAAATTGCCGTGGCCGTCTACTAAGGGAAGTTCCTTTTTAAAGGTCTGTGCCATCACCACCAGCGCATCATAAATAGAGGAATCGCCGTGGGGATGATATTTACCCATGGTATCACCTACGATACGGGCGCTTTTTCTGTAGGGACGATCATGCCTGATTCCCAGTTCCCGCATATCGTAGAGTGTACGCCGCTGCACAGGCTTTAAACCGTCCCGTACATCGGGCAGCGCTCTGGCAATGATGACACTCATTGCATAATCAATATAGGATTTCTGCATCAGTTCCGCGTATTCTGTCTTTAATACCCGGTCTTCTCTCATTTCTGTTACGGCCACTGCTTAACCTCTCTTTTATCTATACATCCAGTTCCGCATCTTTTGCATGGGAATAGATGAATTTCTTTCTGGGAGGAACCTCTGCTCCCATTAAAAGCTCTGTCATTTCATTTGCCATACGGGCATCTTCGATCTGTACCAGCTTCATCATCCGGGTCTGCGGATTTAAGGTCGTCTCCCAAAGCTGCTCCGGATCCATCTCTCCAAGACCTTTATAACGCTGCAGGGTAAAGGGACCCTTGTGCTTTTTCCTGTACTTTTCCAGGGCATAGTCATCATAGAGATACTCTTCCTTGCCCTTGGCTGGCATCACCTTATACAGAGGCGGCATGGCCACATAGACATGTCCCTCAAAAATAAGATCCGGCATAAAACGATAAAACAGGGTCAAAAGAAGAGTGGAAATGTGTGCACCGTCCACATCCGCATCCGCCATGATGATGATTTTGTCATAGCGCAGTTTGGTGATATCAAAGTCATTGCCGTATCCTTCGGAAAATCCGCACCCGAAGGCATTGATCATGGTCTTGATCTCTGCATTCGCCAATATCTTGTCAATGCTGGCTTTTTCCACATTGAGAATCTTGCCTCGAATGGGGAGGATCGCCTGGTACATGCGATTTCTGGCGGTCTTGGCACTGCCGCCTGCAGAATCACCCTCTACGATAAAAATCTCACATTTGGAGGCATCCCTGCTCTCACAATTGGCCAGCTTGCCGTTGGAGTCAAAGGAGTACTTCTGCTTTGTCAGCATGTTCGTCTTGGCCTTTTCCTCCGTCTTGCGGATCTTGGCTGCCTTTTCCGCGCATCCTATGATTTGCTTTAAGGTCTCTAAATTTCTGTCAAAGAACCGGACGATTTCCTCTCCGGTAACCTTGCTCACCACCTTCGCCGCATCCTGATTATCCAGCTTAGTCTTGGTCTGTCCCTCAAAACGGGGATCCGGATGCTTGATAGAAACCACCGCTGTCATGCCGTTTCTCACATCTGCACCGGTGAAATTAGCATCCTTCTCCTTCAGGATATTCAATTCTCTGGCGTAGTTGTTGATCACATTGGTGAACATGGTCTTAAAACCGGTGAGGTGGGTGCCGCCCTCTGCATTGTAAATATTATTGCAAAAGCCCATGACATTCTCATGGAACTCATTTACATACTGCAGTGCAACCTCCACAGAGATTCCCTCTGTCTCGCCGGTAAAATAGATCACATCGCACACAGGCTCCTTGCTCTTATTCAGATCTCTGATAAAGCCCACGATGCCATCCGGCTCATGATAGGTGCAATTTTCCTGGGTGCCCGGTCTTTTATCCGTATAGACAATGGTGAGATTGGGATTAAGATATGCCGTCTCATGCATGCGGCTTTTAATCTCTTCCTCCCGAAATCTGGTCTTTTCAAAGATCTCACCGTCAGGAAGGAAATTGATGCGGGTGCCTGTTTCTCTGGTTTTGCCGATCACCGGCAAAAGTCCGTTCTGCAGCTGGGTTACCGGTTTTCCTCTTTCATATTCGTCTTCGTAGATAAACCCGCCGTTTTTAATGCGCACCGTCATATGGGCAGACAGGGCATTCACGACAGAAGAGCCCACGCCGTGGAGACCGCCGCTGGTCTTATAAGCCTCGTTGTCGAATTTACCGCCGGCATGCAGTGTCGTTAAAACAATACGTTCGGCACTGACACCTTTTTCATGCATGCCAACCGGTATACCGCGGCCGTTATCTTCCACCGTACAGGAACCATCTGCTTCGAGAGTGACCAGAATACGGTCGCAAAAGCCTGCCAGATGCTCATCTACGGAATTATCTACAATCTCGTAGATCAGATGATTCAGGCCTCTGGTAGAGACACTGCCGATATACATACCGGGCCTGGTACGCACCGCCTCCAGACCCTCAAGGACTTTGATGCTTCCCGCATCATACTGATTATTCTGATTCGCCATAAATCTATGTAACCACCCGTTAAATCTTTATTGGAAATAGGAAGGATCCAGCTTCTTTGAGCAGGCGATTGCCAATGCTCCCGGTCCTATATGACAGGAGACACTTAAAGAAAGAACATCCTTTCTCACTTCGAAATTCGGGAAAGCTGCCTGCACTTCCTGATACCAGACTTCTTCCTGCTCCGGCACATTGGCATGAACCGCATACAGATAAACGGTCTCACTGGCTGTCCCGCCGTATTTATTCTCAATATCGGCGCGCATAGCATTGATCATAGTGGATTTGCCCTGCGAAGAGCTGCGTGCCTTGGAAAAAGCATCCAGCCGCTCGCCTTTGATCTGTAATACAGGCTTCAGCTTTAAAAGGCTTCCAATCGCAGCGGCAGCCGGGGTAATGCGACCGCCCTTCTTAAGATAATGCAGAGTATCCAGCATAATATAAATGCTGGATTCAAACTTAACTTCCTCCAGAATCTGTCGGATTTCGGCTGCACTTTTTCCTGCCTCTGCGAGGGCAACAGCATCCTCTACAGACCGTCTCTGGGTCACGGAAATTCGCTGGTTATTGACCACCTGTACCTTGCCGTCATAGTCATCCGCCAGCATCATTGCTGTCTGGCAGGAGCCGGAAAGGCCGCTGCTCATGGGAATGTATACAATCTCTTCAAAGTCCTTCAAAATCTCATCCCACAGATCCGTGACATCCGCAGGTGAAGGCTGACTGGTCACCACCACTCCCTCTGTGGAAAGTTTCTCATAGAACTGCTCTCTTGTCAGATTAATATCCTCTAAATAATCAACACCGTCAATCGTAAAAGGCATAGGCATCACATAAATTCCCTTTTCCTTAGCCTCTGCCTGACTGATGCCGCTGTTGCTGTCAGTTACAATTGCCACTCTGGACATAATTCCTCCTTCTGCCACAGTTTTACTGTGGCAGCACGAGGAGAATTCGCGCAGGCGAATTCTCCGATGTGATCAAAGAACAAGCAGTATACTGCTTGTTCTTATCAACCAGAATTGCCATCAGGCAATTCTGGTTGATTTGCCTCCTTCTGCCACAGTTTTACTGTGGCAGCACGACGAGAATTCGCGCAGGCGAATTCTCCGATGTAATCATACGACCCCGTACACACGTACGGACACATATGTCAATAATACGGTTAGATAGACCTAAAGTCAACAGATTTTGCCGCTTGTGCCAGACGCTGCCGCAGCGGCTCATGCGCCGGACTTGACAGCTGCTGGTCATTTTCCACTACTGCATTAAGAAGTGCGGACGCAGTCTGCAAAAGAGCGGCATCCTGATAAATATCCGCCAGTTCAAACCCCAGTGCGCCGCTTTGCCGCACTCCGAAGAGATCCCCCGGCCCACGCAGTGCCAGATCCTGTTCCGCAATGGAAAATCCATCGTTATTTTTTTCCAGGATTTCCAGTCGCTTTGGCTTCTCTTCCGATGTACTTCCATAAAGGAAAATACAGTAGGACTGCTCGCTTCCACGGCCAATTCGTCCCCTGAGCTGATGGAGCTGTGCAAGGCCAAACCGCTCTGCATTCTCCACCAGCATGACAGTGGCATTGGGCACATTGATGCCGACCTCCACTACAGTGGTAGAAACTAAGACATGGATTTCCCCTGCCCCGAAGCTTTTCATGATTTCCTCTTTCTGCGCCGGTTTCATACGGCCGTGCAGGGCTTCGACGCGTACTTCCTTTCCAAAATAATGGCAAAGCTTCTCTGTGGTCTCCATCACATTGGCCATAGGCGGCTTTTGCCCTCCGCTCGGAAAGTCGTCTTCTATGACCGCCTTAGCCATACGGGAAAGGCCATCATCCTCATTCAATGCCTGCTCTTCCTCTTTGCCTTCATCGATAGCAGGACAAATCACATAGGCCTGTCTTCCCTTTATAACTTCTTTTGCGATAAATCTCCATGCCTTTTCCCTCTCTGAGGCCGGCAACGCACAATTCTTAACAGGCAGTCGATCCCCTGGCTTTTCCTTTAATAAAGAAATCTGAAGATCTCCGTATAAAATAATAGCTAATGTCCTTGGAATCGGCGTAGCACTCATCACCAGCACCGGCACCGTTTCTCCTTTTCCTGCCAGGCTCTCCCGCTGTCTGACACCAAAGCGGTGCTGCTCATCTGTGATCACCAGCCCCAGATCATGATAGGACACCCTCTCCTGGATCAATGCATGGGTTCCGATGATTACGTCTGCAGTTCCACTGGAAATACTTTCCATGGCCTCTCTTCTGGCTTTTCCCTTTACGGAACCGGTGAGAAGTATGGGATGAATGGGAAGATGATAGGCTTCTTTCATAGCCAGAATGGTTTCCATATGCTGTGCAGCCAATACTTCTGTGGGCGCCATCAAAGCCCCCTGTCTGCCATTGGCTGCGCACAAAAGCAGAGCCAGAAAGGCGAGGATTGTCTTGCCGGATCCCACATCTCCCTCCAGAAGTCTGTTCATCACATAAGGTCCCGTGAGATCTGCTTCAATTTCTTTCCAGGCATTCCTTTGCCCCTTGGTCAATGCATAGGGAAGCAGACTGATCAGCCTGTCCGTTTCCCCACTGGGTTTCATCGGAGCGGGATTGCGCCGCTTTTCATTTTCTCCTTTTTGCAGATGCACAGCCGCAAGAAAAAGGTAAAATTCATCAAAAACCAGTCTTTGTCTGGCTGCTCGGGCATGCTGGATGTCCGAAGGAAAATGAATCTGACTTACAGCCTCCTCTTCCTTCATTAGACAAAGGTGAAAATCACTTTGCAGACGCTGCTTTTCCTGCTCTGTCAGATACTCCGCAGGCAGAGGACAATTCTCAATAGCCTGCTGAATCATACGAAGAAACAGCTTTTTCTTAAAATGAAGGGGAAGAGAATATACCGGTCGGAGAGAATCCGCCAGCAAGTCGTATTCCTCTTTTGTAAAACTCTTTGGCTGTTCCATGACCCAGGTCTTATTCTTCAGCTGCTGCACTCTTCCATAAAAAAACCGGACACTGCCAAGCGGAAGATTTCTTCCGATATAAGGCTGGTTAAACCAGGTCAGCCGAATCTGTCCCGTGGCATCTGCTCCCTGAAGGTGCACAATAGTTCTGCTGCCTGCCCGCACAGGTCTCCCACCGGAAAGTAGAGTCAGTCGAAGGGTCACCATTTCCCCCGGACAACAGTCCACTATCGCCTTTGGCTGTCCAAAGTGCTCATAAGTTCCCGGATAATAGGTGAGAAGATCCCCTACCTCATACAGATCTCTTTTCTCCAAAAGCACCGCGGTCTTATCGCCCACGCCTTTTAATTCCCTAAGTGGGGTATGCTGATCCAAAGACACCTCCTATGCTGCCGTAAAAGAAAGGACGGCTGCTGGCCGTCCTTTCTTTTATTATGACCGAATCACAGTGCGTATACTGCTGACTGATCCGCTTCATTTTGTTTAAATCATTTTGTTTAAACAGTTCTCAACTGGCATTAAATAAAATTATTCCGCACTGAGAATATAGTAGTAAATAGGCTGTCCACCGCTCTGCAATTCCACGTCGCAGCCGGGGAAAGCAGCCTGCACCTTCTCCTGGAAGGCTTGTGCTTCTTCTTCTTTGATATCAGCACCGTAGTAAACGCTGATCATCTCCGTGTCGCTCTCGGCGATTTTCTGCAACGTCTTCAGAGCTGTCTCATCTCTGTCCTGTCCTACTGCTACGATACCTGCATCACCGATGCCCATCATATCACTCTCATGGATCTCCATGCCGTCGATCATGGTATCCCGGACAGCATAAGTCACCTCTGCGCTCTTTACATGAGAGATTTCCTCTGTCATGTTGGCCTTATTGGACTCTGCATCCAGATCAGGCATGTAATTGATAATAGCCGTAATACCCTGCGGAATGGTCTTGGTGGGGATGACGATGATATTCTTATCCTTGGTCATTCCTGCTGCCTGATTGGCTGCCAGAATGATATTTTTATTATTGGGGAAGATATAAATTGTCTCCGCATTTACCTGAGAAATTGCCTGCAGCACATCATCCGTGCTGGGATTCATGGTCTGTCCTCCGGAGATCACATAGTCAGCGCCCAGGCTCTTGAAAATTTCTTCAATGCCATCCCCTACAGAAACCGCAATAAAGCCGACTTCCTTCTTGGGACCAGGTTCCTGTGCCGGTGCTGCCTCCTCGGGAGTATCCTGGCTGTCCTTATCCTTTTCCAGGGTTTCCTGGTGCTCTAAACGCATATTGTCGATCTTAATCTTGGAGAGCTGACCATAAAGCAGGCCTCTCTGAATGGCAAGTCCGGGATCATTGGTATGCACATGCACCTTCACCACTTCTTCATCCGGTACGCATACGATAGAATCGCCGATTGACTCCAGATAAGCCTTGAAATCCTTCTCTGTCTTGGATCCGAAATGCTTATCTAACAGAATGATAAACTCCGTGCAATAGCCGAATTTAATCTCCGCATTGGCGCGAGCTTCCGGATTAACCTGGCCCTTTCGCTCTCCTTCCTTAGGGGCAGAAACCTCTTTGGCAAGCGCTTCGTAGTCGATTTCCTTGCCAAGATATGCATCATAGGCACCCTTTAAGACCTGCATCAGGCCCTGTCCGCCGGAGTCCACTACACCTGCCTGTTTTAATACAGGAAGCATATCCGGTGTGCTGGCCAGGACGGCGTCTGCGTACTCGATGACGGTCTTAAAGTACACATCTAAATCTGTCTCGCCCTGCTCTGCCAACTCTCTTGATTTGGTGGCAGCGCCCTTGGCAACCGTAAGAATAGTGCCTTCCTTAGGTTTCATGACTGCCTTATAAGCGGTCTCTACTGCACGATCAAAAGCATCTGCAAAGACCGGCACATCCACCTCTGCATGCTCACGCACTCCCTTGCAGAAGCCTCTTAAAAGCTGGGAAAGAATAACACCGGAGTTACCTCTGGCGCCCCGGAGGGATCCGGATGAGATCGCCTTACAGATCGCCATCATATCCTCTGACTCGCCTAAAGAGACCACTTCTTTGACTGCAGACATAATGGTCATAGTCATATTGGTGCCGGTATCACCGTCCGGGACCGGGAATACATTCAGCTCATTGATCCATTCCTTGTTTGCTTCCAGATTTTTGGCACCGGACAGAAACATCTTTGACAATGTTCCTGCGTTTATAGCATTTGTACTCACGTTAAAGCTTCCTCCTGATTTAAGTTCCGCCGACTGACTAGTCGATGACCTTGACGCCCTCGACGATGATATTGATCTTCTCAATTTCCAGACCGGTAAACTCTTCTACCTTATAGCGGACATTGTTGATCAGATTATCAGCTACCGTTGAAATATTCACGCCATAGGACACGATCACATGAAAATCAATGACCAGCTTTCCTTTGGCATTCAAAGACACGTTGATTCCTTTGGTCATGGAATCCTTTTTAAGCAGGTTTACAAATCCGTTCTTCATATTGACGCCTGCCATACCCACGATGCCAAAGCACTCCGTGGCTACGGTACCTGCATATTGCGCGATCACTTCGTTATCTATGGAGATATTTCCCATATGGGTATTCATGGAAGATGACTTCATATATTAGGCTCCTTTCCGGCTTTCGTCCGAATGTTGGAAATCACAACGCCCCTTTCAATGCAGGGTTTTTGCCGTCTGCTTTCCTGTGCTCCGGAACTCATACAGATTGATTATACCTTTTTTATATAAAAAATGAAATACCCAAACACAGGAAAGCCGTTGCTGTGCTGCGGCTGCGGCAGCCGCAGTCAAACAAGAGCAAAAGAAAAAAGCCCGGCAAGCCGGACTTTTTATTTCACATTGGGATACAAACCACAGTCAGTAAACTGCATACTTTGAAAGCAAACCGCAAATTATGCGCGCTCTACTTTGCCGGATCTTAAGCAGCTTGTGCAGACATGCATCTTCTTTGTTCCGCCGTTGACTTTGCAGCTAACGTTCTGAACATTAGAATTCCAGATTCTGTTGGATCTTCTATGTGAATGGCTGACGTTGTTACCAAAATGAGCGCCTTTTCCACAAATATCACACTTCGCCATTTTTACACCTCCCTACATTTCATTATAGGTATTACACAACGTTCATATTTTAGCAAATAGATTTTTAAAATGCAAGGAAAAAATATAACTTTCTCTCCCTAGACTTCCTTCTGCAGGAAAAGCTTCTGCGAATAAGGATAAAGGATCGTCAGCAAAATATTGCCAAGCACACCTACTGCTAAAACCTCTCCCACACCTACTGTAATCACCATAAACCATACCGCATCTGCCATACCATAAGCAAATTTAAGAACCAGCGGGATGATCAGCATATTGCTGATGATGGGCGGCAAAACAGCCTTCACGCGGTCTGCGACGGAGAGTTTCTTTTCTCTTTGGCCGTTTTTCATCGTGCAGCAAAGATAATGGGTGCCTACTGCGCCGATCAGAGTAGCCAATGTGCCGAAGATGATGTCCGGCAGTGCCGCTCCTCCGAGGATGTTGCCAAGCAGGCAGCCAATGGTAACGCCCACTACACCGGTAAAGGAAAATAACGGCAGCACACAGAGCATCTCGCTGACACGAAACTGAATCGCACCAAAGCTGATGGGCTGCAGCGCCAGCGTCAATACCACATAAATAGCAGCGATTACCGCTGACTGGGTCAGGAACATCGTGTTACTTTTCTTTTTCATATTCAATTTTCTCCTTTAGTTTTGTTTTACGTGTGGAAGGTCTCGAACACACGATTCATTTAACGGCGGGAATCGCCGACTGCCGGATTACGACCTTGTTTTTGACGGCAACGGTTAGGAGTATAGCACGCCTATAAAAATAAAACAAGATATATTTCGGCACATAAACATCTGCACAGGGATTAACCCGACAGCAAAGTACTGACATTACAGCCATTACTGATATTACTGATATAACTGACATGCTCCATCGTCTGTTCACACAAGCAGCAGAGGCAAAAATCACTTCTGAGGAAAAGCAGCCTCAATGGCATCGTCATCGTCCATCACATCCCCCTGGGGATCCCTGGCTACAAATTTATCAATTACCTCCGGAATAAGGTCGATGAGCTTGGCTGCCGCATCCTGATTTTTGATATTCACCACCTTTGTAGTCCCACCGCGGATGATCAGCACTGCATTGGGAGACATTTTGGCAGAAAAGCCGCCTGCACCGCTGTTCTTTTTATCACCGCCGATTCTGGCACCGGCGCCGCAGCCAATGGTCACATCCGAGAGCGGAATCACCACAGTATCCCCCACCTGTACAGGCTCACCGATTACCGTCTTTGCTGCCAGAACACCGTCCGCACCGTCCATCAATGCCTTTACTACTGCAGAAATATTATTTTCAGCCATATTTTCCTTTCTATGCCGCCTTTTTGTGCGGTGTTTTCTTTCCGGATTTCTTTATACTGCTTTCTTTCTTAAATAAACGGATTACCCTCTTAATCTTTTTATCAAAATAACAGCTTGCTGCTGCCTGCAGCAAAATAAAAATGGTAATTTTACCCTTTGCCTGAAAATCCAGATATACCATGCATCCTTCAAATTCAGGCTGCAGAAAAAGATGTCCTGCCGTCCAGGGATAGAGAATTCCCTGAATCTCCAGCAGTTTTCCGTCCGTGCCGGGATCTCCGGTTCCCACCGTGCCGACCAGTGTCCACTGCCTTGGTAGGAGCTGGTGCAGAATCCTCTTCGTCTGCCTGCTGACCTTTTTAAGTGCGGCGGCAAAGATTTCACTGTCCAGGATTCGCACATAGTAGGAAATATTTTTTCCTATCTCCTGTGCCTTTTTCCATGCACGATTCAGTTTATCATATAATTTTTGCTTTAGTTTCTGTAATTTACCGATTTTACCTGCAGATTCCGCGAAAGCTTTCTCCTGCTGCTGTCGGCTTTCGGAATCCGGGACGGGCGGTGCACTGTCCGCAGTATCTTTTTGCCGTTGCCTTGCTCTTTGTAAATACGCCTCTTTATCTGCAGCGAGAGTGTCCTGATTATCTGTCAGGTTTTGACGGCATCTGTCCGGGGCCTCTTTTGCTTCTGAAGAGGCGGGATTTTCTTTTATAGAGTCTGCGGATTCCTGATTTGCTGCATTGCTTTCCTTTGCTGCATCTGTTGTCACCGCTTTCTGTGCTGTTTCCTTTTTTGCTGTTTCCGGCTCTGCTGCTTTCTTATTTGCCGCTGCCTCCTGTACTGTGTCTTCCTGTACCTTATCAAAAAGATGAGTCCTGAATACTTTGAAACACAAAATTCGAAGCGTAAATTCCGGATCCTCCGGATATGCAATCCTACCGTTCACCAAATGGAACAGCCAGGATATATTGGCTTTGGCCGCAAGATTTTCCTGCATGGCTTTCGTATCAAATTTCTCCCGCAGGGTTTCATCATGCACAGAACCTTCCACCCGGTAACGGATCGGCACAAAGAGCACCGCCAGAAGCAGCATGAGCACAATGCCGAGTAAAACCAGCAGAACAATTCCGATGACTTTTAAGATCATAAATACTATAGTCACATTCATCCTCTTTCCTGCTTATCCGCCGGATTATTTTCGTCCTTTTCAGATGTGTCCTGTTTCTCTTTTGCCTCCCTGTAGGCCCAGAAGGTATTTCCTTTTATGACGACCCCTTCCGGGAAAAGATAACTGCGGACATCTCCCGTACCTGTATGTGCATAAGCGTCTTCTATTAAACCGACAGCCATATCCATGGCATCGCTCCTGCCGGCAGCCATCCCCAGAATCAGTGGACGCTTTTTCTTGTAAAAAGGCTGCTGCAAAAAGGCGCTGTTGATAATCTCCAACTGGTTTTTGCTTTCTGCAGAGCATAAAAGAAGCAGATAGACCGAAAACTGTCCCGCTTGATGGCGAAGCCGCCATTTTACCCTGCCCGGATGTTCTATTTTATTACTCACATAGAGATTCTGATAAAAATACATCCTGTCTATACCCATCCTTTTATGATTGTAACACACACAGGCTCCTGCGTCACTGCGAAAACCATGCATCCAGCACACGCCTTGCGATGGGAACCGCATAATCGCCGCCGCTGCCTGCACCTTCTATGATGACAGTTATAGCTACCTGCGGATTCTCAGCCGGTGCATAGCCGGTAAACCACGCATGAGACTGCGTGGAATCATCCTCATACTCCGCCGATCCGGTCTTACCTGCTGCTGTATAGCTGTATCCCTTCAGTTTGGAGGCTGTTCCTTCCTCGATGACATCCGCCATCAGCGTTTGCATGATCTGTGCTGTACTCTTACTCATAATCTGTCTGTAAGCCTGGGGATCCGTCTTCTCTATCAGGGTTCCTGTAGCACTCTCCACTCTGTCCACCACATAGGGCTTCATCACCACACCGTCATTAGCTATTGCTGAAGTGATCAGCTGTAAATGTAAAGGCGACATACCGGTGGCTCCCTGCCCGATAGCCAGCTGAATCATATTATCCGTGGAAAGTCCGGAGAGATTTTCGTTTTTATCTGTCAGGCAGGTGGTACTCACAGAACTTGGCAGTTCGTAGGGAAGCTCTTCTCCAAACATCATGGTCTTTAACTTGGAGGAAAATTCTTCTCTGTTCAGGGAAAGACCGATATTCGCAAAGGAGGAGTTACAGGATTTGGCAAAGGATTTCATAAAATTCACCGTGCCGTGCTGCTCATTATGAAAGCAATGAATCGTCTCCCCATCTCTGGTGAATGTCCCCGTGCAATTGTAAGAATAAGTCTCCCATGTGTCCGGATTTTCTTCCAGATATTCCACTGCATCCATGATTTTGAAGGTGGATCCTGGAGGATAAAGCCCCTGCGTAGCTCTGTTTAACAGCGCACTTTTGTCCTCATTCTGAGAAATACTGTCCCATTCTTCTTCGATAGTATTGGGATCATAGTCCGGCTTGCTCACCATGGCCAGAATAGCACCGGTGGAGGGATCACTGACGATGATAGCGCCCTGATACAGACCCATGGCTTCATCCGCCGCCTCCTGTAACGTGGGATTCAGGGTAGTGATCACATTATTGCCCGGCATTTTCTGCCCCAGATCTGAATACGCTGCCTTCTCCGGAATCGTCAGGTCCGCGTGGATCAGCGTGTAGTTATAAGTGCCGTCCAGACCACTGCCGCCCATGCTGTCATATCCTACAATATGAGAAAAAACATTTTTAAAGGGATAATTTCTGGTCTCTGTCTCACCATTTACCACCGTCTCCGCCAGCACTTCCCCATCTGCCGCCAGGATTTTGCCCTTCGTATTTTCGGCGAGCATCTGACTTTCTCTGCCATTATAGCTGTTGTCGAACAAAGCCTCCTGGTGTGACAATGCGTAGGAGACAAAGCTGTAGGACATAACACCAAACAGCAGGATGAAAATCCCTGCTGTTAAAAGTGCTCGGTATTTTTCTTTTTTTAACTGCTGTTTTTTGTTTTTTCTGCTTTCTCTCATTTTATCCGGCTTATTATTCTAACCTTATTTTCCTGACTTGTTTTTCTTTTTTTATCTTTATCTCTGTTTTTTCTCTCAGTTTTTAATTTCTTTGTTTCTTATTTCTTTGTTTCTTATCTTTGTTTCTTGTTTCTTTGCTTCTTGTTTCTTTGCTTTATTTTAGTCTCTTTTTTATCTTCTTATTTCTCTGTTTTATTTTAAATTTATCTGTCGTTATTATGTATCTTCACTGATACAAAAAGCGCAGATCCATGGTTACATCATCGTCCACAACACCCTCGTAGGAATCCGGCATCACTTCCTGAAATCCCTGCAGATTGATATCCTCCAACTCACGATTCCAACTCTCACGCTGCTGCCTTGCATTGCGGCCATAGGCCGTAGGCCGCGGCTGTATTTTTGCCGACTCTCCGTATCTCACTCCGTATCCGTTATCAACTCCTTCGTCATATCCTCTCTCGTGTCCGTCTCTGTATTCCTCTACATAACTGTTTTGAAATCTGTCTTGGAATCTGTCTCGGAATTCGTCTTGGTATTTCTCCTGATAACTGTCTCGGAATTCGTCTTGGTATTTCTCCTGATAACTGTCGCGGTATCCGTCACTGTTTCTTCTGTCATACTCATCTCTATAGCTGTCAGCGAACAGGTTCTCACTCCCATCTGTCTGGCGAGGCTGATATCCATAGCTTCTTTCCTGCACCTGTGACCTCTGCCGTATCTGTCTGTCACTTTGCCTCGTCTGTCTATTACTTTGCCTCGTCACTCCGCTTCTTTGGCGCTCCCGGATTTCCTTCTGTATCCTCCTGTCTCTTTCCTCATAGGATGGCTCTGCACTATAATACATTTCCTTTGACGGTTTCCTCGCAGCTTGCTGTCTTTTGGCATAAACAGACTCCGCTTCTCTGTCCCTTGCTCTTTCCTGCCCTGACCTTCTTCTGCGCCCTGCCCTTTCCTGCTCAAACAGTGCAAGGTGCTGCTGTCTGTGTTTTTCCTGCAGAATTACACAGCACTCCGCAATCCCGAACATAAAGATTGAGGTAATCATGGAACTGCCTCCGTAGCTGATAAACGGAAGCGTAACGCCGGTCAGCGGAATAAAACGAACCTCTCCGCCCACTGTCAGAAATGTCTGAAAAATAAAAGCAATGGCAATGCCGAAATTTAAATATCTGCAAAACAGATCCGTCTGTCCCAATGTCAGCTGCAGAAACCGGATAAAGCAGCAAAGAAAAATAACCAAAAGTGCCACAGCAAAGATCAGTCCGAACTCCTCTGCAATAGCTGCATAGATAAAGTCTGATTCTACATAAGGAATCTTATCCGGGGTTCCTTTTCCAAGACCCTGTCCCCACAGACCGCCGCTGCTGATAGCAAACAGAGACTGGGTGATCTGATAGCCGATGCCGTCTATGTAACTCCATGGATCCAAAAACGCCTGTACTCTCACGCGGACATGGGAAAAGAGATGATAGCTGACAAAGGCTCCCAGAGCACCGATTCCCGTGCCCGTTGCCAACACATACCATTTCCCGGTGGCATAGTAGAGCACAAACAGCCATACCATAAAAAAGATCAAAGCACTGCCCAGATCCCTGGAGAGTACCAATATGATCACGTGAACCGCGGCCGCCACGGAGACGCTGCACATTCTCCTGAAGTCGTTTCCCCAATAGAGCGCTGCCGCCATAAAAAGAACGAAAAGAATCTTTACAAATTCGGAGGGCTGCAGTGTAAATCCCAGAATCGTATAGCTGATCTTGGATCCCTGGGTCACGCTGCCCAGTATGAGCACCACAGAAAGCAGACCAATACCTAAAAGGGCATAAAACCAGGTCAGTCTTTTCCAGAAAAGAATGGTAAAAAAGTGGACCTTGCGCTTCTTTTTATTTCTGCTTAAAGGATCCCACTGCATCCAGTCCGGACATTTCATCGGCGGGAGTTTCTGCACGCAGAAAGGGATCAGGAAGGCCAGAATAAGTCCTGCCGCCGCCATGGAAAATTGATGAATTCCTTTCTCAAAGGAAAGCCTGGTCAGCATGCTGATACCGGTGATCATGAACAGGAAAGCATGATTGAGAAGCTGTCTGTCAATATAAGGGAAGGCTTTTCGTATCCACAACGCAATGAGGAGGAAAAAGGCCGCCTGTACTGCCCAGAAAATCATGTACTGCTGCGCATCCTGTAAGGCTGCAGTCAAAGAAATAAAACACACCAGTTGTAAGGTAAAAAGAAGAATCAGCTGCATGGCATCCACGCATCTCTCCAGCACGGATACTGTCTGGGTGCCTGAAAAATTTCTTCCCTTATCTCTGCGAAAAGCAGCTCTGCGCCGCAGGCCTCCCATCGGCAAAGAAAACAGCGCCGTAACGGTATAAAATAAGAGCAATGCAGGAATAAACAATCTGCATATTTCCATGATATAGATTCGCATTCCTGCCTCCCCAGTCACATCGCTTCGCTGTCAAATCCACACAGTGCCTTCTACAGAGCACCTTTCTTATAATGACCCGTGGTATATCTGGATATCGGAAAAGACTTCTCACAGCCTTCCCGGGTCTCCACGGCACTGCCATACCAATCCAGCACTGCCCGCATTTCTTTTTCATTTTCTGTCGTAAAGCTGCAAAGAAGCACCCGTCTTTCCTTTAAAAAGGGATCCTTTCGGAAGTTATGCAGTGATACCGGAACACTGTTATAAATAATATTGGTGCAAAATCCGCAAAAACACCGAACCGGCAGCTTTTCAGCCATTCGATCTGATAAAGCCCAAAAGCCGCCCTCTGTGCCATCACATCGGTTCACCGTTTTTTTGATACAATTGGCACTGATCATCATGGGAAGTCTCCCGTAGACAGTCAAAATGCCCCGTCCCTGTTCCCTTTTCTCTGTACGTTTCTCCGGATTTTCACCAAAGACCTGCTGCAGCTCGTGTCTGTTTAATTCCAGCGGAAAAACACCGTCCGTGCAGCAGGACAAAAGCAACTCTCGGCTCTCCTTATTCCACTGATACAGACCGCTGTCTGCGATCATAATCCCCTGATAATGCCGTTCCCGTAAGAATTGCAATTCTTCCAGTGTTCGTATCAGAACACCGTCATATACCCCGTCCTGCAATTGCTGCCAGGCTTTCTCCATCCACTTATGATGGAAATTACGATATACATAAGGAAGCCCCAAAAGGCAAAGAGGGGGTCTATTCCCGGAAGGAGCGCCGAGAAATAAACCGCTGTCGTCGATCACCCCTGCCACAGCCGGATGACGGCAGGCAATTTCCCACTGCTTAGCATCCACTACCTGCGCCCAGAGGACCTGTTCTTTCTTTTGATCGTAAGCAGCTGCTTTTGGGGGAAAAACAGAACCGTTTCTCAAAGATACAGAATCTTTGGCCGCCTGTACATCTTGCTCCTGCCGCATCGCCTGTATATTATGGCGCAGCAGCACCTCTTCTAAAGCCTTAAGTCCCTCTCTTCGCAGTGCGTTTAAGGAAGCCACCGGCAGGAAAATCTGTCCGTCAATGATAATATCCAGACTCTCAAAAACAAAATGCGTATCTCCGGTCTTTAAAAGCCTTTTTCTTACTTCCTCTTCCCCCATGGGCCTTGACTTTGCCGACTGTACCTCATCACCCAGCGCTTCTGCTGTCAGAGAATAATTCTCTCTTTTGGGATCTGCAAAGTCCTTTTCTTTTTTCTTCCGGACTATCTCCATCTGCAGCCGTGCCGGTTCTCCCGCTTTCAGATAGACTTTCCCCTGCAGGGGAATCTTTAATCCACTCTCTAAATACTTCTCGTGAATCTCCTTGAGAAGGCCTTCCTCTGCGCCCAGATAGCCCGGTTTTCCCATGGTAACCATATCCGGACCGTTTTTCTGATGATAATAACCTGTATTCAAATCCGTCCGCAGATAAAGCTTCTGCAGCAGCTGTCGGTCCTTTGGCTCCACTTTCCAGTTCAGTTTTCTTCCTTCTCGTTTTGCCGTCATGTAAAGATCGATATACTTTCGATAAACAGCCGTCACACCTGCTGCATATTCCGGTTTTTTCATGCGGCCTTCTATTTTAAAGGAAGAAATTCCCGCTTCGATCAGCTCCGGCAAAATGTCTAACGTGCAAAGGTCCTTCATAGAGAGCGGGTAGATTTCTTTTTCACTTTCTTTCTTTGCATTTTTTCCATTTTGGGTACCCACTGTTTTTCCCTGCTCATCCAGAATCCTGTAGGGCAGTCGGCAGGGCTGGGCACAGCGGCCTCTATTGCCGCTTCTTCCTCCTATGAGACTGGAAAAAAGGCATTTTCCGGAATAACAATAACACATGGCACCGTGAATAAAAGTCTCCAGCTCTATCCCGGTCTCCTCCTTCATGGTGCGGATTTCCTCCAAGGAAAGTTCCCTGGCAGGCACAACTCTGCACACCCCCTGCTCTTTTAAGAAACGAACGCCCTCCGCTCCTGTCACAGACATCTGGGTGCTTGCATGCAAAGAAAGGGTCGGACAGGCCTTCCTCAGAGCGCGAAGCACTCCCAAATCCTGTACAATAACCCCGTCTAAATTTCCTTCCTCCACCAGCTCGGATACAAATTCCACCAATCCGGGCAGCTCACTCTGTCTGGTCAGCGTATTTACGGTCAGGTAGATTCTTTTACCGAACAGATGCGCCTCACGTAAGGCCAAAAGAAGCTCTTCTTTGGTAAAATTAGCAGCATAGGCTCTGGCGCCGTATTGTTCGCCGGCCAGGTAGACCGCATCCGCCCCTGCGCACAAAGCGCCACGAAATGCCTCCATGCTGCCGGCCGGTGCCAGTAATTCCGGTGCTTTATTAACATCAAAGGGGCTGCCGGCCGGCCGCCCCTCTCCATGTAAAGTACGTATACTTTCTTCTTTCATTGCTTTGTCTGATAGCATAAAAATAGCATAAAATACGAATAATCAGGCCGCTCTACGCGTGCACCACGGCAGGAAGCTTATCCTGCTGCTTCTGAGTGCTTTTTAACTCTGTCTCCAGCTGGATGATCTTTCTGGCTGCTTCTTCCTTCTCTGCCTGCAGGGCTTTATAAGACTTCTCTGTATTTTCCAGTTTCATCTGCGCAGCGATCAATTCACGCTTGAGGTTATACAGATCCTTTTCCTTGGCATCGATATCCTCTTCCAACAGCTTCGCATCGCTCTGTGCCTTGAAATAATCATCTGCCACATTGATATTCAGCAGAATGTTCTGCATGTCAATGGGAAGTCTGCTATAGGCAGCATTTTGTGAGATCTCGGAAATCTTTCCATTTATATAGGAGGCGACCTTCTGCAGGTACTCTTCGCTCTCATAGCCGCTGAGTGTATATACTTTTCCGCCGATTACAACTTCGCAGTCAACTTTTCCTTCCAATGTTTTACCCTCGTTCTTTTTTCTTAACACTGCCGTTATTATATATCCTACAAAAGCACCGTTGCAAGGAAAATCGTTACGATTCTGCATCTGCTTTGTCGGCCGGGATTCCCAGTCCCAGATGACTGTATGCCTTTGCGGTAACCACACGGCCCCTGGGGGTTCGATTGATCAGCCCATTCTGTAAAAGATACGGCTCTACCACATCCTCGATGGTGCCTGCATCCTCTCCCAGAGAAGCCGCCAGCGTATCAAGCCCCGCCGGTCCTCCACCGAATTTCTCAATCAGAGTAAGCAGAATATTTCTGTCCATGCGGTCCAGTCCCAGCTTATCCACATCCATCAGATCCAGTGCTGTCCTTGCCGTCTCTTCTGTGATGACACCGTCAAAGCGCACCTGGGCGTAGTCCCGAACTCTCTTCAGAATGCGGTTGGCCAGCCTAGGCGTTCCCCTGCTTCGTCTGGCCATTTCCTCTGCACCGCCGTCTTCCAGAGGCACGTCCAGAATCGCTGCGGAATGATAAAGGATCTGTTTTAGCTCCGGTATAGTGTAAAACTCCAGCCGATGAATCATTCCAAAACGATCTCTTAAAGGTGCCGACAAAAGGCCTGCTCTGGTAGTCGCTCCCACAAGGGTAAATTGGGGAAGATCAAGACGTATGGACTTAGCTCCTGCCCCCTTGCCGATCATAATGTCGATGGCAAAATCTTCCATGGCCGGATACAGCACCTCTTCCACCTGCTTGTTCAACCGATGAATCTCGTCGATAAAAAGCACGTCTCCTTCCTGCAAGCCGTTTAAGATTGCCGCCATCTCTCCCGGTTTTTCAATAGCAGGGCCGCTGGTAATCTTGACATGCACCCCCATCTCATTGGCGATAATGCAGGAAAGCGTCGTCTTTCCAAGTCCCGGAGGGCCGTAAAAAAGCACATGATCCAGTGCTTCCTTTCGCTGTCTGGCTGCCTCAATGGAGATAGAAAGATTCTCTTTGATCTTTGCCTGCCCGATATAATCCTCCAGCTTCTGAGGTCGAAGAGAGCCTTCGATGGGCGCATCCTCCTGGGTAAAGCTGGTCTCTATCATTCTTTTTTCCATGAATACCTCTATATACTGCATCTTAGCCCACAGCATCCTATCGGAATCCTTCGTGCAGAAGGATTCTTTCGTGCAGACGAAGGAATCCAATACACCCCGATACGATTATGTATTGGTGTCGACGATAGTAATGCAGTCTGCCATTTTACAGCATCAGCTTAAGAGCCGCCTTAAGAATCATCTCTGTGTCAGCCTCCGTCGCACCGGCAGCCGCAGTGCGCACTGCCTTAAGCGCCTCTGCCCGGCTGTAGCCCAAGGCAACCAATGCCTCTGTGGCTTCTGTCCGCACATCTTTACTGTCTGCTGCGTTGCCGGCGCCGCTTCCCGCAGAGGAAACTGGTATCAGTCCGCCGTCTTCTTCCTCTTCTCCCGGCATTTTTAATTTATCCCGCAGATCCAGGATCAGACGCTCTGCCGTCTTTTTACCGATACCGGGTGCTCTGGAAATAGACTTGGCATCCCCTGCCAGAATAGCAAAACGAAGGTCATCACTGCTCATAGCCGAGAGAATTGAAAGACCACCCTTCGGTCCTATGCCGCTGACGGTGATCAGCTGCTTGAAGAGTTCTAATTCTTCTTTACCTAAAAAACCATACAGTGCAAATTGATCTTCCCTCACGTACATGTAGGTAAAGAGCTTTGCCTCTTCTCCCCTTCCCTGCATTCTGGAAGCAGTATCCGGCGAAATAAGGATTTCATAGCCGATACCGCCCACATCTATGATGGCACTGGTCTGGGTCACTTCCTCTACGACGCCTTTGACATAAGCGATCAAATTTTCTTACCTTCTCTTTCTCTATCTGCGTTCATCTCGTCTGCAGATGATTTGCAGCATGTATAGCCTCTGCAACGAAAAGCAAAGACGCTCTGATACTTCACTGTCCTGCCTTTTCACGGATCCACTTTTCGCTGCCTTGCCTTTTCGCTATCAAGTTTTTTAGCTGCTATGCTTTCTGCCGAACGTCTGCTGCCTTTTTCCGGTAAAATGCAGCCTTCTCCGAATCTCCCATTGCTTCTGCAATCACGGCACAATTCTCGCACAGCAGACCATATCCGTCACCTTTGGCATTTCTTTCTTCCAGCATATGCAGCGCCTTCTCATATTCTGACAGAGCATCTGCACTACGTCCCTGTTTTAGCAATGCTTCTCCCATACCGGCTATATTGCTGATAATTCTGGGATCATCTGCAATCTTTCCCTTGGAAAAATGCTCATTGGAGGTTCTGAATGCTTCCTCTGCCTTTTCATAGCTCTCTGCAGCCAGATAAAACAGTCCCAAATGACAGAAACATAAAGCAGCTGCTTCCTCGCTGCCGCCGATCTGTTCAAGCAGACTTTTACAGCGTAAATAGGTATGCTCCGCCTCTTTTTCCTTCCCCTGTTCCTGATAGATGTCCCCCAGCTGCAGCAGCACCATGGCAAAATACTCACTCTGCTCCATCTGCAGCTCCTCCAGCAAAAGGAGCAAATCATTGGAGACAGCCTCCGCCTTATCAAGCTCACCCGTCATCTGATAAAAGCCCACCATCTGACTGGCGATGGCTGCGTAGGATTCATAATTCTTATTGTCATCTGCCTGCTTTAATGCAGACTGCAGCTTTTCTTCTGCCTCCCGGGTCTTACCTTCCTCCAGAAGGGCAGTAATTTTGTTCATTAATTCGTTCATGGTAATCTCCATTACACAGGCAATCTATCCCGGCGTAATCATAGTTCAGATTTCTATTGGATTTTTGATCAAGGTTCTTTATAACATCTGCACAACAAACACCTGTGCAAAAAATGTATCTATGATACACATCTATATCATGCTGTCGCCTGCTCATTATTCTTTGCGCATATCAAATAGAATAACACAATTTAATTTTTTATGATATAGTCTTTAAGGAACGGAAAGAAAGGAAATGAATTGCCATGAGACTGGTTTTTATCAGACATTGTGAACCTAATTATACGATCGACTCCCTCACAGAAAAAGGATTTCGGGAGGCGCGGCTTCTCTCCGAACGCCTAAAGGACTGGAAAGTGGAACAGTTCTATGTCTCTCCCCTGGGAAGAGCCAGAGACACCGCTCGCCCCACCTTAGGAAAACTGCATCAAAGTGCTATCACCTATGACTGGATGCAGGAATTCACCTATCGGATCGAAGATCCCACCACCGGCCGGATCCATGTACCCTGGGATTATATGCCGGAATACTGGACCAGACAGCAGGAGTTCTACGATCCCGAGGCCTGGCTCTCCCATCCTGCCTTTCTGGAGAACCCGCGAATCGTTCCCGGCTTTCACAGAGTATGCCGCGGCATTGATGGCATACTCGCTCAGTATGGCTACACACGAACCGAGAGATTTTACAAGGCAGATCCTGTTCTCACCGCAGATGACGATGACAAAACCATTGTCTTCTTCTGCCACCTGGGAATCTCCCTGGTAATGATCGCCCACATTCTGGGCTTTGCTCCTGTACAACTGCAGCAGTGCATCTACCTGCCGCCCAGTTCCGTCACCATCTTAAATGCTGAAAAGGTCGTCCACAATAATGCCGCCTTCCGTGCCCAGGTCATTGGAGATACGTCCCACCTGCGAATAGGCAATGAGCCCATTTCAGCCATGGGAGCTTTTTCCAGAGTGTCCTCACAGTAAATAAAAAAGAGTCCTCTCATTTGACGAGAGGACTCTTTTTTCTCACAGATTTTAAAACGATTATTTTCAAACACGCTGTCAAAACGCCGTGCGAAAGTTCTGCATAACAGCCAATTCTATACGCATTACGCCTGGCTGTTGATATAATTGATCAACCCGCCTTCATCGATGATCTTCTGCATGAAGGGCGGGAAGGCCTGTCCCTGGAAACTCTCACCGGTAGTCTCATCGGTGATCAGGCCGCTGTCAAAATCAATGGAGACCTGGTCTCCGGCCTTGATGTGTTTCGGTGCCTCTGCGCATTCAATGATGGGCAGGCCGATATTGATGGCATTGCGGTAAAAAATTCTGGCAAAGCTCTCTGCGATGACGCAGGAAATGCCGGAGGCCTTAATGGCGATGGGCGCATGCTCTCTGGAGGAACCGCAGCCGAAATTCTTGTCTGCGACGATGATGTCGCCTTTTTTGACCTGATGGACGAATTCCTTATCAATATCCTCCATGCAATGGGATGCAAGCTCTGCATGATCGGTAGTATTTAAATATCTTGCCGGAATGATAACATCTGTATCTACATTATCTCCATAGCGAAAAACAGATCCTTTTGCTGATACCATGTCTTCTCTCCTCTTTTCCTACAGCTCAGAAGGCTGTGAAATTCTGCCGGTCACTGCACTGGCTGCAGCCACGGCAGGGCTTGCCAGATAAACCTCAGATTTAACATGTCCCATACGTCCTACAAAGTTGCGGTTGGTAGTGGATACGCAGCGCTCACCTTCTGCCAGGATGCCCATGTATCCTCCGAGACAGGGTCCGCAGGTAGGGGTGCTGACCACAGCACCGGCCTCAATAAAGATCTTTAACAATCCCTCTTCCATTGCCTGAAGGTAGACGCTCTGGGTAGCCGGGATTATAATACAGCGGACGCCCTGTGCCACTTTTCTGCCCTTTAAGATCTCTGCGGCAGCGCGGATATCGCTGATGCGGCCATTGGTACAGGAACCGATGACCACCTGATCGATCTCGATTTCCGGCATGTCATCAAAGGTATGTGTATTTTCCGGCAGGTGCGGGAAGGATACAGTGGATTTAATGGTAGAAAGGTCGATGTCATAGACAGCGGTATATTCGGCATCCGGATCTGCTTTATAGACCTTGCCTGCCCGTTTGCTGTGTTCCTCCATATAGGCAATCGTCTTTTCATCTACCGGGAAAATGCCGTTTTTAGCGCCGGCCTCGATAGCCATGTTCGCAATGGTAAAACGATCATCCATGGAAAGGCTGGCTACACCATCGCCGGTAAATTCCATAGACTGGTATCTGGCACCGTCTACGCCGATCATGCCGATGATGTGCAGGATCACATCCTTACCGCTGACCCACTTAGGTAAGCTGCCGCTTAAACGGAATAAAATCGCACTGGGTACCTTAAACCAAGCCTTGCCGGTAGCCATGCCTGCTGCCATATCTGTGCTGCCTACACCGGTGGAAAAAGCTCCCACAGCACCATAAGTACAGGTATGAGAATCTGCACCGATGATCGCATCACCGGGCGCGGTCAAACCTTTTTCCGGAAGCAGTGCATGCTCAATACCCATCTGTCCCACTTCAAAATAATTGGTAATCTCATTTTTCTTTGCAAAAGCACGCACGCACTGACAGTTCTCTGCAGACTTGATGTCCTTATTGGGCACAAAGTGATCCGGTACAAGTGCGATCTTGTCCTTGTCAAAGACACCATTTTTACTGAATTTGTCCATTTCCTTGATAGCAACAGGGCTGGTGATGTCATTGCCCAGCACCAGATCCAGATTTGCCTCGATCAGCTGACCGGCTTCCACATGATCCAGTCCTGCATGTGCCGCAAGAATCTTCTGCGTCATTGTCATTCCCATGACAGTTCTCCTCCTTCGTATAAAAAAAGGAATGTCGTTTTCGCGACATTCCCCTGCATACGTAATTTAAAATCGCAGCTCTGAATGCCACAGCTAAACGCCATGGCAAACAAACCGGAAACGATGGCGATTAGTTATTGATCAGCTTATCATCGTCGTTCCAGCTGTATAGCTTACGGATTTCCTCACCAACCTTCTCAGATGCATGCTCCTGAGCCTTCATGCGCATCATCTTGAAGTGTACCTGACCGCCTGCCTCAGACATATCAAGCAGGAAGTCCTTTGCAAAGGTGCCATCCTGGATATCGGAAAGGATCTTCTTCATAGCCTTCTTGGTATCCTCGGTCACGATCTTCGGGCCGGTGATGTAATCGCCGTACTCAGCGGTGTTGGAGATGGAATAACGCATTCCCTTGAAACCGGACTGATAGATCAGGTCTACGATCAGCTTCATCTCATGGATGCACTCAAAGTATGCATTTCTGGGATCATAGCCAGCCTCGCACAGAGTCTCAAAGCCTGCCTGCATCAACGCGCATACGCCGCCGCAAAGAACAGCCTGCTCACCGAACAGATCGGTCTCTGTCTCGGTACGGAAGGTGGTCTCCAGAACGCCTGCTCTTGCGCCGCCGATTGCAGCTGCGTAAGCCAGTGCTCTCTCCTGTGCCTTGCCAGTTGCATCCTGCTGTACAGCTACCAGCATCGGAACGCCTCTGCCTGCCTGATACTCACTTCTTACAGTGTGACCGGGAGCCTTGGGAGCTACCATAGTCACATCTACATCCTTCGGAGGTACGATCAGACCGTAGTGGATGTTGAAGCCGTGTGCAAACATCAGCATATCGCCGGCCTTTAAGTTAGGAGCGATAGACTCTTTGTAAAGCTTTGCCTGCAGTTCATCATTGATCAGGATCATGATGACATCAGCCTTCTTGGCTGCCTCTGCTGCTGTGTAAACTTCCAAACCCTGCGCCTCAGCCTTTGCCCAGGACTTAGAACCCTCGTACAGGCCTACGATGGCGTGTACACCGGACTCCTTTAAGTTCAGAGCATGTGCATGACCCTGGCTGCCATAGCCGATGACTGCGACGGTCTTACCGTCTAACAGTGCAGGATTGCAATCAGATTCATAGAAAATTTTTGCTGTTTGTGACATTTCGTTTCTCCTCCATTGAGTTATTTTTGCAATTGCCGGAAACATCTCCGACAATTCCTATTTTCAGTCGGTCAGATCTTACGACCTGCCGACCGGAAACGCTAATTAAATATTTGCAGAGGTGAGGCTTATGGCTCGTCAATATAAATGACGTGATCAATTCCTCTGCCAAGTCCTGCAATACCTGTTCTGGCAAGCTCCAAAATCTCAAAGCCGTCCAGAAGACGCAGGAAAGCGTCAATCTTCCCCTGATTGCCTGTAATCTCAATGATCAGACTCTCGGGAGAGACGTCCACAATACTGCCGCGGAAAATATTGGTAATGGCGATAACGCCCTGCCGCTGCGCTGCATCTGCTCTGACCTTGATCATAGCCAGCTCTCTGTAAACGCTTTCTTCCGGCTTCAATTCGTGGATATCACGAACATCCACCAGCTTAGCCACCTGCTTCTCAATCTGCTCTAAGATATCATCATCTCCTGTAGCCACGATGGTGATCCGGGTAATCCGTGGATCAGCCGTCACTCCCGCGGTGATACTGGAAATATTATATCCTCTTCTGGAAAAAAGTCCGGAAATACGGGATAAAACGCCGGATGTATTGTCAACCAGAAGCTGAAATACTTTTTTCTGTGTGGGTTCTTCTACCTTCATATCCTTTTAACCATTCTTCCTAATCACTTTTCGACTCATTATAAGACTCTGTTTTTTTTATGTCAATCTTCTCACATGCAATGGCACAGAGTTTTCACAAATTATTTACCTCAACAGAATCCGTTCTCTCGCAAGATGTCTGCACGGGCCTCCTGCTTTTCATCAAACCGTATCCTTGCACTTTTGCAGGGCCACTGTCCCTGTTCTTGTAATCTCCACAATGCTGATGGTGCGCAGTGTATCCATAAAGATCCTTACCCTCTCCGGGGTATCGCACATCTGAATGGTCATCATGCTCTTGGAAAGATCTACGATCTGCGCCCCCATGATCTCGCAGTTTTCCATGATATCCTTGCGGTTGTTGCGATTGTATTTTACCTTCACCAGCATAAGCTCCCGGCTGATGCTCTGTGCCTCATCAAAGGTCTTGACTTTAATGACATCCAGTTTTTTATTGAGCTGCTTTTCGATCTGCTCCAAAGTACGTTTCTCTCCGGAGCTGACAATGATCATGTTGGAAACTGCCGGGTCATCTGTCTCCCCTACTGCCAGGGAGTCAATGTTAAAACACCTTCTCCAGAACAGTCCGGCCACCTTGCAGAGCACGCCGGCCCGGTTTTCTACCAATACAGAATAAATTCTCTTCATGTAACCATATCCTCTTTAAACCGCTGCATAAAGCAGCTTCCTGCTTTACCTTACTACATTGTAAGAATACACTTTGCCTGTTTCCCACGATGATCAACACAAAGATGCTGACTGTCAATCATTCTTTGTATCCATCCATCACGGCAGAGCATTCTTTGATATTGTAGCAACTCTCTGACACCTTTTCCCTGACTTTTTACACGACTTCCTCAGGGGAAATATCACACTGCAGCAGTACAGACTCATCCTCCTGTAAAAATTCGGCAAGAATCTGTTCCATATCTTCTTCCTTAGACAGGTGCAGGTACTTCATGCCGTAGGCCTCTGCGATCTTGTCAAGTGCGGGACTTCCGCTTAAATCTGTCACAGAAAAATGATCCTTGTAATTAAAATGCTGATATTGTCTCACTAATCCCAGCCAGCCATTCTTCATGACCACGATCTTTACCGGCACCCGGTACTGACGCATGGTAGCCAACTCCATCAAAGACATCTGGAAAGCGCCGTCGCCGCAGACAGCCACTGCCTGTCTGCCGGGGGCTGCCAGTTTTGCACCCATGGCTGCAGGAACGGAATAGCCCATGGTGCCCATGCCGCCGGAAGTTAAAAAGCGGCCGTTTCGCATCACGTAGTTGGCGCATGACCAAAGCTGGTTCTGTCCCACATCCGCCACATAGACGGCGTCCTCCTGCATCGCCAGAGAAAGACTGCGGACAAACCCTGCCGGATCAATACCGCCGTTTCTGTCTTTTTTATTTTTCTGTTTTGCTTCCAGCGCTTTGATTCTGTAATCCGAAAGCTGTTTTAGCCACGGCGTGTAATCCATATGCACTGTCTGGCTGCTGATATCTTCAAAAATATGTTTAATATCACCCACAAGCGGAATGGTGGGGCCGGCGCTCTTACCGATCTCTGCAGGGTCTACATCGATGTGCACCAGTACTTTATTTTCCGTGATCAGATCCGGTTGGCTGATAGAGCGATCCGCCACTCGGGCACCGATCATAATGATCACATCTGCCTCATTCATGGCTCTGTTGCCATAGGGCTGTCCGTTATTGCCCACCATGCCAAAGAACAACGGATGATCTGTGGGCATGACACCAAGTCCCATCATAGTGCACACCACAGGAATGTTATTCTGTTCTGCAAAAGCCTGGAGCTGGTGCCTTGCACCGCTTAAATGAACACCGCCGCCGGCACAGATAATAGGCTTGCTGGCTTTTTCCAGTTCATGGATCACCTTGGAAATCTGTACCGCGTGTCCCTTAACAGTCGGCTTATAGGTACGCATGGAGATATCTTCCGGGTAGGAGAAGCGGGAAATCGACTCCTGCTGTACATCAATGGGAAGATCGATCAATACAGGGCCGCGCCGGCCGGAATTAGCAATAAAGAAGGCTTCCTTCATGACGCGGGGGATGTCCGATGCCTTGCGGACGATGTAGCTGTATTTTACAAAAGACTCCACAGCACCGGAAATATCTGCTTCCTGAAAAGCATCGCTGCCCATCAGTTTGGAATCCACCTGTCCGGTAATGCACACCATAGGGATGCTGTCCGCAAAGGCAGTGGCAATGCCGGTAATCAGATTGGTGGCGCCGGGACCGCTGGTGACGGCCACCACGCCGGGCTTTCCGGATATGCGGGCATAGCCGCTGGCTGCATGGGCTGCATTCTGTTCTTCCCTCACCAGAATCGTCCGGATCTCTGTGGAAAGAATACTATTGTAAAAAGGACAGATAGCTACCCCCGGGTAGCCGAAAACATACTCCACCCCTTCCAGTTCAAGACATTTTACGATCGCGTCCGCTCCGTTCATTATTTATCCTTTCTTTGGTATAAAGTCTTATCCATAACCCCTTGTTCTACTATTGATGATACCAGGTCCTCAAGGTACAAAACTTCGAATTCAAAATTGCAGAATAGGTCCGGCCATACCTGAAAGGCACCAGCCGTCAGACGGATTGTCATTCTCCGGATAGAAATAAAAGACCTGATGTCATCTATCTTACAACGGACACTGCTTATTGACAACAAAAGTTTCCCTCTATCCGCTTAAAAAAAACAAAAACAGCTTAACAGCCCTCCTCCAAAAGCAATTATACCGGGCATCTCCAATGGCTCGTTCTTTGTCCAAACATAAGTGCAGCAAAAAAGACGGACACCAAAAAATGTCCGCCTTTCACTTGCTGCACTTATGTCTGTTGATTTTCAACTAAAGCCTTACTTTTCAACAGCCTGATCAGCTGCCGCTGCAGCAAAACCAGTGCTCTACATGTACTTCTTACCCTTTAAACGAAGTCTTGATAATGCTCTGGCCAGAGAAGCCTGTGCGATGTGATACTCAGCCACGCTCTTTTTCTGGCGAAGCTGTTCTTTGGCTCGCTCCATAGCCTCCTGTGCTCTTCGCTCATCGATTTCCTCCGGGGTCTCTGCTGTATCTACCAGCACCACCACACGGTTATGTACCACCTGGGCGGAGCCGAGACCTACTGCCACGCTGGTCCAGGATCCATCCTCATTCTGAACATCCATTTCCCCTACTTCCACAGCCAGAATGAGCTCGGAATGATGGGGCAGAATGCCATAACTGCCGTCCACGGTAGGGATGATGATCTGTCTGGCTCTGCCGTCAAAGAAGACACGGTTTGTTGCTATGATTTTCAGGCTGAACGTAGTCGATGCTGCTGCCATATCGTTCTGCTCCTTCTTTGATACCAATCATGAATGCCAGTTTCCTATGCTTCTCCGGACTTAACCATAGAATCTGCCTTTTTCTTTACATCGTCCAGGTTGCCCACATTAAAGAAGGCTGCCTCCGGATAATCATCCATCTCACCGTCGATAATGGCTTTAAAACCGGCCACCGTCTCCTGCAGCGGTACATACCTGCCGGGAATGCCGGTAAACTGTTCGCCTACGAAGAAAGGCTGTGACAGGAAACGCTGGATCTTACGGGCACGGAATACCGTAACCTTATCCTGCTCGCCCAGCTCTTCCATACCCAGAATGGCGATGATATCCTGTAATTCCTTGTACTTCTGCAGGATCTGCAGCACCTTCTGTGCTGTCTCGTAGTGGGTCTTACCGACCACTTCCTCCTCCAGAATACGGGAATTGGACTCCAGAGGATCTACTGCCGGATAAATACCCTGCTCCACAATCTTTCTGGAAAGAACGGTAGTGGCATCCAGGTGTGCGAAGGTCGTAGCCGGTGCCGGGTCTGTCAGGTCATCCGCAGGCACATAGACTGCCTGTACGCTGGTGACAGAACCATTCTTGGTAGAGGCGATTCGCTCCTGCAGAGCGCCCATCTCGTTGGCCAGAGTAGGCTGATAACCTACTGCAGAGGGCATACGGCCCAGCAGTGAGGAGACCTCAGAACCTGCCTGTACGAAACGGAAGATATTATCAATAAAGAGCAGCACGTCCTGATGCTTTACATCACGGAAGTACTCTGCCATGGTAAGACCGGTCTCAGCTACTCTCATACGAGCTCCCGGGGGCTCATTCATCTGTCCGAATACCAAAGCAGTGTTCTTGATAACCCCGGACTCTGTCATCTCTGTCCAGAGGTCGTTACCCTCTCTGGAACGCTCACCTACACCGGTAAAGATCGAATATCCGCCGTGTTCGGCTGCTACGTTTCGAATCAGCTCCTGAATCAGCACGGTCTTACCTACGCCGGCGCCGCCGAACAGACCGACCTTACCGCCCTTTGCATAGGGCGCCAGCAGATCGATAACCTTGATACCGGTCTCCAGGATCTCTGCTACAGGCTTTTGCTGCTCAAAGGAAGGAGCCTCTCTGTGGATTTCCCAGTGCTCTTCCTCTTCCAGTGTCTCTTTGCCGTCAATAGTATCTCCCAGGACATTAAAAAGTCGTCCCAGGGTCTTCTCTCCTACCGGCACCTTAATACCGCTGCCGGTAGAAGTAACTTTCATATCCTTCTGCAGGCCTTCACTGGCAGAAAGCATGATACAGCGAACTGTATTATTGCCAATCTGCTGTGAGACTTCCATAATGGACTTTTTGCCGTGGTTATCCACCTCCAATGCGGTCTTGATGACCGGCAGCGGTTCTGACGGAAATTCCACGTCTACTACAGGCCCCATGACCTGTACGATTTTTCCTATCTGCTGCATATTTACCTCTCTATGCCGCAGCTCGTCTGCGGCTGCGTGAGGAGAATTTCGCGAAGGCGAATTCTCCGATACGATCTGCATTGATGGCGTCTACGACATCAATGCAATTGAAAGAAATGCTATCGAGCATTTCTTTCAAACTCACCTCTCTGAGCTGCATTTTGGCGGCTCCCATTATACCTGCTCTTTTCCCTAATGGTTCCTCTGCTGCGCCCTGGCACCGGCACAGACTTCCGTAATCTCCTGCGTGATCTGTCCCTGACGAAGCCGGTTATACTGCACGCTGAGCTCCTGCTTCATCTTGATACCATTTTTATTTGCCGCGTCCATAGCCATCATGCGGGCATTCTGTTCCGAACAGAAGGACTCTACCAACGCACCGTAAATATAGCCCGTTATGTAGTTCGGAACAATATTGTCGATCACTGCCTTCGGAGATGGCTCCATACTGAATTCCTGCTGCAGCACCCCTGCCTGGGTTGCTCTGACAAATGCTTTGTCGTCCAGCTTGTTAAGAGGAAGCAGCTGCATAATCTCCGTCTGTGCGGTCAGACTGTTCTGCATTCTCGTATAGACGATATAGACTTCATCCAGTTCCTTCTTAAAATACAGCTCCAGCATTCTCTCCGAAATCATTCTGGCTCTGTGAAGGGAAGGATTCTGCGCAGTGTAGTGGAATTGCTCATCCACAGGGATTCCCCGCTGTTCAAAGTACTGACGACCTACCTCACCGACCACGAAGAGCATATTGTCATTGCCCTTCTTCAGCTGGTCTTCCACCATCTTCAATACATTATGGTTGTAAGCGCCGGCCAGTCCTTTATCAGCGGTCACGGCAATATAACCTCTGCGCCTGTTTTCCTTGCTGACATCTGTTCTGAAATCCAGATACGGATGGGTAAAGTCGTCCGGCAGGTGGCGAATGATCCTTGCCACCAGGGACTGTAATGAATAGAAATATGGCTCGGTGTCTGTCAGGGACTTTCTGGCCTTGCGCAGCTTGGTAGAGGAAATCAGGTACATGGCATTTGTTATCTTTAAGGTATCGCCGATGCTGTTAATTCGATCCCTGATCTCTCTTGTTGTCGGCATCCTTTGCCTCCTTCAGGTAACTTTCCTTAAACTTCTTTGCCTCTGTCAGAATCTGCTGCTTTACATCATCCTCCAGTGTTCCTGTGGTCTCTATGCCGTTGCCGATCTCCGGATGCTCTGTATCAAACCATGCCAGCATCTTCATCTGGAAATCCTTGACCTGCGGCACGGGAATATCGATCATCAATCGGTTGGTGGCCACGCACAGGGTGATGACCTGCTCATGCATGGCAAGGGGATGACCTAAGGGCTGCTTTAAGAGTTCCATCAATACGCTGCCCTGTGCCAGCTGCTCTTTGGTAGCCGCATCCAGATCCGAAGAGAACTGGGTGAATACTTCCATCTCACGGTACTGCGCCAAATCGATACGCAGGCTTCCGGAGGCCTTCTTCATGGCCTTGGACTGGGCTGCACCGCCCACACGGGATACAGAAAGTCCTACGTTGACAGCCGGTCTCATACCGGAGAAGAACAGATCACTCTCCAGGAAGATCTGACCGTCGGTGATGGAAATTACGTTGGTAGGAATATAAGCGGAAACATCACCTGCCTGGGTCTCAATGATAGGCAATGCTGTAATGGAGCCGCCGCCTTTCTCCTCTGACAACCGGCTGGAGCGCTCCAGCAGACGAGAGTGCAGATAGAATACATCGCCCGGATAAGCCTCACGTCCCGGAGAACGTCCAAGCAGAAGGGATAATGCACGATACGCCACTGCATGCTTACTGAGATCATCATAGACGATCAGCACATCCTTGCCCTTGTGCATGAAATACTCCGCCAATGCCGTGCCGGCATAGGGAGCGATATACTGCAGGGGCGCTGTGTCTGCTGCGGAAGCGGATACCACGATGGAATAGGACATGGCATCGTGCTTCTCCAGAGAATTCACCAGTTTAGCCACGGTAGAAGCCTTCTGACCGATGGCCACATAAATGCAGATGCAGTTCTTGCCCTTCTGGTTAATGATGGTATCAGTGGCAATGGAGGTCTTACCGGTCTGTCTGTCGCCGATGATCAGCTCACGCTGTCCTCTGCCGATAGGGAACATGGAATCGATGGAAAGGATACCGGTCTCCATAGGCTCGCTGACAGACTTTCTGTCGATAATGCCCGGTGCCGGCTCCTCTACAGGACGATAATCCGTGGCTGCGATCTCGCCCTTTCCGTCAATGGGAGCACCCAGTGCATCTACCACTCTTCCAAGGAAAGCATCTCCCACCGGAATACCGGCCTGTCTGCCTGTGCGCACTACCCGGCTGCCCTCGCCGATCTCTCCTTCAGGTCCGAAGAGGATAGCGCCGATTCTGTTTTTCTCTACATTCTGTACCATGCCCTTGACGCCTGTGTCAAAGACGATAATCTCACCGTACATAGCATGATCGATACCGTCAATCTGCACGATACCGTCACCGACGCTGGTGACAAAACCGATTTCCTTGGTCTGTGCCTGGAGATTAAACTCTTCCACACTGGTGCGCAGAATGGAAATTATATCCTTAGTGCTGTTCTTTTCCATGGCAGCATCTGTAAGGGCCGTGCGAATCTGCTGGATGCTCTCGGAAAACTGCTTTGCTCTGCCCTTGGTACTCCAATCGTACTCATCCTCGCCCACCTGGAGGATAAAACCGCCGCCAATAGAAGCATCTTCCTTAAGTGTCAGCTCCAAATCCTGGGGCTTATACTTATGTTCGATATAACGGCGAATACCTGCTTCCTGCTCCTCAGAGGGTCTTGTCACATAACGGAGCACAGCCTTGAGCTGCTGATTATCTGTCTCCGGCTCCTGTGCTGCGTAAGCCTCGCAGATCTCATCCCATAAATCCACTGCGTCATTGTCACACAGAATCTTGAGAAAATCTCTGATCTCCTCCGGAAAAATCTTATCCACGATGCTGTGGCGCTGTGTAAGAGGTGTGGTGGGATCTGACAGCCTGGCCGTAATTTCCGGCACTGTCTTAAAAATATCGTCTGTATTGGAAACTGCACTTTCAGACAGTTTCATGGCACGCAGACTTTTTGCGTAACGAATCGTATCTTCTCTCATGCCTTCTCACCATTCTCTGTCTTATCATCTGCAGCAGCTTCTTTTAAGAAGGCATCATACAATGCCAGATCGTTGTCACTGCTGTTCTTGGTTGCTGCAATTCTGGAAGCTGCCTCTGTCACCAGATCGGCGATCTGATCCGTTGCTTCCTTTACCTTTGCTCTGCTCTCCTGATCTGCCTGCACTCTCGCCTCGGCCAACAGCTTATCTGCCTGTGTCTGGGCATTGTCCACGATGCGGGCGTACTCCTTAGCGGCATCCTCTCTCGTTTTGGACATAGCCTGACTGCGCTCTTCCTCGATGGAATCCAGAGAGTTCTCATACTGCTTCTTTAATGCGCTAGCCTCCTGGTTGACTGCCTCTGCGTCTGCGTAAGACTTTTTGATCTGTTCTTCACGCTGTGCAATGATATTTCTAACCGGTTTAAACAGGAACTTTCTGATCAGGAAGTAGAGAATGAGCAGGTTTATAATAGTACAAATCAGATTTACGGGATCTACCCTTAACATTTGCATGTCTTTCTCTCCTCTTGTGAATTATTCTGTATATTCGGATTTTACAGCATGAAAATGCAAAGGATACCGATAACGAAACCGTAAATAGAAGTTGCCTCTGCCAGAGCGGCACCGAGAAGAAGCTTCTGTGTAATCTTGGAATCTGCCTCAGGCTGTCTTGCTACTGCTTCACATGCCTTGCCGGTTGCAATACCGATACCAATACCACCACCGATACCTGCCAGTGCTGCGATACCTGCTCCGATTGCTGTTACTACCATTGTTTTGTCCTCCTCTTTTTTCCGGCCTGTACAAGATACAGGCCCTGGGGTTTGTGTTCTTATTTTGTAAACTTGGTTAACGTAATTTCTATTCTCCTACCGCTTCTCTGACAAACAGGGAAGTTAAGAATACGAATACATATGCCTGAATCAGTCCGTCAAAGAAATCAAAGTAAAGACTGAATACCACTGGAATACCTACCGGAATCAGCATTTTGATCAGTTCCATGATGACGAATGCACCAAGAACGTTACCGAAAAGACGCATGCACAGAGACAAGGGTCTGATGGCAATCTCCATAATATTCAAAGGTGTGATGACGGCGGTGGGCTCTGCAAAGCTCTTCACCCATCCCTTTACGCCCTTCGCCACAATGCCGGAGGCCTCGATCAGGATAATGCTCATAAGTGACAATGCCACTGTGATGTTCATATCTTTTGTGGGAGGCTTGACACCAAATACTCCGATGATATTGGCAAAACCGATGTAGATCATCACGGTAGCGATATAAGGGCCGTACTGACTGGCACGCTCCCCCAACATTCCCGAGGTAAACTTATCCAGCCAGGTCACAATGAACTCGGCTGCCATCTGGCGCTTTCCGGGATTTTGCACCTTCATCCCATGGGTAAGCCAGATTGCAAGTACCACGAGAACCGCCATGATAATCCAGGTAATGACTACGGATTCATAAATCTCGATCCCGCCAAATATCGGAATGGTAAAGGCTGTTTCTACGTTTAGCTGCTGTATTAGTTCTTCTGCCATACCTTTTCCTTCCTCTCCCCTCATCTACAGGGAGTATTTGCTGCTGTACAAAAAAATGATGCCGCCCCTAGGGTCTGTATGACTGACAGTCATTTTTTTGTTTCAACCATTGGTTATTATATTCTCATTTTTTTAAAAAACAAGTCATTTTAAACGAATACCCATTACAGCAGCTTATGCGTGCTGTAATGGGTATAAGTAATTATTATTGCTTTTTGACTTTTTGTACAAATTAACCATAGTTATTTTGTACTAAAGCTACAGTATGTAAAAAAGAGAGAAAATGCTCAAATTGCATATCTTAGCGCAATATTTACGCATTCTCAAAACTTACTTTCTTAAAGTTCTTCTTTCCTCTCTTGACCAGAATGCCTTTGCCGAGAGACTCCCTGGTATAAGTAACTTTGATATCACTGATCTTCTCACCGTCCACAGAGACACCGCCCTGTTCTACAGCCCGGCGTGCCTCTGATCTGGAAGAGCAAAGGCCGGACTTGGCAAGCACCGCCAGGATGTCCATAGTACCGTCCTCCTGGAAATCCTCATCCTTCATGACAAAAGCGGGAACCTCTGCCATATCGGCACCACCGCCAAAGAGTGCCTGTGCGCCCTTTCTGGCCTTGGAAGCCTCATCCTCTCCGTGTACGAGCTTCGTCAGCTCAAAGGCAAGAATGTCCTTAGCCTCATTGAGCCGGCTGCCCTCCCACTGATCCATCTCGTCGATCTGGGCAAGAGGCAGGAAGGTCAGCATCCGCAGGCATTTCAATACATCTGCATCTCCCACATTGCGCCAGTACTGATAGAACTCATAGGGAGACGTCTTATCGGGATCCAGCCATACCGCACCTTTCTGCGTCTTGCCCATCTTCTTGCCCTCGGAGTTAAGGAGCAGTGTGATGGTCATGGCATAGGCATCCTTACCCAATTTCTTGCGAATCAGCTCTGTGCCGCCCAGCATATTGCTCCACTGATCGTCACCGCCGAACTGCATATTGCAGCCGTAGCGCTTGTATAATTCCAGGAAGTCATAGCTTTGCATGATCATGTAGTTAAACTCCAGAAAGCTCAACCCTTTCTCCATACGCTGCTTATAGCACTCTGCAGAAAGCATCTTATTGACAGAGAAGCAGGCGCCGATATCCCGAATGAATTCGATGTAATTCAGATTTCTGAGCCAGTCCGCATTGTTGACCATCAATGCTTTGTCCTCGCCGAACTCGATAAAGCGGCTCATCTGTTTTTTAAAGCAGGCGCAGTTATGCTCAATGGTCTCCACGGTCATCATCTGGCGCATGTCCGTACGACCGGAAGGATCGCCGATCATACCGGTGCCGCCGCCGATCAGGGCGATGGGCTTGTTGCCCGCTTCCTGGAGACGCTTCATCAGGCAAAGAGCCATAAAGTGCCCCACATGCAGACTGTCCGCCGTAGGGTCGAAGCCGATATAAAAAGTAGCCTTTCCTGCATTGATCAGCTCCTTGATCTCCTCTTCGTCTGTCAGCTGAGCCAGCAATCCCCTCTGCTTTAACTCCTCATAAATTGTCATTCCGTGTTCCATTTGATTCCGTTCCTCCTATGATTAACTTGCACAGCTTTCTACTTCTCTGCTTTCCGATCCCGCAGCATCAGATCTCGCAGGGCATCCGCCGCGCTCTTATTGTCAAACAATACCAGATTCACCTGCTCTATGATAGGCATCTGTACCTGATACTTTTCCGCCAGCTGCATGGCCGCTTTGGCACTGTAGACACCCTCTACCACCTGCTTTACTTCCTTCATAGCCTCATCCGGTGTATATCCCTTGCCAATCAATATGCCGGCCCGGCGATTTCTGGAATGCATAGAGGCACAGGTGACAATCAGATCACCGATACCGGTAAGACCCGAAAAAGTCTCCGGCTCACAGCCCATAGCCATTCCCAGACGTTTGATCTCCGCAATACCTCGGGTGATCAGGGCCGCCTTGGTATTGTCACCGCAGCCCAATCCGTCCGCTGTACCTGCCGCCAGTGCAATCACATTTTTAAGTGCTGCGCCGATCTGCATGCCCTTCATGTCCATGCTGGTATAAACACGGAAATAATCATTCATGAAAATATCCTGGACATACTCCGCCATTTCCATAGAATGCGCCCCGGCCACAATAGCAGTGGGCATTCCCTTTCCCACTTCCTCCGCATGGGTGGGACCACTTAAAACTGCCACCTGCACCTGTGCTTCCTGCAGCTCCTGCTCCAGAATCTCACTGAGTGTCAAAAGCGTATTCTCTTCGATACCCTTTGCCACAGAGACGATCCGCTGTCCCTTTGCGCAATATGGTGCCATAGAATGGGCTGTACTTCTGAAGAAGGGAGAAGGTACTGCCATCACCAGCAAATCCTTGTCCTTCATCGCTTTTTTCAAATCCGTGGTAGCCTCCACACTTTCCGGAAGCATCACGCCGGGCAGCTTTTCCTTCTGCTCATGCTCTGTATTCAGCATATCCACTTCGTTTTGTGCAATCGACCACACTGTCACTTCATGTCCATTGCATGTCAGGCAATAGGTAAGTGCTGTTCCCCAACTGCCTGCGCCAATCATTCCGACCTTTGCCATCATCCATCTCCATTCTGCCATCCGGGCTAATAATGCTTCTTAGTAAAATAAATCTCTCGAATTCATTTTCTTCTGTGCCGCGGTTTAAAAAAAATGCTATCGATCCTCTTTTCCTGACTTCTTATCCGGATCAAGCATTGCTTTATTGTGAAGCAGCGAAGTCTTCCGCTCCGTGCCCCTGGCAAGCTTTACGATATTGCCACGGTGCTGATAAAAAGCCAACGCTGCCAACAGCAGCGATATGACATACATCTCCAGCAGCACCGCACCGGACGCTCCAAAGAGGCCGGCCTGTCCGCAGACGATCATCTCGATCACAAATCCTACATAAACCAAAAGAGATCCCAGAGACACATAGTGAGTCACCAGGAAAGGTACTAAAAAGCAAAGCAGTCCCACCGGCAGAAACATCCAGTGAAAGCTCACCACCAGACCTGCGGTGACAGCGATTCCCTTACCACCCTTAAAATTCATATAGAAGGGAAAATCATGGCCCAGCACACATCCTGCTGCTGTATAGAGCTTTAGCAGATATAAAATCTCACTATGTCTGCTGCCAAGGAGCAGGTACATCACCAGCTCCGCCGCTACACACTTCAACACATCTCCCAGAAATACGATGATCCCCGCCTTGGTTCCCAACACGCGCAGTGTATTGGTGGTGCCTGCGTTGCCGCTGCCGTAATTGCGGATATCGATCCCCTTATATTTTCCATACAGATAGGCAGTCTGAAACAGGCCGAATACATAGCCGATGGCCAATGCTGCCACTCTTATTGCAATATTCATTTTAATCCTCATTTCTGAGCAGCTATGCTGCGAAGAGGCTACGAGAATTTCAGATTCTCGTCTGCCATCAGGGCTATTTGTTTCACAGAAACAAATAGCTGTGCGAAAAATATGCCATCGGGCATATTTTTCACACTAATCCCCATTTCTGAGCAGCCATGCTGCGAAGAGGCGACGAGAATTTCGCGAAGGCAAACTCTCGGATGCCATTATGCACTGATAACATTTACGCATCCATGCAATTTGAAAGAAGAACTACACAGATTTTTTCAAATTATCAGCCTTCCTTGCGCTCTCTGATAATAAATTTCAGAGGGGTTCCCTTAAAGCCAAAGGCCTGCCTGATCTGATTTTCAATATAACGCTGATAAGAAAAATGGAACAGTTCCTTATCATTGACAAACAACACAAAGGTCGGCGGCTTGACACCGATCTGGGTGCCGTAGAAAATACGCAGCATCTTGCCTTTATCCGACGGCGGCTGCTGCATAACGGTAGCCTCTGAGATGATCTCGTTAAGTACACCGGTCTGAATACGCATAGACTGATTGGCGTGTACAGCATCGATCATGTCATAGAGCTTAGGCAGACGCTGTCCGCTGACAGCAGAGATGAAAATGATCTCTGCGTAGGGCAGGAAGGAAAGAACAGAGCGCACCTTCTGGGTGAATTTGTTGACCGTGGAATTATCCTTCTCCACCAGATCCCATTTGTTGACGGCGATGATCACAGCCTTGCCTCTGTCATGGGCAATACCGGCGATTTTGGCATCCTGCTCTGTGACACCCTCTGTGCCGTCGATAACCAATACCGTAATATCCGCCCGCTCTACCGCTGCCACGGTGCGCAGAATCATAAACCGCTCCAGCTCTTCCTTGATCTTATTCTTCCGGCGAAGTCCGGCTGTATCAATGAATACATAGGGCGTACCATTGTGTTTGATCTCCGTATCAATCGCATCTCTGGTGGTGCCTGCGATATCCGATACGATGACCCGGTTTTCACCGATGAGTCTGTTAATAATGGATGATTTACCCACATTCGGCTTGCCCACGATAGCTACGCGAATCTTATCATCCTCTTCCTCTGTCTCTCCCGGCTCCGGAAAATGCTCTGCCACTGCGTCTAAGAGATCGCCGATACCGGTGCGATTGACGGAAGAAATCGGATAGGGATCACCGATACCCAGATTATAAAACTCGTAGACATCCGCCATATCCTTGGCATATTTGTCTACTTTGTTGACGACCAGCAGGACCGGCTTATGTGCACGGCGCAGCATATCCGCCACCTTGCCGTCCGCATCTGTCAGCCCCTGCTTCACATCTACCATAAAGAGAATCACATCTGCCATATCAATGGCCATCTGTGCCTGCTCCCGCATCTGAGATAAGATAATATCCCTGGAATCCGGCTCGATACCGCCGGTGTCGATCAGTGTAAACTCATAATTCAGCCATGTGCAGTCCGCATAAATACGATCCCTGGTGATGCCCGGTGTATCCTTCACAATGGAAATTTTCTCACCAGCCAGCACGTTAAACAGGGTGGACTTACCTACATTGGGCCGTCCCACTACTGCTACAATGGGCCTTGTTTTTTTCTTTGCCATAAGTTCCTCCATATGCCGCATCCTGTCGCGGCCATCCCTTATTGTAACGAAAAACACCTTTTCTGTAAACCTGCCCTTTCTCTCTTGCATATCCTTCCAGGAAATTTTATACTTTCCATGTATCCGGAAACCAATTGATAAGGAGAGTACCATGTCTGAACTCGAAATGCACGAACAGCTTGAACGCAAAATCCCGGTAGCACCTCTTGCTCTGGTAGTACATCCCTCTGCACAGGAACTGGGAAATAAGGTGGACGCCTATATCTCTGCCTTCCGCAAGGCTGATCACAATATTGCCAAGAACGACCCTGCCTTTGAGGACTACCAAAAGGAAAGCTATCTGATGAACATTCCCTGTATCCGCTTCGGTACCGGCGAAGGAAAGGCTGTCCTCACCGAATCTGCCAGAGGCAAGGATGTCTATCTGCTCATTGATGTATGCAACTACTCTATGACCTATGAGATGAACGGCTTTGTAAACCATTGCTCTCCCGACGATCTCTTTCAGGATTTAAAGCGCATGATCACTGCCATCAACGGCAAAGCCAGACGAATCACCGTCATCATGCCTTTCTTATACGAAGGCCGCCAGCATAAGAGAAGCGGCCGGGAGTCTCTGGACGCCGCCCTTATGTTCAAAGAGCTCTCCGACATGGGTGTCACCAATTTCATCACCTTTGATGCCCATGATCCCCGTATTCAGAATTCCGCTCCTTTGACGGACTTTGACAATTTCATGCCTCCTTACCAGTTCCTTCGTTCCCTGATGGACGTAGAGCGAGATCTGGTACTGGATAAGGATCACATCACCGTCATCAGCCCTGACGAGGGTGCACTGGACAGAGCAGTCTACTTTGCCACCGTGATTGGCGCTGATGTAGGCATGTTCTATAAGCGCCGGGATTACTCCGTCATCGTAAACGGCAAGAATCCCATTGTTGCCCACGATTTCCTGGGCAATGATATTGAAGGCAAGGATGTCATCGTCATCGACGATATGATTTCTTCCGGCGGCAGTATGCTGGACACCTCCAGACAGTTGAAGATGGAACGTCACGCCAAGCGCGTCTTTATCTGCTGCACCTTCGGTCTGTTCACAGACGGTCTGGCGCAGTTTGACGAAGCCTATGAAAAGGGATGGTTCGACCGGGTGATCACCACCAACCTAACCTACCAGATTCCGGAATTATTTACCCGTCCTTACCATGTCAGCGCAGATATGAGTAAATATATGGCTTCTATCATCGATTATTTAAATCATGATACCTCCGCAGCCTCTATCTCCACACCTACCAGCAAAATCAGCGAGATTATGGAGAAATATGCAAAGGAGCAGGAAAAGGATATTCTCTCCTGATTCATCCGTTCTTCACCGAACAGCACCGATCCTATTACGGCAATACGAGAAAAGGATCGGCGCTGTTTGTTTTTAGCACAAGATAATATCCAGTATTATGAAATTTCTCAAAAGATTCTCAAAAGATAACCTCTATTTTTGTTCAAGTAAAAAGAGCGGGTTATGGACAAAGAAGAGCGTTATAGGACAAAAGAGACGGATGTCTGCGGTTTTATGCCCGCGACTGTCCGTCTCTTTTTCCTCTTTTTCCTCTTTTTCCTATTTTGCCTTTTTACTTCCAGACACCTTCCATCCCGCATCCATCCTGCGAAACTTTCACACTAAAGGTTAAAGCGCATACATTACACAGACAATACTTCTAACTGTATTTGCTGTACGCAACTGCATTCCCATGCTCCTACCCCTTTAAATGTGTATAGTCCAGGAAATAGCAGATACACCTGGCTGTCTCCTGGCCATTATTGCGATAGATATGCGTCTGATCTGTCTCAAATTTATAAATCTGTTCTCTGAAGACCTCCTGCACATGATGATGACACTCTATGGTCAGCACACCTTCCATGACACAGATATACTCTCTGGTATTTTCTCCGTGGCTGCCGCTGACATAAGTTCCTCCGGGCTCCACATCGATCCGATAGACTTCCATGGCCTGAGAATCCTCAAATGGGAAACAAGTCCGGACACTATACTGTCCTGTCACCTCTTTGGTGGGCTCTAGATCACTTGGATCCACCAGACAATACTCCTGTCTGGGCTGGGAAGTCAACGTCTGGAAATCAATCCGAAGACCGCTGGTGATCTTTGCCAGCACCCCAAGGGAAGGATTGGCCGTCCCTTTTTCAATCTGGGCCAGCATGCTCTTGCTGACCCCGGTCTGTTCGGAGACCCGATCAAGGCTCATTCCCTTGGCCTGCCGGATACGCTTTAAATTGACAGATACATTGTAAGACAAATAATCCTGACTCATTCTATTTCTTTTCTGTTGTAAGGTGCATGACAGATGGCACTACCTGCCACTCCAATACTTACCTTCCAGCACTTACTTTTCTGCACTTTCCTCTCTGAAAGCAAAGTTTATTACAGGATCTTCCAATTAGACTGCCATCTTCGCCAGTACACGGTCGATGGCTGCGTCGATGACCTTATCAAGTTCCTCTTCGTCTGCTTCAGGCATCAGGGTAGCGGCATCCTCATCAGAGATCAATTCTACCAATGTACCAAAAGAATCCTTGTACTTTCTCTTGCAAAGGACAAAGAATACTGCCCCCAATGCGCTCCAGGCAAATACCATGCCCCACTCCTGCAAAGCCAATGTGCCGCCGCTTCCGGGAATGATATACATAGCCACCATGCAGCCGGACATGAGCACTGCCATGGTTCCCACAAACTTATAGTGTTTTACACGATAAGGTCTGGGCATATCAGGCTCCTTCTTTCGAAGGATCAGGAAAGACAACGCTACCATGCAATAAGCCAGGCAGCAGCCAAAGTTACCTGCGTCACTGATCCAAACCAGCATCTTTCTGCCTGCAAAAGGAGCCAGCATGGTCAGAATACCAATGAGGATCAAGGCATTAATTGGTGTCTTATGCTTAGGATGAAGCTTTGCAAACACCTTGGGGATCATGTAGGACTCTGCCATGGAGTACATGGCACGTGAACCACCCAGAAGGAAAGAATTCCAGGAAGTAATGATACCGCACATACCGCCTACGATGATAACTTTTGCCATTACCGTTGTATTAAAAGCAGCAGCCATGGCATCAGCCGTCACCAGACCCGTGGCAGACTCAGAAGCTGCAATAGCCTCGGGATTCATAACCAGACCGACTGCAACAATGACCAACGCATAAAAGATAACAGCCAGAATAACTGAAAGAATCAGCATCTTGCCGATTTTCTTGGGCGGTACATTGATTTCCTCTGCCGCCTGTGGAATAACATCGAAACCTATGAAATAGAAGGGAGATAAAACAGCCACACCGATTACAGCCTTAAGATTCACACCCAGGGTCGTACCAGCAAACATCTGTCCGTTTAAATTATCTACCGAGCCATTGATGACAGATGCTACGATCAACAGGATACCCGCGCCGCCGATGATGCAGGTCAGGACAGTCTGCAGGATAGCTGCCGTCTTAGCACCGATGATATTGATCATCATGATCAGGAAAGCTACAATGATGGCCACCGCCAGCCAGGATGCATAGACATCAAAACCAGCGATAGTATACAGATACCCTTTCAGGAACCCTGGCCACAGATAGGTGATGATGGTAGGAAATGCACAAGCCTCAAAGCAGGCCACACTGACATATCCTAAAATGATCATCCAAGTACAGATAAAGGAACCGGTAGAGCCCATAGCGCGGTAACTGAATACATGTTCACCGCCGCATTGGGGCATAGCTGCCGTCAGCTCCGCATAGGTCAGACCAATGAAAAAGATCATGACACCGCCCAGTACAAAACCAAGAGCTGCACCCAGTACACCGCCCTTTTGAATCCATCCGCCGGAGGAGACTACCCAGCCCCAGCCAATCATAGCGCCAAAGGCAATCACAAGGATATCCCAGGCATTAAATACTTTGTCAAATTCTGATTTTTTCTGTTCCATATCCTGTCCCCCTATTTCTTAAACACTTCTCTGGCCACATCCTCAATGAGCTTGGCAGTACCGTCCACGCCCAGCAGACTGCTGTCGAGGAGCATATCTCTGTTGTGACGATCGCCTCGGTTACTGCCAGTCAGTGCCAGATGTCTTTTGTGATACCGCTTATCCTTCTCCACAACTAAAAGCTTTGCATCATTTTCGGACAGATTGTGACTTTGCATCACATTCCGGATGCGCACTTCATCGGGAGAATAGATAAAGACGCGAAGAATAGGTTTTTGTTCTTTCAGGATATAATCGGCAGAACGGCCGATGATGACGCAGGACTCCCTGTCTGCCAACTTACGGATAATGGTTTTCTGCACGTGAATGGCCCGCTCCGTCAGATCTGCATACTTGGAAAAAGAGCCGCGGACATCTCCCTCTGCGCCCTTACCGGCGATGGTGACGCCCTCTTCTACCTTTTCCATGATATCCTTCGGTATTCCTACTTCCTTGATGATCTCGTCCACCGTATCACGGTCATAAAACTTAATGCCAAGATCGTCTGCAACCTTTTTTCCGATCTGATTACCCTTGGCACCGTATTCGCATCCTATGGTTATTACCAGATGTGTCTGTGTCATGCTTTCCTCCCTGTTCCTATGCCGCAGCCTGCTGCATGAGGAGAAATTCGCGAGGGCGATCTCTCCGATGTGATCATGCATTGCTGGCTGTATATAAAAAAGGGCGCACAAACCGATTGGTCTGTGACGCCCTCGTCTTATCAGGCTGTCTGTAGTCTCAGACAGCCTTTTCGATCAAATTCTTTTATTTTTCCAAAGACTTTACAGTCTCATCCAGGATTGCAAAAGCCTTATCGCAATCCTCTTCGGTGACAATAAGCGGCGGGATCATGCGGATGATGTGTGCGCCGATGGCCGTAATCAGCAGCTTTCTGTCTAATGCGCCGTGCTTTACATCTACGCCCTTAATGGTATCATCGAATTCTACGCCTACCAGAAGTCCCTGGTGTCTTACTTCCTTCACATGAGGAAGTTTCTCTAACTTTGCTGCGAAATAATCGCCTACTTTCTTGGCATTGCCTGCGAGATCCTTGTCAAGCAGCTCATTCACCTCTGCATAAGCAGCTGCGCAGCTTACAGGATGTCCGCCGAAAGTAGTGCCGTGAGAGCCTGGAGTAAATGCCTTTGATACCTTCTCGGTTGCGCAGATTGCACCGATGGGCATGCCGCCGCCGAGGCCCTTGGCCATGGAAACGATATCCGGCTTGATGCCGTAATTCATATAAGACATAACCGCACCGGTTCTGCACCAGCCGGTCTGCACTTCATCGATCAGCAGCAGCATCTCATGCTCATCGCAGAACTTCCGCAGACCCTGCAGGAATTCTTTAGAAGCAGGATGTACGCCGCCCTCGCCCTGTACAGGCTCTACCATAATAGCGATGGTATTCTCGGTGCAGGCATCCTCAAAAGCCTTCAGATCATTGAAGGGTGCATAGGAAAAGCCATAGGTCATGGGACCGAAGCCGACCTGGCAGGCATTACCGGGCTGGCCGGTAGCGGACATAGCGCCGAAGGTTCTGCCGTGGAAGCCTTCCTTTGCCGTTACGATGTGGTATCTGTTAGGACCATAGTTCTCTACGCCGTACTTACGAGCCATCTTGATCATAGCCTCGTTAGCTTCTGTACCGGAGTTCTGGAAGAAGATTTTATCCATGCCGATGGTCTCACAAACCTTCTCTGCTAACAGCGCCTGAGGAATCGTGTAAGGATAGTTGAAGGTATGCATGATATCATCCATCTGATTCTTTACCGCAGCTACTACCTTGGGATTGCGGTTGCCGGCGTTGTTAACTGCGATGCCACCGTAGAAATCAAGATAAGGTGTCTTGTTCTCATCATAGAGATACATTCCCTCTGCGGACTCAGCAAGGAAATCAAAACGCTCATAGGTCTCTATCATGTACTTATTGACCTTGTCCTTAATGTCCTGTACTGTCAAACCGGTGTCTGCTAACTTCATGATCTGTTCCTCCTTCTTATACAAGCACAAATGTGCCCGCCTCCAGGCGCCTGCACAAATAAAAAAGAGCAAAGGCAAGCGATTTCTCGCGAGCACCTTTGCTCTCTGTTAGCGTCTTTTATTTTGTACAGGTATACAATAACGCATCCACTATACTGTGTCAACACTTTTTTTAATTTCTGCCGACAGTTGTGTATAACCCCCTGTCTAAGAGAAGCAAAGACAGAGAATGTGATTACTCTTTGGTTCCTCTGTCCGGCACCCGTACAGAGGAGTCATCAGCCGGTCTGTGTACTGTACAGATTTTTTGTTTACTATAATGCACAGACTCCCTGCTTCAGAAATAAATTTCTGTATACGATTACACTTTCATGCAGCATCGCCTATCCATACCGGATTGCATTTCCATTCAGTATGGAATTCCAATTTCCATTCTGGTTTAAAATCCATCAGTGGGATTTAATAGTGCCGGTTTTAGTTTAAAGAAAGAAAAGCCCCAAGATTCCCCCGCTCTCCCCCATGGACAGCCCGATGGGAGAAAAACAGATCACTGTTTTCACAGGTACAGATACCGGATACGCAAATATGAGACGGCTCCACACCCGCCTCCTTAAGCTGCCACACATTGGCTGCCCACATGTTCAGTCTGTATTTATCCTTCTGTCCCTGCAGCCCGCCTTGCTGCAAAATGCTCTGCTCTCTGCAGACATTCTCTCCGAAAGTATTTCGGAAAATCTCCGCCACATCCTCTCCCACTTCATAACAGTCACCGCAGATGGAGGGTCCGATCACCACCAGCAGTGAAGCAGGATCACTGCCGTAGGCCTTTTGCATCTTTGCGACCATCTTAGCACCAATCTGTCCTGCTGTTCCTCTCCATCCGGCATGGGCCAGCCCAATAGCGGGATGATTCGGATCCAGGAAAAAGAGCGGGGTGCAGTCCGCATGCAGTGTCACCAGCAAAAGGCCTGGCACATCCGTCATAAGTCCGTCAACGTCCTTGTAATCTCTCTCCACGGAAAAACCTTTGCCGCGGTCCGCCTCTGTCACCTGTCGGATATTGCTGGTGTGCGTCTGGTAAGACAAAACAATATCCTCCGGCTCTCTGTGAAGTGCCAATGCCGCCCGGCGGTAATTTTCCTTCACTGCCGCCGGATCATCCTTTCTGGAAAGTCCCAGATTCATAGATGCGTAAGGCCCCTTGCTCACGCCTCCCAGACGAGTCGTAAAACCATGCTCCACCAACTTTGTATCCGACAGCAGCGGAAAAGTCACCATGGTAAGCGGCTCGTCCTCTACTATATACTCTTTCAATGCGCAGGATGAAAAATCTCTGTTCACAGCGCCGGTTGTCTTTAGTTCTTCTTTTTCACTTGTTAATTTCTCTTTTATAGCTTCTTCTCTCATCTTCACAGCAGCTCTTTTATGTATATTAAACATACAGTTTGATTATTTTCTTCACCTTTTCCGGCTTTTGTCTGCAGTCTATCACCGTCATTACTTGCCGTCGTCCTTTGACTGCGCGCACTGCTTCACCACCTGCCACTCCCCCTATAGGGAAAAGCATCTTTGATCCAGCGGATTTGAAGCTCACCGTTTTCTTTTCTATCCATAGCCACCACATCAAAGCGAAGAGGCCTCGTCTGTTCCAGATGATGCACCAGACGATAATAGTCCGCCGTCCTGCAGATCGTTTCCTGCTTTTGCAGATGCACGGCCTCCTCCGGAGCCCCGGACTGATAACTGCCCCGATATTTTACCTCTACAAAGCAGATACACCCATTCTCTTCCCCGATGAGATCGATTTCTCCATGATGGCTTCTGAAATTCTTCTCCAGAATCCTAACGCCCTGTTCTGCCAGATATGCTGCCGCAGCAGTTTCCATTTCCGCACCCAGACTATGCTGATTCTGCGTTGCTTCCCGGGTGTCATCCGCCGCATCACCGGGCAGAGAAAAATGGGTGATAAAGGATCGTCTGTGAATGGGACAGGGACCGTATTTTTCCAATGCGGCAATATGTTCCTTAGAACCATAGCCTTTGTTAGCTGCAAAGCCATAGGCCGGATATTGGCTGTCATACTCCCGCATCAGCCGATCCCTGGTCACCTTAGCCAGAATACTGGCGGCGGCTACAGAAAGGCTTTTGGCATCTCCTTTGATCACCGGCACCTGGGGAAGAGAAACTCCCGGAATCTGCACGGCGTCATTAATCAGCACTGCAGGAGCCGGCGAGAGCTTGCTGATTGCCTGTCGCATAGCCTCATAAGTCGCCTGTAAAATATTGATCTCATCAATTCTGGCCGGTTCTGCAATACCCACAGCCCAGGCGATGGCCTCTTTGGTGATCTGCTCGTAGAGTTCCTCCCTTTTCTGCTCACTGAGCTTTTTAGAGTCGTTGACGTAAAGCAGATCATGATCCGGGGGCAGAATACAGGCCCCTGCCGCCACCGGCCCCGCCAAAGGGCCTCTGCCTGCCTCATCAATACCGCAGATCAATCCGCCCTTTTGCAGAAGGATCTGATAGGGTGCTGCTGCCTGCTGCTCAAAGGTGCGCATGGCATGCACCCTCTTTTTTTCTTCCTCTAATTTCTCCAGCCGTTTGGCCGCCTGCCTGCAAAGTGTCTGTACCCCTGCCCTTTCGTCCTGGCTGTATGTACGTATAAAATCAGGCAGCATCGTCTCCGGTGCTGCCTGATATTCTGCCTTGATCTGTGAAATGCTCTTTGCCATTGCATTCTCCGTTCCCCAGGCACTGCGGCAAAAACAATACCACGATATAACTATTGCGGTGCCTGTATCACAATAGTGCTCTGTCACTTATTTGTGTTTGAGAAGCCCAAATCTGTCAAAAGGATAAAGTCGGATGAAGGCTTTGCCGATGATATCTTTTTTATGTATACAGCCTACTGCCGGATCTCGGCTGTCCTGACTGTTGTTCCGGTTATCTCCCAGAACAAAGTATTCGTCTTCTCCCAATGTAATCTCCTGGGCGGCCAGACCGGCTATGACCATAGCCTCATAGCCGTAGCTTTCGTCCAGCACTTCATCGTTTATATAAATAGTACCCTCTCCGTCAATCCGTATTCTTTCCCCGGGCAGTCCGATGATTCTCTTGATATAATACGTATTTTCCTGATATTGATAAGGAAATACGATAATGTCAAAGCGCTCCGGATCATGAAAACGATAAGAAAGTTTATCCACTATCAACTGATCGCCACTCTCCAACGTAGGATACATAGACTGACCAAATACCTCAGTACGCTGCCCCACAAAGGTGATCAGCAAATAGGTTGCCAAAAGTACCCCGGCTATATACAGCACCAGATTCAACAGATTCTTAAGACCTTCCTTCACAATACTCTCCATTTCCGAGCAGCCTGCCGCAGGGAGTCGACGGAAAATTTGTTTTCTCATCCGCCATCAAACTGTTCGCAGCAACTACTGCTCCTGTGCGGCAGATACCTCTCCCTTTTCCAGAGAGATTCTTCCGATTCTTCCGCTCCTGCAATCATCTAACAGCAAAGAAGCCGCTCTGTCAATATCCGGCAGTCCCTGACTCTTTAATAATTTTCTGGACTCTGCGATTGCGGTAAGGCAGGCAAGAGCCTCTTTGGTACCCTTTGCATCTGCACGCCCTTCTTTCTCTCCTAAGACAGTTTCTATCTGATCCTCTGCATCGATACAGGGATAGGAAATCCCATATTTTTCATTTAACAGGGAAGGGTATTGTTCATTTAAATATTGTACCAGCCAAAGGGAAAGCTCTGTGGGATCCAGAATATCCTCATTGATGGCTCCTGCCAGGGCAAGACGCATGCCGATAATGGGATCCTCAAACTTAGGCCACAGGATGCCGGGGGTGTCCAGAAGCTCCAGATCCTTTGCCAGGCGAATCCACTGTTTTCCCTTGGTCACCCCGGGTTTATTGCCGGTCTTGGTGCAGGCTTTTCCGGAAAAAGAATTGATAAAGGTGGATTTGCCCACATTGGGGATACCTGCCACCATAGCACGCAGCGGTCTCCCCACTATGCCTCTACGCTTATCCCTGGCCAGCTTGGCACTGCAGGCTTCTCTGACATATCCCCGCAGTTCTTCCATTCCCTTTCTGGTTCTGGCATCCATGGCGATGACTTTGCCCCCGGTGCTTTTATAAGCTTCCATGTAGGCCTTCGTACAAGCCGAATCTGCCAAATCCGCTTTATTAAGCACCAAAACTCTTGCCTTACCGGCGCAAAGGGAATCGATATCAGGATTCCGACTGCTGCCGGGAATCCTGGCATCTGCCAGTTCTATCACCAGATCCACCAGCTTGATATTCTCTTCCATCATCCGGCGGGCTTTCGTCATATGTCCCGGATACCATTGATAAACTGCCATCGATCCTCCATCCTTTTTCTCAAAAATATTTACTGAATCAGCGATAAACTGTGACTGGTGCCGGGCAGCGCCAGCCAGGCCTTACCGATGACAGAAGATGCACTGACAAGCCCGATTCCGGCAGAGCGGCTGTCCTCACTGTTATTGCGGTTATCACCCAGAACAAAATATTCATCTTCTCCCAGCGTGATCATCTCCGCAGCCGTACCCGCATCCTCCATCAGATCATAGGAATCATTGTCAGCATCCGGAAAGCCATTGATCAAGAGCTTACCATCTGTGATCTGCACTGTGTCTCCCGGTACAGCCGCTACTCTCTTGACATAGGGGTGCGTAGCCGTGTTGCCTCCCGGATAAAAGACAATCACATCCCCTCTGGAGATATCCTTCAGCCGATAGATTACCCGATTGACCAGCACATTCTGTCCGTTTTCCAACTCCGGTTCCATGGAGGCACCGATCACACTCACCCGGTACCCCACAGCACTGACTAAAACAAAAGCCATCAGAATGGCCGTTGCCGTATATAGGATCCAGAGCATGATTTCCTTAATGATATCGGCGTTGATCCGGGATTGTTTTTCATAAAAAGAAAGTCCCGACGATCTTCTTCTGCGGCGCATGTCTTCCTCTCCTACCGCAAACTATCTGCGGCTCTTAGCAAAAAGACGCTGCACTTCTTATGTCAGTGCAGCGCCCTCTGTGTGTTCTTACTTATCGGTACGGATAACTTCCTTAACCTTTGCCTTCTTACCGCTTAATGCACGCAGGTAATTCAGCTTAGCTCTTCTTACCTTACCTCTTCTGATCACTTCTACCTTCTCTACGTTGGGAGAGTGAAGAGGCCATGTCTTCTCTACGCCGATACCGCTGGACTCTTTACGAACAGTAAAGGTCTCTCTGTTGCTGCCGCCCTGAACCTTCAGAACAACGCCCTCGAATACCTGTACTCTCTCGCGGTTGCCTTCCTTGATCTTACCGTAAACACGTACGGTGTCGCCTACGTTGAAGGACGGCTTGTTATCCTTTAACTGTGCCTGCTCAATTTCCTTAATAATGTCGTTCATTTCGTCTCCTTTGTACACTGGATGTTCTTGCCTTGTAGGGCCGGTGCTGTCCATCCTCGCTGTCAAATATGTCTGTACATACTAACGCTCCGGTACAGTCTGCTTCCGGTTAAAAGCAGCGGACCATCTCTGATCTTTTACGCAACATTAGTAATTTATCACATATTCCACGTCGATGCAAGGAATTTCTGATCAGAAATCCCTGCCTCTGTATCTGCAAAAGTCTCAGAAGTTTCAACTACATTTGGCATGTCGGTTTTACTATCAATTTCTGCCTCTGTTTCCAAGGGCTTCTTTCTTTTTCTTCTCTTCTTTTTCTCTACAGGCGGATGTGCTTTCATATAGGCCTCATAGAGATCGGGCCGACGTTCTTTGGTTCTCTCCAGAGACTTTTCCAGGCGCCAGGCATCTACCTTGGCATGATCGCCGCTAAGAAGAATCGCCGGAACCTTTTTCCCGCGCCACTCCTCCGGTCTGGAATACTGGGGATATTCCAGCAGACCGTTGCCGAAGGAATCCGTTTCAGCAGACTCTGCATTATTAAGAACGCCGGGCACCAGCCTGGAAATGGCATCCACCAGAATCATGGCCGGCAATTCTCCGCCGGTGAGAACATAATCCCCTATGGAAATGGAATCTGTCACCACTTCCTCCAGCACCCGCTCATCAATTCCCTCGTAGTGTCCGCAAAGCAGAATCAAATCCTTTTCCCTGGATAATTCCTGTGCTTTTGCCTGGGTAAAGGTCTCTCCCTGCGGTGTCAGAAAGACCACTCTGGCCGGTTTCTCCAGCTGCTGCTGTACGGCCATACAGGCATCATAAACAGGCTGTGCCTGCATGAGCATGCCGGCGCCGCCGCCATAGATATAATCATCCACCCGGTTATGCTTATTTTCTGTGTAATCCCGGATATTGTAGGCATCGGCCCTGATGAGCCCCTTTTCCATGGCTCTGGCCAAAATGCTGGTATTCAGTCCTTGCAGAACCATGTCCGGGAAAAGTGTAAGTATGTGAAAATGCATCTGCACTCTCCTATTCTGTAAGCCCCGGCATCAGATACACTTTCATATATCCTTCCTGGGGATTGGTCTCCTTGATGCATTCCCTGATCGCAGGCAGCAGGATTTCTTTTCCCTCCGGCGTCTGCACCACATAGACATCATTAGCACCGGTCTGAAGCACATCCTTCAATGTACCAACAGGTGTACCGTCCTCCTCCATTACAGAAAGGCCTAATAAATCCGGAATAAAGAACTCTCCCTCCTCCAGGGGCACTGCCTGTTCCCTGGAAATCAGGAGACTCTTCCCCCGAAGTCTTTCCACATCCTCGATCCGGCTAAATTCCTTAAAAGAAAGAATCACAAACTGCTTGAAGAACTTCACATGCGCAATCGAAAGTTCCTTTCTGGATTTACCCAGATCCAGCAGTACCTTGTCGAGAGAAAGAAAACGCTCCGGATCATCCGTGGTGGGAAATACCTTTACCTCACCCTTCAATCCATGTGTACCGGTTATGACGCCTACCTGAAAATATTCTACCATTTTTACCTCTTTATGCCACAGCTTATCTGCAGCCGCATAAGGAGAATTCTGTAAAGGCGAACTCTCCGATATGACCCTGCATGGATACCTAAAAAAATGGACATCGGCATGTGCTGCCACAGTGCCTTTGTCCATTCTACTGATCTATCAGTCAATATCTACATCAACCCGATAATCCTCCTTAGAGGAGGCTGCCTTTACCACAGAGCGAATTGCTTTTGCAATCCTTCCCTGCTTGCCGATCACCTTTCCCATATCCGAAGGTGCCACATGAAGCTGCAGGCGGATGTTTTGGCCTTCCTGCTTCTGGGTTACAACCACCTCATCAGGATACTCAACGAGGGCTTTTGCGATCACTTCTACAAGTTCTTTCATATGCACCTCTCGCATCAATGACAGGATTTACTTATTAACACCAGCCTGCTTGAACAGCTTATTCACAACGGTGGTGGGCTGTGCGCCGTTTGCCAGCCACTTCTTTGCCAGCTCTGCATCTACCTTTACAGTAGCAGGATTGGTGTTGGGATCATAGGTGCCGATCTCCTCGATGCACTGACCGTTTCTGGGAGTTTTGGAATCTGCAACTACGATTCTGTACAGCGGAACCTTCTTCTCACCAATTCTTGCTAATCTGATCTTAACCATTTCTTTGTCCTCCATATTATAAATAGATAGTTTATATGCGAAACAGAATTGGAAACAATTGTTTAACCATCTGTTACTGCCTGTTTAGAATAATCCCCGTCTGCCGCCGAACATGTTCATCATGCCCCGGCCCCGACGCTTGCCGCCCATCATACCGGGCATCTGCTTCATCAGCTTCTGCATCTGCTCAAACTGCTTGATAAAGCGATTTACATCCGCAATATCATTGCCGGATCCTTTGGCGATCCTGTACTTCCGTTTGGGATTCAGAAGTTTGGGATTAGCTCTCTCCGCCGGCGTCATGCTCAGTACGATTGCTTCCGTCCTGGCCAGCTGCTTCTCATCAATCGCTCCCTCTAGGTCAGAGGCCTTGATTCCCATACCGGGCATCATGCCAAGAATACTGGAAAGGCCGCCCATCTTCCGCATCTGCTGCATGCTCTCCAGATAATCGTTAAAGTCAAACTTACCTTTCTTGAGACGAGCTGCCATGTCCTTGCTCTTGGCCTCGTCCTGCTCTCCAAGGCTTGCCTGCGCCTTATCAATAAGAGTGAGGACATCTCCCATGCCCAGGATACGGCTGGCCATGCGGTCAGGATAAAACTGTTCTAAGTCGGAGAGTTTCTCCCCCATACCTACATACAGGATAGGCTTACCCGTAACTGCCTTGACGGAAAGAGCTGCACCGCCTCTGGTATCGCCGTCCATCTTGCTCAAAACCACGCCGTCGATGTGAATACGGTCATCAAAGGTCTTAGCCACATTGACAGCCTCCTGACCGGTCATGGCATCTACCACTAAGAGCGTCTGGTGCACATCTACCGCAGCCTTGATGCGTTCCAGCTCCTCCATCATCTCCTCGTCCACCTGCAGACGGCCGGCCGTATCGAGAATGACCACATTTTCATTATTCTTCTGTGCATGTTCAATTGCCGCCTTGGCAATGTCCACAGGGTCATGATTCTCTCCCATGGTAAAGACATCCACGCCCTGTTTTTCACCGTTTACCTGCAGCTGTTTGATAGCCGCCGGCCTGTAGACGTCCAACGCCGCCAGCAGGGATTTTTTGCCCTTCAGCTTGAGTTTTCCTGCAATCTTGGCTGCCGTGGTGGTCTTACCGGAGCCCTGCAGACCGCACATCATAATGACGGTAATGGATTTGCCCGGCTGAAAAGAAAGCTCTGTGGTCTCGGAACCCATAAGCTTGGTCAGTTCCTCGTCCACGATCTTGATTACCATCTGGGCCGGGTTCAGACCATTCATAACTTCCTCGCCGATAGCCCGTTCCTCCACCGAGGAAACGAACTGCTTAACCACTCGGAAGTTCACATCGGCCTCTAACAGCGCCATCTTCACTTCCTTCAGCGCTGCCTTTACATCTGCCTCTGTGAGCTTTCCCTTACCCCGCAGGTTCTTAAATACATTTGTTAATTTTTCGGATAAACTGTCAAATGCCATCAGGTAATTTCCTTTTTGATCTCCTCTGCGATCCCTAAGACCGTCCGGGGAAATGCTGCCTGCACTTCTTTACTGTCTGCCTGTTCTGCTGCCTTCGCCGCTTCTATAAGCCGGTCAGCAGATTCCTGAATCCGCTGAAAGCTGCGGATCGCATGGAGCTTATCTTCGTAGGACTGCAGCGCCAATGTACAGCGCTTCATCAGATCATGAACGGCCTGTTTACTGATTCCCTCTAAATCTGCAATCTCATTTAATGAGAGATTCTCGTAAACCACCTGTTCATAAATATGCTGCTGATGACTGGTCAGCAGCGGTCCGTAAAAATCATAGAGCAGTCCCTGTTCTACTATTTTTTCCATACGTCACATCTTATAACATAGCATTTGGTAAGTCAAGTGTTTTTTCTTTACCCGTAATACACAGTAGAGATTATAACCGCATAGTTACAAACTCAAGTCGATCATCACATACTTTTAGTCCGCAAAAAATCCGGCATCCTGTACGGAATCTTTCATTCCTACACAATGCCGGATTTCCTATAAATGCTCTGTTCTGTCAGCAGAGCCATCGATGAAAAACGAAAAAATCTATTCTTCCTCGTTCATCTTCGCCAGCTTGGCAGCCTGATCGGCAGCAATGCAGGCATCGATGATCTCATCGATATCTCCGTTCATGATCTTATCAAGCTTATAAAGAGTAAGACCGATACGGTGATCCGTCACACGTCCCTGAGGGAAATTGTAAGTGCGAATCTTCTCAGAGCGATCGCCGGTGCCGATCTGGCTGCGGCGCATGTCTGCCTCTGCGTCATGGCGCTTCTGCATCTCCATGTCATAGAGTTTGGAGCGAAGCAGTGCCCAGGCCTTGGCCTTGTTCTGCAGCTGAGATTTCTCGGTCTGGCTGTAAATCACGATACCCGTGGGATAATGGGTCAGACGTACTGCAGAATCGGTGGTATTGACACACTGGCCGCCGTTTCCGGAAGCACGCATGACATCTACACGCACATCCTTCTCCGGAATGTCAATTTCTACCGTGTCATCCGCCTCCGGCATCACCGCCACAGTAATCGTAGAGGTATGGATACGTCCGCCGGACTCCGTCTCAGGCACACGCTGTACACGGTGTACGCCGCTTTCATACTTCAGTCTGGAATAAGCACCGCTGCCGGAGATCATAAAGGTCACATACTTCATGCCGCCGATTCCGATTTCCTCGAAGTCCATGGTCTCTACCTTCCAGCGGCGGTTTTCTGCATAGTGCACATACATGCGGTAGATCTCGGCAGCAAACAGTGCTGCTTCATCACCGCCGGCGCCAGCACGAATTTCCACAATGACGTTCTTCTCATCGTTGGGATCCTTAGGAAGCAGCAGGATTTTCATCTCCTCCTCTAATTCCTCTGTCCTTGCCTTCGATTCATTTAACTCTTCTTTCAGCATTTCCCGCATATCCGGATCATTTTCACTATCCAGCATAGCAAGAGAATCCTCGATTGTCTGTTTTTTCTGCTTGTACTCTGTATAAGCCTCTACAATAGGTGTAATATCGCTCTGCTCTTTCATAAGCTTGCGGAAACGTTCCTGATTTGCTGTCACATCAGGGCTGGAAAGTTCCCTGGAAATATCCTCGTAGCGCATCAGCAGATCATCTAATTTATCAAACATGGTACTCCTCCCTCCCATAAACGGTACAGTTCTTTGGTGTACAAAGTGGTTGTTCCTATATTGCGTGTATATTGGTTATTTACATATTGGGCGCATGCATTGTCACGCCTTCTGCATGGACTTTATGCTTCGACAGCTATATCAAATTCTCTTTTAAATACAACTGTCTCGGTAAAACTATCTCGGTAAATATACTACTTCACCGGCGTATCATAAGAGTATCAGCCTGCAAACTTATAGATTTGGCTGCTGTGCTACTGTTTCGTATGCAGTCCTCGCTCTGCCCTGACCACCCGATCAAGACCTCCATAATCCTTAATGACACTGATTTCCAGCCAGTCATTTTCTGCAAGCAATTCAGCTACCTGCTTTCCCTGATCATAACCGATCTCCAGCAAAAGCTTTCCGCCGATTCGAAGCCACCCGGCTGCTTTCGCAGCCAGCTCACGATAGAAAGAAAGACCGTCCGAACCCCCGTCCAGTGCCCCATAGGGCTCCGCATTTTTCACTTCAGGTGCCAGCGTCCTGATAACATCCGTAGCGATATAAGGCGGATTCGACACAATCATATCAAATTTCACATCTGTATGACCATCCTTTTTTTCAAAAACAGAATGGTCCTCTTCCTGTAAACCGTCAAGTGCCTCAAAAAGATCTCCCTTTCGCCACAGGCATCGCTGCTGTAATTTAAGTCGATCAGCATTTTCTTTAGCAATCTGCAGTGCATCTGCCGAGATATCTGTTCCGACCCCATAACAATCCGGTGCGTAATGCAGGAGAGATAAGAGAATACAACCGCTTCCGGTGCACAGATCCAAAATCCTCATGCCCCCTGACAGAATCCGCATTGCCTCCTCTGCCAGCGTCTCCGTGTCCTGATTAGGAATCAGCACTGCCGGGGTGACATAAAAAGAAAGACCCATGAAATCCTGTTCTTCTAAGATATATGCTACCGGCTCCCGCAGACTTCGCCGCTCTATATAAGACTCATATTGTCTGCGTTCTTCCTCGCTCACCGGACGTTCCGGGTGAGCAAGGAGTGTCTGGGTATTCGTCCCGCAGCAATCCTCCAGCAAAAGCCTTGCGTCCAGACTCGCCTCTGCGATCCCGGCCTCTTGTAGTATGTTTACTCCTTCTTCCCAGAGTTTTCGATAGGTTTGCTCCTGCATTTGTACTCTGTCCTTATCTTTCCTGTTTTTCTTCCCCAAACTCTCTTTTCTGATACTCTCTCCAGTCAAAAATAGCTTCCACAGAGGCAATGCCGACCTCCAGCATATCTGCATCCGGCTCCTTGGTAGTCAGACGCTGCAGCCACAGGCCGGGAGCAGAAATAATCCGCACCAGCAGATTGTCATGACTGCCTGCCGCGCGGATCAGCTCGTAAGAGATGCCTGCGATTACCGGAATCAGGGCAATACGTATCACAATGCGAAGCAATGGACTTTCCACGCGGATAAAGAAAAACAGAATCACACTGACAAAAACCACAAACAGAATGAAGCTGCTGCCGCATCGCTTGTGCAGTCTCGTGCTTTTAGCCGCATTTTCCACTGTCAGGGGAAGTCCGTGCTCGATGCAATTGATACACTTATGCTCTGCACCATGGTATTGGTATAACCGCTTGATATCCTTCATAGCTGTAATTGCCACAATATAACCAATAAAGATCAAAATACGCACGATTCCCTCAATAACAGCCATCAGGGAGGCGCTGCGTATATAACTGTTCAAAACATCAGAAACAAATAACGGCAGAAGAATAAAGAGTGCAATCGCAAACACAAAGGCAATGATTGTGGTTATGACAGACAAGAGTTTCTCTGCATTTCCTCCGGTGATCTTATCAAAGAAGCGATCCAACTTTGTAGGCTCTGCGTCCTCCTCTTCATAAAAAGAAGAAGAAAAATTAAGAGCACGCATTCCAAGGACCATAGAGTCAATAAAAACAAAAATGCCTCTGGTCAGAGGAATCTTTCTAAGGACGCTGTCCTCCATGACGCCGTGGAACTCATCGATTTCCACCTCAATTTCCTGATTGGGCTTTCGAACGGCCACTGCGTACATATTCTTATTGCGCATCATGACGCCCTCTAAGACCGCCTGGCCGCCGATGCCGGAATAATGCTGCTTATGACTTTCTTTCATAATTTTAAGAATTTTCTCCATAATCGCAAAACAAGACTGAGGCAAAACGCCCCAGCCTTGTCATAGGTTGCGATTTCCAATCTAGTTGTTTGCGCCGACGCCGTACTTTTTGTTGAACTTCTCGATACGTCCTCTTGCGGCTGCAGCCTTCTGCTGGCCAGTATAGAATGAATGGCACTTGGAGCAGACTTCCACGTGGATCTCAGGCTTTGTGGAGCCGGTTACAAATGTGTTGCCGCAGTTGCAGGTCACAGTTGCCTGATAATATGCAGGCTGGATTCCTTCTTTCATTGCTTCTCACCTCACTATCTATCATTCACATTTTGTAATGATTATTTCTGTTCAAAACAGCTTTGTCATTATAACATGTGTTTAGTCAGATGTGCAAGTACTTTTTATTCTGCTGCATTTCCTTCTGCTACCTTTGCTGCTCTGGCTGCCACTTCCTTACTCTGAATATCCGCAGGGGTCTGCTCATATCTGGCAAACTCATACCGATATTCTCCACGGCCGCCTGTCATGGAACGAAGCACGGTACAGTAATCAAAGAGTTCCATCATCGGTACATCGGCATCGATGGTCTGCTTACCTCCCGGCAGAGGACTCATGCCGAGGACTCTTCCTCTTCTCTTATTCAAATCTCCCATCACATCGCCGGTATAGGTATCCGGCACCGTCACATGAAGACTTACGATAGGCTCAAGGAGCACAGGACCTGCCTCCATAAAGCCTTTCTTAAATGCCTGTACTGCCGCGGTCTTAAAGGCCATTTCCGAAGAATCCACCGGATGATAGGAGCCGTCATAGAGCACAGCCTTTACGCCCACTACGGGATAAGCTGCCAAAGGTCCCCTCTGGACTGATTCTGCGATGCCCTTTTCCACAGCGGGGAAATAATTTTTCGGCACGGAGCCGCCTACTACTTCCTGTGCGAACTCATAAGGAACATTCTGATCACCGGAAGGTGAGAATTTAATCTTAACGTGGCCATACTGTCCATGACCGCCGGACTGCTTTTTATATTTGTATTCCACATCGGAGGTCTTGCGAATAGTCTCTCTGAACGCCACCTTCGGCTTTTCCGTCTCAATCTCCACCTTGTATTCATTGAGGAGTTTGCTCTTTATGACATCCAGCTGCAGATCACCCATGCCGTAGATCAGGGTCTGCCGATTTTCAGAATCATTCACTGCCTTGAAGGTAGGATCCTCTGCCATAAGCTTGGACATAGCCTGGGCAATCTTGTCAATGTCATCCTTTTTCTTGGGGCGATAGCGCAGATAAGTATAAGGCGTGGAAATATCCATAGGCGCATACTGCACCGGCGTTGCCTTGGAGGAAAGGGTATCTCCTGTCTTGGCATCTCCGAATTTGGCCAATGCACCTAAATCTCCTGCGTGAAGCTCCGGAATCTCTGTGGTCTTATTGCCCTGCATGATATAGAGCTTGCCGATCTTAGCTTCCTCGCTAAGCCTTGCATTGTAAACAAGATCATCTGTCTTGATGACGCCGGAGCGCACTTTAATCAGTGAATATTTTCCGATGAAGGGATCCACTATGGTCTTAAAGATATAAGCTGACTTAGGCTTACTGAAATCAAAGTTCGCTTCAAAAATTTCATTGGTCTTTAAGTTAATGCCGTTCATCTTGCGATTCTCGGGGCTGGGCATATATTTGACGATATCATCCAGCAATGTGTAAATGCCCTGACAAAGAACACTGGAGCCCATCTCCACAGGCACGATAGAGCCGTCACAGACATTGCCTCTGACGCTGGCGCGGATTTCGGCCTCCGAGAAGGTATCACCGTTAAAATACCGCTCCATAAACTCCTCGCTGGTTTCTGCCACTGCTTCCATCAAGGTATCTCTGTAGAGCTGCAGATTAGGCCTGCTGTATTCAGGGATCTCACACTCATCTACTTCCTTGCCGTTCCAACGGAAGCCCTTTTCCTGAATAACATTGACATAACCTACAAACTGCTCGTTTTCACGAATAGGAAGGTTAAAAGGAGCGATCTTTTTGCCATAATCAGCAGAAAGATTCTCGATAACTTCACGATAGGAAGCATTATCTATATCCATATCCGTTACAAAGAACATACGGGGGATATTGTATTTTTCACACAGTTCCCAGGCTTTCTGCGTGCCCACTTCTACGCCGTTTTTACCGGAGATCACAATGATAGCCGCATCAGCCACACTGATAGCCTCTTCTACTTCGCCCACAAAATCAAAAAAACCGGGGGTATCCAGAATGTTGATCTTACAGTCTTCCCACTCAATAGGAAGTAAAGACGTGGAAATGGAAATCTGTCTCTTTTGCTCTTCTTTTGTAAAATCGCTTAAGGTATTGCCATCCTCTACCTTACCCATACGGGATGAAACACCGGCCAGATATGCCATGGACTCTGCCAGGGTAGTCTTACCGCAGCCGCCGTGTCCCAGCAACACCACATTTCTGATTTTTTCTGTCGTATAAACCTTCATGTCGTCGTGCCCTCCAGTCTTTTGTTCATTTGCATATATCTGTCTGATATTTTGCAAATTCATGTGTATATTTTACTAAAGTTATCTGCAATATACAAGCAAAATCGTTCAAATTTACAAACTTTTCAAACAAATCAACAAAAGTTTATGGAATTTTTTTACACAAACAGTACGGAAGCGCGCTACAAAATTGTGTATTATACCCCGAGCGCAGGATCATTTCAAACAATCCATGCAGAATCCTATTGCAACGTCAGCAAAATCTCATCATAAATTCTGCAATGTCATATCCAAGCACTCAACGCAGCCGCTGCTCGTAGGCAACTTCATGACTGCCACCGGCTGTCATAAAGCAATATCCCAAAATCAGCCTGCTTTTGCCCAGCGAGTCCGCCGCAGAGGAATAAATTCTATCCTGTTTTGATCCATCCAGCCGGTTCATAGCTTTCCAGCCGTTTCCTTCACTGCAGAGCATATAAAAATGCATTCCTTTTCGCGGATTGTTCCTGTCATTCCAGACCGCCAATATAGCCGCCATTTTTTTATTTCCCTGCATTTCGGCTTTTCCTGTTTTCTCCTCTGTTTTCCAATCTATTTTTCCATCAGTTTTCCTATCTGTTTTCCTGTGTGTTTCATTATCTATTTCATTATCTATTTCCTTGTCTATTTCCTTGTCTATTTCATTGTCAGTTTCCTTGTCGGTTTCCTTTTTCCAATTCTCCAGCTGCGCCGGATCACGAAAGCACCTCCATTCGCCTTTTGCACCGAAGGGCGTTATTTTTTCCAGAGTGCCTATTAAAAGACAGGGATTGGTGCCCATTTTACCTCCCATAGACAAAAGACCGCTCTGTTCCAGTCTGTAGATTACCTCTGAAAAGGATACAGGCATTCCCAGAAAACGCATGGTATTGTAAACAGCTACTGCTGCACAGCCTGCATAGGATACAGAGACTTTGCCGAACTGAAAATCAGACAAGGGCGCCACGTATTGCGAGTAAATGTAATTTCCTGCCAGCAGTTTCTCCCTCTGCCTGTTATAGGCATAGTGTTCCCTGGCCAGCGCATCGGGGATCTTAACTCCTGTTAATTTATAAAAGAAACGAATCAGATGTTCACCGGTCATGTCTTGCTTTCCTTCCTTGTGGTTGTCAAATTTACCCTTACGTTTTACAATTACATGATGTTAGGGAGCAGAGGTCAAAAGCTCCGATGAGCGCTTACTCTCGTGAGAAATTAAAAGATGCAAACAGCTGTCACCATTCACAGTTGTGTTAAAAATGCTTAGTTACTGCTTAAAAGCGAGGATAACCATGCTATTTCATACTTTTGGATTTATAGGTCTGGGGCTCATCGGCGGCTCCATTGCCAGAGCGATTCGCAACACCAATGCCGATGCCAAGATCATAGCCTATGATCCGGATCAGACTTCTCTTAAGGAAGCCTTACAGGACCATGTCCTGACGCAGGCAGCGGGCGCCATCGATGAGTCCTTTGCAGACTGCGATATTATTTTTCTATGTGCGCCGGTTGCCCACAATGATGAGAATCTGCCTGCTGTCAAGAGGATTCTCTCTCCCGAGGCAATCCTGACGGACATTGGCAGCGTCAAGACGGACATCCATCAGCATATCCGACAGGCAGGGTTGCAGGAATATTTCATCGGCGGGCATCCCATGGCCGGCAGCGAGCGCACCGGATACCGCAATTCCAGAGCAAAGCTTTTGGAAAACGCTTACTATATCCTGGCTCCGGAGCCGGAGGTTTCTCCCCAGAAGGCAGCATCCTTTACCGCCTTCATTGCATCTCTCGGAGCTATTCCGCTGATTCTGGACTGTCAGAAGCACGACTACGCCACAGCGGCTGTCAGCCATGTACCTCACGTGGTCTCTGCTTCCCTGGTCAACCTCATCAAGGACAGCGACGATGCCCAGGGCATCATGAAAATGATCGCTGCAGGAGGATTCAAGGATATCACCAGAATCTCTTCTTCCTCTGCCGTTATGTGGCAGCAGATCTGCCTGACCAACAAAGACAATATCCTCTCTCTACTGGATGACTATATCGAAAGCCTGCAGAGGATACGATCTTCCATTGCCGAGGGAGACAGTGAACAAATCTATCAGTTCTTTGACAATGCACGGGTCTACCGAGAAGGCTTTGCAGAAAACCGCAGCGGTGCTCTGCCCAGCGTTTTCGCCCTGTATGTGGATATTCCGGACCGCCCCGGCGTCATCGCAGAGATTGTCAATCTTCTGGCCCAGGCCGAGATCAACATCAAAAATATCGGCATCCAGCATAATCGGGAATATCAGGAAGGTGTACTGCGCATCGAACTGCACACGGAGGATGGTCTTTGCAGAGCCAGAGAGCTGCTCACGGAAAACGGCTATATGCTCCACTGAGCATACATGCTTTACAGCTTTTCTGAAACAATACATGCTTTGCAATATCTATTGTATCAGAGATGCCGTTCATTATTATTGCAAATTTACAAAGAAAGGTCATCGCCATGCTTACTCTTCAAAAGGCTCACAGACTCTCCGGTGCCGTCACAGTGCCCGGGGATAAATCTATCTCCCACCGTGCTGTCATGTTTGGCTCACTGGCCAAGGGCACTACCGAAGTAACCGGATTTTTAAACGGTGCCGACTGTCTTTCTACCATAGACTGCTTTCGCCGTCTGGGTGTGGACATTGACTGCGACGCTGCCGCCGGTCATGTACTCGTACACGGCAAAGGCATGCATGGCCTGACTCCTGCCGACGGCAAAGAAGAAGCACAGCTCTACACAGGCAACAGCGGCACCACCACCCGCATTATCTCCGGCATACTGGCACCTCAGCACTTTACAACCATTCTCTCCGGGGATGATTCCATTAACCATCGTCCTATGAAACGTGTGATTACCCCCCTGACCCAGATGGGTGCCTCCATCTGCAGCGTACAGGGCAATGACTGCGCGCCTCTTCGCATCAGCGGCACTTCTCTCCACGGCATCTGCTATGCCTCTCCCGTAGCCTCTGCCCAGGTAAAATCTGCCATTCTCTGCGCCGGCCTCTATGCACAGGGACAGACCACCGTGGAAGAGCCTTCTCTCTCCAGAGATCACACAGAAAGGATGCTCTCTGCCTTCGGTGCAGATTTAAACACCACTGTCGAAAAGGAAACAGGACGAGCCCGGATCACCATCTCTCCCTGTCGCGAACTCTATGCCCAGCAGATTCAGGTGCCCGGAGATATCTCCTCCGCCGCTTACTTTATTGCCGCCGGATTGATCGTCCCGGGCAGCGAGGTCATCATCCGCAATGTCGGCATCAACGCAACCAGAGCCGGCATTCTACAGGTAGCTAAGGCTATGGGAGCCTCCATCGAGTATACGAACGAAAAAAACGACGCAGAGCCCATCGCAGACCTGGTGGTAAAATCCAGCGCACTCCACGGCACTGTGATTGAGGGCGCCATCATTCCCACTCTCATAGATGAACTCCCCGTGATTGCCATCATGGCCGCAGCAGCTGAAGGAACCACCATTGTCCGGGATGCCGCCGAATTAAAGGTCAAAGAATGCAATCGTATAGACGCTGTGACAGAAAATCTCCGGGCTATGGGCGCCGACATTACCCCTACAGAGGATGGTTTTATTATTGAGGGTGGTAAACCTTTGCACGGTGCCGTCATTGAACCGCGATTAGATCACCGCATTGCCATGAGCTTTGCCGTCGCTGCTCTCATTGCAGAGGGTGAGACAATGATCAAAGATGAACAATGTGTCACCATCAGCTATCCCGGATTCTTTGAGGATCTGACTTCTTTGACATGATTATATGAGACCTGCAGTCACAACACAAAACAGCCGGAAAGGAGCTATGAGAATATCGAATTCTCACAGCCACTTCCCGGCTGTTTATTTTTGTCAAAGACAGTCTGTAAACAAAATTTTCACCAAAACTTTCTGTCAGCAAAGCTGTCCCTACTATAATTCTTATTACAGGCACTAATACAGATACATTGCATCCCCGAAACTGAAGAATCTGTACCTCTTCTCCACCGCTTCCTTATATGCCTCCAGGATGTGTTCTCTCCCGGCGAATGCCGACACCAGCATCATCAGGGTAGATTCCGGCAAATGAAAGTTGGTGATCAGTGCATCCATCACCTTAAAATGATATCCGGGATAGATAAAAATGGAGGTATTATCGGCACCGGCATGGATGATGCCATTTTCATCCGCAGCGCTCTCCACTGTACGGCAGCTGGTGGTACCCACACAGATTACCCGCTTTCCTGCCGCATGCGTGCGGTTGATCAGATCCGCCGCCTCCGGTGTCACCTGATACCACTCTGTGTGCATGTGATGTTCCTTTACATTGTCCACTTTGACCGGACGGAAGGTGCCAAGGCCCACATGCAGGGTGACATAGGCAATGTTCACACCCTTTTTCTGAATTTCTTCCAAAAGTTCCTTTGTAAAATGCAGTCCTGCCGTAGGCGCTGCTGCAGAGCCGTCGTATTTGGCATAGACGGTCTGGTACATATTCTTATCCTGCAGCTTGTGCGTGATATAGGGAGGCAGCGGCATCTCTCCCAGCTGATCCAGCACCTCCTCAAAGATTCCCTCATAGTGGAACTGTACCAACCGATTGCCCTCTTCTACGATTTCCAGTATCGTAGCTGTCAAAAGGCCGTCTCCAAAACTCACCTCTGCTCCGGGACGCAGCTTCTTACCGGGTCTTACCAGGGTTTCCCAGATATCATTTTCCCTGCGTTTCAGTAAAAGGATCTCCACTGCGGCGCCGGTATCCTTTTTGACGCCAAGAAGTCTTGCGGGAATGACTTTAGTATTATTGAGCACCAATGTCTCGCCCGGTTCCAGATAGTCAATGATATCCCTGAAAATGGAATCTTTTGTCTCTCCGGTCTCTTTATTCAATAAAAGCAGCCTGGATGCTGCCCGGTCCTCCAAGGGATCCTGGGCGATCAATTCCTTCGGCAGATCAAAATCATAGTCCGCCGTGCGAAGTCCCTCCGGCACTTCTGTTACGTTCACTCTTTCTCCAGCAGTTTTTATTTCCATGGAAAGCCTCTCTTCCTGTATCATCCTTTAAACACAATATACAGCAGTGAGAATCTCACTGCTGTATACAAAGATAAACCATTATGCGGTTTATTTCCACTGCCCGGCTGTCAAATTTTCCTCAGACTTTACCAATTGCGCAGACTTGCCTTTTCCAGGAAAGCAATGTAGCCACGGAACGCCTCATAAATATCTGCCTTGCTGGTAGCCTCATAGGGTGCGTGCATATTTAAGACCGGCACACCGCTGTCGATGACATTCATGCCGTACAAAGCCAGAATATAGGCGATGGTACCGCCGCCGCCTAAATCCACTCTGCCCAGCTCTGCAGTCTGTGTCTGAATATCCTCCCCCTCAAAGATATCTCTGAGATGAGCGATATACTCTGCATTGGCATCATTGGAGCCGGACTTTCCTCTGGCACCGGTGAATTTATTAAATACCATGCCCCGGCCAAGGTAAGCCACATTCTTCTTATCAAAACTGGAAGCATAGGTGGGATCAAAGGCACTGGATACATCGGAAGAAAGCATGCAGCTGTTCGCCAATGCTCGGCGAAGCCCCAGCTCACTGTATTCACCGCAAAGATTCATTACCTCTGCCAGCGCATTCTCAAAGAATCGGGACTGCATGCCCGTGGCGCCCACGCTGCCGATTTCTTCTTTATCCACCAGAAGGCACACAGCAGTGCGTGCCGGCTCCTTCACCCAGAAAATAGCCTCCATGGAAGGATAAGCGCAAACACGGTCATCCTGACCGTAGCCAAGGACCATAGAGCGGTCAAAACCTGCCTCTCTGGCTCTTCCTGCAGGTACCACTTCTAATTCTGCAGACTCAAAATCCTTTTCCTCAAAGTCATACTTTTCCTTCAGGATCTCCAGAATTGCTTTTTTTACTGCGTCACTGCCGGGGGCTTTCTTCCCCTTACTGCCTGCTTTGGATTTGGCGTCGATGATCACAGGCTTATTGCCTACGATGATATCCAAGGCTTCTCCCTCGATGACTCTGGCTGCCTTCTTTTCCATTTGTTCCGTGGAGAGATGAATCAGCAGATCAGAAACGAAAAATACCGGATCATCCTCATCCTCACCTACATTTAAGATGATTGTCTCCCCGTCTTTTTTCACCACTACGCCGTGAATAGCCAAGGGCAATGCCACGAACTGGTACTTCTTGATACCGCCGTAATAATGGGTATCCAGAAGTGCAAAACCACCGTCCTCATAAAGAGGATTCTGCTTAATGTCCATTCTGGGGGAATCGATATGTGCTCCCAGGATGTTAAGACCATCCTCCATGGGCTTCTCTCCCACGCGGAACAGGCAGACAGCCTTGTTCATCCAGACGCTATATATACCGTCTCCCTTTTTCAGCTTCTTTCCCTCTGCGATGGCCTTCTGCAGCTCCACAAAGCCTTCTTTTTCAGCGCGGTTTACAATCTCATCCACGCACTCCCGCTCCGTCTTTGCTTCGCTGATGAATTTGATGTATTCTGCCGCAAAATCATTGCAGGCTTTCTGCATTTCCAGATCATAAGTGATCCATGCATTCATTCTTTCCATTTTCGCCGCTCCTTGCCGCCTATAAATCATTTACGAAGTTCGATGCCCAGTTCTTCCAAACCTTTTAAAATCTTTTCCATTGCCCGGGTTACTTCTGCATCCTCCAAGGTCTTTTCCTTATTCCGGAAGGTCAGGCTGTAAGCCATGGACTTGTGATCCTCGCCGATCTGCGCACCTTCATAGATATCGAAAAGATGATAGGACTCCAGGCTATGGCCGCCCTTTTCACGAATCACCTTCTCAATCTGTCCTGCAAGCACCTTCTTAGGCACCAGCATACTGATATCACGGGTCACTGCAGGATACTTGGCGATACCCTCATAGTGGTGATCAAAATCTGCAAACTCGAGAATCTCCGGCATATCCAATACCGCGATGATCGCACGGTCACCGATGCCGTATGCGGAAAGCACATCCGGATGCACCTCACCTAAATAACCGATGACTGTACCGTCATAAATAAGCTTTGCCTGACGGCCGGGATGCAGGAAAGGCTTTCCCGCATCAGGATCGCACTGCATCTGTTTCTTCATACCCAGCGCTGCAAGAATCTCCTCTGCCACGCCTTTCATAGTAAAGAAGTCTGCACCTTCGCCGTACATACCCAGTGTAAACTCTCCCCGCTCATCCGGCAGTTCTGTCAGAGGAAGCGCCTTGGGAATGTATACATTGGCAGCTTCAAAGAGACGCACGTCCTTGTTACGACGGTTATAATTGGTAGCAAGGCTGGTGAGCATACCATTTAAAGGCGTAGTGCGCATCACAGAGAAATCCTCGCCCAGAGGATTGGCAATGCGAATAGCTTCTCTCTCCGGTGCGTCCTCTGCCAGCTTTAACTTATCAAACACCTTCGGGCTCTCAAAGGAATAGGTCATGGACTCCGAGAAGCCGCTAAAGCGTGCCACCTCTTCTGCCACATCCAGAACACGCATCTTCTTGGAAATACCGCCCATGGTAGCACTGGAAGAGGGCAATGTCATAGGCACATTGTCATAACCGGTAAAGCGAGCTACTTCCTCTGCCAGATCGCAGTTTTCCTTTAAATCCTGACGGAAGCTGGGAACAACAACTTCCTGTTTCTCCGCATCATAGCCAAGCTCCAGCTTGGTAAAGATCTCCAGCATCTGCTCCGGTGCAATAGAGGTGCCGAGGAGGGCATTGATTCGCGCCGGCTCAAAGGGAATACGAGTCAGTTCCTTAATGGGTGCGCATACATCCACCACACCCTGTGCCACCTTGCCGCAGCCCAGCTCATCCATAAGCTGGCAGGCACGATTCATGGCAGCCAGTGCATTGTTAGGATCCAGTCCTTTTTCGAAAATACCGGAAGCATCGGTGCGAAGGCCGATTCTCTTTGCAGATTTACGGATGTTGGTGCCATCAAAGGTAGCCGCCTCAAAGAGCACCGTCTTTACATTGTCCGTGATCTTACTGTTTTCACCGCCCATAATACCGGCGATACCGATTTCCTTTTCACCGTCGCAGATCATCAATACGTCACGATCCAGCTTTCTCTCCTGTCCGTCCAGAGTCTGGAAGGTATCTCCGTCCTTGGCTCTGCGAACGATAATCTCATGGCCGGCTACGGTATCCAGGTCATAAGCGTGCATAGGCTGCCCATACTCCAGCATCACATAGTTTGTAATATCCACCAGATTGTTGATAGGACGAATGCCGCTGTTAGCCAGGCGCTGCTGCATCCAGCGAGGGCTGGGGCCAATCTTAATATCTGTGCACACTCTTGCCACATAGCGGCTGCACAGATCCGGTGCTTCTACGGATACCTTGACCATATCTGCTGTCTTTTTATCGCTCTCATTGACCACGACTACCGGGGGTGTGAAGGGACGGTCAAAGGTCACTGCCGCCTCTCTGGCAATGCCCAGAATACTATAGCAATCCACACGGTTAGAGGTGATCTCATATTCAAAGATCGTATCGTGAAGGCCAAGCTCCTCCAGTGCATCGGCGCCGGGCTTTAAGGCATGCATTTCTTTTGCCTGCTCCGTGCCTGCCTCGCCGCTCTCTAAAAGCTTCTGACTCTCCCTTTCGGACTCCGGGCCCTGATTTTCTGAAAATACATAGATGCCGTTTTCCGGTGCATCGGGATAAAGATTGGCATCTCTTCCCAACTCCTCGATGGCACACATCATGCCGTTGGAAGGCACGCCCCGAAGCTTACCCGCCTTGATCTTAATGCCTTTCTCCGGCAGAGGGCCGCCGTCGTGGCCGCCGGCTACCTTGCCGCCGTCTAACACTACCGGCACCAACTGTCCCTCTGCTACGTTGGGTGCACCGGTGACAATCTGCAGCTTTTCCGTGCCGATATCCACCTGGCAGATTACCAGCTTATCAGCATCCGGATGCTTCTCTACAGAAAGGATCTTACCTACCACGATTTTTTCCAGGTTGCGATCCAGCTTATCAAATCCCTCTACCTTCGTTCCGGTCAATGTCATGCGATCACTGTATTCCTGATCTGTGCAGTCTAATCCGGGCACATAGGCCTTTATCCATGAAAGTGGTGTATTCATCTGTTTCACTCCAATCTTTATCTTATATTTATTGCAATCGCCTATTATTCAATCGCCGCTCTTCATTTTCAAATTCTGTATCCGTTTACTATCAGAACTGTTTTAAGAAGCGAATATCGTTTTCATAAAGAAGACGCATATCGTCGATCTCATATTTCAGCAAAGCGATACGTTCCAGACCTACACCAAAGGCAAAGCCTGTATACTCCTTGGGATCGATGCCGCTCATCTCCAGCACATGGGGATGTACCATGCCGCAGCCAAGGATCTCGATCCAGCCGGATCCCTTACAGAATCGGCAGCCCGTGCCGCCGCACTTAAAGCAACTCACATCCATCTCTGCGCTGGGCTCTGTAAAAGGGAAATGATGGGGACGGAAACGCACCTTTGTTTCCTGTCCGAAGAGTTCTCTGGAGAACTCCTGCAGGGTACCCTTTAAATCTGCGAAGGTGATATTTTTATCCACCACAAGTCCCTCCACCTGATGGAAGCTGGGGGAGTGGGTAGCATCTACAGCGTCGGAGCGGTACACACGTCCCGGTGCAATCATGCGGATCGGCATTCTGCCCTTTTCCATTTCATGGATCTGCGTGGAAGAAGTCTGGGTGCGCAGGAGAATATCCCCATTGATATAGAAGGTATCCTGCTCATCCTTAGCCGGATGATTAGCCGGGATGTTCAGCGCCTCGAAGTTATAGTAATCCTTCTCTACCTCCGGTCCCTCTACCACTTCATAGCCCATACCGATGAAGACTCTCTCCACTTCCTTAAGTGCTACGGTATTGGGATGACTGTGACCTACGGGATTCTTTTTAGCAGGCAGAGTCACATCGATGACTTCCTTCTGCAGACGTGCCTCCTGCACCCGGTGCTCCATTTCCTTTTGCGCTTCCTGCAAAGCACCTTCGATCTCTTCACGGACAGAATTGACCATCTGTCCTACCTTCGGACGATCCTCCGGTGCTACATCCTTCATGCTCTTTAAAATGCCTGTCAGCTTACCTTTTTTTCCAAGCACACCCACACGCACATCATTGAGGATCTCCAGTGTCTCTGCCTTGCCCAGAGACTCCATAGCCTCCTGTTTGATCCTGTCCAGTTCATCTCTGATCATATCTTTTGATTTCTCCTTTCCACTTCCTGCCTTTTGCTTTGCCGAAAAAGCATGTGCCGGGCCAATGCTGTGCGGCCATAAAATCAGTGCACAAAAAATCCCAGACATCCTCTCGGACATCTGGGACGAAAAGTCATTTCCGCGGTACCACCCATGTTCCCACACAGACATACAACTCCTGTGCGGACACTCTCGATGCGTAACGGGCATCCTCCGGCGCGAACTACTTACTTTCCCCCGCGCTGCTCCGGTGCGAAATTGACTAACTGTCTGAACCAAAGGAAGCTCTCAGCCGACGACTTCCTCTCTCTGCTGGAAAACAGTTCGCTGCAACACCATCAGTGCATTTATTTGTTTTTAGAATGGCTCTGCAAGCCTGCCTTTCATTTTAGTAGCTAAAGGAATAAAAGTCAATTGTGAACTGAATAAGAATGCCAAATATCACAATCCTAAAACAGTAGGTTTGAAGCACAAAAAGAGACATCTGCCCATTTTCATGAGTAAATGTCTCTTCTATTATTTTGCATTTCCTAATTAATTATTCTTAGCCTGACGCTCGTTTAACTCTGCGCGGATCTGAGGATACTTCTTGTCCAGATCATAAGGCAGAAGCACCACGATGGAAAGGACAGTAGCTACCAGTGCCAGACCACCGAATGCAAAGTTGATTGCAGTATAGGACTTCGGGAAAAGCTCAGCGATACTGCCGCCGGCTGCCATTGCTGCATTCATCTCCTCCGGACTATAATTGCCCCACACTAACAGTGCGGAAACGATTGCAGATGCTGCTGCAGAGGAGAGCTTGTTTACAAAGCCCTGAATAGCATTCTGGGTGCCGCCAAGGTTTCTGCCCACCTGCCACTCTGTGTAGTCAAAGATATCAGGCATCATGGAGAAGAACATGCTGGAACGGAAACCAAAGCCAAGACCGATGAGGCCAAGCGCCAGGGTTGCGATTGTTCCATTAGCGGTAAAGAACAGGATTGCAAAACCAACTACGTCTACAATAGCACCGAACTGAATCAGCTTAATCTTGGCAATACCCTTGCCATTTAAGAAAGCTGCCAGAATCATGGTAGGGATGGCCAATAAGGTCAGCAGTGTCAGTGCCAGGGACATGCCGCTAACATTGCCTACGATATAGGTGTAATAATACTGCATAGCACCGTACATGCTCAGGTAGCCGAGGAACAGGAAGAAGACCTCTCCCAGGAACATAACATAGTACTTATTCTTCACAAGGCTGCCGATATCCTTTAACAGAGAAGTCTTCTCAACACTCTGTGTAGGAGGATTGATTTCCACGATACATGCCACGCAAATGGCCATGATGACAATTACGATGATACCCAGCACGATATTGGTGTTGCGATAGCCAACTGCTAAAGCAGAACCTGTGGCATCCTTAGATCCGGAGAAGAAGTAAACCATAGGCAGCACGAACAGAGATGATGTCAGAGAGCCTAAGTTGGAAAATACGGTACGAGTGGTGGAAATCTTTGTTCTCTCTGTCGCAGAAGCAGACAGGGAGGAAACCACAGGACCCATAGGAATATTCACCAAAGTGTAACCGAAGGAGAAAATGATATAGGTGATGTAAGCCCATGCCAGCTTTGCACCTGCATTCCATTCTGTCGGAACGGAGAAAAGCAGTACCATACCGACGGCCAGTACCGGTGCACCGTAGAGCATCCAGGGGCGATAACGACCCATCTTGGTATTGGTACGGTCGATCATAGCGCCCACCATATAATCAGTCAGGGCGTCGATGAACTTGGTCACTACAAACATAAATCCCACTGCGCCGGCGTCTAGTCCTGCACAGTTGGTGTAATAAAACAGCAGATAGGTGTTTGCCAGCAGATATGCCAGATTACAAGCATAATCGCTGATACCGAAGCCGATTCTTTGTCTCCACTTGAATTTGGTTGTCTCATAATAAGACGGTTCATGTTTTAATTTCTGCACTGCTCTTCCTCCGCTTTCTGTATAATAAATGCTGTTCAGACTTCAAAGGACAATGGCTGAGAATGAAAAGGTTTTCTGTCATTCCCGAGCGGAATCCTTTATCTATTTTTAACAGACTTTTTATATTTTAAGCATACGCCACGGAAAATCAAGCAAAACGTGTTGTTTCTCCGTGCTTTTTATAAAATTATATAAAATTTTATATACATTTTTATATAACCCCATGTATTTTTTAGTCTCTGCCAGTCTTTACCGCTTTTGTTTTCTATTCTTATCTTTTATCATAGTATAATCACTACGAAATAATACAGCTGGAGGTTCCTAACGGATGATAAATGAAGATAAGCTCCTTATGCGGGCACTGTTGGATATGGGGGAAGCGCTGCTTGACAGCGGTGCGGAGATTTACCGGGCCGAGGATACGCTTCGGCGCATTGGCTACGCCTATGGTGCCGTTGGCATGAATGTTTTCATCGTTACATCCTGCATCGTTCTTACCATAGAGCTGGCAGACGGGCAGTCTTTTACCCAGACCAGGCGGGTTCCCAAGCTCTCCAGCAATGACTTTATCAAGCTGGAAAAATTAAATGCCCTGAGCCGTCAGGTATGTACTGCCCCCATAGAGCCTGCTGCTCTTTGTCACGCAGTCAGGGAGATACGAAATGAAAAGGTATCGTCTTTAAAGCTTCTGTCCGGCTGTATCCTGGTAACCTTTTCCTTTTCTATTTTTTTCGGCGGAAATATGATCGACGCTCTGGCCGCTGCATTAGTAGGTATTCTGATCTGGGCTCTGCAGAAATATCTGGCACCCTTTTGTATGAATACAGCTATTTATCAGCTTCTGGCATCTCTTTGCACAGGCAGTGTGATCTGCCTGCTGGTACATCTGTTTCCCGCACTTCACATGGACGCTGTCATGATCGGCGATATCATGCTGCTTATTCCCGGCATTATGTTTACCAATGGCTTTCGGGATCTGCTGCTGGGAGATATTCTATCCGGCTGTATGCGACTCATCGAGGCGCTATTGATCGCCGCTATCCTGGCATTAGGATTTATCGCCGCCATCTGGATATTTAAAAACAGCGCCGTTCCTACGCAGGGACAGTCAATCTGGATGCAGCTGCTGACCAGTTCTCTTGGTTCCCTCGGCTTCGCTCTGGTATTTCACTCCCGGTGGCGACATCTGATTCATGCCTTTTTCGGAGGCCTTATATGCTGGTCTGTCTATCTGTCCTGCCAGCATTTTTATACTTCCAATGTGTTTGTACCTTCCCTTCTTTCCAGTCTTTGCGTTGCCATTTACGCAGAGATTGTCGCCAGAGTCTGCCGTCTTCCTTCCACCCCTATCTTTATTACCTCCGTGGTGACTCTGGTACCGGGGCGTACTCTCTACTACTGTATGCAAGAGATCGTAGAAGGGCACGCATCCCTTGCAGCCGGCTATGGTCTTACTACCTTGCTGTGTGCCATCGGCATTGCCGCCGGCATGTGCATTGCCTGGGCCTTCTGTGACCTGTCGCGCAAGATTACTGCGTTCCACAGAAAATCTGAGGCTAAGCTGCAGCGGTAAAATGGATACGTGTACCTACAGAAGAGGGAACAGCGAATAAAGTGTAAGTCTAAAGAAATCTTTCTGTCTCTTTACAAAAAAAGCACACAGGAAATATCTCTCCTGTGTGCTTTTATTTTTTTATTTGCCCGGAATGCCGTTTCCCGGTTTTGACTCCTAGCGGTCAGCCAGGTGGGTGTCCGCAGCCTGCCATTCTGTCTTCCTCTGCCGTAGCAACAAGTGCCGAAGGCGTGACATCCTTGCAGGAAATATGAGATTCCCGTTTAAAGTAAATGTAGGTTCAAAATGGCGGGAGTTGTCGAACATCCCAGGTGAGTTTATTATAGCATTTTCCTGTGCAAAGTAAATACCCGATCTGACATAGATGACGTGTATCCTCATCTATCGGAAATAGTACGCAGCAGTAAGACAATCGTCCTATCATGCTATATATTCCACACTATGCATTCCACGCTGCACAGCCGTCCTGTCCACTCACTCCATGGGAGCTGTCTGTAGTTTAAGCCAGCTGCGCTCCTGCTCCTCTAACAGAGGTGCCACCTTCTCATAAACCATTGCATGGTAGGTATTGAGCCTTTTCTTGTCCGTCTCATTCATATACTGTGGATCCAAAAGATTTCTATCCAGAGGGACAAAGGTCAGCGGCTCAAAGCCATAAAATGTACCATCCCCGTTCTCCATGCGCTCCGTGCACAGAAGAATGGTCTCTATGCGGATACCGTACTCTCCCTCCACATAAACACCGGGCTCATCGGAAACAATCATTCCCGGAAGAATAGGCTGATCCTGGTTATTTTTCATAGCACGCCAGCGGATGGCGTGCGGGCCTTCATGGACATTCAAAATATAGCCAATCCCGTGGCCTGTGCCGCATTTATAATCGATGCCTCTGCTCCATAAGGGCTCCCTGCAGAGAATATCCAGGTTGATTCCGGAACATCCTTTCATAAACACTGCATTTAACAATGCCAGATTTCCCACCGCCGTTAGCGTATAGGATCGTTTCATCTCCTCTGTCACAGGCCCCAGTGCCGTAGTTCTGGTGACATCTGTAGTGCCGGTCATGTATTGGCCGCCGGAATCTACCAGCAGCATTCCCTCCGGACGAAGCTTTGCGCAGTGCTCACGGGTCGCCGTATAATGCATCATAGCTGCATTGGCGCCATAGGCGGAAATTGTATCAAAGGAAAGCTCCAGATATCCCGGCAGCTGTGCACGCAGCCCATCCAGGTACGCCGCTGCGTCCACCTCTGTCAGATCCTCTCTCCCCTTTTCCATCTCCTTTGTCAGCCAATACAGGAAGCGGCAAACCGCACCGGAATCCTGCCTGTAGGCTTCCTTCAGATTTCGGATCTCTGTCTCATTCTTGATTGCCTTGGGCAGTGCAAGGGGACTTTTCCCTTCTTTCAATGCAGCGCCTTTTTCCAATAGGATTTCCCGCACATTACAGCCTGTATCTGCCGGATCATAGAGTACTGCTCCCTGATAGGCATACGCACCAAGATAATTTGAAAATTCATCATACTCCTTAAGAAGAAGTCCCATCTCCCGTGCATAGGCCTGTGCCTGCTCCGTCACTTCTTTGCCCTGCAGGAAAAGTACTGCCTCCTCCTGTGAGAAAAACCCGTAGGCTAAAGCCACCGGATTGCAGGGAATATCTCCGCCTCTAAGATTCGTCAGCCACATCAGATCATCCAGTTTGCCCGTAATATAGTACGCTGCCCCCTCTGCCTTCATGGCACTTCGAAGCTCCGAAAGCTTTTCCCCAAAAGACTTGCCTGCATTCTCCGGCGGCAGCACAAAAATCGGATGGCAGGGCAAAGACGGCCGCTCCGGCACTTTCCAAAGACGGTCTGCCAGAAAAGCATCCTGACGCAGTGTCACAGACTTTGATTTTTTCTTGAAGTGTTGCAGCAACGCCTCCTCTTCCCGTACTGTGACGCAGCGACCATCAAAGCCAAGAACATCTCCGGATTCCATCACATCTGCCAGATATTCTTCCCTGGTGGGCACACCGCTCTCTCCCATTTTAAACAGGCTGACACCTGATTCCTCTAATTCTCCTGCAGCCTGGATCCAATATCTGCCATCCGTCCAAAGTCCTGCAAAATCCTTTCCGATCACCAGATCCCCATTGGATCCTGTAAATCCGCAGAAATACTCCCTGACACAGAAAAAATCTGCCACGTATTCCGAATGATGATAATCGGCCGTTGTAATCAGATAATAGTCTATCCCCTCCTTCGCCATTTCACGGCGAAGACCTGCAATTCTCTCTTTATGAATCTTCATTTTTACCTCTCTACGTCGCAGCTCGCCTGCGACGACGTGAGGAGAAACCGCGAAGGCGATTTCTCCGATACGATTACACATGGATACCGCTGCTTGTCTGCAGCTACACGAGGAGAATTTCGCGAACACGAATTCTCCGATGTGATCCCTATGGATGCCGCCTATTTAAAAATGCAGCTGCATCCCTGACGGAAGCAGCTGCATTCATTGTAATCCTTATCCTCTTTCTCTTCTACCTTTTATTCATGGTAATGTAATCCCTATCCGTGCTGACAGCCTTAAACGCGGGACGGATGATCTTCGAGTTATTAGAAAGTTCTTCCATCCGGTGTGCACTCCAACCAACGATTCTGGCCATAGCAAAAATCGGAGTATAGAGTTCTAAAGGCAGCCCCAACATCTCGTATACGAAGCCGGAATAGAAATCCACATTGACAGATACACCCTTGTACATTTTTCTGTCACCGGCGATCACCTGCGGTGCCAATTTTTCTACCAATGCATAGAGATTAAACTCATCGTGCAATCCCTTTTCCTCGGAGAGCTTCTCCACATAAGAGCGGAAGATCACTGCGCGGGGATCAGACTTAGAATAAACCGCATGGCCCACACCGTAAATCAGGCCGGCATGATCAAAGGCCTCCTTGTGAAGAAGCTTCTGCAGATAGCAGGACACCGCCTCCTCGTCTGTCCAGTCACTGATCTTTTCTTTCATATCCGCAAACATCTTTACCACCTTGATATTTGCACCGCCGTGTCTGGGTCCCTTCAGAGATCCAAGAGAAGCCGCAATCACGGAATACGTATCCGTCATGGTAGAGGATACCACATGCGTGGTAAAGGTAGAGTTATTACCTCCGCCGTGATCCATATGCAGAATCAATGCCAGATCCAAAATTCTTGCCTCTAATTCCGTATACTTGGAATCCATTCGCAGAATGTGCAGGATATTCTCTGCAATGGAGCCGGAGGTCAGGGGCGGATGGATATAGAGGCTGTTTCCGTCATGATAATGAGAATAAGCCTGATATCCGTAAATGGAAAGCATGGGGAAAAGACTGATCAGCTGCAGGCACTGCCGAAGTACATTGGGCAGGGAAGTATCATCTGCTCTGTCGTCGTAGGAATACAATGTCAATACGCTGCGGGCCAGCGTATTCATCATATCCTTGCTGGGGGCCTTCATGATGATGTCCCGGACAAAACTGGTAGGCAGACTGCGATAGAAAATAAGCAGATCAGAAAATTCCTTGAGCTGTTCCTGCGTAGGAAGCTCACCGAATAAAAGCAGATACGTGATTTCCTCAAAGCCAAACCGATGCTCCGCCACACAGCCGTTTACCAGATCCTCTACATTATAGCCTCTGTAAAAAAGCTTACCATAATCCGGCACACTGACACCGTCTACTATCTTGGATGCACGGACATCAGAGATGTGTGTCAGCCCTGCCAGAACGCCTTTTCCGTTCACATCACGAAGCCCACGCTTTACATCATAGCGGCTAAAGAGCTCCGGATCGATAGCATCTGCCTTAACTGCCCGGTTGGACAGTTTGATGATCTCCGGTGTTATTTCGGAATAAACATTGATGTTAGTATCTGTCAAATAGATCACTCCTTATCAGAAAAATTTTTTGTCTGCGCTGCGAATACTGAGAAGATAGAGAATAACAATGATTGTAAAGAAAATCGTGATGACCAGATCTACGATCCAGCTGTTGGCAAAATCAAGTCCTAAGAGACTCCAGATACCGGCTGCGATGACCACAACCCCCATAAGAAATGTACGCAGGAACATATACTTGATAAACCCTTCTTTGTCCTTGATCTGTCCTACGTGTCGATTCTGATTCATCATGATGCTTTTGGTGATCTTGCCCTGAGTCTTCATGATGATGGCCGCATAGAGAATATAAGCCCCCATAAGTGCCAGAAAAACGCCGAAAAATTCCATTTCTCTAATTTTACCTTTCTACGCCGCAGTATATCTGCGGTACTTGAGGAGAATGATGCATAAACGAATGATGCGTAAGTGAATTCTCCGATCTGATTATATAACTGATAAAACATAACCTCCCTTTCGCAGCGAATCCTGCCCCGCGACAAAGAGGTTACGTCTATCATTATAGCATCGATGAATCTATGCTGTATCGATTTTTATGCTTTTTTAAGAAAGCCTTTATAAACCAAGGAATTTCTTTACTTCCGCTTCCATCTGCTCCTTGTCGCAGACGATGTTGTGTCGAATCTCCGCGCCGCGTAAACTGTTTACAGCCTCCGGTACAGCTACGCCGGCGGTCTTTGCCAGCTTGTCAGCCAGATCCAGATCCGGAATCTCCTCGTATTGATCCAACGCCTTCATAACAGCGCCCTCAAACTTGAAGGGGCTGGCGGTGGAAGCAATCACACTGGGGGTATGATCTCCGGTCTCTTTTACATAGGAATTATATACGTAACGAGCTACCGCGGTGTGTGGATCGATCACATAACCGGTCTCCTCGTAGAGACTGCGAATAGCCTGCGCTGTCTGTTCCTCATCAGCATAACCGCCGTAGAAATCAGCCAGCTTTTCTTTCATCTGGGCTGTGATCTCGTAGCTTCCTTCTCCGGAAAGCTGCTTCATGTATGCGGCATCTGCAGCAGCATCATCTCCGGCAATATGATAGATCAGACGTTCCAGGTTACTGGAGATCAGAATATCCATAGAAGGAGAGCTGGTCAGGACAAACTCTCTGTTTTTGTCATAGATGCCGGTCTTAAAGAAGTCAAACAGGACTTTATTGGCATTGGAGGCACAGATAAGCTTGTGCACCGGCACACCCATTTTGCCTGCGTAGTAAGCTGCCAGTATATTTCCGAAATTACCGGTGGGTACTACAAAGTTTACCGGATCCCCGTCCTTGATCCGCTCCTCTTTCAGAAGTCTGGAATAGGCATAGCAATAATAGACGATCTGCGGCACCAGACGGCCGATATTGATAGAGTTGGCAGAAGAGAACTGATACCCCTTCTGTGCCATGCATTCCTTCATAACCGGATCGGTAAAGATTTTCTTTACGCCGGTCTGGGCATCGTCAAAGTTGCCGTGGATACCAATGACACAGGTATTATCGCCCTTCTGGGTGACCATCTGCTTCTCCTGAATGGCAGAAACACCATTCTTGGGATAAAAGACAATGATCTTGGTGCCGGGAACATCTGCAAAACCTGCTAAGGCAGCCTTGCCGGTATCACCGCTGGTCGCGGTGAGAATGACGATTTCCTTTTCCTCATGGTTCTTTTTGGCAGCAGTGATCATCAAATGAGGCAGGATCTGCAGGGCCATGTCCTTAAAGGCAATCGTAGGGCCATGGAAAAGTTCCATGTAGTAAGCGCCGTCTGCCTCTGCAAAGGGAACGATCTCCTCTGTATCGAACTTGCTGTCATAGGCCTTATTAATGCAGTCCCGCAGTTCCTCCTCTGTATAATCTGTCAGCATGAGCTTCATTACTTCATAGGCCACATCCTGATAGGACATCTGAGAGAGTTCCTGCATAGAGCGGTCTAATTTGGGAAGCTGCACCGGCACAAAAAGACCGCCGTCCTCTGCTAAGCCCTTTAAAATTGCCTGAGAAGCCGGAATCGGTGCACTCCCGCTTCGGGTACTTTTATATAAAATCTGTTCCATTTTTCTCCTTTCTACGCCGCAGCTTGCCTGCCATAATATTGCCGCAACTCTATTCATTTATCAGTGAAAACAACACTTTCTCGAAATTATAACACACAAAAGCAGCCATCGGCAACGGCTAACCTAATGCAGACACTGTCTCATAGATCACGCCTTCCTTCATGACAAACGCACAATCCAGAAGTGCCTTCGGATCGCTCATCAAATCTCTGTTCCATGCGCTGATATCTGCCAGTTTCCCAGCTTCCAGGGTACCGATTTCCTTATCCAGTCCCAGTATCTGTGCATTGATCCGCGTGGCAGCCTCCAATGTGCGGAAAGGATCCATGCCGCTCTTTCTCCAGGCCTCATACTCATAACCGCTCTCATAATTCTGATGATTGGCTACAAAATCTGTCCCGAATCCCAGTCTGATCTTGCTGGCGCAAATCACCTCCCGGCCGGCCTGCAGCATATCCTTATACAATTCCAGCTTGCGCCTGAATTCCGGCTGTTTGAGTTTAATGGCCTCCGGATCATAGTGAACAGCTTCTTCGTAAGGACAAAAAGTGGGGACCAGATAAATCCCTTTATCCTCTATCATGGCAGCGGTTTCACGATTCATCAATGAGCCGTGCTCCATACCGTCGATCCCCATACGAATCAGTTTCTGCATCAACTCATTGGTATAAACATGGGCGGTCACCGTCTTTCCCCATTCATGAGCCGTACTGATGATGGCGGAGAGTTCTTCGTCATTTAATTGCTGCTGCATGGGATTGTCATAGGGTGTGAAAAAGCCCCCTGTGGCCATGATCTTGATAAAATCACTGCCGTATTTAATCTGCCTTCGCACAGCATCTACAAAGAAATCCGCACCGTTTCCCACGGTGCTGCGCTCTTTTTGCAGCAAAGAGGAAATCTCCGGATTGCCGCTGTATCCCTGAGAGAGATCGCCGTGGCTGCCGGGGCTGCAAAGAAACATGGGGGCCGCTACGATGCGGCTGCCGCTGTGATAACCCTTTTCTATGGCGCGCTTTACATCCAGCACGCCATAGCTGTTGCTGGTGATGCCGCCCATATGCCGCACAGTAGTAAATCCTCTTTCCAGACACTTCCGGGCACAGCGAAGAACAGCCAGTGCCTTAGCCTGCTCGCTGTTATCATAGACCTCCTGGCGCACCGTATGCCAGTCATAAAAGTCCATGTGCATGTGGGCATCGATCATGCCTGGTGTCACCTGATATCTGCTAAGATCAATATACTGTGCCCCCTCCGGCTCCGGTACATTGCTGCCCACCGCGGCGATTCTCTCGTTTTCCACTAAAATCTTCTGATTTTCTTTCCATTCCCTGTCAATACCATCATAAAGACGGCCGCAGAGGATGATTTTATAGTTCTTTTCCAATTTGAATTCCATCCTCATTCCGCAGACACGACTACTATTCCTCACTTCTGAGCCGTTTCTCTGCGCTCTGCTGCTTTTTCACATGCAATCGAATTTAAATTCCTTAGGCGGTTCTTCTCCCAGGAGATTCTGTACGAAATAATCCATTTTTCTGCGCACAAAATACAGATCACTGGGCACATTGTGATTGATTCTGGGCAATACCATCAGATCATAATCCTTATTATGCCGGGTCAGTTCATCACACAGACGGAAGGTCTGCCAGATCGTCACATTATCATCCATACAACCGCAGGCCAGCAAAAGCTTTCCCGTAAGATTCTGTGCCATTGCCGTGATATCACCATGCTGATAAACCTCCGGATCGTAGGCACCATAGTAGCGCTCCGTCCAGGAATTTTCATATACTCTCTGATCATAATTGCCCGAGGAAGCTACGCCGACCTTATAGAGATCACCGTACTTAAACAGTGCAGAAACTGTGGCATAACCGCCTCCGGAATTTCCCCATATCCCCACTCTGTCCAAATCCAAAAACGGGTATTTCTCCGCCAGCCGTCGGATGGCACCGGGGTGATCATCCAGTCCGGCGCAGCCATGAATATTTTTGTAGCTAAAATCATGAAAAGCCTTGCCTCGTCCCGGCGTACCGCGTCCATCCAGGATGATTCCCACAAAGCCCAGCTGCGCAAATTCCTCCAGACCTCCCAGAATTTCTCTGTTCTGCGCATTATCCCAGGTAAAATCTCTGGGCACATTATAAAGCTGTGCGCCGCCATAGACATATTCCACCACCGGATATTTGACAGCCGGGTCAAAATCTGCCGGTTTTACCAGAATACCGTAAAGTACTGTTTGGACGTCATCCGCCATTACTGTAATGCGCTCCGGCACAATATATCCAGCCTCCATGAGTGCACTAACATCTGCCCTTTCCAATTCTCTGATCAGACTGCCGTCAAGACTGCGCAGATTCGTGACCGGCGGCTGATCCACCCTGGACCAGGTATCCGCAAAGCTGTATGCCCCCATGCTGATCTGATGATTTCCGTCCTCCGGTGTCAGCCGCATCAGGTTTTTGCCGTCTAAGTCTATACAATAAAGACTGTAATACAGAGGATCCGAGCATTCCGGGATATGATTGGCCATAAAGAAAAGCTTCCCCGCATGTTCATCCAAACGGATCAATTTCTGAACAATCAGAGTACTGTGCTCGTCACCAAAGAGATCCCCCAGACAATTCCCCTCCTCATCATAGCGGTAGAGATGGGCAAAGCCGCTCCTTTCGCTTTGCCAGAATGCCCATTTGCGGTCTGCTGTGATAAAATTGGAAAATTGATAGCTGCCAAATCCGTCTAAGAGGTTAAAAGCCCCCAGGTTGTGAAAGGTTTTTGCCTTTTCCTGCACCCGAAGAATCGCTTTCCCGTCGGTCACATTCACCAGATACAGCCTTCCCTCGGTGCAGCTGCGGTCGTACCAGGTACAGTAAAAGCCGCTGGAATCCTCAAACCATCTGGCGAAGGATTTTTCCGGTGTCATAAAGACGGGCATTACATAGGGCGGTATATCCAGCTTTTGGAGCGTACCATGGACAGTATCTCCCAAATAGAGTTCTGTGCAGGGCATCCTGTCATCTGCGTCAGGGGCAAAGGGGCAGGCATATTCATGGACAATGGGGCGCAAATGCTCGCCGTCTCCCCCGCAGCTCTCGATTACCGGCAAGGTGCCCACCCTGCGAAGATCTGCCCGGTAAGTGATAAACCACCGGCTATCCGGGCTGAACAACGCCAAAGGGCTTGGCACCATGCCGGCCACCTTCTGGGTCACCTGACTGTAGATATCCAGGTAAGTGCCATATTCACAGTTTTCTTCCCCATCTTCCGTCAGGCATCTCTGCGTTCCGTCACTTCCAAGGATCCAGAGATTATGCTCACGATTTTCCAATCTCCACTGACCGTCCGGAGAAATTGTCTGTCCTTTTTTCCATGCATTTTCACTTTCCGCAGCTGCACTTTCTTTTTCTGCTGCGCTCTCTGCATTTTTTTCCTTTGTAAACGGCAGAATCTCCTTCTCTTCTCCGCTTCGCGCATCGAAGATCACTGTCTCTTTTATGATCTCCCCGTTTACATTTTCTCTCTTTTGCCGCAGATAAGAGCCTGTCTCCCCATCCCAGTGTATGACAGGATGACCGTTTAACACCAGCTCTCTGGTGTGCGCCGTCAGCAGCTTCTGTGCATTCTCATATCGCTGTATCATTGTTTTTTTCATATTGATCCTCATTCCGCAGGTGCATGCGCCGGAAAATTGCAAATCAAATAGAGATTTGCATAATCAACTCGCTATTTGATTTGCAATCAGCGCACATTTAAAATTTATGCGGCCTTTGCTGCCTCCGGGCAGCTTAGGCCGCATATTGGAACTAATTCAGTTCATTCCATTCCCTGTTATGATCTGTCTCATTTTCTCATCTGCAGAGAAAACATTTCTATCTGTCCTTACAACGTCTTTACATAAACACACTGACGCCGGGACCAAGAGGCAGATTGAATACCACCCAGATGATCATCTGAATGATAAAGGCAATCAGGAAGGTAAAGGCATAAGGAAGCATCAATGCAATCAATGATCCCATACCGAAATCCTTGTCATACTTCTTCGCCATGCCCAGCGCAATGGGAATGTAAGGATAAATCGGTGTAATGGCATTGGTGCAGGTATCGCCGATTCGATAGATCACCTGTGCGAAAGCCGGTGTATAGCCCAGATTCATGAGCATAGGCACCAGAATCGGCGCAAAAATATACCACTTCGCGCTGCCGGAAGTCATGAACAGATTAACAATACAGCAAAGTAAAATAAAGAAGATGATCATCGGAAGACCGGTAAAGCCTACCCTCTCCAGCAGGTCAGAACTCTTGACCGCAATGACCATGCCCAGATTCGTATAGGAGAACATATTGATAAACTGTGCAATGACAAAGGCCAATACGATGTAACCGGTCAAACCGTTCAGGCTGTCCGCCATGTATTTCGGAACATCGCTGGAGCTCTTTAATGTTCCGGCTGCTATGCCGTAGGCTACACCCACCAGAATAAAGTAAATAATCAGGATAGGCACCAAGCCGGTGATCAGCGTACCGTTTAACACAGAGCCGTCTTCGCCTCTCATCATGCCGTTGGAGGGAATGGTCAGAACGGCAAATAACAGAATGTATGCCAATGTGAAGATTCCTGCTGCTTTCAGTCCTTTGCTCTCATCGGCGCTTATCTTTTCCTCTGTAACAGCCTTTGCCCCCTTGTATTCGCCCAGACGAGGCACAATGAACACCTTGTTGGTCCAGACACCCACCAGCGTCAGCAAAAAGGTAGACACAATCATGAAATACCAGTTGCAGGTAGCGTTGACCTGATAGGTGGGATCCATCAGCTTGGCCACCTCATCTGTCACACCGCTTAAGAGTACATCGGTACCTGTAGGAATCAGTGCGGCGGTGAAGCCCGCATTGGTAGCCGCATAACCTGCCAGAAGACCGGCGATGGGATGCATTCCCACAGAAGCAAAGGAAGCTGCCGCCAGACTCGGCACAACGACGATGGCCGCCTCCGATGCAATACTTCCATTGATACCTAAGAACAGCACGGTAGCTGTCAAGGCCCACATAGGCACACCCAGAATGGCTTTACGCATAACACTGTTTAACAGGCCTACTCCCTCGGAAAAACCGATAGCCATCTGCATAGCCAGAACCAGTCCCAGAGGTGTGAAGTTCTGGAAGTTGGAAAGAAGATTCGTTAATAGCCAGATTATACCCTCACTGCTGAGCAGATTTTTTACGGCTACTGTTTCCTCTGTGCTTGGATTAACCACGCTCACCCCTGCCATGGACAAAATCAGACTGACCACAGCCAGAATCAGACAAAGCCATAAAAACAGGATGTACGGATGCGGCAATTTGTTTCCAACTCTCTCGATAAAGTCGAGAACGCCGCCTCGTTTTTTGGTTTGTGCTTTCATTACTCCCCCACATTCTACAGGCGTCTGCTTGAGAAGAATCGTCCCCAGATTTGCTTTTGGAAAACAAATCCGGAAGCAGAGCTGCTCAAGACGCCTGCGGTGCTGGCAGCTCTGTGAATAATCATCCATATTCTTTCTCTTCATTGATGTTGTGTCCCGATTTATTTATCCTTCGGCACCAAAAGGATGACAGATCTCTCCTTTTTGATACCAAAAGGTCTCGGCATAGTAAAGTGATCCAAAAGCGGCGTGGTCAGATTGCAGATCAGCAATGCAAAGACACAGGCATTTTCTGTTATGCCGCCGATACGAAAAACAGCCGTCAGTATACCGAATAAAACTCCATAAAGGACCCGCCCGTGGATGGTCACCGGACTGGTGCTGTAATCCGTCGCCATGTAAACCGCTGTAAAAAGAAAGCACCCGCCCATGATCTCCGCTGCCAGATACGCAGGATCGAAGCCGCTGCCGCCCCAGACTCCCATCACGGCCACAAAAGCCAGAAGGCCGGAAATCGGAATCCGAAGATCAATGACACCGGTAAGCAGCAAAAAGCAAAGTCCCGTCAGAATGGCAATCACAGACCCGGTACCGAAACAACCGGCACAGTCTCCGAATACCATAGACTTTAAGTCAATAGTATTGCCCCCTGCCAGCTGTGTCAAAGGTGTCAGCGCATTATAAGAGCCTCTGGAATAATCTTCCATCTGCTCCCGAAAAAGAAGGAGCAATATGAGCTTTCCCGTCATTGCAGGGTTAAGCAGATTCCTGCCGATACCTCCAAAGGCCATCTTTACCGGCCCTATCGCCACCAAAGCAGCAATAACCGGAAAGTACCAGGGCACAGCCGGCGGCAGGATAAGGCCTATCAGAAAGCCGGTAACAGCTGCCGAATAGTCAAAGATCGTAATGGGTTTTCCTGCCAGTAACTCAAATATCAGCTCCGTCCCCACTGCCGTCAGGACCCCCAGCCCAATCAGCAAAAGAGGCCTGAGCCCATAATAAAACAAACCGGCACCTAAAGCCGGCAAAAGGGATAAGATCACCAGAAACATAATATTTCCGGTGGTCAGTGTCGAGCGTATGTGAATACTTAAGTCCTTTTCTTCGTTCATTTCCAAAGTCCTTTTATACCGCAGTAATTACGGCATCACCAGGAGAATTTCGCGCAGATGAACTCTCCGATGTGATCATGCGTTAGCTATATCTCTTTGCGTAGTCTCCTGCCAAATCTGCATCCCGGAGGATTTCTCTGCGCATACTGCCGATCTTAGCTGAAAGCGGCCTGTTGGCGGGACATACATAGGCGCAGCATCCACAGTCATTGCACTCTAAGCCGCCCCTGGCAATGAATTCTTTTTTCTGTTCTTTTTCCACTGTCTTATAAATCTCCACCGGCACCAATCGGTTAGGACAGGCACTGACACAGCGGCCGCACCGTATGCAGGCGCTTTCCTTCATCTCTCCTGCTCTGTCCCGACTAAGGCAGATAAGACTGGAGGTGCACTTGGTCACCGGCACGTCAAGATTCTCTGCCTGCTGTCCCTGCATCAACCCTCCTATGACCTGCAGAGCAGCCCTGCATCGAAGACCGCCTGCCTGCTGCAATAAGGTTTCATAGGAAGTACCGATCCGCACCCGGAAATTCCTGGGATTTGCCACTGCATCGCCGCTTACAGTGATAATCCTGGTAAGCAACGGTTCATGGATCATAACAGCCTGATTGATCGCTGCCATCGTGTCCACATTCAATACCAGTGTCCCGATCTCCGCCGGCAGCATCTTGGCATTTAAGGTTCTGCCTGTCACCGCATAGATTATCTGCCGCTCGGATCCCTGAGGATATTTGCCCCTGGCATGCTTTACCAGAATCCATGGCTCTTCTTTAGTATAGCGCCGCAGCATGTTATAGCACGCTTCGTACTCTTCATTGATGGCGATCACGCCTCTGGCTCTGGGAAAAAGGATGTGCAGAATCCGCAGCGCATTGACAATCTTAGCCGGATTTTCCAGCATTCTGCGGTAATTGGCTGTCTCATAAGGCTCCGATTCGGCGCCGTTGACGATGATATAATCGATACGGCAGCCCTGGGGAACCTGAAGCTTTATATGGGTAGGCAGGCCTGCACCGCCCATGCCCACGATTCCGGCATCTCTGATGGCAGAAAGAATCGTCTCTTTGCGAAGTCCTTCCAGCCGACGGGGCGCCGGATATTCAATCTCCTCATAGCGATGATCGTTTTCGATCAATATGCAGTCTGATACGGTACCGTCTGCCAACTGTCTGGGTGCAATCGCTGCAACATAACCGGAAACAGAAGCATGCAGTCTGGCACTGACCTCTCCCTCTGCCACGGCAATGCACTGTCCTGTCAGTACCCTCTCCCCTATCCTTACAATCGGCGCGGAAGGATTTCCTATATGCTGCTGCAGCGGGTAGGCGAGCACCTCTCCCGGCAGTATGGTTCGTATTTCCAGTCCCTTTGTCATTTCTTTGCCGGTATAGGGCTGAACGCCCCCGGCAAATGTATATTTAGCCATTTTCACCTCACAATGCCGCCATTTACTGCAGCAACACGAGGAGAAATCCGCCCATGCGATTTCTCCAATGTGACAGATTCCGTTGTCACCACACTTTTTCCATTATATAATAGGGAATAAAGTGAAACAAGGGGGATTGCCTATGCGCATCATTGATAAATCACTGCATGATTCTGCACCTGCCTACGAATTACAAAAAATTGCGCCTTTATCAGAATATTTATTTCTGGATATAGAAACCACCGGTCTTCATGCCGAAATAGACACCATCTATCTCATTGGCTGTATCTATTATGACCCGGAAGCGAAAGCCTATAAACTTCGTCAATGGTTTGCTAAAACCCCCGACGAAGAGGGAGAGATTCTAAGTGCCTTCCTTGCCTTTGCCGGCGCTTTCCGTCATCTGATTCATTACAATGGAGATCGGTTCGATATACCTTTTCTGAAAAAGAGGATTCAGCTTTACGGACTTAAGAATATCCTTACCGGCATGGACTCTCTGGACCTTTATCTCATTGCCAAAGGCATGCGCCGTCTCTTCGGCTTACCCAACTGCAAACAGCAGACATTGGAGAATTTCTTTGAAACCGGTCGAAGGGAAGCGCAAAGCGGAGGCGAACTGATCGCCGCCTATGAAGGTTACACCAAGGAGCCCTCTGATGATATCCTGCATAATTTGTTAGACCATAACGAGGCAGATATCCGGGGACTTCTTCCCCTGACGGGACTGATCTCCTATCATGATCTCTCCGAGGAGGAACTGACCGTCAATAAAGCCCAGGCAAATTACTATGACGATTACAGCAGCACTGCCAGAGAGGAAGTCGTGCTCTTCTTTGCGCTGCCGGTATCCTTGCCAAAGCCTATTGCAGGCACCGCTGATCATTGTTACATGAAGGCAGAAGGAAATAAGGGTGTTTTAAAGATTCCGCTCTATACAGAAGAATTAAAATATTTCTACGCCAACTATAAAGACTATTATTACTTTCCTCAGGAGGATATGGCCATTCATAAATCCATTGCCTCCTTTGCAGAAAAGTCCCACAGGGAACAGGCTGCGCCTTCCACCTGCTATACCCGTAAGACTTCTTCTTACCTGCCGCAATGGGATTTATTCTGCGAACCCTTCTTTAAACGCAGCTATGAGGATTCGACACTGTTCTTTGAGATGACCGATGCCGTCAAAAAAGACCGCGCTTTCCTCTCCCGGTATGCCACCTATGTTTTCCGGCATATATGCAGTGCTTTGCTTAAGTCCTGACCTTTATTCCGCGTAGCACAGCGGCTGCTGTTTGATTTTTACATAGCTGCTGTTTGATTTTCACATAGCATAGAAGTTACTGTTTGCCTTCCGTATTTACAGCATGTGCAGCAGAATGCAAAAAATACATAAAAGACATGCACAGCCAAAGGAGCCGGTGACATACCAACCTGTCACCGGCTCCTTTTTATATCTGTTTCTTTCAATCTTATATTGCCGGCTCCTGCTGGGTAATGCAATGAATATTGCCGCCGCCATAAACGATCTCTCTGGTGTAGACCCCCACCACCTTCCTTTCCGGAAAGATCTCCCGCAGCTGTTTCATTGCCAGTGCATCGTTTTCATCGCCGTATTGGGGGGCAATGACACCTCCATTCACCAGCAAAAAATTAGCATAGGAAGCGATGCAAAGATCTCCTATCTGCCTTTCCTTGGCATCCCTGCTGTGATCAATGGCATAATCTTCTCCGATGCATACCGGCTTCTTCGGACAGCACAGTTTATGGACCTTTAACTTTCGTCCCTTTGCATCCTCCATTTCTGCAAGTCGGTGCTGGGCATCCTTGGCCGCTTTATAAAAGGGATGCGCCGGATCCTCTGTGTCAATGCAGATCACCTCTCCGGGTCTTGCAAAACAGGCCACGTCATCTACATGACCATTGGTCTCGTCGGGATCAATGCCGTCTTCCAGCCATAATACCTTGTCCGCCCCCAGATAGGCTTTCAGCTTTTCCTCTATTTCTTCCCTGGATAAATGCGGATTTCTGCCCTTGCTCAAAAGACACATTTCTGTGGTCAGCACGGTTCCTTCCCCATCTACATGGAAGGAGCCGCCCTCCAGGACAAACCCCTCTGTGCGGTAAGAATCCGCCCCCGCCAATTCTGCAATCTTTTCTGCCACGCGGTCATCCTTATCCCAGGGGAAGAATAACCCGTCTGTCAATCCGCCCCAGGCATTAAAGGTCCAGTCGCAGGCCCGAAGAGAGCCCTTACCGTTTACAAGAAAAGAAGGCCCGCTGTCTCTGGCCCAGGCATCGTTACTGGAGATCTCCACTACCTTGATCTCTTCCGGCAGCATAGCACGGCAATTCTCATATTGTGCGTCGGAGACTCCCATCACCACCGGTTCAAAGGCAGCGATAGCCTTTGCCACCTCTGCATAGGCCCGCTGGGCGGGCTTTGCTCCATCTCGCCAGGTATCCGTCCTCTCCGGCCAGAGCATATAGATTTGCTTCTGGCGCTCAAACTCCCCGGGCATGCGGTAGCCGTCCTGTTTCGGTGTAGTTTCTGTGATTCTTTTTGCCATGATTTTCTCCCTTTTGCACTGATTGTTTTGTTTATACGACTGTCCTTATCTATGCTTTTATGTTTACTTTACTTCATTGCTCCTAATCACCGTCCGTGCTGCACAGCGCAGAATTCCGGATCATAACCGCGCAGACGGCAACCCACTTTTGTATTTTATGCTGTAATTTCAGCAAATCTATGTCTCTTTCCAGAAATTGGTGCTATATTCATAGGCGAGTGCCTATACTACTTATATCTTTCATTTAAAACAAAGAGGACTGCCTATGCTTTCTGTACACTGGAATGATGATGAGAAAAAAGAATTTCTAAGCTGCCTGCAGGGCTGGAATGACACCCCACAGGCCCTCTCCATGAAAAGCTTTATCCAACATGGCAAAGTCACAACCTATGATCATTGCATGTCTGTTGCCAGACTTTCCTATCTCATGAACCGACGAATGCACCTGCATGCGGATGAGACCAGCCTGATCAGGGGCGCCTTTCTCCACGATTTCTATCTCTACGACTGGCATCACTGCCGGGAGCAGGTGGGCCGTTGGCACGGTTTCCGACATCCGGGAATTGCATTGCAGAAAGCAGAAGATATCTATCCCTTAAATAACAGAGAGCGCAATATCATCCGCAGTCACATGTGGCCCTTAACCCTCCATGTCCTGCCCACCTGCCGGGAAGCAGCTGTAGTCTGCGTCGCAGATAAGCTCTGCTCTGCTAAGGAAACATTGCTGAAAAGATGATCATTTCTGCATAGTGCTTAACCATCGATATCTTCACTCATACACTCTCAAGAAATTTTTTTACAAGTTCAATAACCTCCTTAGCCACAGCAATTTGCTCTGCTGTATCTACTTTGCTCGCTATATAAAAAGTGTCATAGTCGCTTTTGTGGCGTATAACCTCAAGTCTTGAAATCTTACGACCGATATCTTTAGGAAATAGTTCTGTATGGATATAGTTTTTATTAAAATATGCGAGCGTATCCTTATGCTTTTTGAAGGCGATGGGTTCCAATGCAAGAACAGCATCTATCGCATGAAAGCAGGCGTAATATGCCCGATTATTGGAAGGCCTGTACATGCCTGCTTCAAAAAGTAATTCTGCAGACTCCATGTCCTCTTTTGCCCTCTCGAACTTATATCCCGCTACATCCCTACAGGTTCCTTCTTCATATGAAGTACTCAAATGAGAACACCTTCCCTCTCTACGTTTTTATAAAACATGTCCGCTTTCTTCCAGTATTCAAAATTCTTTTCACTCTGAACTATCGGCATTATATCTGTTCCATAATCGTTATTAAACTCATACGTAATATCACAGATCTTCGTTTCGATCTGATTGATTTCTTCCTCTCCTGTATTCAGTAAAATCATTACGTCTACATCCGAATCAGGTCGGAAATCCCCCCTTGCATAGGATCCGTACAAAATGATCTTCGTATTAATCGGCTTTATTCCCCGCTCTATTTCATTCCGGTACAGAATCAGTAAATTCTTTATCTCATTTTGACTCATCTGCATCTCCTTCCTACAAACTATCCTTCAAAATGCTCCGCCACATCCTTCAGATAATTTCGAATCGTCAGATGCTGGGGACAGACTCTCTCGCACTGCCCACAGCCGACACAGGTGCTGGCTTTCCCAAAGTTCTCTGTCAGTCTGTCATAGTATGAGCCCTGAGAGGTCCAGCCCTTCTCCGGATCCTCCTGCTTATCCGCATTATAAAGAGAAAAATAGCGGGGAATGGGAATATTCATGGGACATCCGTCAGTACAGTAAGAACAGCCGGTACAGGGAATTGCAATGCCCCCGTTAATGGTTCGCACAGCCTGCCGGATCAATGCCAGTTCTTCCTCATTAAGAGGCTTGAAATCTGTCATAAAGCCCGTATTATCCAACACCTGTTCCATATCACTCATGCCGCTTAGTACCAAACTAACCCCGGGCTGACTGGCCGCAAAGCGAATAGCCCAGGAAGGGATGGACATCTCCGGTGCATATTCCTTAAAACTTTTTTCCACAGCCGCCGGCACTTTGGCCAGAGTGCCGCCCTTTACCGGTTCCATGACGATCACCGGCTTACCGTGCTTAGCGGCCACCTCACAGCACTTCCGTGACTGGATGCTGACATTTTCCCAATCCAGGTAATTCACCTGTAATTGTACGAATTCCATCTCCGGATGCTCCGTCAGCACCTGATCCAGGAACGCAGCGTCATCGTGGAAGGAAAAGCCGATATGCCTTGCCAAACCTGCTTTCTTTTTCTCTTGGATCCAGGAAAAGCAGTCCAGTTCATTATAAATCTTGTAGTGATTCTTGCCGATATCATGAATCATATAGTAGTCGAAATACGACACACCGGTCTTTCGCATCTGCTCTTTAAAAAAAGTTTCTCTGTCCTCTTTTGTCTTGATATATCCTGCATGCAGTTTGGTCGTGATGGTAAAACTTTCCCTGGGATGCCGATCTACCAATGCCTCTTTTACAACATTTTCACTGCGGAAATTGCAATACATCCAGGCTGTATCGAAGTAGGTAAAACCTCTCTCCAGAAATGTATCTACCATTTGATTGGTCAGCGTCATATCGATGCTGCCACCATCATCCGGATTCGTCAAAGGCAGCCGCATCAAACCAAAGCCCAGTTTTTTATTTGCGTTAAATAATTCCATATAGATCTCCTCTGCGGGACTCTGTGTAGATTTATCTGTTTATGCCGGGAATATCCGATATTCCCAATTTCTGTTCCAAATTAATACGCAAAGGGCAGCGCAGAATACACAATCTTCCCATTCATCACGGTCATTACCACTTCGCGCTTAAGAATTTCCCCGGGCTGTACTTTGAATAGATCTCTGTCAATCACGGCGATATCCGCATATTTTCCGGGCTCCAGAGAGCCAATCTCCCGCTCTCTTCCATAGACGATAGCGCCGGCCATGGTATACCCCCGGAGCACTTGCGCCATGGTCAGACACTCCTCCGGATTCAGGCACGCTTCCTCACCCTGTAGAGTACAACGGGTAATGGCCGCATAAATGGTCTCAAAGGGTGTCAGAGCCGTCACCGGATAGTCTGTGCCAATGGCCAATATCCCAGTCTTTTCCAGAAGCGTCTTTTCCATCCACTCAAAATGTGCCCGTTCCTTGCCGATGATGGGATATTCGCTGTCCTTATCCATCACCAGATGCATAGGCTGCATGGAAGGAATGACATGCAATTCCTTAAACCGATCAATATCATCAGGATGGATGACCTCAATATGCTCAATCGCATTGGGGAGTCCGGCCTCTTCATAGGCTGCGCCATTGGCCTTCTTAGAGGCTGCAAAGCCGTTTAATGCCATGCGCACTGCCCCGTCCCCCACGCAGTGCAGTCGCACCGGCAGGCCTTCCTTATTTGCCTGGGTGATCCAGCCATTTAAGTCTTCCTGAGAAAAAAGCGGCATACCATCTCCCCGGGTGTCCGGCCTGTCGCTGTAAGGCTCCACCAGCATCCCGGTATGTGCTTCCAACACACCGTCTACAAATCCCTTAAGACCTGTAAACTGTATATCCGGAGATTGATACTTTTCCCGCAGCCTTGTCACTGCCTGATAATTCTCACAGTCCACCAGTTTTGTATAGATATGAACTCTGGCGCTCAGCTTTCCTTCTTCCTTAATTTCCTGCAGCAGCCTGTATTTTCTCTCATGGCTATCATCGTACTCGGAGGAAGTCATCTCGCTGACAGAAGTAATCCCCCACCTGGCCAGCTGCTCAAGGAGCTGCAGATAAATCTCCTTTTCCTCCTCCGCCGGGAAATCATGATACATTCGATCTGCAGGAACGCAGGCCTCGATCTCTGCCAGCAGGCCATCCGGCTCTCCGTCCGGTCCCTTCTGTATGTAGCCGCTTTTTACCGTACTGTCTCTGGTGATCCCGCATTCCTTTAAGGCCATGCTGTTCAGCCAATAGCAATGGGCATCAATGGACTGCATATAGACAGGCAAATCCGGGAAGGCCTCATCCAGGCTCTCCTTGGTGGGCATCTTTTTATTTTCCCAGGCGCTGACGAACCATCCCCGCCCCCGAAGCCTGGTTTCTCCGGGATGTTTTCTGGCAAATTCCTTCATTGCCTCCACGCAGGCTTTCTCAGAGCAGGCACACACCGGAGCGTCACATACCCTGTCACAGCTTGCAAAGGCGCCCAAAAAGAAATGGGTGTGGGCATCCACGAAGCCGGGCATAATCATCTGCTCTCCCAGATCCAACACTTTTGTATGACTGTCTGTATAGGCACCTTCCTCTCCCCAGGGCACCACCGCCAGGATTCTCTCACCGGCGATCAATACGCTGAGGGGCTCTGTGTAATCTTTAAGACTGGTGTAGACAGCTTTACTTTTTAAGCACAAATCTGCTTTTTGGTTTTCCTGCTGCCTGACGGCGTCCTGCACTTGAAGCTCCTTTTCTTCCGCTTCTTTATCCGTGTTTTCTTTCTTCATAGCTTCCATAACTTCCATTTTTACAGTTACTTACTTCGTTCTTGCTCATTTCCATAGTACTTATTTTCATGCGAAGGAAAACTCTCTGATGCAAACCAGCATTACGCATCATCAAACTATACGTACAGAGCTTCAAAATCCTATAGGGCGGAAGGTGTTGTTATGTTCGCCCACTCAAAATAGGCAAGCTTCGTCAACTCTGTCTCCGGTGCCTCCCCATTCCATCCATAGGCAAAAGGAAGCAAGGGTTCTTCCAGCTCTTCGATTCTGTCTGTCACACCATTTACATAATTGCGCAGACTCTCTCCCACCTCGATGAGGCGCTGACGAAGACCGCCGATACGGATAGACTGTACATCAAAACCAAATGTCTTATTTTCCTTGTACCACTGTTCCTTGAAAGCGTGATAGAACGCATCCAGTTCCACCGCCAACTCAGGGATCTCCATCTCTCCCACAAGACGCAGCGTCTCCTTATCTCCTGCCAGATAAGCTTTCCGCAGGCGAATTCCCAGATCCGCCTTCATAGTAAGAGACTGGCAAAGCCCTGCCTGGGTGCGCAGCACCTGAGAAAATCTGCTCTTCTCACTGCGGATCAGTGCTGCATCCAGTTTCTCTACTGCCTCTTTGTAATAGTTTTCCTTAAGGGAAGCCGCAATAGAATCAAAGGTCCCGGTAAAGGGATCATTGTAAAACAGGAATTTGCTGGCGTTGTTCAAGGCACCGGGCTTTTCTGCGTCAGGATTAGCAATATCAGCAAGCAGATAATCCCCCCAGGAGATTCCTGTCAATATTCTGAATGCCTCCTCCTTCAATGCGCCGGCATATGCCTCATTGGCATCGGCGAAAAGCGCCGGTAATGTGGAGAACTGACTGGCCTCTGTGCCGTTGTCTCCCCATCCGGTGATGACGACAGAAGAAATCCCCTTCTTTTTGCAGGCTGTCATAGCTGCCTTACCAATAGCAATACTGTAATGATTATTGGGTGTAAAGCCGCTCCACTTCCAGGCACCACCGGCAAAAGTGATATGGGAAGTCAGTGCAAAATGGCTGTCCAGCATTTTTTCATAATGTGCTTCGTCTGTGGAATAATAATCCCAATAGGCTAGTTCCACCCCCTCCGGGATCTCGATTTTGGTATTATCTGCTGCCTTTGCGCCTCCTGCGGCATAATAGTCGCCGCCTTGAGAGAGACGGAAGAACATATCACTCCACATCTGTGGCTGCAATCCATATTTGCGGCAGATCTCCAGCACGCGATCCAGATGTCTCTGCATAATCCCAATTCTGTCCTGATATCCATGAATGTCCAGATATTTTCCAAGACCGATCATATGCGCCTCATCCATGCCGATATTAATCCGCTTGGAAGAAAAGGCCGCTGCCACAGCGCCCAGGTAACGATCCAGAAAAGCATAGGTTCGCTCATCCTCTGCCAGCAGAATATCCGCTGTGTCAATAAAAGCCTGATAATGTGGATAGCGGGTCAGCTGATTAAAGTGCGCCAATGTCTGCACATAAGGTCTTATTTCCATGCCGAAAATCTCACCGTAGGCCACCGCCTCCTGGATTTCTTCCTTAGAGTAAGCGCCCCGCATATAGCCTGTGTAAGGTTCCCCCTCCACCCGAATGGTATCCTCGATATAGAGTCCCAGAAAATGATAGCCCATCATGGAAAGCGTGCGAATCAGTTCCTTGATAGACTCCACCCGCAGCACACCATTTCGGGAGCAGTCTGCCATATAGCCCAATTCTGCAAAGCTGCGGCTCTCTGCTCCGCTTTTTTCCGCACTCTGCGCTGCTGCCAGCAACGCCCGGCAAAGATCGGTTCTGTCTGCATATTCGATGTACAAAACATCATCGTTCTTTTCAAATCGATAGCCCGGGATTCCCTCTTTCTCTTCCCTGGCCATCAGAATAAAACTCCCCTGCTCTGTTCCCTCTGCCAGAATCTGTGCCGTCTCCCGCACCAGGGCCTCATATTCTTTTTGCTGCTCTGTAAGTGTAAGTTTCAAAATCTGCCTCCCCCTTATTTCTTTACTATTCTAAGGAAATGCTGATTAGATCAGCGTTTTTATCAGCCATTTATTTCACTTTTGTTTATATTTAATAACTGCTCCCTACAAACTCATCACTGGTTCTTTGCTGCTTTAGGCTTCCATCCTCTACCACCTGTTCCACCACACCGGAATAATAGGAATCTCCCCGTATATCCGTCAGCACTGCCGCGGACAGATAAGTCCCGTCCGACAGACTCTCCATGGCGATTCGGGTAGACTTACCGAATATAATTTTCCTCTCGCCCTCCTGCCTGCTTTGGGTATCTGTGGAAAAATCAAGTACCTCATAAACCGGTCTGATCACATCACCCGGCTGCAGGGAAATCGTGGTCTTTCCGATCACATGAGCCGACGACGCATCCGCTCCTGCCTGCGCATTGTAGATGGAGGCACCATTTAAGGTAACATTACCCGTATTATGGTCATAGGAAAAGAGCAGGTAGTAATTTTCGTCGTTGATGGTGACCGGACCTCTGTAAACTGTACTGTCCTCAGACTCACTGACCACCTCCACATAAAGCGGCTGTCCGTCCATACAAATCCATTTTCCGCCGAAATCCACACTGATTGTTCCATTCTTTTCGGTTATCTGACTGCTTCGGCCATAGCTGATCAACCTATCGCTGTCTTCCTCGTACCTTGCAATCTCTACCTCTGCAGTCTGATAGTTTTCTCTTTGCTTATTATCTAAGGAAATCTGAAATCCATTTTTACTCAGGGAAATGGTATTCTCCCGCAGCTTTTCAAGACCGGAGATGTCAATGGTTTTCGCCGTGCCATATCCCTGCTCGGTGACATAGTCCTGCAATTCCTGATTCAGACATCCGGAGATCTTATAGTAATACAGGGCGCGCGTTGCTGTATCTTCACAGACACTTTCCGCATAAGGCAGGAAAAACCATAATCCTTCCGTTCTTCCCATAGTGACAGGCATGTACACGTTTATGCCCACTGCCTCAGACAGATACCCATTGCCTCTGTGATACAGGACCGACTCCTGTAAATTTTCCATCACTTCCCCGCACTCCTTAGGATAAAGAGATGACAAAGCTTCCATATAATTGCCCAGATCAATCAGATTATAGATTTCATAGGATTCTCCGGCCATGCGTGTGGCATTCTGGGCTGCGCTGCCGATTTTTGTCAATACACTGCTGTCCTGTACAGCGTCCTCCAGGAGCTTTTCGTTTAAGGCACAGTAGGATTGATAGGTCTCCTCCGCCTTATTTAAGTCGATTAAGGAAAAGGAGGTCGTAATGGAGTAAAAAGGCATATTGCCGATTCCACAGTTCTTATCCATATAAAAATCTACGAAAGAATCCACAATTGCCTCCCCGATTGCCGCCGGACTCATGGTTGGATTCTGCGCCATGGCTTGTAGATAGGAATCATGACTCCAACCGGCGCCCGGTTCCGTCTCCTCACTCCCCACCAGATACTTTCCGTATCCGTAAAGCGCATGAGCATTTTCCAGAGAGGCCATCAGACAAGCATCAAATCCGATGATCTCGTAATGCGGATTTGCAGGGTCAGATTCACACACCTGTGCAAAAGCGTCCTGTAGATCCTTCAATGACATGGAGGAACCAAAAATATCGTCCTTTCCATAGCCCAAAGCACCGCCGCCGTGATCCCACAAAACGACAATACGGTGATCTGCCGGATACTTTTCATCACAGAACTTCAGAAAATCCGCCAACGTATCCGCACTGCAGCTATCCTGCAGAGGCATATTTTCTATTTCCTCCAGCTTACCGTCTTTCACATGAAAGCGCTGGGTTTTATTGGGATTGATCCGGGCATTGCTCCATCTGGTAGCACCGCCGGTCTGTATGACCACATTGATCCTATCTGAGACAGCACCGCTGCAGATCTCGCTGATATCCTCTGAGGCCATTCCATCCCGATCCGCTACAATCACATTCTCCGTCATAGATTCGCTGGAGGCCTCCGGCCGCAGGGGTTCATAGAGATATTCCGGAAAATCAAGGCCGTTCATAGACAGTTCTTTTGCATAGTCACTGATCTGCTGCATCAAAATACTCTGTGCACTCTCCTGATTCTCCGCCTTCTTTTTTTCCGTTATTACTTTGGTCAACTCAGAGAGGTCGTTTTCCTCCATATCCTCCAGGTCAGAACCAATCATATAATAACAGATTGTCCAGGTATCCTCCTCATCAATCGGTGCTTCCTGCTGTACGCGCTTTTGCCCCTCTTCATCCATGGGTGAGAGATCGTAAATTCCCAGTTCATCCCCATTCTGATCATCAAGACCAAAAAGTTCAGAAATGCCCTGGCAAAGTGCTTCTCTGGCCGGTGCATACACACAGAAAAAACCAGCACAGTACAAGGCAGCAGCTGCCACCAAAACGGCTGCTGTTTTTTCTGCCTTACTTCGCTGTTTCCTTTTTCCCCGTTCCGTTTCAGCCTGCTCTTCGTTCTTTTTTCCAAATAACATTTATATCCGCTTTCCCATCAAACAATCACTCTGTATCCATACTCTATTTATTTTGCATCAGCTTCTCTTCTCTGTCCAGAAAAAAAGCCGGCATATTCGCTGTTGCTGCGAATATACCGACTTTTCATTTATCTGCATACTGTATTAAAATGCAATGGTCTCTCCGTTGTGAGTCACGGTGAATTTCCTGGCTGCAAAATCTGCATCCAGTACTGCCTCATCATTTCCATTTCTGCGGACTATACGCAGAGAATGATCATCCGTATTCTCCATCTCAAAGCTGCCGTTAAAGGCATCTGCTGTGTTGCGGAACTCCATGAGCTTCAACAGGCTGGCCACCACAGGTCTTTTTACTTCCTGCGCGATTTCTTCCTTTGTGTAGTAATGGCGGTTGATGTTGCGTCCCACCTTGGTCTCTTCTAAGAGCTTTAAGTCGTTTTTACCTGCTAAAAGTCCCACATAGTAGACCTGCGGAATGCCGGGTGCAAAGAACTGCACTGCTCTTGCCAGGAGGTAGGCGTCATCATCATCTCCCAATGCTGAATAATAAGAGCAGTTCACCTGGTAGATGTCCAAATTGTTATAAGCCTCCGAGCTGTAAATCTTCTTTACATTGGCCCCGTACTTAAAGATGTCCTCTTTGGTCTTTAAGATTTCTTCATCCGGCAGCAGATCCTTGACATCCACCACGCCGATGCCGTCATGGGTATCCAGGGTGGTGAAGCAGTTCCGAGGGCAGATTTCCAGCCAATGCTTCAGATACTGGGTCTGTCCGTAGTAAATGCCGTTTAACAAAAGCATCGGCAGCGCAAAGTCGTAAACAGGGAAATCCTTGGCTGCAATCTTCTGCTGCATGGTATAGTGCTCATGAATCTCCGGCAGGATCTCTACGCCCTTGGGCTTTAAGATATCCTCTGCCTCTTTTAACAGTTCCCACACATCCGGCTCCACGAAGAAGCAGGAAGTATCAGCGCGCTTGGTAGCGTAGGCAAAGGCATCCAGACGAATCAAAGCGGCGCCGTGATCCGCCATCCACTCTAAGTTGCTCCGAAGGAATTCTTTGGCAGTCTCACTCTTACAATTAATATCGATCTGCTCCTCATCAAAGGTACACCACACCTTTTCCTCGGTACCGTCAGCAAAGTGTGCAATGACATAGGGCGCTCTGGGCTTTCTCTTATAAATCTTATCCACCTGCTCATCGGTAGGTTCGCCGCCTTCCCAAAAATCCTTATAGCGGATAAAAAGGTCATGCCATTTTGAAGCATCCTTCTTTTCCAGAAAATCCTGATAATAAGGGCTGTGTGCAGAAATATGATTGATCATGTAATCAAACATCAGGTAGTAATTTTCAGCAATGGCCTTTACATCGTCCCAATTACCAAATACGGGGTCCACTTCCTTATATTCCATTGGCGCAAAGCCCCGGTCTCCGGAGGAAGGGAAAAAGGGCAGGATGTGCACACCGCCGATGGCCTCTGAAAAGTAGGTGTTCAATACTTCTTTTAAATCCTTCAGATCATGACCCATGGAATCCGAATACGTAATGAGCATGATTTTATTTTCCAAATGTTTCATAAATACCTCACTATACTGCAGCTGACCTGCAACTGCACGCTTACAGGTTCTCTCCGTTAGCCGCAATGACATCCCGATAGAAATAGCCGGAGTCCTTCACGGTCCTCTTCTGGGTCTCATAGTCCACATAGATCAATCCAAAGCGCTCCGAATATCCATAGGACCACTCGAAATTGTCATGGCTGCTCCAGGCAAAATAGCCCCGCAGATCCACACCGTCTTCTGCCGCCCTGCGATATTCCTTTAAATAGCGATGCATAAAGTCTACTCTGGATGCATCATGCACCTTGCCGTCTAAGGATACCCAGTCATGGGAAGACATGCCGTTTTCGGTATTGTAAAAAGGCTTCTGATAACGCTCATAGAGGAACTTAGGTGCCCAGTACATGCAGGCCGGTGTCACAGGCCACTGGATGGCAGTCTTTGCGGAACCATCAGGACGCTTTACCCGCACCGGATTTCCCTTTTCATCTGCCTGAACCGGCACAGCGTTGTACATATTCTGTCCATAAAAATCAAGGGGCTGAGAAATGATCTCCCAATCTTCCCCGGTAAGGGGCGGCATGTACTCTCCAAAATAGCGCACCGCTTCTTCCGGATAGTGTCCGAAGAACACCGGATCGGACCAAAGCGCAATATTCCATACAGCTGCCTGGAGATTATCATCCGGCAGAATGAAATTCGCTCTTCTGGCTGCTTCGATATCTTCTTTACTCTCACTCTGCGGATAGTAAAGTCCACTGCAGGGCGCACACCCCACTTCGATGGGGGACTTTGCGTGACGGCGCAGTTCCTGCACAGCTCTTCCGTGAGCCTTAAGGAGATTCTGCCATACATGGAAAAATTCATAAGCGCCTACCTTCAGTCCCGGCGCATGCTCTCCGGTCAGATAGCCAAGTCCTGCCACGCATTGCGGCTCATTGATGGTAAAGAATTTCGTCACCCGGTCGGAAAAGTGTTCCGAAACGATGGCGGCATAGGAGGCAAACCACTCCACAATCGCAGGATTCTTCCATCCCCCCTGCAGCTGCAGGGCATAGGGAAGATCCCAGTGATACAGCGTAACAAAAGGCTCTATACCTTCTGCCAGCAATGCATCGATCAGGGCATCATAATACGCCAGTCCCTTTTCATTGACCGCCCCTGTCCCCTCTGGCAGAATTCTGGCCCAGCTTAGGGAAAAGCGATAGGCCTTGATACCCATCTCCTTCATCTGTGCCACATCTTCTTTGAAGCGATGATATTGATCGCAGGCCACGTCGCCGTTTTGATTTTCATAGATGTGTCCCTGTTCTTTGCAGAAGACGTCCCAGATATTCAGGCCTTTGCCGTCCTCATAGGCTGCGCCTTCCACCTGATAGGACGCCGTCGCCGCGCCCCAAACAAAATCTTTTCGAAATCCCATGTTTTTCTCCTATGTACAGCCTGAAAGAAATGCCGTCAGGCATTTCTTTCAAGTATTTTTCAGGCTTTCCTTGTATCCTTTCATCAGGCTTTTCTTTCAAGCTTTCTTTCAGGCTTTCTTTCAAGTTCTTCTTTCAAACTATCCCTTCAAGCTTTTCTTATCTAGCCCTTCACGCTTCCTGCTACGATACCTTCAATGATGTACTTCTGACCGATGAGATACAGAATCAGTACCGGCAGCATCATCAGTACCAGACCTGCCATCATAGGCGCATAATCTGCAGAGTGCGTGGTCAGGAAGGAATAGGTCATCAGGGGCAGCGTCTTTACTTCCTTAACAGAAAGAAAGGTGCTGGCCAGAATGTAGTCGTTCCAGATGGACAACGCTGTAAAGACCACGCAGGTGATGGTGATGGGTTTCAGCAGCGGATAGATAATGCTGAAGAAGGTCTTCTCCGAAGAAGCACCGTCAATCAGCGCCGCCTCATCAAGCTCCTCCGGAATACCGCCGATAAAGCCGCAGTAAAGGAAGGTAGGGAATGGGATATTCAGTCCAATATGGAAGAAGGTTACGATCCAGATATTATTGGCAAGTCCCAGTGTGGAGCCATAAATCTTAACCAATGGAATCATGACTACCTGGAAGGGAATAACCATAGCAGCCACCAGAATCATATATACGATCTTGTTGATCTTCCAGCTGCTGTAGCGAGTCAGTACATAGGCGTTCATGGCACTAAGCACCGAGCTGACTACAGTTGCGATGACGCAGATCAAAATAGAATTCAGGAATGCCTGTGCGAAATTCATCTTCTCCAGAGCAGTTGCATAGTTCTCAACATGAACGATGCTCGGGAAGCTGAAGGGATTGGCTACGAATTCCGAGGATTCCTTAAAGCTGTTTAAGATCACCAGGAAGAAAGGCATCACGAAAAGGATTGCCAGCAGAAGAACAACGACGAAAAGGAGCCACCGCAGGTTCTTCTTTTGTTTCATGCTTCTCTTTTTCATTATCCATTTACCTCCTTTTTCTTGGAGCTGGTCACCTGGATCAGAGAAATAATCGCTACGATGATGAACAATACCACTGCCTCTGCCTGGCCCTTGCCGTACTCAAAGTTGGAAAATGCCGTCTGGTAAATCTTTAATGCCAGCAGCTCTGTGGACTTATAAGGTCCGCCGGAGGTCAGGGACAGGTTTACGTCAAAGGACATAAACGCCTTGGAAATTGCCATAAAGGTGCAGATCGTGATGGAGGAACGAATCATGGGAAGCTTTACAAAGCGGAACAGCTGGAAGCCTGTAGCACCGTCAATCTCTGCTGCCTCCAGCATCTCACTGGAGATATTATTAAGACCTGCTACATAGATAACCATCAGATAGCCGCCCATCTGCCAAACTGTTACTATGATCAGTGCCATCAACGCAGTAGCCGGCTTGGTCAGCATGGAGGTTTCCAATGCCTCCCACCCCATGGTCTGTCCGATCTTTGTCACAGCGAAGGAGAAAATGTAATTCCAGATGTAGCCCATGATGATACCGCCGATCATATTGGCTGCAAAGAAGCAGGTTCTGAATACGCTCTGCAGCTTGATGCCTGCAGTCAGCAGCATAGCCAGCACCAGTCCCAGCACATTGCTGAGCACTACTACAAAAAATACATACACAAAGGTTTTTCCAAGAGAAGACATAAAAGTCTTATCCTGGAAGATCTCGATATAATTCTGGATTCCCACCATATCATAGTTGGGAGAAAGACCATTCCAGTTTGTAAAAGTAAGATATACGCCATAGAACAAAGGCATGATCACGACCAATGCCCAAATCAGCATCGGGGGAATGACAAATTCGCAAAAGAGTTTGATTCCCTTTTTCTTCTTATCCATAAGAACCTCATTTCTTTTCCTGAAAATTATCCTGAAGCATGTAAAAACAAGGATTATTCTATGTGTTTTGGCATAGAACGGGCGCTGCCGCGCTTTAGCACGACAGCGCCTGCTGTAAAACATTCCGTATATTTAATTATCCTGTATCCGATATTCTGCTCGCTATTCTATAAAACACTTTGTAAAAGCTGCGCTAAATACCGTCATTGGATTAGGACGGGAAAGCCTACTTCTGTGCCTGCCAGTATGCCTGTACAGCATCTGCTGCTGCATCTCTGTCCATCTGACCTGCCAGGTACTGCTGCATGGTTGCACCGTTCTCTGACCAGAAATCAGAAGGAAGAAGTGCACTGAATGCATAAGTGCTGTAGGTGTTGCCTGCTGCCACGTAGTCCTGTACGGAAGCGATCATCGGATTGGAGTAAGTTACTTCTACATCAGAGTAAGGAAGAGCTGTCTCCAGAAGATCAGCGAACTTCTGTGCATCGTCCTTCATGATGAAGGAAATCAGCTTCTTGCCTGCTTCCTGCTGAGCCTCAGAGCTCTGGCTGCTGTCGATGCAGAAGCCCTTTGCAGGGAATACACCCAGCTGACCATTGATAGCATCACTCTCGTTGTCAGTCAGCGGGCAAGGCATCAGACCATACTCATCGCCGTCCTTGGCAATGCTGGAGATGTAGGACCAGCCCCAGTCACCCATGAACCACATTGCTACGCTGCCGTCAGCCATAGCCTGGCCGTCAATATCCGTATTGCCTACCAACGGATCCTTTGCATTATAGTTATACTCTGCAAACAGATCAAAGGCATCCATAACACTGTTCCAGCTATCATCTGTCTTTAAGTCCACATTGCCGGCCTTCACATCATCAATGAAGGTCTGCTGTGCATCTGCGTCTCCTCTCACACCGGTGAATACCTGGCTTAAGAAGTGAGAACCAAGAGACCAGTCAACGCCGGTCAGCATAAGCGGTGCTACACCGCCTGCCTGAATCTTCTCGCAAAGCTCTCTTAAATCGCTGATGCTCTTGATGGTGGAAGGATCGAACTCCTCACCGGTCGCCTTCTCAATGGTCGTCTTATTATAGATGATGCCCATAGCCTGTACGGAATCCGGAACGCCGTATACATTGCCGTCCTCGCCCTTGAACACATCCGTGTACTTGCTGTCCATGCCTGTGAGCACTTCATCATCCGCAGAGAAAGCCAGCATATTTTCGGAGTTTTCCTTGATGTCGATGGCATCCATGATGGAAACAGTGGGAGCCTGACCACCTGCGTACAGGGTCATCCACTTCTGCTTCTCACTGCTGTCATAAGCGATGTAATTTACGGTGATGTCCGGATTAGCTTCCATGAAGTCTGCCACAATCTCCTCGAACTGAGAATCCTTGCCGGGAATAGTGGTATACAGAGAAATGGTGGTGGCACCGCTTCCTGTAGAATTCTGGCTGTCTGCAGCATCTGCAGCAGTGCTGGCTGCTGTCGTGCTGTCAGAATTGGTGCTGGCCACGCCTACGCAGGCAGTCATAGACAGAGCCATCGCTGCAGCGGATGCGCAGGCGATCACTTTCGTTGCCCAGTTTTTTCTCATGATAAATCCCTCCTGTAAAACAATTTTATGTTTTCTTTCTATCTATATCATCTGACTTTTCGTCTTCGACACCGAACGGCACTGTTGCCTTTCTATGATCTTGTCGTGCATTCCCTTTCTCTAAAAGGATGTCATCCTGTCCGTTCACCCGAATCCGGAAAGCAGCAGATATCTGTTGTTATCTATTTTCTTTTGAACTACTTTCTAACTGTTTTCTCTTAAACATGTCCTATAAAATTTTCTATGACTGTAAATTATTCCTCCGCACCTCTGGCCCTGGAAGAGCTTCTGCGAAGCACACGATATGGATAGTAAATCCATTCTTTTTCTTTCTCCGGATCCTTTTCCTCTGCAAAAAGCTGCTCACAGATAATCTTGCCTCTGTCGTAGCTGCGAACCGTGGAAAGCGGTATCTCAAATAATTCTGATACAGAATCATCGAATCCGAAAACCGAAATATCCTCCGGCACCCGAACCCCTACACTCTTTAAATAGCGAATAGCACCGGCTGCAATGGTGTCACTGGCTGTAACCACTGCTGTGGGAAGCTGCAGATTATTTTCATAGATCATCTGCATCCCCTTCCTGCCGCCTTCCATGGAAAATTCTGTCTGTGCCACGTAGGTGGTGGGAATATCCAATCCATTATCATCCATGGCATCGAGGAATCCCTTCAGCCGAAGCTTTTCATTGGTATAATCTCTGGAATCACCGCCGATAAAAGCAATTCTTCGATGATTTTCACTGATCAGGAAATTAGTTACATCCTTTTCTGCGTGATAGCTGTCATCTGTGGTGGTTGTAAAACGGCATTTCCCCAGTTCCTGTCCCTGCTGAGCCAGTACCACCGGACAGCTGAATTCCTCCAGCTTCTTTATGATGCGCTCGTCCAGGACAATACCCATGAAAACCACTGCATCCACATTTCTCTCTAAAAGTTTGTTGAGAAGCAGGATAGCCTTGTCATTATTGCCGCCGTAATCGCAGGTCATCATGACCTTGTTATTCTTAGTGCAATAATCATCTATCTCCTTGAGAATCGTAGTAGTCACCGTATTGGTCATGTCCGCCTCAATGACAGCGATCAGATCCGTTCGCTGTGTAATAAGGCTTCTGGCTGCTGCATTCGGCCGATAATTCAGCCGCTTGACACTGTCCATCACCCTCTCCCGCAGTTCCTCACTGACGATGGCCGTCCCATTCATAACCCTGGAAACCGTCGACACTGAAACTCCTGCGTCCTTTGCTACCTCTCTGATCGTGATGACAGAACCCATATACGCCTCCTCGCGTTCTCTCTGTTCAGATTTTACGATTTGCTGTTTCTTGAAATCGTTTTCATCTGACATCTGTGATTATAGATAGAATGATATTTTTCGTCAACCTTTTTAATCTTCTTTTCGCCATCTTCGTTGTTTTTAACAATATTATCACATCAGTTTTGTATATTATTGCCTTATTTCTTTTCTTTATCGGATACATACACTCTTGATCTAGTTATGAAATCCTTTGCAAAGATAACTAATATCCTTCCTAAAAACACACCATCCCTTGAATACCACCTTTCGTTTAATCGTCTATTCGCATATTCATTCTCTAAATTATGTTATTTATTTTATTCATCCATTTTTATGTATAATCTTTCATCTAATAATTTTCCCTGAAAGCGAAACAGCCACGCCAACGTGAAATCGTTTTCAAATTTACAACCTCGTTATTTACAACCTCGTTATTCATAACCGTATTATTTTTAACCTTGTTATTAACAACCAGTTTATTCAAAGCAATGTTATTCGTAAACATTTCAAAAATCACAACCTAATGCTCCGGGGTGCGGCAGAATGGCTCGCATCCTTTGCACTGCGCGCCAGTTTTGCATGGTTTGCATCGAAGCCGCAGGATGGTATCGGACGCGCTTTCAGAGCGCGTCCGATAGGCCCGCCTGTCTGAGCATTCCCGCATCAGGCGGGGATGCGAGTTAAGGGCCGGCCATTCGTAAGTGAGAGGCAAACCATAGCAAAACGGCGCAAAGTGCATGGTGCGAGACATCTACCGCACTCCGGAGCATGACCGGGTATCGCGAGTTAAGGGCCGGCCATCCGTAAGCGAGAGGCAAACCATAGCAAAACGGCGCAAAGTGCATGGTGCGAGACATCTGCCGCACTCCGGAGCATGACCGGGTATCGCGAGCTAAGGGCCGGCCATCCGTAAGTAAGAGGCAAATCATCGCAAAACGGCGCAAAGTGCATGGTGCGAGACATCTGCCGCACTCCGGAGCATGACCGGGTATCACAAATTTACGGCATTTCTATGAATAATTCTGCATATTATGATTATTTCGACGCATTATGAATATTGTCCATTGCTTTTATATACTGTTTTGGTACATACTAAAGAATGTATCGCCGAAGGCGGCGGAGCATTCGTGATCACTCGAAATGAATCCCTGCCTGCCGGCAGGAAGGAAACCATCACTATGCCCATTAAGATTCAAAACGATCTGCCTGTTAAAGAAATCCTGGAAAAAGAAAACCTCTTTATCATGGATGAGAATACAGCAATGCACCAGGACATTCGCCCCCTGCAGCTGTGCATTCTCAACCTGATGCCCAAAAAAGAGGACACGGAGCTTCAGCTTCTTCGCATGCTTTCCAACACCCCGCTTCAGGTAGATGTGACATTTATGCGCGTCAGCTCCCATCAAGCCAGCCATACCTCCTCTGCGCATCTGCATAATTTCTATTATACCTTTGACGAGCTGAAGGAAAGAGCCTTTGACGGTCTGATCATCACCGGTGCACCGGTGGAAAAGATGGACTATGAGGAAGTAGATTACTGGCCGGAGCTTTGCCGCATCATGGAATGGAGCAAACACAATGTCACCAGTACCTATCACATCTGCTGGGGTGCTCAGGCCGGTCTGTATTATCACTATGGATTAAATAAGGAAATGCTTCCCCACAAGCTTTTCGGTGTGTTTTCTCACAAAGTTTCCCACCGCAAGGAGCCATTGGTACGGGGGTTTGATGACTATTTCCTGATTCCCCACAGCCGCCACACAGAAGTACCTGCAAAGGCCATCCATGACTGTCCGGATTTGACAGTATTGGCAGAGTCCGAAGATGCCGGTGTCCTGCTTTGCATGGCACAGGGCGGCAAGCAGATCTTCATCATGGGACATCCGGAATACGACCGTTATACCCTGCGGGATGAATATCAAAGAGATCTGGATAAAGGACTGGATATACAGCTTCCCGTTAATTATTTTCCTGAAGATGACCCCACCAAGCGCCCTCTTCTGCAATGGCGCTCTCACAGCAATAACCTGTACTGCAACTGGATCAATTATTACGTCTATCAGGCAACCCCTTACGACTTAAGCCAATTGCAATAGTGCAATAAGAATCACAGCCACGCAATAAACTCTGCACATAAAAGCACGTAGTCATCGATAAAACAGTAGCTATTGATAAGACAGAAACCATTGATTAGATAGTAGCCCTGACAAAAAGTCGATCAAAATAAAGGAGCCATGTATTCCTTTCGCAGGACGGATACATGGCTCCTTTTATAAGTTTATATGTGATTTGCATATTCGATTTTTAAAAAAGCGACAATCACTGCCTTCCTTTTCTTATGATTCCTTTTCTTATGATTCCTTTTCTCCTGTCAGAAGATACCCTTCTCCAAACACGGGCCAACGATCTTCTATACCAAAAAATCCGTCGTCTCCCCCCTGCACTGTAACAGAAACTAAAACTGAATCAAAACAGCGGCTGCAAACGCCACTACACTGGCAACCCACAGAATCCACGCCTTCCGATGCCCCGGCAGAAAAGTATTGATCAGCGCTGTCAGAAAGGAGACTGCTCCGATGGTCACGAAATTAAACATAAGCAGGCTCCTGCTGGCCATGTTGGATGCCACAAAGGCGATATTCACATTGAGGAGGCAAAAGATACCAAGGAAAGAAACTGCCAGAGATAAAAGACTTCCGCAGGTTTCCTGGGATAATCCGTGAAAACCTGACGAAGGCATGGGCTGATAACCGTTTGGATTCTGACCATAGGTGCCATCGACGTTCGTCACCTGCCCTTGCATACGATCCGCCCCACAGTTACCCTGGGCATCTTTTCCCGGTTCCTTATTTATTTTACTCTCTTCCTGCTGTACATAGACAGCATCTACCGGAACTTCCGTATCCTCTGTCAGGTTATCCTGCCCATTCTGCACAGCATCATTTTCTCTGCCTGTCAGATGATCTGCCGCCTCGGCCTGTTCCGGATTAACTTCCTGTTCCTTAGCAGTGTCTGCTGTCACTTCTCCATCATCCTTTACCACATCATCTATATCTGTCATATTTACCTCTTTATGCCGCAGTTTACTGCGGTAGCACGAGGAGAATTTCGCGCAGGCGAATTCTCCGATGTGATCTTGCATTGATGTCGTTTACGGCATCAATGCAGTTTGAAAGAAATGCTATCGAGCATTTCTTTCAAACTTGCCTCTTTATGCCGCAGTTTACTGCGGTAGCACGAGGAGAATTTCGCGCAGGCGAATTCTCCGATGTGATCTTGCATTGATGTCGTTTACGGCATCAATGCAGTTTGAAAGAAATGCTATCGAGCATTTCTTTCAAACTTGCCTCTTTATGCCGCAGTTTACTGCGGTAGCACGAGGAGAATTTCGCGCAGGCGAATTCTCCGATGTGATCTTGCATTGATGTCGTTTACGGCATCAATGCGGTTTGAAAGAAATGCTATCGAGCATTTCTTTCAAGCTTATCACCCTTACCCCCATCCACAAGCGCCTTATGCTATACTTATTAATTTTCGGATACACCCGCCATCTTCAGAAAGTCTTCCTCGGAAATAACCGGAATTCCCAGCTCCTTTGCCTTTTTGTTCTTTCCTGTCAGAGAATGAACATCATTGTTGATCAGATAGCTGGTCTTAGACGTCACGCTGCCGGTGGCTTTGCCGCCCATCTTTTCAATATATGCTTTTAAGTCATCCCGATTGTCAAAATGTTCTACTTTTCCGGTGATTACAAATGTCAGTCCCTTAAGAGGCTGTTCGCTCTCCTGCAGTTCCTGCGCAGACTCCTTTGACACCTCCATCGTCAGCTCAGACAAGAGCGACTGCAGCTGCTCTCTGACTGTTTCCTTTGCAAAATATTGTACCACAGCTTCTGCCAGCACAGCACCGATTCCTTCAATTTCGGACAAAGTTTCTGCATCCGCAGTAAGCAATGCATCCAGATCATCGTGAAAATGTCTGCACAGGAGTCTTGCATTGGCAGCACCTATCCCGGGAATACCAAGTCCAAAAAGAAGTCTGGCCGGTGTGGTGTGTCTGGATCTTTCTATGCTCTCCTGCAGATTCGCATAGGATTTTGGTCCAAATCCCTCCATTTCCTCTATGGCTTCCTTATAACGATCCAGGTGATAGATATCCTGCAGAGAGTGAATAAATCCCCGTCCTATCAGTTTCTCCAATGTCATTTCTGAGAGGCCGTCAATATTCATGGCATTTCTGCTGACATAGAGAGCAAAGCTCTTCAGCTTCTTAGCGGGACATTCCGGATTTGTACAAAGGAGCACCTGGGCGTCATTTTCCTGCCGAATCTGCGTAGGAGCACTGCAGACTGGACATTGTCCGGGAATATCCAGTGTATCTGATTTCGTAAGGTTCTCAGCTATCTGCGGAATGATCATATTGGCTTTATATACCGTAATATGATCCCCGATTCCCAGCTTCAGACTCCTTAAGATACTCACATTGTGCACGGAAGCACGCTGCACAGTGGTTCCTTCTAACTCCACAGGCTTAAATACAGCCACAGGGTTGATCAAACCTGTGCGGCTGGCGCTCCACTCCACCCGCAAAAGCTCTGTCTCCTGCAGTTCATCCGCCCATTTAAAAGCGATAGAATCTCGAGGGAATTTAGCAGTCCTGCCAAGGGACTGTCCATAAGCTATATCATCGTAGAGCAACACCAGGCCGTCAGAGGGAATGTCAAAGTCCGTGATTTCCTTTTCAAATTGCGCGATCGCCTCCAGAATGTTTTTGTCGGTAACCCGCACATAAGGCACCGTCTCAAATCCCTGCTGCTGCAAGAACAAAAGCTGCTGTTCTCTGGAATTTTTAAAATCCGGCAAGGCGATACGATTTCCGTCATTCTCAAAAGTACGATTATCAATGCTATCAGCACTATCGACGCTGTCGTCAGAAGCACTGCGTGCCCCTGTAATTTCTACCAATGTGAATGCATAAAGATGCACCCGCCTTCTGGCTGTGATCTCACTGTTTAATTGACGCACAGAGCCGCTGCAAAGATTGCGGGGATTCTTATAAACCGCTTCTTCTTTGGCATCCTCTATCCTCTTATTGATCTCCTGAAAATCAGAATACCGGATCACTGCCTCCCCCCGCAGGATCAGTCTCCCCTGAAAAGGAATCTGCAAGGGAATATTCTGAAAGACTTTGGCATTTTGCGTGATCACTTCGCCAATTTCTCCATTACCTCTGGTTACCGCCTTGCTGAGGGTTCCATTCTCATAGGTCAGCACCACCGTCAGTCCATCCAGCTTCCAGGATAAAAGTCCTTGCTGGTCCCCTAACCAGCTTTGAAGTTCCTCTCTGGATTTCGTCTTTCCAAGGGAAAGCATAGGCTTTTCATGTCGCTGCTTAGGCAGCGCATCCACAGAGGCATATCCTACCTGCTGGGTGGGAGAGCCTGCCAGGATCACACCGGTCTGTTCTTCCAATGCACAGAGTTCATCATAAAGTCTGTCATATTCCAGATTGCTCATGATCTCGGTGTCATCGGCGTAATAGGCCTTGGCTGCACGCTGCAGCTGCGCCACCAATTCTTTCATGCGCTTTTGTTCAGAGTCCTGCTGCGTGATAGAGTGCATTTCTCTCCTCCCCCTTGATTTCCCGGCTCTGTCCGGGCTGCAGGTCATTGAGCCTTACCGTCAGCACGCGCACACGTTTCAGAGTCTTAACCTCATTTCCCACGACCTTGCACATCCGTCTGATCTGCTGATTCAAGCCCTGCGTCAGTACAATGCGGAAAGTATGATCTCCTAATCGGGTCACCTCGCAGGGTCTGGTAGTGGTCTCTAATTCCCGCAGATAAATTCCCTTTCGGAGCCGCTGCAGGCTGGCATCGGTAATTCTCCCCCGCACCCGTACAATATATTCTTTCTCATGGCCATTGCTGCCCCGCATCATGGATTCGATGAGCTTACCATCATTGGTCATCAGCATCAATCCCTCGGAATCTCTGTCCAGCCGTCCCGCATAGGTCAGACGAACAGGATAGGAAAAAGCATCCTTTATCGTCCGCTGTGCATGAGGATCCCGTTCCGTGCAGGTAACGCCTACCGGCTTATACCATGCCACCACAACTTTTTTATCCTTACTGCCCAGGCGTTTTCCTCTTACGGTGATCTCTTCCCTGCCGCTGACTCGCATTCCCTGCACAGCAGGCATTCCATTCACCATCACCTGTCCGTCCAGAATCAACTTGTCTGCATCACGCCTGGAACAAATGCCACAGGAGGCAATATAACTGTTTAGTCTGACGCCCTCCCCGGACTGCTTTTTTTCCTCCTCATGCAAGGGATTCTGCTTTCTTTTTTCTACACTTATATCTCTGCCAGTTTTTCTATTGCTTTTTCTTTCCACAGACATTCTCCATGTTCCTTTAAATAAGCCTGAAATTCCGGTCGCACCGCGTACACCATGCCGAATTCTCCGGCCTGAAGTGCAGCTGCGTCATATTTTTTCGCATCTTCGGAATCATCAGATTCCTTTTCCAGAACCAGATAGTAGCAATGCTCCTTTTCCATGTAATAAAGAGAGGAAGGTACAGACTGCCGATGCGTCCATTGATGGCTAAAATCAATCGCCGCCCTCATACTGTCAAAAGCCACTGCACACTCCGTGGCAGGTCTCTCATGGCCATTTTTGACCGATTCCCGTCGTTTATCCGCATCGGAGTGTTTTGCTCCCTCTCGCTGCGCATTCTGTCCCTTCTCTGCAGGAGCGTCCTTTTGCAGAAGTGCCGGATTCTCCATAACATGTTCCGCCGCCCCCTGCAGTCTCGCCGCGTAGTCTCTTAATCGCTCTACTCTCTCGTCGTCGGATAAATGCCGCAGTTCCTCTATAAAATTATCCGGAAAGGTGATTCCCAGCTTATCCTTTAAATTCGACAACAGCCTTTCAAAAGCATTTGTCGTATCCTCAGAAAGCGTCAGACTGATGGATTGATCCGGCAGAACTGCGATCTGCATGGAAGTAATAGCTCCCTGCGGATGAAAATCCACCTCTCTGGACGCCTCATCCACCACCACATGCAGGAATTCCATAGCTTCCTTCTTCTTTTCAAAAAGGTCCTCGATCTGCAGACCGTGGGATGCCAGATCCTCCTGACTGATCACACAATTAATCGTATTTTCATCTATTCTGCGAAATTTCATGCAAGTTTCTCCGTTTATAATGCTGCGTTTCTTTCCTCTTTTATTATAACCCATTATCGCAGCTAACAGTACAAAAAATCCCTCATACCTGCAGCAGATATGAGGGATCTGATTGAGTTATTTCAATTATAATAAATCTTAGGCCTGTGCCATCTGTGCAGCAACTTCTTCTGCGAAGTTTTCCTGCTTCTTCTCGATGCCTTCGCCGGTCTCGAAACGAACAAATCTCTTTACGGAAAGCTCGGTGCCGTTTGCCTTGCCAACCTGTGCCAGATACTGGCCTACGGACTGCTTGCCGTCCTCTGCCTTTACATAAACCTGATCATTCAGGCAGATTTCCTTGAACTCTTTGTTCAGTCTGCCGATGAGCATCTTCTCAATGATAGCCTGAGGCTTCTGTCTCTCAGCGGGAAGCGCCTCATTCTCAGCGATAGCCTGTGCCAGAAGGATCTCCTTCTCGTGCTCCTTGTACTCCTCCGGAATCTCATCTGCGGATACATACTTAGGATACATAGCAGCGATCTGCATAGCAACGTTATTCAGTGCTTCCTTAACAGCATCGTTTACCACTGCGGTCTTTGCCTCAATGATAACGCCGATACGGCCGCCGCCATGTACATAAGAAGCTACGCAGCCCTCTGCTGCAGTAACCTTCTCAAATCTGCGGATAGTCAGCTTCTCACCGATGGTAGCGATTTTCTCAACTAATGCATCGCTGACAGTCTTGGAAGAATCCTCTTCCCACTTCTCTGCCATAAATGCATCCATATCTGCTGCGTCAGAGTGCAGTGCCTGCTTGGCAACAGCCTCTACAAAGCTCTGGAACTTCTCATTGGAAGCAACGAAGTCTGTCTCGGAATTTACTTCTACAACAGCTGCCACCTGATCGCCGTCCTGTGCGATGCGGCAAAGTCCCTCTGCTGCGATACGGCTTGCCTTCTTCTCAGCCTTAGCCTGACCGTTCTTTCTCAGAAGCTCTACTGCTGCATCCATATCACCATTGGTCTCGGACAAGGCCTTCTTGCAATCCATCATGCCTGCGCCGGAAACCTCTCTTAACTCTTTTACCATAGCTGCGGTAATAGCCATTTTATCATTTCCTCCTGTAATCTGCTTTCTGCTGTCAGTGCTACGAAAAGTGGATCTTACAGAGTTCCCTCTGCTGCCTGTGCCTCTTCGCTTGCTGCAGACTCAGCTGCAAGAGCGTCCTGCTGTGCAGCATCAGCTGCTGCGTCAGCCTCCTGACCCTGATTTGCCTCGATAACAGCATCAGCCATCTTGCTGCAAAGCAGCTTGACAGCACGGATAGCGTCATCGTTGCCGGGGATGATGAAGTCAAGCTCTTCAGGATCGCAGTTGGTATCGCCGATACCGATCAGGGTGATGCCCAGAGCATGTGCTTCCTGTACGCAGATCTTCTCCTTCTTGGGATCTACTACGAAGATAGCATCCGGAATGCGGGTCATGGTCTTGATACCGCCCAGATTCTTCTCTAACTTATCCCACTCCTTCTGGAGCTGTGCAACTTCCTTCTTGGGAAGTACATCGAAAGTGCCGTCCTCGGACATCTTCTCGATCTTCTTAAGACGCTCGATTCTGGACTGAATGGTCTTAAAGTTGGTCAGCATACCGCCGAGCCATCTCTCATTTACATAGTACATACCGCAGCGCTCAGCCTCAGCCTTTACTGCATCCTGTGCCTGCTTCTTGGTGCCGACAAAAAGGATGGTGCCGCCCTGTGCTGCGATCTCGAATACAGCCTTGTAAGCCTCGTCTACCTTAATAACAGACTTCTGCAGATCGATGATGTGGATACCATTTCTCTCAGTGAAGATGTAAGGAGCCATCTTAGGGTTCCATCTTCTGGTCTGGTGGCCAAAGTGTACGCCTGCTTCCAGCAGCTGCTTCATAGAAATAACGCTCATGTTTCTTTCCTCCATTTGGTTTTTCTTCCGTACTCCCGTCATGCAAAACAGGGCATGCGCCCCGGAAGGACATCGCACCTGCGGGTCTCCCCGTCACCTGTGCGTTTGCAGAGAATACGTGTGTATTTTGTCACAACGCTCTGATTCTAGCACAAAGCGAGGCTTTGTGCAAGCCCCGCTTTTAATAGATAATCACATCCAATAATCAGATAATCACATGCTTCAACTAAGTGTTGACTTTCCGCACACCAGCCATCTTTTTGGCAAAATGTAATGCGACGGGGCGTGGCAGAATGGCTCGCATCCTTTGCACTGCGCGCCAGTTTTGCTTAGGTGTGCCTCGAAGCCGGAGGATGGTATCGTACGCGCTTTCAGAGCGCGTACGATAGGCCCTTAACTCGCATCCCCGCATCAGGCGGGGATGCGAGTTAAGGGCCGGCCATCCACAGGCAAGAGGCAAACCTTAGCAAAACGGCGCAAAGTGCACGGTGCGAGACATCTGCCGCGCCCCGGCGCATGACCGGGTTGGCAACAAGTCCCGGATTATTTCTGTTCTGTTATTAAGTCATGTGCCTTGATATAGTCTACTAATGCATCCACGGTGGTAAATGCCAGGCCGGTGACAGTATCTGCACAGCCATAATAGATGGCGATCCGTCCTGTAGCGCTGTCGGTCAATGCTGCGCAGGGGAAGGTCACATTAGGCACATCGCCTACGCACTCGTAAATCTCCTGCGGTGCCAGGATGTACTGACTGGAGCGATGGAGTACTTTCCAGGGCTCTTCCAGATCCAGAATAGCGGCACCCATCCTGTAAACATAGCCGTTGCAGGTGCGAAGCACGCCGTGATAAATCAGCAGCCATCCCTCATCCGTCTCAATGGGAATAGGACCGGGGCCGATCTTCAGAGCCTGCCATGCACTCTCATTGCCGTCCAGAGCTCCCATCATGTAGCGGTGACGTCCCCAATATACAAGGTCCTCACTCTGGCTCACATAGATATCTCCAAATGGCGTATGACCGGTATCACTGGGTCTGCTCATCATCATGTATCTGCCCTGTATCTTTCTGGGGAACAGGACACCGTTTCTGTTATAAGGCAGGAAAGCATTTTCCAGCTGATGGAAATCCTTAAAGTCCTCTGTCCAGGCAAGGCCGATGGTGGGACCGTGGTAGCCATTGCACCAGCTCACATAATAGCGGCCGTCCATATAGCAGACCCGGGGATCATAGCGATACTCCTCCCGCAGCACCTCAGGCTCTGCGTCCATCATATGTACCGGCTCATCATCGATCTGCCAGTGGATACCGTCCTTGGAAAAACCGGGATAGATATTCATACTGATAGATCTGGAATCGCACCGAAATACCCCTGCAAAGCCATCCTTATAGGGCACTACCGCACTGTTGAACACACTGTTGCTGACCTTATTGCCGTTTCTGCCGATGATGGGATTCTCCGTATAGCGCCAAACCGGTGTATCGGCGATCTGCATGGAGGGATCCGCTGCCGCTGTCCGCTCCTGCCAGGGTATATTGGGAAGCGGTGTTCCGATTATCTTTGCCATTTCTCTCCTTTCTGGCCGCATTTACATTACTCTCCATGCAGCTGTTTCTTCATCTGGTCGATTTCACCGTAAACTGCGTCATTTAATACTTTAATATAGGTTCCCTTCATACCGGAGGAACGGGATTCGATGACACCTGCTGATTCAAATTTGCGAAGTGCATTGACGATCACGGAGCGGGTGATACCCTCTTTATCCGCAATCTTGCTGGCCACCAGAATACCTTCTGTTCCGTTTAATTCCTCAAAGATATGGATGATTGCCTCCATCTCTGTATAACTCAACGTGCTGATGGCAGACTTCACTACGGAGATTTTGCGATTCTCCTCCGCATTCTCCTCTGTCACCGCCCTGAGCATCTCCAGGCTCACCACTGTGGTACCGTACTCACAGAGAATGATGTCGTCGATATCGTATTGTTCCTTCTGCTTATAGATAAAGACAGTGCCCAGTCTCTCACCGGCGATCTCGATCGGTGCGATGATCGCATTGTAATCATCCTCTACATCCTGCTCGAATCCCAGGGTATCCAGATTCACATTTTCCTTGGTGGAAAGAACACCCAGAAACCGCTCATTCAGGGCAGGGTCTATAAAGGTGCCCACCTTATCGATAATCATCTCTGTCAAGGACTTGACCGCATCTACTTCTCCGTAGCCCAGCACCTTTCCTTTTCGGGAAATCACAAGGATATTGGAATTGAGAATATCGCACATAATACGGCAGATGTCGTTAAATACCACCTTGCCGGTATTATTATTATGAAGAAGTTTTCCGATCTTTCTGGTCTTGTCTAACAGCTTCACATTGTTCATTGCCACGATATTGCGCCTCCCGTCGTCCCCTCATCTCCTGCCCGGCATCTCCCGGAATCAGGATGCATTTTCAGTCTATATCCTACAAAAACAATCGTACCATAACAAAACAGTTGTTTCAATAGAATTGTCTGATTTCAACGACGATTAGCACAATATTTACTACTGTAAATTTCTCGGCTAAGAAAGCAATCAACGAAATATTTTCGAGTGCATGAGCCTTACAAGAGTCTCCATCCTATTCCTCTTTTGCCGGCTTATCCTCTACATAGCCGCACTCCTCATCAGCGCACACCAGCTTATTGCCTTTTTCCAGCATCAGACCGCCGCACCGAGGACACTTTTTACTGTTTGGCTTCTGCCATACCATAAAGTCGCACTCCGGATTTCCCATGCAGCCGTAGTATTTTCTGCCCTTCTTTGTCTTTTTAAGGACGATATCCTTGCCGCACTTCGGGCAGACCACACCAATCTTTTCAAAATAAGGCTTGGTGTTACGGCAGTCCGGAAAGCCGGGGCAGGCCAGGAAGCGGCCATGGGGGCCGTATTTGATCACCATGTGACGGCCACAGTTTTCGCAGATTTCCTCCGTCTCCTCGTCGGCAATCTTTACCTCTGCCAGTTCCTTCTCCGCCTTTTTCACCGCCTCATCCAGATCGGGGTAGAAGTTTTCGATAATGGTCTTCCAGCGCACATTGCCCTCTGCCACACCGTCCAGCAGCACTTCCAGATTCGCTGTAAAGCTGGGATCTACAATGGAAGGAAATGCCTCTTTCATCATCTTATTCACCACTTCTCCCAGTTCTGTCATGTAGAGATTTTTCTCTTCCTTTACTACATAGCGGCGAGCCAAAATGGTGGTAATGGTAGGCGCATAGGTGCTCGGGCGGCCGATGCCCTGCTCCTCCAATGCTCTGACCAGAGAGGCCTCTGTGTAATGAGGCACAGGCTGGGTGAAGTGCTGTTTAGGATCGAAGGCCTGCAAAGACAGCACGGAAGACTCATCCAGACCTTTGGTGAGCACATCGGACTTTTCCTCATCCTCTTCCTGGGTATAGACACTTAAAAAGCCGTCAAATACGATACGGGAGGCAGATACCGTAAAGACCTGGGCCGGATATTTTACATTGCCGGGAGTACCTGTAATGCGCACCTGCGTAGTCTCATAGCGAGCCGCGCTCATACGGCAGGCCACGAAGCGCTTCCAGATCAGTTGATATAAACGGAACTGATCCCTGGAAAGAGATTCCTTCACAGAGGCAGGCGTTCTCGTAATGTCCGTGGGGCGAATCGCCTCGTGAGCATCCTGGATCTTGGCGCCTGCTTTCTTTGCAGTCTCTGTCTGAGAAAGATACTCTTCTCCGTAGTTTTCCTTGATATAGGATGCAGAGCTCTCCAGCGCCTCATCGGAGATACGGGTACTGTCGGTACGAAGATAGGTGATGATACCTACCGTACCGCTGCCTTTTACATCCACGCCTTCATACAGCTGCTGAGCGATCCGCATGGTCTTTTGCGTGGAGAAATTCAGCGTCTTACTGGCTTCCTGCTGCAAGGTGGAAGTGGTAAAAGGCAGGGGCGCCTTTTTCGTACGCTCTCCCTTTTTCACTTCCGTCACTGCAAAAGCCGCTCCCTGCAGGGAGTCCTGCACTGCCTTTGTCTGCTCCTCATTCTCCAGCTCTGCCTTCTTGCGGCCGTTGTCCGCCGGTCCATAGTAGTGCGCCGTCAGAGGCTTTTTCTCTCCCTGCACCTTAAATTGTGCATCCAGAGTCCAATACTCCTTAGGAATAAAGGAGTTGATCTCATCTTCCCTGTCTCCGATCATGCGCAGCGCCACAGATTGCACTCTTCCCGCAGACAGACCTCTCTTTACCTTTGCCCACAGCAAAGGAGAGATCTTATATCCTACGATACGGTCAAGGCATCGTCTGGCCTCCTGCGCGTTGACCAGATTCATATCGATCTCTCTGGCATTTTTTAAAGACTCTGAGACCGCCTTCTTCGTAATTTCATTAAAGGTGATTCGATAGACCTTTTTGTTCTGTTCCTGCAGCTTCAAAGCGGTGATCAGGTGCCAGGAAATAGCTTCTCCCTCTCGGTCAGGGTCCGTCGCCAGATAGATTTTATCAGCCTTTTTGACCAGCTTTCGAAGTCCCGCCAGCAATTCTCCCTTGCCCCGGATGGTAATGTACTTAGGCTCATAATCATTTTCTATGTCGATGCCCATCTGACTCTTGGGCAGATCCCGCACATGTCCATTGCTCGCAGCCACTTCATACTGCGAACCCAGAAATTTCTTGATTGTCTTCACCTTGGCAGGTGACTCTACTATAACCAGATACTTTGCCATGGATTAAACTCCTGTTTATAACTTTGTATTTTTATACTGTTCTATACTTTCCCTGATGCTGCGGGTAAAAGATATTGCCCAACCTAATAGAAGATCAGTGCGAAAAAGCAAATCTGAAGTTTGCTTTGGGATTCCTCCGACGCAAAGCGCCTGCGGAATGGGGATTACTATGCGCTCCCGCAACCTTTCTCCCTTGTTTCTGCTTTATATTTACTGCACATTTCCAGAATCATAAAGGAAATATATAGGAAATATAAAGCAGAAAATCAGTGCTACTTGCAACTTACTTTGTATACAAACTACACTCTTTATGCATCTTTCCCAAAAGTTTAAAACGATTGAACTATACTCCACTTTTTCATTATTGGCAAGTGCGGAACGAAAAAGTGAAAAAAGCATGCACAAAAAAATGCTGCTTTTCATTCTGCAAAAGTCACTTTGTATTTAAGCTCAAGCGGTCTCAGTGTTGTGTATGTAAACTGGAAACCAAAAATCCGATACAGTCTGTTTTGATACTGCATCGGATTTTCGAATTCTACACGAGATATCCAGGAACACAAGTCAGTTTCCCACTTATCTCTTTGTAAATTTCCTTGTTTATTTTTCTTTGTTTATTTATCCTTGCTGATTTTTTGCTTATTTCTTTAACTTTATCTTGGTTTTCTTCTTGCGTATCTTCTTAGTATTCTTTCTGATTTATTCCTTGGTTTCCTTATAGTATGTAGGCTCTTCTCCGTATGCCTGTATGGTCTCATTTTGCGGATCATAAAGAACATCCATACCTCTGGCAGAATGATCGCTGTTTTCCAAAAAGATTCTGATCAGTCCGGTTTCCTCACCTTCCTCATCATGGTCCTTTTCCTGATACAGACTTTCTACAGCCATCCCGCCGCTTTGCCATTCACGGCTTTCCTCATCAAAGTACATATCTTCCACATAAGGTGTGGTATCGTCCTCCAGTTTTCGGAATATCAGCTTATCCAGTCCGTCCTCCGTGACCCACGTACCTTCCAGAAGGTCATAGAGTTCTGCCGACTCCTCTTGCTTTGCTTGCGTCTCTTCCTCCTGTGCAGCCAACTCTTCAGCAGAATAATAGCTTTCCTTATTTCCTGTTTCTACCCAGCCGTCATCCAGCCACAATTCCTCCGTCAGCCAGGCAAATTGTCCGGTATCCAGATATCGAAGGTGTAGTATCCTGCCGTTATAAGCATCATCAATGGTGAGGCCGCTGATCTTCTGCGCAAAATCTGCCTCTATGGTGAGGACACCTTTTTCAAAAGTATAGGTATAATTCTCATCAAACTGAACGAAATCTGAACCGTAGCAGTAAACATCCTTCGGATCAGGATCGTCGCCTCTGTAATAGAGCTTCATCACTCCCGGCGCATACACCGTCTTATCCACATAAAATTCATCACTAAGGATCTCCGTGTCCTTATACCGATATACTGTCTCGTCCCTGGTACCCGTGCAGGCGGTCAGGACAACTGCTCCCGCCAATATGCCAAGCAATGTGAAAACTTTTTTACTTCTCAAAGGATTGCTTTTTTTCATAGGCAGTCCCTCTCCTATTATTCACTCATCTGATGTTCTTTCAAGCACTGTTACTTTTTGGAGCATTTTGTAAAGCATCTTATGAAGCCTTATGCAAAAATGATTAAGTCAACCAAAGCAATACCCCGGGCAATGCAGGAAGAAACTACAGAGCACATTTATGAAAACAGTCTTTTTTTCCGTTCGATCATCTCATCAATGCCGGCAATATAGGTCGTCACATCCTTGGCATTATCACATCGTTCAATCCGGCCTCCCGGAAATACTCTCTTGGTGATGCTTCCGGCGCCTAACGCCATAATGGTCTGCTTCTCTTCCATAATCAGGATATTATAAATTCCGAATTTGCCGGGTTTCGCATAACCCACATTTTCAAAATTACCGGACATGTTCTTCTGCCTGTAGAGATAGTAGGCTTCCATACCCATCTCTTTAGCGGCCAAACCGGCAATCTCCATGGTCTCATCCGTATTCTCCAGCACCGGATATCCCTTTTCATCTATGATCTGCCGAAGTCTTGATGCCCGCTTGATGGCCAGGGAGTGTACAGTCAGGGAGTCCGGCGCCAAGGCCTTCACAGCCTCTGTGGTATTTTTCACATCCAGTGCGTTTTCCCCGGGCAGTCCCAAAATCAGGTCCATATTGATATTATCAAAGCCGCATTCTCTGGCTTCGTGGAAAATATCGATGACCTGCTGTACACTGTGACGGCGGCCTATAATCCGCAGCGTATCTTCCTTCATCGTCTGGGGATTGATGCTGATTCTGGTGACAGGATGACGGCGCAGGGCCTGCAGCTTCTGTGCCGTAATACTGTCCGGTCTGCCTGCCTCCACCGTAAATTCCTGTACTGTGCTCATATCAAAATTTTTTTCTATGACACCGCAGAGCCAGTCCAACTGCTCTGCCTCCAGAGATGTGGGCGTACCGCCGCCGATATAAATGGTATCCAGAATCTTCCCTTCCATCATCCGCGCTGTCTCTTCTATCTCTTTTTCCAGCGCATGCAGGTAATCCCAGATGCGATCCTTCCACATGGCAATATTAAAGGAAGGAAAAGAACAATACAGGCAGGTCGTAGGGCAGAAGGGAATGCCGATATACAAGCTGTAACCGTCCTCGTAGTGGATATCCCGCAGGATTTCTCTCTCCGTATCGGCTATCTGTGCCGCCAGAGACGCTTTTTCCCTGCTGACCAGATATTCCTGCTCCATGAAAAGGGCGGCCTCCTCAGGGCTTTCTCCCTCCAGGAGTCTGGTCATAGCGATCTTGGTAGGCCGGATACCGATCAATTCTCCCCAGGGAAGATGCTGACCGGTATATTCTGCCAGGGCATCGTAGAGCAGGTGTTTTAAATCATCCTTGCAAGCCTTGCTCTTTTGCGTATAATCTACAGTTTCCCCTGCGGCACTGTGGGATCTTTCCACTGCAGCACTCGTCCAGCTTTTATCATCTACAGAAACTGTAATCTGCTCCGGCTGAAAATCCACACGAAACTGCACCGACAGGCTTTTCTCCCTTTGTCTTTTCAGTCTGGTCAGAAACTCCTCCATGGAAGCTGAGCCTTCTGTCAGCACCTTGACATCCTCTCCCGGATAAAAGGCCTTGATCAGAGAATGAATCTCGTAACTGTATAATTCTATATTTTCAATTGCCAATATCATTTGCTCTGCTTCCTCTACACAAAGGAATTAAATTGCTTTTCATGGCCGATGGTGGTCATATCTCCGTGTCCCGGATAAACCGCTGTATCCTCCGGCAGGATAAAAAGCTTTTCTCTCACGGAACGCACCAGTGCGCCGGTAGAACCGGTGGGCAGATCTGTCCTTCCCACAGATTCCTCAAAAAGGGTGTCGCCGCTCATGAGAATATGCTGCTTCACTCCGGCGTCATCTCCCTCGATATAATAACAACAGCTGCCAACGGTATGACCGGGTGTGGAGATCATACGAACTGTCATCCCGGCTATCGTGACACTCTCCCCATCCTTCAGATACCGGTCCGGTGTCACCGTGCAGGGTCTGCCGCAGTCTCTGGAACAATTGGTATCTGCGCTTTCGCACAGCGGTTTTTCCTCTTCGTTGGCATAAATCGGCGCCTTGGCAAGGTTTCGCAGATCCTCTGCTCCCCAGATATGATCAAAGTGGGCATGGGTCAGAAAAATAGCCTTAATGGTCAGTCCCTCTGCCGTCACCGCCTCATAGAGCTGATCCCCCTGATCAGCCGGATCAAAGACAATGGCTTCTGTGCTGCCCTCCTCGTGCAGAAAATAAAAATTCGTCTGCACCATGCCGATTGTATAATATCCTACTTTTATTTTACTCATGTATACTCTATACCCCTGTTAAAATCTGCTTTATGTCCTGCGCCTGTGCAGGCATCCCGCCTCCTGCAGCCCACAGCGCACTTACCTCTGATGCTGACCAAACAGGCTGTCCCTCGCTGTCTTAAGAAACAGCTCATCAGCCTGTCGTTCTCTCTATATCCATGACACTGGGTATCGTCCGCAGCCTCTCGATCATCTGGGTCAGCTGTGCCTTGCCGTTGATCTGGAAGACCACATTCATGGTGGCCAATCCCTGTTTACTGGTGCGTGTATTGATTCCCATGATGTTTACATTCTTTTCCGTAAATGCTCTTGACACATCATTGAGAAGACCACTGCGGTCGGTAGCATAAATGCGGATCTCCGCCTCAAAAGCAGAATCCTCGCTGGTGGTCTGCACACCGTCTTCCCAGTCTGCATCGATGAGACGTACTCTGTCCACCTCCGGCATGTGGATGATATTCACACAGTCTGTGCGGTGAATGGTGACGCCTCTGCCCCTTGTCACAAAGCCCACGATCTCATCTCCGGGCACAGGATTGCAGCATCTGGAAAAGCGCACCGCCACATCGTGAATTCCCTTAACCACAATAGCGTTCTTGCCGTGAGATTTGGCGTGCCTTGCATTTTCCTCTACCTGTGCAAGCACCTCCTCGTCAGTGAGATTCTGGCTGTGATCCTGGGTGTAGAGTTCCTGCATCTTGTTGACGATCTGACCTTCCTTAAGACCGCCGTGACCGATAGCAGCCATCACTGCATCCCAGTCTCTGAAGCCATACTTACGAAGCACAGCTTCCTCATATTCCGGCTTCATCAGATCAGACTGCACGATGCCCTTTGCCTTACAGTAATTGGCAAAAAGCTCTTTGCCACGGATGATATTCTCATCCTTTAATTCATTCTTAAACCACTGATTGATCTTATTCTTGGTAGAGGCGCTCTTGACTACATTCAGCCAATCCCGGCTGGGGCCTCTGGAATTCTGAGAGGTCAGCACCTCGATACGGTCGCCGTTTTTAATCTTATAGTCGATATTTACCAGCTTACCATTGACTCTCGCACCGATCATCTTATTGCCCACTGCTGTGTGGATCGCATAGGCAAAGTCGATGGGTGTAGAGCCTGCCGGCAGGTTCTTTACCTCACCGGTGGGGGTAAAGCAGTATACACTGTCAGAGAAAAGATCCAGATCGCTCTTAAGCAGGTTCATGAATTCCCTGTTATCGGACATATCCTGCTGCCACTCCAGGATCTGTCTGAGCCATACCAGCTTTTCCTCCTCCTGGGTCTCCACCTTTTTGCCGTCGGAGGCTTCCTTGTATTTCCAGTGGGCGGCAATACCATATTCGGCTGCCTTGTGCATTTCATAGGTACGGATCTGAATCTCAAAGGGCTGTCCCGTGGAACCGATCAGTGTAGTATGCAAAGACTGGTACATATTAGCCTTGGGCATGGCGATGTAATCCTTAAAGCGCCCGGGGATGGGCTTGTACATCTCATGGATTACACCCAGTGCTGCATAACAGTCCTTCACTGTGTCCACGATGATACGCACGGCAAACAGATCATAGATCTGGTCGATGGTCTTTTGCTGATTCACCATCTTTTTGTAAATACTGAAAAAGTGCTTGACACGGCCGTCTACTTTGCCTTCAATACCCGCAGCCGCAATATGATCTCGGACTTCCTGTGCAATGCCCTGCACATATTTTTCCCGCTCTGTCTTGCGCTCCGCTACCTTTTCCACCAGATCATAATAAACCTCCGGTTTCAGATATTTAAGGGAAAGGTCATCCAGCTCCACCTTGATCTTGCTGATGCCAAGGCGCTGGGCAATCGGAGAATAAATATCCAGGGTCTCCTGCGCAATGCGCTTTTGCTTCTCCGGAGGCATATGCTTTAAGGTACGCATATTGTGGAGACGATCCGCCAGCTTGATCAGAATGACACGGATATCCTTTGCCATGGCCAGAAACATCTTACGCAGATTCTCCGCCTGCATTTCCAGCTGCTCCGGGGTCTTTTCCTTATAATTTCCGGAGAGTTTAAGCTTCTGCAGCTTTGTAACCCCATCCACCAGCAGTGCCACGTCAGCGCCGAACTGTGCCTCGATCTCCTCCTTGGTCAGGATGGTGTCCTCCACCACGTCATGAAGAAGGCCGGCAGCAATGGTCTCCTTGTCCATTTCCAGATCTGCCAGAATGATAGCCACATAAAGGGGATGAATGATATAGGGCTCACCGGATTTGCGCACCTGCCCGGTATGCGCCTTATCAGCTACCTTGAACGCTTTTTCAATCAGAGAAATATCATCGGAAGGGTGATAACGGCGCACTCTCTCGATCAGATCCTTATAAAGTTCCTCCGGACTGACATATTCTGCTATGGTCTCAATCCTGCCGTCGTCAAATCCTATACCGGTGCGTCCTGTCACAGAAGGAAGCTCGTTGTCAAGCTTCTCCCTTTCCTTTGTGGATTTGTCCGCTGCAGCAAAGGTTCTGCTAAGCTGAGGCTGCGGCACCTCCTTGAGAACTGCTTCATGAATTTCATTGATTTCTGCCATATACTCTTCCGCTCCCAAAGTACCTTTATAACACTCTATTACTCTCTTTAATAAAATCCATCACTTCCTGCTCTGTGGGCATGACACACAGAGCGCCCTTGCGGGTAGTGATCAGGCTGGCTGCTGCATTAGCAAAGGTCAAAAGCTCCCGCAGCGCGCTGCGATCCAGATTCTTAATACCGTATTTGAGCACAAAGTGCAGGGCGCAGGCGCAGAAAGTATCTCCGGCGCCGGTGGTCTCTATGGTATGAGGATTAGGAAATCCTGCCACTTCCACACAGTCACCCCGATAGTAAGCTCTGCTGCCTTCCTTGCCCAATGTGGCAAAAACAAGAGGAATCTCAAAACGATCCTGCAGCCATCTGGCGCCAGTATCCAGGTCCTTCCCGTCGGTCATCAGTTCGATCTCATTGTCAGAGATCTTCATAATATCACAATTCTGCATACCGAATGCAATCTTCTGCTTCGCAGCTTCCTCAGAATCCCACAGCGGTGCCCGGTAATTCGGATCAAAGGAAATCAGCGCATCATTCTCCTTGGCAATGGTCAGAGCTTCCTTAGTGGCCTGTTCCACGATCTCATCTGTCATGGACAGGGTTCCGAAATGGAAGATCCTGGCGCCAGCGATGATTTCTTTGTGCACATTTACCTCATCCCTGTTGAGCATAATATCTGCGCCGGGCTTTCTGTAAAAAGAAAAATCCCTGTCACCATCCGCAAAGGTCTGTACAAAAGCCAGTGTGGTGTGGATATTCTTATCCATCTCCAGCCCCGACATGTCGATGCCCACTTCCTCTGCTCTTTCCTTCAGCATGCGGCCAAACATGTCTTCTCCCACCTTGCCCACAAAGGCAGTCTTATGACCGAGCTTCGTCAGCATGGCAAGCACGTTGCAGGGCGCTCCTCCCGGATTTGCCTCAAAAAGAGGATTCCCCTGGCCGCTCTTTCCATTCTCTGTAAAATCGATCAGAAGCTCTCCCAGAGCTGTAACGTCATAATTTTTTTCGTGCTTCATGTCGGCTGCATCCTTTCTTTTCGATTCGTTTTTGCCAAAGATACTGAGAATTTGCTGCTTCCCTCAGCATTACCTTAGTTTTTAAAGCTATGGATCGGTGCCGGGATTCTTCCCTTTCGATTTACAAATTCATCACAGGAGAAGCTGTTCACAGGCATAATCGGTGCATAGCCCAGCAATCCACCAAACTCTACCTTCTCTCCTACATCCTTGCCGATTACCGGGATCAGACGAACGGCAGTAGTCTTCTGATTGATCATGCCGATAGCCATCTCATCTGCGATAATGCCGGCCAGCGTGGTGTCCTTTGTCTTGCCGGGAACCGCGATCATATCAAGGCCTACTGAGCAAACACAGGTCATTGCCTCTAATTTTTCCAAACTAAGGGCACCTGCTTCCACTGCATTGATCATGCCCTGATCCTCACTGACAGGGATAAATGCACCGCTGAGGCCGCCCACATAAGAGGAAGCCATGACGCCGCCCTTCTTTACCTGATCATTTAAAAGAGCCAACGCGGCAGTAGTGCCCGGGGCACCGGCATATTCCAGGCCCATCTCACAGAGGATATCCGCCACACTGTCGCCGATGGCCGGTGTGGGTGCCAGAGAAAGGTCAATGATACCAAAGGGAATACCCAGTCGTCTGGAAGCCTCCTTTGCCACCAGCTGTCCCACTCTGGTTACCTTAAAGGCAGTCTTCTTCACTGTCTCACACAGCACCTCAAAAGACTCACCATGAATGCTCTCCAGCGCATTTTTGACAACGCCGGGACCGCTGACGCCGACATTGATGATCTTGTCAGCCTCTGTGACACCGTGAAAGGCGCCGGCCATGAAAGGATTGTCATCCGGTGCGTTGCAGAATACCACCAGTTTCGCACAGCCAAAGGAATCTCTCTCCTTTGTCTTTTCTGCTGTTTCATGGATGATGCTGCCCATCAGACGAACCGCATCCATATTAAGACCAGTCTTGGTAGAACCCACATTGACAGAAGCACACACCAGCTCTGTCTGGGCCAGTGCGTCCGGAATGGAACGGATAAAGAGCTCCTCTGCCGGCGTCATACCTTTGCTCACCAACGCGGAATAACCGCCCAGGAAGTTAATGCCCACCTCCTTGGCCGTCTGATCCAGTGTCTTTGCCACCTCCACGTAATCCTCTATGCTGTGGCAGGCACCCCCAGCCACCAGAGAAATAGGGGTGATAGAAATACGTTTATTGACAATCGGGATTCCATATTCTCTGGAGATATCCTCTCCCACCTTTACCAGATCTTTGGCACTGTTATAAATCTTATCGTGGATTTTTTTCTTTAATGCTTCCAAATCCGGATCTGCGCAGTCCAACAGGCTGATGCCCATGGTGATAGTACGAACGTCGAGATTCTCCTTCTCGATCATGGCATTGGTCTCTTTGACCTCACCGAAGTTTATCATGTTTACCTCCATATGCCGTAATACATTCTTAGATACGATGCATCTTATCAAAAATATCTTCTCTCTGACACTTGATCTGTACGCCGACTTTTTCCTCGCCGACCTGCTCTAACTCCTTGGCCATGTCGCCGAAGGGTTTCTGAAGATCTGTAATATCCACGATCATCATCATATTAAAATATCCCTGCACGATAGTCTGCGAAATATCCAGGATATTGATCTTATTTTCTGCCAGATATGTGCAAACAGAAGCGATAATGCCCACGGTGTCCTTGCCTACTACTGTTATGATTGCCTTTTCCATTTTTACCTCCTTGTGCCGCAGCTTGTCTGCGGCACCACGAGGAGAATTTCGCGCAGGCGAATTCTCCGATGTGATCTGCTTGGATGACGCTGGCGTCATCCATGTAATGACCAAAAATGACATCGGTCATTTTTGATCATTTTACCTCCTTGTGCCGCATTTATTGCGGCTTAAAAATCAACTGCCGGCGTCAGTTCCTTTCGCCTGGCTACCATAAGCGGCAAATCCTCTGTCCTGTAATCCTCCTCTGCCATCATAAGCTCCACCCTTACCGTTTCAAAAGCGAGCTCCGGCAGATTATTTTCCGCACTCAAATGTCCTAACAGAATGCCCTTCATATGATCATTGAGCACTCTGCAAAGAAGCTGTCCTGAGGAGACATTAGAAAGATGACCCTTTTTTCCAAGAATACGCTGTTTTAAATGATAAGGATATTTCCCCACCTGCAGCATATTCACATCGTGGTTAGCCTCCAACAGCAGTACGTCCGCATCCTGCAGACACTCCACCGTATATTCGGAATAGCATCCTAAGTCTGTGCACACGCAGGCTTTTTTCCTGCCCTGAAGGACTCGATACCCCACAGGCTCCGCCGCATCGTGGGAAATCGTCATAGGGTCGATTGTCAAGTCTCCCACTGCGATTTTTTCATCCGCCTTTACCGGTATAAAACGTTCCGGATCGATATGCTGATATTGGGGCATGTCGAGAATCGCACGGATGGTACCTTTGGTGGCATACACAGGCATATTGGTCTGCTTGGCAATGACTGCCAATCCCTGAATATGATCGGAATGCTCATGGGTAATGAAAATACCGTCTATATCCTCCAGGGAAAGTCCCAACTGCTTTAATCCTTCCGCTGTTCTCTTTCGCGTGATGCCCACATCCAGCAGCAAATGGGTATTTTCAGAGCCTGCATAGATACAGTTGCCGCTGCTGCCGCTGGCAATACTGGCCAGTCTCATTGTGTCATTCCTCCGCTCTCCTTATCCGCAAAAGCTCTCTGTCCGCCTGACGAAAAGCATCCTGTGCATCACCACTGTTATCGATCACGGCCTGACAGTGTGCCCGGAACTCCTCCTCCGACAGCTGGGCTGCCATGATGCTCTCTGCTTTTTCTCTGGAATAGCCGCGGTTTTCGGCTAATCTTTGGATTCGAATTTCTTTCTGGCAATAAATATACCACATTTCATCCACAAACTGTAAAAAACCGTTTTCGATGAGCATAGCTGCCTCTATAAAGAAGAAATCCAAAGCACCTCTTTCCCGTTCTTTCTCAATCTCTTCCAGTATATAATTTTTTACGGCAGGATGCACCAGATCATTGACGCTTTGCAGCAGCTGCGGATGCTTAAAAATCAGTGCAGACACTTCTTTATTGTCAAAGCTGCCATCCTCTCTCTGCCATTTCTTTGCCGAATCATAGCCTGTCAAAAGTGCCGCCATTGCTTCATGACAGCCTCCTCCGGGCGCCTCCACCACATGGGCTGCTTCATCTGCTTTAATGATCCTGCAGCGATAATGCGTCTGCAGATAATCCAGCAAACTGGACTTCCCGCACCCCACACCGCCGGTAATGCCGATTACTTTCATTTTTTACCTTTCTATGCTGCAATTTGCTGCGGCAGCACGAGGAGAATTTCACGCAGGCGAATTCTCCGATGTGATCTTGCATTGATGACGTTTACTTTGCCTCATACCAGCTGCTGCCGGTATGCACCTCTGTCTCCAATGCCACCCGCAGATCGGCAGCCTCCTTCATGCAGTCATGGAGGAGCTTTTCCACCTGCTCCTTCTCGGAGGGGTCCGTCTCTATCAGCAGTTCGTCGTGAATCTGCAGGATCATCCGGGACTTCATACCCTGCCGGTGCAGTGTCTCAAAGACCTTGATCATGGCGATCTTTATAATATCCGCCGCCGTTCCCTGAATCGGTGAGTTCATGGCGATTCTCTCTCCAAAGGAGCGCTGCATGAAATTACTGGATTTAAGTTCCGGTACCGGTCTTCTCCTGCCGAATAATGTGGTCACACAGCCATTTTCCTTGGCCTCTTCCACCATCCTGTCCAGAAATTTTTTTATCCCCGGATAGGTCTCAAAATAAGCATCAATGTATTCCTTGGCCTCTTCTCTGGAAATACTCAGATCCTGGCTTAGTCCAAAGGAACTGATTCCATAGACAATACCAAAATTCACTGCCTTCGCATTTCGCCTTTGCAGAGGCGTCACCTCTTCAAAGGGAATGTGAAAGACCTTGGAAGCTGTGATCCTGTGAATATCCTGATTCTGTCTGTATGCCTCGATTAATTCCTCATCACCGGACATATGAGCCAGAATGCGCAGTTCAATCTGAGAGTAATCCGCATCTGCAAAAAGGTATCCGTCCTTTGGAAGAAAGGCCTTTCGAATCAGCCTGCCGTTTTCCGTGCGCATGGGAATATTCTGCAGATTGGGATCTGCACTGCTCAGGCGACCGGTAGCCGTGATTGTCTGGTGAAATGTAGAGTGAATCCTGCCATCCTCTTTAATAAAAGCATAAAGCCCATCCGCATAGGTAGATTTCAGTTTGCTCAGTGCTCTGTACTCCAGAATATCCGCCACCACCGGGTATTCCGGTGCCAGCTTTTCCAGAATATCCGCTGAGGTAGAGTATCCGGTCTTTGTCTTCTTCCCTCCCGGCAGCATCATTTGCTCAAAAAGCACCTCTCCCAGCTGCTTGGGGGATGCAATATTGAAGATAGGATTGCCTGTCTCCTGATGGATCTTATCCTCCAGCTTAAGGATCTTTTTCTCCAGTTCCAGACTGTAGTCCGCCAGAGCCTTTGCCTCCGTGCGGATTCCCAGCCTTTCCATATCATAGAGCACATAAGTCAGCGGCAGTTCGATCTGCTCATATAACCGGGACATGCCTAGGTGCTCCAATTCCTTAAAAATCGGATCAGCTGCTTTTTGTAAGATCTCTGCTATGCGGCAGATGTATTTTTTGCCATCCGCCGGCCGCTCTTCCATGATTTGTTCCGATGTCTTCTTATCAAACAGTTCCTTCCAGCTCTGCACCGCCCTGTGTAGATATTCATCGGCTATATCCTCCGGCATATAATCACTCTTCAGAGGATTGACCAGATAGGCGCCAAGTAAAAGATCCTGTATACCTTCCATGTGGATACCGTCTGTCAGTTCTTCCTCTTCCATATCCAGGAAAGGATATAGATTTTTCAGGTCAAAGCAGATCAGCCGCGGCGACTTATCACACTGCTTCTCATAGTTTTCTCCGACCTCAGGATTTCCCTGTTCTTCCGAATTTTTCAGTGTCTTCTCACTTTCAGATTTTCCATGCATACTGTCTTTGGCAGCATGCATGGAAATGTACCTTTTCCTGATTGCTTTTCTGATTTCTCCTAATTTGCAGGAGAGATAGGGCGTCGTGAGGAAGCCTTCCGGACAGAAATAAAAGTACTCTTCTCCCTGTGCGATGGCAAGACCCAGTATATTTTTCTTTGACTGATCAGGCAAAATATACAAGGAGACACAGTTTTCCTCTCCTTGTCCCTCCTGCACTTTATGAAGGATTCCCGCAAAACAGGACTCCGCTGCAGACAGATCCTCTATGACCGTGACAGGCAGTTCCTTTTCTTCTTCCTTTTCGGCCATGGCATCCTGATCAAAGCGATCCAGATATTTTCTGAATCCCAGTTCATGAAACAACGTAAAGGCTGCCGGCGTATAGAAATCAGTAACAGCAGCCTTATCCTTGGCAAGTTCCACCGGTGCGTCTGTCTTGATCGTCGCCAGCGTCAGGCTCATTCTCGCGCTGTCCTCATTTTCCCGCAGTCCTTCCCTTAGAAGCTTACGGGAAACCTCATCCAAATGCGCATAAACGCCATCCACAGAGCCAAATTTCTGAATAAGCTCTGTGGCCGTCTTCACACCAACCTTCGGCACGCCGGGAATATTATCCGTCTTATCTCCCATCAAAGCCTTCACTTCAATGAATTGCAAAGGCGTAACGCCGCATACCTTTAGCACATCCTCCGCATAATAATTTTCAATGGTAGTCTGTCCCTTTGCGGTCTTGGGAATGCGGATCAGAATATTGTCCGTGGCAATCTGCAGCAGATCTCTGTCGCCGGAAACCAACGTCACCTTCATGCCTTCCTTTTCAGCATTCTTAGCCAGTGTTCCCAGGATATCATCCGCTTCCAGTCCTGCCTGCTCACAGCAGGCAATATCCATTGCCTCCAAAACCTTTTTAAGGAGCGGCACCTGTTCCCGCAGTTCCGGGGGCATCGGCTTTCTGGTTCCCTTGTAAGCTTCATAGATCTGATGGCGGAAGGTAGGGGCATGCACATCAAACGCCACCGTCAGATAATCCGGTGCTTCCTCTTCCAGAAGCTTAAAAAGTATATTCAAAAATCCGTAAACAGCCCCTGTGTGAACGCCGGCTGCATTCGTCAGATCCGGCATGCCGTAAAAGGCTCTGTGTAAAATAGAGTGGCCGTCTATCAACAATAATTTTTCCAAATAAGACCTCATTTCCGGGCAGTTCTGCTGCCGACAGGTACGCAGTATTTCTAGAAATTAAAAGCTGCAAAAAGCACCACACCCACTGCGGCCGCCAAACTCAGAATTTCCAATCCATAGGCATAAAATTCCAGCATAACTCTCCTATGCAGACGTGTTCTGGCCTGGGATATCGCTGCGGTCAGTTCTTTTTGCAGATGAAAGGTTTCGCCGGTCTCCAGCTTTGGCATGCCTGCACTGACCAGGAACTGAATGCTCAGTTCCTCCTTGCATTCCGCACAGTGATCCATATGGGTCAGAAATTCATCCAATTTATGATTATCAAGCTGATCCGTAAGAAAATCCGGGATCATCTTATCAAATTGATGGCAATCCAGCATGGCAACCCTCTTTTTACTCGTTTTGCTCATTTTGCTTGCTTTGTTTGTTTTACTCGTTTTGCTCATTTTGATCGTTTTTTGCAGGAACAGGTCATGATGAAGGCAGCTATTTAAAGACACAGTAAAATTTGCTTTCTATGTATAACCTACTTCTTTCTTCTTAATGAACTTTCTTATCATACAACACTTTCCCATTATTGGAAAGATGAGCAAAAAACCTCTTGCTCATTTCCTTTCTTTCATGCTATAATCGATTCGTTGCAAAAAGCGACACGCAGGAATGGCGGAATGGCAGACGCAGCAGACTCAAAATCTGCCGATGGCAACATCGTGTGGGTTCAAGTCCCATTTCCTGCATATAGTAAAGGACTGCAAGGATTTCTGATTTCCTGCAGTCCTTTTTTCATGTTGTGTCCTATAAGACTTCTATTCTCCTATTGTCAAATTTTCCTATAAGTCTGTCATATCGATACGCCTCCGCTAAAAAACTCTATAACCTACAGATAGGAACGAGTATCAGCATTTTTATCCTATTTTCCAACAAAACCAGCTGTGAGATATTCCTTACCCACAACTGGTTTTTCCATCTGTGCAAAATACACTTTCCGGCGTATTTTACATTATGCTTATGTTGTTTTATTATGCTCAGGTTATGCTTAAGCTATTTATTCCTCGTGTCCTTTCTTACGGATCACTTCTACTACCTGTGCCACATACTTCTCACAGATCTCATCAGAGGGTGCTTCTACCATAACCCGCAGTACCGGCTCTGTGCCGCTTTCTCTCACCAGAATCCGTCCGCTCTCTCCCAACTGCTTCGCAACCGCCTGTACAGCCGCCTGCACGTCCGGATCATTTTGTGCATCCGGCTTACTCTTCACACGGATATTCTGCAATACCTGGGGATAGATGGTCACCGGCTCCGCCAGCTTTGATAAAGGAAGCTTCTTCTCCAGGATGACCTCCATCAGCTTAATGGAAGTCAGGATACCGTCACCGGTGGTAGCGTACTTGCTGAAAATAATGTGACCTGACTGCTCACCACCCAGTCGATGACCGTTCGTCACCATATTTTCATATACGTACTTATCCCCCACAGCCGTCTTCTCATAATGAATGCCAGCTTCGTCAAATGCCTTGTAAAGTCCGAAATTTGACATAATCGTGGTCACCACGGTATCATTGCGCAGCTCACCCTTTTCGCGAAGATAATTACCGCAGATATACAGAATCAGGTCACCGTCAATAATCTGTCCGTTATCAGCCACTGCCAGGCATCGGTCTGCATCGCCGTCGTAGGCAAATCCCACATCCAGACCATTTTCCAGCACGTATTTCTGTAGCACCTCGATATGCGTAGAGCCGCAGTTCATATTGATATTGGAGCCATCAGGCTCGGCATTGATCACATAGGTCTTGGCGCCTAATGCATCAAATACGCTCTTGGCGATCTGCCAGGAACTGCCGTTAGCACAGTCAAGTCCAACTCTCATATTCTTATAGGATCTGGTGGCCAGCGAGATCAGATATCCCACGTAACGGTTTCTGCCTGCTGCGTAATCCACCGTGACACCCATTTTTTCCCGGACAGCCATGGGGATCTCCGGCAACTTTCCGTCCAGATAAGCCTCTACCTTGCTGATGGTAGCCTCATCCATCTTTTCTCCCTTGCCGTTGATCAATTTAATCCCGTTGTCGTAAAAAGGATTGTGACTGGCAGAGATCATAATACCGCAATCAAACTCATCGGTCCGCGCAATATAGGAGACACTGGGTGTGGTGGTAACATGCATCAGATATACATCCGCACCGGAGGCTGTAAGGCCGGCAGAAAGAGCATACTCAAACATATAGGAAGAACGTCTCGTGTCCTTGCCAATCACGACCTTACATTTTTTTCCCTGATTTGCGCCATAGTACCAGCCCAAAAATCTTCCGATCTTTACGGCATGATCAAAAGTCAGGTTTACGTTTGCTTCTCCTCTGAATCCATCTGTACCAAAATACTTGCCCATGGAAATGCTCTCCTTTTTTACTGTGTTAGTAGTCCTTTTGTCATTGTAAATCACAACAATAAATTGCGCATTGATAAAAAACAATTTTTTTATCATGACTATTTGTAAGTGATAATACTGTTGTATACAGTAAATCTTCGCTGTGACTCGCTACTGTGACTCGCTACTCTAACTCTTTTCTCACTGCTGCCAAAGCGGACTCTATGACCTTATCCATGTCATAGTACTTATATTCTCCCAGGCGTCCGCCAAAGAGGACTTTTTCTTCTTTCTCCGCCAGAGCCTTGTACTGTTCATACAAAGCGCTGTTCTTCTCATCATTTACCGGATAATAGGGCTCATCTCCCGCATGCCATTCCGCGCTGTACTCCCGGCTGATGACCGTCTTAGGTTGTGTGCCGAAGGTAAAATGCTTGTGTTCGATGATTCTGGTATAGGGAGTCTCGGCATCCGTATAATTGACCACTGCATTGCCCTGGTAATTCTCCATATCCAAAGTCTCTGTCTCGAAACGAACACTGCGATACTGCAAAGTGCCGAGACGATAGTCAAAATACTCATCGATAGGACCGGTGTATACGATGCGGTCTGCCGCCTTTGTCCATTTCTCTCTGTCCTTCAGGAAGTCCACACCCAGCTGCACAGCGATTCCTTCATGATGCAGCATCTTTTCCACCATGGCCGTATATCCCTCCACGGGAATTCCCTGATAAAGGGCATTAAAATAATTATTGTCGTAGGTAAGACGCACCGGCAGACGGCGAATAATAAAAGCCGGCAGCTCACTGCAGGGACGTCCCCACTGTTTCTGGGTATATCCCTTGATCAGCTTCTCATAAATATCGGTTCCCACCAAGCTGATTGCCTGTTCCTCCAGATTACGCGGCTCTGTGATACCTGCCTCCTGCCGCTGCTCTTTGATTTTTTGCTCTGCCTCCTTGGGAGTGATGACGCCCCACATCTTATTAAAGGTATTCATATTAAAGGGCAGATTATAAATCTCCCCCTTATAATTGGCAACAGGACTGTTGGTATAGCGGTTCATATGAGCGAAACGATTCACATATTCCCAAACTTCCTGATTGTTGGTATGAAAAATATGAGCGCCGTACCGGTGCACATCGATACCTTCTACCTTCTCCGTATAGATATTGCCGGCGATGTGCTCTCTGCGGTCAATGACCAGCACGCTTTTGCCGGCTGCCGCAGCCTCTGCGGCAAATACAGCACCATAAAGCCCGGCGCCTACGATCAGATAATCATAGTGATTCATAGTTTCCTCCCTGTGTCGCAGTTTGAAAGAAATGCCATCAGGTATTTCTTTCAAACTTTTCCCTGTGCCGCAGCTTGCTGCGGCACCACGAGGAGAATTTCGCGTAGGCGAATTCTCCGATGTGATCATGCCTTGATGACGCCTGCGTCAACAAGGCAGTTTGCAAGAAATGCCATCAGGTATTTCTTGCAAACTTTTTCCCTGTGCCGCAGCTTGCTGCGGCACCACGAGGAGAATTTCGCGTAGGCGAATTCTCCGATGTGATCATACATTTATTGCGTATTCTTCTTCCAGAAGATGCCTGGACTTTCTGCGGATACGCTGCAAGGCATTGTCAGCTGATTTTAACGAACAGTCAAGTTCCTGTGCAATCCTGGTATAATCATATCCCTGTCCATAGAGATTCCATACTTTTTTTTCAAAGGGACTGAGCTGCTTTTCAATCTCTTCGCATAGAAATTGTACTGTCTGTTCACTGATCACCCGATCCTCCGGATTCTCCGCGCCTGCATCTGACAGAGCCAGATGCAGCTCCATGGAATCATCCCGATCAGCGTCTGCTGCCTGCATCATATAGGAATTCAGGGAAACCGCCTGATTTAAGGCCGCATGTTTCTGGCGAAGGGAGGCTTCTATAGCTGTGTATAACTGCCTTTCTACACACACAGATGCAAAAGCCGCAAAATTATTTTCCCTTTTCAGATCACAGTCCCGTAAAGCCTTATAGAGACCAATCATTCCCTCCTGAATCAAATCCTCAGGCTCCGCCCCCAACATATACAGTGAACGTGCTTTGCTGCGCACCAGAGGCTTATATTTCTCCATGAGAAAATCCGCCGCCTCCGTTTCTCCCTCCCGGATGCGCCGGATCAATTCTCCATCGGAAATCCCGCTATACTGTGGATAATCTCCTGTTTTCATACCTACCTCTATATGCCGCAATTTATTGCGGCAGCGCGAAGAGAAATCGCGTAGGCGATTTCTCTGATGCGATCAAACATGGATGCCGCAATCCATTATCCCTGCAGATCCCTTTGCCGTAAGATCTCGTACATCAACACTCCCGCGGCAACCGATGCATTCAGGGAGTCAATATCTCCCTTCATGGGAATAGAGGCTACCATGTCGCACTTTTCACGCACAAGTCTTGCTACGCCGCTTCCCTCTGCACCGATGACCAGCCCGATAGGCCCTGTCAGATTCAATTTCGTCATGGGTTCTCCGCCCATGTCCGCACATACAAACCACATACCCTGCTTTTTAAGCTGTTCGATGGTCTGTGCCATATTGGTCACCTTTACCACAGGGGTGTGATAGACAGCCCCTGCGCTGGCCTTGGCTGCCGTCGCCGTCAATCCCACCGCTCTGTCCTTGGGGATGATCACCCCATGGGCACCTGCTAAATTCGCTGTTCTAATGATGGCGCCCAGATTATGCGGATCCTCGATATTATCCAGCAAGACGAAAAAAGGAGGTTCATTCTTTTCCTTTGCTTTTGCAAACAGGTCTTCCATCTCGCTGTAGTGATACGCTGCCGGAAAAGCAATGACACCCTGATGACGTCCCGTCTCAGAAATCTGATCAAGCCGTTCTCTGCTGACTAATTTAACCGGTGTGCCATGCTTGGCGGCTTCCCGTCTGATTGTCATCATAGGGCCTTCCTGACTGCTCTCCAGCATGAAAAGCTTATCTATCGTAGTGCCGGCACGAAAAGCCTCAATAACCGCATTGCGCCCCTCTATATGACCGCTTCCCTGCTCTGCATTTTCCTGATTACCCTGCGTTCTTCTGCGCTGATAAGGTTTCTTGTCCATTTTTACCTCTCTATGCCGCAGCTAGCCGCGGCAGTACGGGGAGAATTCGCGAAAATGAATTCTCCGATGTGATCTCATTTTTATTTCTTCAAACCACTGCGCTCTATACCTTCCCTGATCAGTTCCAGCATTCTGCCTGTCTCATCCTGCAAATAGAGATAGCCGCACAGTGTTTCCAATGCCGTTGCCTTCAGATAGTCCTCTGTAGTCGCATTTTTCGCCTGATGGGCGGGATTGGCATTTCTGCCCCGACGATAAATGGTCCTCTCTTCATCCGTGAGAAAATCCGCAATGGCATCGCCGATCCTCGCCTGGGCGCCGGCGCAAACGTAATAGGAAGTAGCCTGATGAAGCTTTTGTGCCTGTCTGTTTCCTTCGGCAACGATCATGGTGCGAATCACCAGTGAAAACACCGCATCTCCCAGAAAAGCCAATGCTAATGGGGAATAGGTGCGGATGTCTGTCTTTTTGTGCGGCCCCAGCACATCCAGAATCTGCATGCGCAGTCCGGTCTGCGTCATGCCTTCTTCCACTTCACGCCCTCTCGTGTATCCTCCAGAACAATGCCCTTTTCCAGCAACTCCGCGCGAATCGCATCTGCTTTTGCAAAATCCTTTGCTTTCTTGGCAGCTGTTCTCTCTGCGATCTTACTCTCCACGTAAGCCGCCTCATCATCCTGCAGATTGTCATCTCTTTCCACAATCAGACCGCAGACATCTGTCAGGGAAACAAGCTCCTGCTCCAATGCAGCAAAAAATGCTGCTGTGTACTGTGCCTGTCCGTCCTTCACCGTACTGTTGATCCATTTCACCAGCTCAAATACCGCCGTGATGGCATCTGCCGTATTGAAATCATCCTCCATGGCTGCTTCAAACTGCGAACGATAGACTGCAGCCTGCGCAAGCAGTTCCTCTTCCTGCTGCGTCAATGTCTCTCCCTGCGCTTTTTCCTTTAAGAATTTCAGATTAGCGGCGCAGTTGACGATTCTCTCATAGCTATTCTTTGCCGCCTCCATCAGTTCTTCACTGAAATTCAGAGGACTTCTGTATTGTACGGAGAGCATAAAATACCGCAGTACCTGAGGATCATATTTGGCAATGATATCCCGGACTGTAAAGAAATTGCCGGCAGATTTGCTCATCTTGTGATTATTTATGTTAAGGAATGCATTGTGCATCCAGTATTTGGCAAAAGGCACACCGTTGGCTGCCTCCGACTGGGCAATTTCATTTTCATGATGAGGGAAGATCAAATCCTCTCCACCGGCGTGAATATCAATTTCATCTCCCAGATACCGCTTGCTCATCACAGAGCACTCGATATGCCAGCCCGGGCGTCCCTGGCACCAGGGAGACTCCCAATAGGGTTCCCCTTCCTTCTTCGGCTTCCAGAGTACGAAATCCAGAGGATCCTCTTTCTGATCATCTCCGGTGACCAACAGCTCTCTGCCACCGCTTCGCAGGTCATCGATATTTTTGTGAGAAAGCTTGCCGTATCCCTCAAACTTACGGGTGCGGTAATATACAGTGCCATCCTTAGCCACATAAGCAAAGCCTTTATCGATCAGCGTCTGAATCATATGAATCATTCCCTGAATCTCCTGTGTAGCCTGGGGATGTTTGGTGGCAGGCTTGATATTCATGGCGCTCATATCTTTTTTGCACTCTTCGATATAGCGCTCTGAAATTGCAGAAGCCTCTACACCTTCCTCATTGGCTTTCCTGATAATCTTATCGTCCACATCTGTGAAATTGGAAACGTAATTTACCTTGTATCCCTTATATTCAAAATAGCGTCTGACAGTATCAAATACGATCATTGGTCTGGCGTTGCCGATATGAATCAGGTTATATACGGTGGGGCCGCACACGTACATCTTTACCTCACCGGGCGTTAATGGTACGAATTCTTCCTTTTTCTTGGACATTGTATTATATAACTTCATAGCATCTCCATCCTGCAGCCTGCAAACTGCCTATTGCTGTTTTTCTCTCTGTTTATAACTATCCGCTGTGACAGGCTTTGCATCGGAATATTCGCCTGCATGATCATTCTGTGCCAGTAAGCCTTCCAGCCTGCTGCACTCATTCTCCAATTGCTGTCTGCGGGTACGTTCCTCACGAAGCTGCTTTTCCACCTCGATCAGACGGTTTGTGATCACATTCTGCGCTCTGGTGAGACAGGATAAATCCTGCTTGATAGGATCCGGGAAGTGAACCTGATCCAACGTATCATTGGGATTATCGTACCGCAGCTGTTTGACGACCCGCCCGGGAACACCTACTACTGTGCATCCCGGAGGCACCTCCTGCAACACCACGCTGCCTGCTGCAATCTTGCAATTATCTCCTACCTTAAAAGAACCTAAGACCTTCGCGCCTGCACCAATCAGTACATTATTGCCAATGGTGGGGTGACGCTTTCCCTGTTCCTTGCCGGTACCACCCAATGTAACCCCCTGATACAGTGTCACATTGTCTCCTACAATAGCAGTCTCGCCAATGATTACCCCTGTCCCATGGTCTATAAAAAAGCCCTTGCCAATCTGTGCGCCGGGATGAATCTCAATGCCGGTCTTACGCACTGCCCTCTGGGATATCCAACGGGCCCTCAGATAATGTCCTTTTAAATAATGCTTATGCGCTCTCCGATAGCTGAGCATTACCCGAAAGCTGGGATACAAAAACACTTCCCATGGGGAATGCATAGCCGGATCACGCTCCTGTACAACCTTTATCTCTTCCTTTATATTCTCTAACCAGTTCATTTTGCCGCCTCTGTCCTGTGTCTGATGCTATCCTGTTTCTGTCTGTTAGTTCTGTCGACAGCCCGGACAGCTCTGACAAGGCGAAGCCTGCTCCGGATACACCGGACTGCTGCCTAAATCCATGGGAGAAGAAAGAAGAGCTACCGCCTGCGCTGCCATTCCCTCTCCGGTTCCTGTAAAACCAAGCCCCTCCTCTGTGGTGGCCTTCACACTGACCTGCGATATGTCCACACATAGAGCTTTAGCTATATTTTCTCTCATTTGATCGATATAAGGACGCAGCTTTGGTGCCTGTGCGATCACGGTAGCATCCACATTTTCTATAAGAAAATGCTGCTCTTCCAGCACATTTCTCACCTCTTCCATCAGCTTAATGGAAGAAATCCCTTTATATTTATCATCTGAATCCGGAAAAAGCTTTCCGATATCACCCAAAGCCGCTGCCCCCAAAAGGGCATCCATAATAGCATGCAGCAGCACATCCGCATCCGAATGGCCAAGCAGTCCCTTTTCCCAGGGAATTTCCACGCCTCCCAGAATCAACTTACGATCCTGCGCCAGCCGATGCACATCATAGCCGGTTCCTATTTTCATAACCACCTCTTAAAACCGCAGCCTGTCTGCGGTTACGTGAGGAGAATTCGCGCAGGCGAATTCTCCGATGCGTTCCCCATAGATGACATTTTGTCATCCATGGGATTTGCAGCAAATGCCAACAGGCATTTACTGCAAATCAGCCTCTTAAAGCCGCAGCTTTCTGCGACAGCTACTTACTCTGTACGGTAACTTCTCCCAACACCTGCAGATGGGTATATGCAATATCCACACCCTCCTTTGGAAAGCGCAGACAAATCTGCTCTCTCACATCGGAACATGCATTGTTGCATGCCTCTATGGTCGCCGCGCAGAAACGAATCTGTAACAGAATGCCATCCGAAGCCAGGGAGCCTATAAAAACAGAAAGGGGACTTCCTTTCTGCTCCTGCGGACGAGTATCCAGATAATCCGGATGAGAAAGCACTATATCCGACAGAATATTTTTGGCTTTTTGCAGATCAGATTCATAGGTGATCTCCACCTCGATCAGTTTGGAATTCACCTTTTCCTCACCGGAATTGGCATTTTCGATCAATGTGGTATCCAAAACGGAATTGGGAATGATATCCAGAGATCCGTTGTAAAAATTGCGCACAACGGTATGCCGCAACGTCATAGACTCTACATATCCCGTAATCTGTCTGCCGTCCACTGTAGCCTCGATCCAATCCCCTACATCAAAGGGGCGATACAGGGATATAAAGAATCCATGGACGATATTTTTCATTCCCTCCTGAAAAATAAAGCCCATCACCACCACAATCACCGAACTGGAGAGGACAATGGTATTATAGAATTTTTCTGCTTCTGCAGAAAGACTAATAATGCGCAGCAGACCGACGATAACAATGACTGCCTCTACTATGCCCTGTATAAACCCTACATGCACATTGTTTTTACGCTTCTTCACATTGGAGAAAGCTTTCTGTGCGATGGACAAAATCAAAGCCGTCACGCCGGCATAGATCAATCCCTGTATCACTTTGGACTGCAAAAGATTTCCTATCACTTCAAAAATACTCATGGAGCTCATTATACCTCAGGTGTTATAAATTGTCACTTTACAAAGGATGGTTGGATTCCAAAGCGTGAAAGTGCCTCATATACCGAATGAAGAGGCAATCCCACGACGTTCGCGTAATCTCCCTTGATTCCCCGAATAAAAACTGCTGCCGCACCTTGAATCCCATAGGCCCCTGCCTTATCCATGGGCTCACCGGTAGCGATGTATCTGTGAATCTCCTCAGCGGATGCCGGTGAAAAGTCCACTTCAGTACAAACAGCAAAAGAAAGGGGAGACATTTCCATCTCTCCTTCCTTCTCCTTACTTTTGTCAGAACAATCTGTACCGTGTATCTCCTGCATCGTCACACCGGTATATACCTGATGTGTCCGCCCCTGCAAAGCTGTGAGCATACAAAACGCTTCCTGCTCATCTCGGGGCTTTCCCAAAACGGCGCCGTCCATAACCACAATGGTATCTGCACCCAGAACCACATAGTCATCCGCCGGCAATTCTCCCTCTTGAATCCTTTTGGCTATCTCTGCCGCCTTTCCGGCCGAAAGTTCTTTCACGATCTGTGCAGGCTCCTGACTATGAATAACCTCCTCCCCCTTGGCGGGAAGTATCTGAAACGCATAGCCGGCCTGCTGCAATAACTCCCGGCGTCTGGGAGACGCCGAGGCTAAAATCAATTTCTTCATATCTTCAAACAGTTCTTCAATTAAGTTCTGTAATCAAGTTTTCTAATTAGGTTCTTTGATTAAGTCCTTTAAATTAAGTTCTTTAAATTATGTTCTTTAATTAAGTCCCATAATTAAATTCTTTAATTAGTTTCCTTACTTTAAGCCCCTAAATTAATTTCTTTAATTACGTTCTCTCACCAACTTCTTAATGGTGGAATAAACGAATACCGGTAAAGCTCATGACCATATTATGATTGTTGCAGGCTTCGATGACATTGTCATCACGCACGGAGCCGCCGGGCTGTGCCACATATTTGACACCACTGCGAAATGCTCGCTCGATGTTATCTCCAAAGGGGAAGAACGCATCGGAACCAAGGGCAACATCCGTATTTCCTGCCAGCCATGCTTTCTTTTCCTCGGTTGTAAATACTGCAGGCTTTTCGGTAAAGATGTTCTCCCACTTGCCGTCAGCCAGTACATCCATATACTCGTCACCCATATACAAATCGATGGCATTGTCACGATCTGCTCTTCGGATGCCTTCCTTAAAGGGAAGATTCAACACCTGCGGTGACTGACGAAGGTACCAGTTATCTGCCTTGCTGCCAGCCAGTCTGGTGCAGTGAATACGAGACTGCTGTCCTGCGCCGATACCTATGGCCTGTCCGCCCTTTACATAGCAAACAGAATTGGACTGGGTGTACTTCAGAGTAATCATGGCGATAGACAAATCTCTCTTAGCACTGTCCGGCAGTTCCTTATTCTCTGTCACGATATTGGAGAAGAAGTCCTCTCCGATCACCAGCTCATTGCGTCCCTGTTCAAAGGTAACACCAAAAACCTGCTTATGCTCTGCTGGAGCCGGCTCATAGGATGCATCGATCTGCAGCACACAATAGCCGCCCTTTTTCTTCTTTTTCAGAATTTCCAATGCCTCCGGTGTGTAATCCGGTGCGATCACACCATCAGAGACCTCTCTGCCGATGAGTTTGGCTGTGCAGGCATCGCAGCAATCCGAAAGGGCAATAAAGTCTCCGAAAGAGCTCATACGATCTGCACCTCTGGCTCTGGCATAGGCACTGGCTAAGGGGGTGAGCTCTCCCAAATCGTCCACCCAGTAAATCTTTGCCTCTGTCTCTGTCAGCGGCAGACCGATGGCTGCTCCTGCAGGGGATACGTGTTTGAAAGAAGTAGCGGCCGGATATCCGGTGGCTCTCTTAAGTTCCCGAACCAACTGCCAGCCATTAAAAGCATCCAGCAGATTGATGTACCCGGGGCGCCCGTTCACTACTGTGAAAGGGAGCTCTGTGCCATTGTCCATATAAACCCTGGAAGGTTTCTGATTGGGGTTACAACCGTATTTTAATTCCAGTTCCTTCATATTTTTCCTTTCTATGCTGCGGTTTACCGCGGCAGCACGAGGAGAATTTCGCGCAGGCGAATTCTCCGATGTGATCTCAAACGGATGATGTCTATACCTTATATATTCTTGTTAATGATCCTGCTCTCCCAAGTCCCGGTGGCAAGGTCTATAAACCGAACGAACAGGGACACTTTATTATCCTCATTGAGAGAATCCCAGATTCGCTTAGCAAATACGTCAATATCATCGGTGAACGCCTCATCGAAATGGACCTTTTCCGGCTCGCCGGAAAAGCTGGGCAGCGGATTGCCGTCTCCCATATAGGTATGGATAAATCTGCCCTCCCCCGCCTTGGGATTCTCATAGGCAAAGGTAAAACGCTGGCAGCAGGAAGGATCTCCCTCATCACTCTTTAAGATAGAAAGTGCATAATTATATGTGCCATTTTCTACATGCATGACACCGGAAATACGAGGGGTGTAATTGGGTGCATCAGGCTCGAATTCTCTGCTGCGCAGGGACTGTTCAAAGGTGAGCTGCTGATCCAGACCGTCGTAGATCGTATCTGTCTGATCGCCATTGGTCACAATGGTCTTATTCCCATAGACACGGACAGGCGCATAAATGATCAGACTGGGATCCTCCAGCTTTGCAGGATCAAAGGCCTGGGTGCGGATACCATCCCCATCCTCTACAAAAACACGATTGCGGCTGTTCTCACTTCTGCCCATGATAAAATAGGCTGTTACCGCCTTGCTGGCATCGCTACTTCTTCCGATCACGATTCCTCTGCCGGGATAACTGGTCGTTCTCAGTGTCTGCTCCAGATCTGTCATCTTGCGCTGCTCCCTTCTGCCGTCTTAGGCATTGCCGTTTTTAGTTTCCTTAGTGTCCTTCGCGGGTGCCCCGGTCTCCTCCGTCTGGGGGGCGATAAAGGCTCCCTCCGGATCCAGCTCATAATGTTCACGTACCTTGCGGTCGATCTCTGCCAGCTTATCCGGGTGATCTGTCAGGTATTGCTTTGCATTCTCACGTCCCTGTCCGATCTTGTCTCCTTCGTAATTAAACCACGCTCCGCTCTTATTTACAATATTAACTGCTGTTGCCAGGTCCAAAACATCGCCTACATAAGAAATTCCCTTGCCGAACATGATATCAAATTCTGCTTCCTTAAAGGGCGGTGCAATCTTATTTTTGACAACTTTGACACGGGTGCGATTGCCGATAACCTCGCCGCTTTGCTTTATCTGCTCGATTCGGCGTACGTCAAGGCGCACAGAGGAATAGAATTTAAGAGCACGGCCGCCTGTGGTGGTCTCCGGATTGCCGAACATGACACCCACTTTCTCACGGAGCTGGTTAATAAACACGACAGTGCAATTGGACTTACTGATGACAGATGTGAGCTTTCTTAAGGCCTGGGACATCAAGCGTGCCTGCAGACCCACATGACTGTCCCCCATCTCACCGTCTATCTCCGCCTTAGGCACCAAAGCTGCCACGGAGTCCACGACTACGATATCAATAGCTCCGGAGCGCACCATGGTCTCTGTGATCTCCAGTGCCTGCTCACCGCTGTCCGGCTGAGAAATATACAGATTATCAATATCCACGCCGATATTCCGTGCGTAGACAGGATCCAGCGCATGCTCTGCATCGATAAATCCTGCAATGCCGCCTCTCTTCTGTACCTGTGCGATCATGTGCAAAGTCACTGTAGTCTTACCGGAAGACTCCGGTCCGTAAATCTCAACGATTCTTCCCTTGGGAATTCCACCAAGTCCCAATGCTATATCAAGGCTTAAAGAGCCGGTGGGGATCGTCTCCACATTCATCTGTGCGGAAGGATCTCCCAGCTTCATAACAGCGCCCTTGCCGTACTGTTTCTCGATCTGTGCTAAAGCGGCATCCAATGCCTTTAATTTTTCCTCATGATCCATACCCATGGATTTACCTCCGTTCAAGAACAAGTGTTCGTTTATTACTCAGTATAACATACTTTCTTTAAATCGCAATGCTGAAATCAGAAATTTTCAAATTTAACGCAGCGATGTAAATGAAAAAAAATATTTATGAAACAAAACTTTAAAACAAGACTATGAAATCAAATGATGAAACAAAAGCTATGAAATCAAATGATGAAACAAAAACTACGAAATTAAACTATGAATCAAAACTACGTATCAAAACCATGTATCAAAACTTTGAAACCAAGCCATGAAATCAAACAGAAAACACCATATGTCCATTGAAGGAACATTTCAGAAATGACTGCCCGAGCGGGTATCAGAAAAGCCGCCTTCAGTATAGCTGAGGGCGGCAACTGCTGTCAAATGCCTTATACGGTAAATGTCATAAGTCCCAGCTTGGAAATCTGGATTTCTCTGATCAAAATGCCCTGTGCCTGCTTTTGCGCAGGTGACATGGCAGCCAGATCCGTCAGTTTCATCACTTTTTCCTTGTAACGAACGCTGCCTTTGCTGCCAAAGAGAGCACTTGATACCGGTACATTCACTCTCACCTTTGTGCGCAGCTGGTCGAAAACTTTATAAGCGAAATCACCCGGCTGCATGTAATAGAAATGACTTTCAAAGGTAGTTTCCGGAGAAATATCCTCTAAAAGATAACGTTCCATTATCGTCTTCAGTTTGAAATTCACCATCTCATTTTCCAGCATATCCCGATAGGTATACAGAGCACCCACATAGATGGTGGAAAGGTCAAACATCACATATTTAAAATCAGAATTTTCATTGGATCCTGCATATTCCAGCATATCCTGCACCTCTTTTTCCGTATCCGTCACTGTGCCACGTCACTGCCATCCAGCTCTTCTATCTTGCCGCCGGATAGCCTGATTGCTTCTTTGACCTGCGCAAGGTCCACCTCGCCTTCCCCGGCCAGCTCCTCCGCGGTCACCTTGCGTCCCAGCGCGGCAGCAAGCTCCTTTGCCTTTTCGGCTACCTGATTGACTCTGTCCTCCACTTCTTTGTTCTTTGCCTTTTCGTCCAGGTTCTCGGCGATCAGATCCTCCATGGCGTCCATGATCATCCGTCCTAAGGTTCCTTCCACCTCGCCGGGACCCTCTAAGGGTGCCAGCATGGCAACGCCTCTCGTCAGCGCCTCATTGCCGGCGCCGATCAGATCCTCGATCAGTACATCCTGTCCCACATAGAGTTTGGCGATATCCACCACATTGGAGAGCATCAATTCTGCCAGCCGCATCTGTGCCTGCCGTTCCCCGGCCATAGCGGAAAGCTTCACGGCATCAAAGACCGATTCATCCGGTCTTTCTATGGACGAAATAATTTCCAGATAATCCTCCAGATAATTATGTTCCTCTTCTGTCAGATATTCTTCATAGGAAAGTGTCTCGTCGATACCAATCTTGGAGGCAGACAGAAAAGCACGCAGCTGCGTATCCTGTTCCTCTGTCAATTGCAGCTCTCCGAAGGCCTCCCTGATTTTTTCTTCTGTAGTCGTATTGTGATTTTTCTTTGCATCCGCCACCAGCTTCTGCAGTTTTTCAAGAAAAATACGTTCTCTTTCTGTATTGTCCATTTTAATCCTCATTTCTGAGCAGCTATGCTGCGAAGAGGCGACGAGAATTTCAGATTCTCGTCTGCCATCAGGGCTATTTGTTTCATAGAAACAAATAGCCGTGCGAAAAATATGCCATCGGGCATATTTTTCACACTAATCCTCATTTTCCCGTTTCGTTATCAATAGTTCTCACTGTGCCGTCATTTTTCAGATCACTCTTTCCCTTCACATGGATATGCGTGAAAATATGATCCTGGCAATATTCATAATTTCCTTCACACTTGGAGCAATAGCGAAACTCCAGATTGGGATTGTCCACTTCCGTACGTCCGCAGACTGCACAGCGGTGCATCGGTCCTGCTCCTTTTACCGGACGATAGTGACCGTTCATTCGCTGGGCCGTGCGCTGGGCCGTGTGCTGCGCACCGCTCCCTGCACCGGCCCCCCTTCCGTTTACGGCACTGCGGAAAGCAGCCCTCCGCTTCACTTCCTTAGGGGAAAACCGACGAAGATCACGGGAGCGGAACCAGAAGAGCAGGAAGTTTAATAAAGATCCGGCTATAGCGCACTTATTAGGCATGGAATCTGCAAAAAATTCCACCACCAGCATAACCGCATAGGCAACGCCCAGCCATTTCACCTTTACAGGAATAATGTACATCAAAAGCACTCTGGACTCCGGGAAGGTGACCGCATAAGCCAAAAAGATAGACATATTTACATAATAGGTAGAAAAGCACAGAGCCAGCTGCATGAAGTATAACTCCGACCCGAAAGCGGTCACCAGCTGATGCCAGGTGGGCAGCAGATAACTAAGTCCCATAGCCGCGAAGGCAGCTACTACCGTAAAAAGAAATCCGGAAAAAAGATAGACATTATACCTGTAATCTCCCCATACCCGCTCCAGAGCCGTGCCAATCGAGTAATAAAAAAGCAGCATGATGACGATAAAGAAGAGATTGCTGGAATCAGGCGGCACAAGAATCCAGGTGATGATCCTCCAAACCTGTCCGTGGAGGATCGCATAGGGATTCAATGTCAGATAGTTCAAGAATGTGCTGTTAATCCTCTCCAGCAGATACCCCACTGCATAGCACACGATTAAGACCAATGAAAGATTCGGTATGGCATATTTTGAAAATTTACGTTCCCAGGAAGACATCTGGTAATCTCCATTCCGCAGACGCCATGTAATCAAAACCATTTGCGGCGTCTGCGGCGCAAACAGCTGTGTCAGGCTGTTAAGATTTCATAAAAATTATTCTTTCCTTCTGACTGCGATCCTATCTATAGTCAAAGCCCTAGCGTGGTCCGTCGTCCCATTCGGAAAGTCTTTTCTTATATTACTCGATTTTGTCTTTATGGAAAAGGCAGGAAATCTGAAATTATTGTAAATTCCTTTACTTTTCGCCCAACCTTCCTCATCCTTTCCATATAAAAGCGTTCACGGAAAACAGAATTCTTCTTCTGTCTTCTGCCGTAATTTGGCTTTAATACTACCTTTTTACATTCTCAGAACACACTCATACGAAAATATATTTTTCTCAAAAACAAGCATCTGTTCCCCGTATTTACCACATTTTTTCTATTTTGTTTATATTTGAAACATTGATTTTTAGGCCTTCAAGCCGTATAATCACCCTTGATTACACGGCGGATCCTCAAGGATTTGCCGTCTTTTTACGCAAGGAAAACTGGAGGATTTATGATTTCTAAGGATTATACGCTGGGCATTGATATTGGTTCCACCACCGTCAAGATCGCGCTGTTAGACCCGGCACACCATATTCTCTTTTCCGATTATCGCCGACATTTTGCCGATATCAGAAAGACACTTTTTGATCTGCTGACCGAGTGCTACGCAAAGACCGGTGAGTTGACCATTCATCCGGTGATCACCGGCTCCGGCGGACTGACCCTGGCGAATTATCTGGAAGTCCCCTTTGTGCAGGAGGTTATTGCCGTATCCACTGCCCTGCAGGAGATTGCCCCTAAGACCGATGTAGCCATCGAATTAGGCGGTGAGGATGCCAAGATCATTTACTTTGAAAACGGCAATGTAGAGCAGCGTATGAACGGCATCTGCGCCGGCGGCACCGGCTCTTTCATCGACCAGATGGCTTCCCTGCTGCAGACAGACGCCTCCGGTCTGAATGAATATGCCAAAAATTATCAGTCGCTTTATACCATCGCAGCGCGCTGCGGTGTATTTGCCAAATCAGACATCCAGCCTCTGATCAATGAAGGAGCTACCAAGGAGGATTTGGCCGCTTCTATCTTCCAGGCCGTGGTCAACCAGACCATTTCCGGTCTGGCCTGCGGCAAGCCCATTCGCGGCCATGTAGCCTTTTTAGGCGGCCCGCTTCACTTCCTTTCTGAATTAAAGAAGGCCTTCATCCGCACCTTAAAATTGGATGAGGAACACACGATCGAGGCGGAGAATTCCCACCTTTTTGCCGCTATGGGCTCTGCCATGAATGCCAAAGAGGAGGTTTGCCTGCCCCTTTCTGCCATGAAGGATAAGCTCTCCGGTGAAATCAAGATGGCGTTTGAAGTAGAACGCATGGAACCGCTCTTTGCCACCCAGAAGGATTATCAGGAATTCACCGAAAGACACAACCGTGACCAGGTAGCAAAAGCACCGCTTGCTTCCTATCACGGCAATTGCTATATGGGTATCGATGCCGGCTCCACCACTACCAAGATTGCCTTGGTGGGCGAGGACGGCACTCTTTTGTATTCCTTCTACAGCAATAATAACGGCAGTCCCTTAAAAACAGCCATCCGTTCCATTAAAGAAATCCGCGAGCAGATGCCGGCAGATGTAAAAATCGTCCGTGCCTGCTCCACCGGCTACGGTGAGGCGCTCCTGAAGGCCGCTTTCCTGCTGGATGACGGTGAGGTAGAGACCATCGCCCACTACTATGCTGCCGCTTTCTTTGATCCTCAGGTAGACTGCATCCTGGATATCGGCGGTCAGGATATGAAGTGTATTCGAATCAAGAACCAGGCGGTAGACAGTGTGCTGCTGAACGAGGCCTGTTCTTCCGGCTGTGGTTCCTTTATTGAAACCTTTGCCAAATCTCTGGACTACTCCGTCCAGGATTTTGCTCACGCAGCACTTTTTGCCGAGCATCCCATAGATCTGGGTACTCGCTGCACAGTATTCATGAATTCCAAGGTCAAGCAGGCCCAGAAGGAAGGCGCGCAGGTGTCGGATATCTCCGCCGGCCTGGCTTATTCCGTCATCAAAAACGCTCTCTTCAAGGTCATCAAGGTATCCGATGCTTCTGCCCTTGGCAAAAATATCGTAGTGCAGGGCGGCACCTTCTACAACGATGCCGTACTGCGCAGCTTTGAAAAAATAGCAGACTGCCAGGTAATCCGTCCCGACATTGCCGGTATCATGGGTGCCTTCGGCGCCGCTTTGATCGCCAGAGAGCGTTACAACGGTGAAAAGACCACCATGCTCTCCTTCGATGAAATCGAAAATCTGCATTTTGAAACCAGCATGGCCAAGTGTCAGGGCTGCACCAATAATTGCCGTCTGACCATCAACCGCTTTACCGGCGGCCGTCAGTTCATCTCCGGCAACCGATGTGAGAGAGGCCTTGGAAAAACCAAAGCCCAAAATAACATTCCCAACCTTTTTGCCTGGAAGCAGCAGCGCCTTTTTGGCTACACGCCCCTGACAGCAGACAAGGCACCCCGAGGCACTGTGGGCATTCCCCGGGTATTAAATATGTATGAGAACTATCCCTTCTGGTTCACTTTCTTTACCAGATTGGGATACAGAGTCATCCTCTCACCGCCCTCCACTCATAAGCTTTATGAATTGGGCATTGAGTCCATCCCCAGCGAATCCGAGTGTTATCCTGCCAAGCTGGCTCACGGTCACATTAAGTGGCTCATAGAACAGAAGCCGGACTTTATCTTTTATCCCGCTCTCTTCTATGAGAGAAATGAGTTCCCCAAGGCAGGCAATCACTACAATTGCCCCATTGTCACCTCCTACTCGGAAAATATCAAGAACAATGTGGAGGAGATCACCGATGGTCAATGCCGCTTCCGCAATCCATTTATGGCCTTCAGCAGCTTAAAGACTGCCACAGAGGCGCTGACAAAGGAATTTGCCGAGCTACCCGCGCAGGAAGTCACGGATGCTGCTGCTGCCGCCTGGGATGAACTGGCCAAGACCCGTCAGGATGTAGAGAAAAAAGGCGAGGAAGTCCTCCACTATATGGAAGAGCACCACATGCACGGCATCGTGCTGGCCGGACGTCCCTATCACTGCGATCCGGAGATCAACCACGGTATTCCGGAGATGATCAATTCCTACGGCATTGCAGTGCTGACAGAGGATTCTATCTCCCACCTGGCAGAGCCTGAGCGGCCCCTGATCGTATTAGACCAGTGGATGTATCACTCCAGACTGTATGCTGCTGCCAGCTACGTCAAGACCAGAGACGATCTGGATATGATTCAGCTCAACTCCTTTGGATGCGGTCTGGATGCCGTCACCACCGATCAGGTATGCGACATTCTGGCCGGCTCGGATAAGATCTACACCTGCCTGAAGATCGACGAAGTCAATAACCTGGGAGCTGCCCGTATTCGTGTCCGCTCTCTCCTGGCCGCCTTGAAGATACGGGAAAACAAGAAAACCAAGCGTACTATTCGCTCCAGCGCCATTACCAAGGTTTCCTTCACGGAAGAAATGCGCAGGAATTACACCATCCTCTGCCCCCAGATGTCTCCTATTCACTTTGAGCTGCTGGAACCTGCTTTTAATTCCTGCGGCTACAACATGGTGGTCCTGGGCAATGATAACCGCAAGGCAGTGGATTATGGCCTTAAATACGTAAATAACGACGCCTGCTACCCTTCTCTTTTCGTAGTGGGACAGATCATGGAGGCGCTTACCAGCGGCAAATATGACCTTGACCGCACTGCTGTCATCATGTCCCAGACGGGCGGCGGCTGCCGTGCCTCCAACTATGTAGGTTTTATCCGCCGCGCCCTTAAAAAGGCCGGCATGGAGCAGGTACCGGTCATTTCCGCTAACCTCTCCGGCTTAGAGGATAATCCGGGATTTAAGATCGACCTGACTGTACTGATCCGCTGTGCTTTTGCTGCGGTATTCGGTGATGTGTTTATGAAGTGCATTTACCGTATGCGTCCCTACGAGATAGAAAAGGGCTCTGTAGAAGCCATGCATCAGAAGTGGCTGCAGCGCTGCACAGAATATCTGACCACGTTGAAGGCGCCTAATTTCCTGAAGGTGCAGAAGATGTGCAAGGAGATCATTCAGGACTTTGACAACATTCCCATTCATGAGGAACGCAAGCCGCAGGTAGGTGTGGTAGGCGAGATCCTGGTGAAATATGCTCCCGCTGCCAATAACCATCTGGTGGACCTCCTGGAGTCCGAAGGCGCAGAGGCATCTGTCCCGGATCTTATGGGCTTCATGCTCTATTGCTTCTACAATCAGGTTTATAAGGCCGAGGAGCTGGGTACCAGCAAGAAAGCTTCCCTGTTTTGCTCCGCCGGCATACACGCCATTGAAGCCTTCACACGGCCTATCAATAAGGCCTATGCAAAGAGTAAACACTTTACTCCCTCTGCAAGCATCTACCAGATCGTAGAATATGCAAAGCCTATCGTTTCCATCGGTAATGAAACCGGTGAGGGATGGTTTTTGACCGGTGAGATGATGGAATTGATCCACAGCGGCGTAAACAACATCGTTTGCATACAGCCCTTCGGCTGTCTGCCCAACCACGTAGTAGGTAAAGGTGTCATTAAGTCCATCCGCAAGCAAAACCCCACGGCCAATATCGTGGCCATCGACTACGATCCCGGTGCCAGCGAGGTAAACCAGTTAAACCGAATCAAGCTCATGCTCTCCACCGCGCAGAAGAATCTGGCCAAAGAGAAAGCTGCCGGAAAACAGGCATAATCAATTACAATTTGCAAATAAACGGACGTTAAAAAAATCCCGGTTCTCATCAATAAAAGAGAACCGGGATTTTTTCATTGGCCTGTCGGGACATTGGTCTGTCGGGAAAATCTCAGAAAGCCTTGTCTCGTCTCAATTCCTTGATTTATAAGGGTTTGAAGTACTTCCTATCAACACTTTTTGTCCTATAGCTCCCTATAGGTCTGTCTTGGCGTATTCGAGAGCTATATCTGTTAGAGAGAACCCATAGCGCGCAAAAAAGAGAGTACCCGAAGATACTCTCTTTTACTATGTCTTATTTCACTAAATGCCGAACATCAGAAAATTATGCATTCTCCTCAGCAGCCTTTGCAGCTGCAACCATTGCATCTACATCTACAGATACAACGTCAGCATTCTCCTCGTGACGAGGCTCCGGAGCAGACAGTGCCTTAATGCTCAGGCTGATCTTATTATCTGCTTCGTTGAAGTCAACGATCTTTGCAGTTACTTCCTGGCCAGTCTTGAGTACATCAGAAGGCTTGTCGATGTGCTCCTTGGAAATCTGGGACACATGAAGCAGTGCGTCGATGCCGGGCTCTAACTCTACGAATGCGCCGAAATCAGTCATTCTAGCAACCTTACCGGTTACAACATTGCCGATAGCATACTTTTCAGAAGCGCCTACCCAAGGGTTCTCATCAGGGAACTTCAGGGAAAGAGCAATCTTGGTGCCCTGGATATCCTTAATCAGGACGCGAAGCTGCTGGCCTACAGTGAAGACCTTCTTCGGGCTCTCTACTCTGCCCCAGCTCATCTCGGAAATGTGCAGCAGTCCGTCTGCGCCGCCCAGATCGATGAATGCGCCGAAGTCAGTAATATTCTTTACGGTACCCTCAACCACATCGCCGGGCTGAATGGTAGCAAAGAGCTTCTCCTGCATCTCTTTGCGCTTAGCAACCAGAAGCTGCTTGCGATCGCCGATATATCTGCGTCTCTGAGGGGTGTACTCGGTGATCACGAACTCGATCTCCTGACCCTCATACTTGGAAAGATCCTTCTCATAGGTATCGGAAACAAGGCTTGCAGGGATGAAGATACGAACTTCTTCCACAACAACGCTTAAGCCGCCCTTCTGTACCTGGCAAACCTTTGCCTTGAGTACTTCGTGGTTATTGTAAGCTTCCTCGATTCTCTTATTGCCGCGGTCTGCAGCCAGTCTCTTGTAGGAAAGAGTAACCTGACCCTCACCGTCATTTACCTTTAATACCTTAACATCCAGCTTGTCGCCGATGTGCAGTGCCTCGGTGAGGTCAACGCTGTTGTCGTTGCTGTACTCACTCTTGGTCAGAATACCATCTGCCTTATAGCCGATGTTTAATACTGCTTCTTCGGGCTTTACATCAATGACGATACCCTCGACTGCCTCTCCTGTATGTATTGTCTTGAATGACTCGTCCAACATTTGTTCAAATGTCTGTTCTGACATATGCCTGAACCTCCTCAATGATATTCTTTGGGGTGGACGCCCCAGCGGTGATCCCTATTACCCTCTCCTCTCCTGTGAGAGTCAGGTGAAGATCTTCCCGTGTTTGTATGAAAAAGGTGCGCTTACATTCCTTACTGCAGATCTCATAGAGCTTTGCAGAGTTGGAACTGTGCTTACCACCTATTACTATCATGACATCTGCCAGGGAGGCAATCTGTCTTGCTTCCTCCTGCCTCTCTCTCGTGGCGCTGCAGATAGTATTCACAACAGTGCTATTGTAACCTCTTTGCAGCAAAATATCAACTAATTCTTGAAATTTGTTTGTATTAAACGTAGTCTGGGCCACAATGCACAGCGGAATGTCCTTATTTTCGTCAAAAGCTTCCGCCTGCTGGCGGTTTTCAATGACAGTGGCCGGGGTGGCGGACCATCCCTGAATCCCTTCTACTTCCGGATGACCTGCATTGCCGATGATCACAATCTTTTTGCCCTTGGCACTTTCCGCCGCCACCGTATTATGAATACGTTTTACAAAGGGACAGGTAGCATCCACATAGGAAGCCTTGCTTTCTTCGATCCTATGCATCAAGTCCTGCGGAACACCGTGGGAGCGAATGATCACTGTCCCATCCTCCAGAGCATCGATCTGTTTCTCACTGTCAATGACCTTTACTCCTTTATCTTCCAGATCTCTGACGACTTCCTCATTGTGGATAATCGGCCCGTAGGTATAGATGGCGCCGCCTTTCTCTATCTGCTCGTACACTGTATCTACAGCACGCTGCACGCCGAAGCAAAAGCCTGCGCTCTTCGCTGTGATCACTTCCGGTTTTTTCTTTTCATCTGGCATTTCTGCTTTACCTTTCCATCTGGCATTTCTGCTTTTACCTTTCCGTGCTGCCTCTTTGCTCACGACAATTTACTTCACACCTTGCCTCGTCATTGCGTAGTATTTCTCCTTATAAATCTTCAGAATGCTTTCCACCACTTCCTCGATATTCATCTCAGAAGAATCCACCAGCACGGCATCCTGTGCCTGCCGAAGAGGAGAGATTTCTCTGTTCATATCCCGTTGATCCCGCTCTATGATCTGGGCTTCGATCACTGCCGCGTCCGCCGCCTCTCCTCTTTGCTGCAGCTCAAGGCATCGTCTTGCGGCCCGCACCTTGGCACTGGCGGTCAGATAGATCTTTACCTGTGCATCAGGGAGCACCACGGTCCCGATATCTCTGCCGTCCATCACCACATTTTCCTTATCCGCCAGATCCTGCTGCAGAGAAAGAAGCTGGGCGCGCACCTTGGGATTAGCGCTGGTGGCAGAAGCCATATTTCCCACCTCTTCCCGGCGAAGACTCCCGGTGACATCCTCTCCGTTAAGCAGTACCAGCTGCTGTCCTTCCTTATAACAAATGGAAATATTCGCCTGTCGGCAAAGCTCCCCTACTTTTTCCTGATCGTCCGGATCTATATCCTGACGGATGAAAAACAGCGCCATCGCCCGATACATGGCACCGGTATCTACATAAATAAAACCGAGCTCCTTCGCTACCTTTTTGGCAATAGTACTTTTGCCTGCCCCTGCAGGTCCGTCAATCGCAATTTTCACAGTCATACGCACCTCTTTATATCGCAACTCTTCTATGTTTCTATTCTTCTATGTTTATATTCTTCTATGCTTCTATTCTTCTATGCTTCTATTCTTTTATGCTTTTATTCTTTTATGCTTCTATTCCTTTATGCTTCTATTCTTCTATTCCTATACTTGTCCCTGCCAGGTGTCCCGTAGACCAGGCAATCTGCAGATTGTAGCCGCCGGTCACCGCATCCACATCCAGCACCTCACCGGCAAAATATAGTCCCTTTACCAGCCTGGACTCCATAGTGGAAGGATTTACCTCCTTGACGCTGACGCCACCCCTGGTAACAATTGCCTCCGGATAATCTCTGGTGCCTGTCAGCACGATCGGCACTTTTTTTACAAGATTCACAAATTCTGTGATTTCCTTTTCGGAAATCCTGCCTGCCATACGCTGCTCATCAATAGCCGAGAGCGAAGCCATCACTCCTGCCAGTCTGGAAGGAAAAAGAGAGCAGATGGCATTGCCGAACTGCTTTTGCGGCGCGGCGGCAAACTCTCTTTTTAGTCTCTCTGTCAGCTCTTCCTGCGTAATGGCCGGCTTTAGATCCATCTCCATCACAAAACCCTGGGGATACTTATCAAAGTCACAATAGGAAGAAGCTGTCAGAAGAAGGGGACCGCTGATGCCGAAGTGGGTAAAGAGCATCTCTCCAAAGCCTTCATAGACAGGCTTGTTTTTCTTTTTTGAAGTTTTTTTCTTGGGTGTTTCTGCAACAGCCTCTGCCTGCTGTGCATCTGCGCAGGGCGCCTGTCTTGGCAGGATACGAACAGCCACGTTTTTCAGTGCCAGCCCCTGCAGTGTGCACCACTGCTCATCCTCTACTGTAAAGGGCACCAGGGAGGGAGCTGTCTTCTGTATATGATGACCTGCCTGCATGGCCAGCTTGTAGCCGTCACCGGTAGAGCCTGTGGAAGGATAGGAAAGTCCGCCGGTACAGATCACCACCTGATCCGCTCGTATTTCCTCCCCATTTGTGAGAATGACACCTCTCACAGCATTCCCTTCTAACAGAAGCTCTGACACCTGTGCATGATAGCGAATCTGTACAGAATGTTTCTTTAAATATCCTGTCAACGCCTTGGTAACGTCAGAGGCATGGTCGCTGACCGGGAAAACACGCTGCCCTCTCTCGGTCTTCAGGGAGCACCCCTGCTGTTCAAAAAACTGCTTCGTCTGCGTCTGGTCAAAGCCATATACTGCACTGTAGAGAAATTTAGGATTGTGCACTACATGCTCAAAAAAGGCCGACGTCTCACAGTCGTTGGTCACATTGCATCTGCCCTTCCCTGTGATGTATATTTTTTTTCCGGCCTTCTCATTCTTCTCTAAGAGGAGCACCTGCAGACCTCTCTGCGCCGCTGCTGCTGCGCACATCAAACCGGCTGCACCGGCGCCTATGACGATAACCTGGTTCATTTCTACCTCACTAAGCCGCTGTTTACGAAAAAAAACCGAAGAAAATGCATCCAGCAGTTTCTCCGGTATCAACGTGGAATCGACGGGGCTCGAACCCGTGACCTCTCGCGTGTGAGGCGAACGCTCATCCCAGCTGAGCTACGATTCCATTGTTCCTTAACGGAACAGAAAAATTTTAGCACACTTTTGAACTTTTGACCAGTCTTTTTTTCAAAATATGGCAATCTCCTATCTTGTCAGCAATACCGGTGAACTCCAGGCCATTTTCCCTGCCTCGTCGATAAGCTCCACCCGCAGATACCGGTCCAGGGGAGAAATCACATAGGTGACCCGGCCATTCTTCGGCTGCTCCACCCTGCCGTCTGCCCAGGCTGCATTGCTGTAAAACACCACGCTTTGCACATCCAGAGAGCAGTGCACTGTCACCTCTCCTGTCTCCTGATCAAAGGTAATCTGCTCAAAGCGCGGTCCCTGCGTAGCATAAAAATTTTTCTCCTCGATAGCACGGCAGATAGCCTCACTGGAAAGTTCCTGTGCGTTGACCATAATCCAGGATTTGGTCTCCTCTCCCTGATAACGATGGCTGTCGTCCGCCGCCATGCAGGGAATCGCTCTGCCTTCACTGGCCCACAGATCAAAATACAGGGAAGAGTCCGCCCTTCTTCCATTCGTGGGCAATGTGGAAACGGAATTATAGATCTCCGCTCCTGCAAGACCGGAGAGCTTCTCTATATCTGCAGGATTCATAACAGACCAGGCCGGGTGGGCGAGAATAGCCAGTCCGCCAGCCTCCCTGACTGCATCAATAAGCTTCTGAGGGTCTGTGCATACTCCATCCTTATAATCCACACTACATGGCTTCGTCATGCCGATGCCGATGATATGGAAAACCGGTGCACTCTGGTTATCTCCTGTATCCCACTCTACCCCCGGCAGCAGCAGGAAGTCCTTTTCATGATGCGCCTGACTGGGCTTTCTGTGATCCGTCAGGGCGAGAAAATCATACCCTGCCTCCCGATACAGCTTTATAGCCTGTTCCGGCTCCAGCATACCGTCTGACCGTGTGGTGTGCATGTGGAGATTGCCACGATACCATTTGCCTTTATCTTGAAACAGATTTATAGTTTTCATTTTTACCTCTTTATGCCGCAGTTTACTGCGGCAGCACGAGGAGAATTTCGCGTAGGCGAATTCTCCGATGTGATCTTGCATCGATGACGTTTACGGCATCAATGCAGTTTGAAAGAAATGCTATCGGGTATTTCTTTCAAACTTGCCTCTTTATGCCGCAGTTTACTGCTGTTACGGCAACGTATAGACCAAAATAAAAACGAGGGATATGCATACGCAAATCCCCCGTCTCTGTTCCTGGAACCGACGGGGCTCGAACCCATGACCTCCCGCACGTCAAGCGGACGCTCATCCCAGCTGAGCTACGATTCCATTGTTCCTCTACGGAACAGATATACTCTAGCATATTTTTTTATTTTTGACCAGCACTTTTTGGAAAGTTGTCACCTCGTAAGGAAGTCTCCAATCATACTACCCTTCATACTACCCTTCGGAATAGAAAAACACTAACGTCACCACTATGCTTTTGCTGCTGCGATCCCCATGCGCTTTGCATTGTCATCCGGCTACATTGGAACAGATACTCTGGCAGTAAAGAAATCTATTTTCTCTGCAGTATTTCTTTTATCTGTTCCAGATCATCCGCGAAGCAGATACCCTTCTGCCTTTCCTTTGAGGACAGTCCTGTGTCGATCATATGTTTAAGCTGTGCTTTCAGACTGTCATAGTAGCCGTCCAGATTATAAAATATGCAGGGCGCGTCCAAATGTCCCAGAGATACTTTCGACATCACTTCTGCAATTTCTTCCAGCGTACCGGTTCCTCCCGGAAAAGCGATAAAGGCATCCCCTAATTCGATCATCTTGGCTTTGCGCTCTGTCATATCCTCTGTGATGATCAGTTCTGTCAGCCCTTCCAACTGTAATTCTTCCTCTATAAAAAACCGGGGCTCCACACCCGTGACCTCCCCTCCGGCCTTTAATACGCTTTCCGCTATCACTCCCATCAATCCGGACTTGGAACCGCCGTACACAAGGGCATGGCCGCTTGCTCCGATCCAGCTGCCCAGCTCTCTGACAGCTGCTGCCAGTGCCGGGTCTTTGCCTTCCAAGGCGCCGAGATATACTGTAATGTTCATATGAAACCTCATTTCTAAGTAGTTTGCTGCGCAGAGATGACGAGATATTTCCCTTTATTTTGCTCAAAACAATATTTTCTGTCACCTGCTTTATCGGAAAACATTACATCAAAGGCGAAAGCAGTCTCAAAAACAGCTGCCACAGCTTCAATCCCCTCTTTTGCAGTTCTTTGTATTTCTCCGTAACTTCTGTGGAAACATCCAGGATTCCCGCAATATCCCTTCGAATCTCTCCAATGCAGCTACAGTCATAGAGCAGCACGGCATCCTCGAAATGGAGGTACAGGCTCCTGTAATCCAGGTTTATGGTGCCCACCACGGCCATTTTCCCATCCACTACACATTGCTTGGCGTGAAGGAAGCCGGGGGTATATTCATAAATCCGCACTCCTGCCTCTGCCAGACCCTCATAGTAGGAACGAGTCACCTGATAGATCACCTTTTTATCCGGAATACCCGGCGTGATAATGCGCACATCTACCCCCCGCTGGGCTGCCTGCACCAGCTCACGCCTTAGTTCATCCGTAATCATAAGGTAAGGTGTTGTAAACCAGGCCTCATGTTCCGCATACTTGAGCAGATTCATGTAAATATTCTCGCCAACATGCTCCGTATCCAGTGGCGAATCCCAATAGGGCGCTACGAAACCTTTTTCCTTCTTTTCTATATTTTGTTTTCCTGTTTCCTTTGAATCCCCGTCTCGTTTCCCCGCTTTCTTTACATCTTCAACCTTCTTTCCTTTCTCGGTTTCCTGCATTACATCCGCTCGATTTGCGCTGCTCACTGTCTTTTCTGCGCTTGCTATCTCTTCACTGCGCTCATCCTTTTCCGGGAAATACCGGCTATAATCCGTATCCGTCCGCTCCGCGGCGTTCCACATTTCCAGAAACATCACGATCAGGCTCTGCACCGCATCTCCCTCCAGGCGCACGCCGGAATCCTTCCAGTAGCCGTAAGGATGTGTGATATTGAAATATTCATCCGCCAGATTATAGCCGCCGGTAAAGCCAACCCGGCCGTCAATCACCGTAAACTTGCGATGATCCCTGTTATTCATAAACATATTCAGGACAGGCACCACCGGATTAAAGACGCGGCACTGTATACCCAGTGCTTCCATACGCCGTATAAAATCCACATTGATAAAGCTGATGCTGCCGATATCATCATAAAAGAGGCGGACCTCGACGCCTTCCTTTACTTTTTTCGCCAGTATGTCTTTGAGCCTTTCAAAAGCGCTGGCCTCCTCAATGGCATAATACTCCATGAAAATATAGTGCTGCGCCTTTTGCAGATCCAGCAGCTGTGCCTCAAAGCCATCTTTGGCTTCTGCATAAAAAGTAACCTTGGTATCTCCATAAAAAGGACATTTCGGCACTTCCTTCAGATAGCGGAAAATATTGGCAGCCCGGTGCTCTCTTTCTTCCAGTGCGGCCTCTGCCGCCTCATCCTGCACCAGTAATCCTTCCAGGGAGGAATCGATCTTCTCAAAGCGCTCCCGCATACGCTTGGTGGTGTTTTTCCTGCCCATCAGCGCGTACAGGCACAATCCTACCACCGGCCAAATCAGTATCAGCATAATCCATGGCAGCTTGATCGCACTGTTGGTGCGCCTCCCGTAGATCATCAGACAGACCGCCAAGCCTAATACAGAAGTTACGAAAGAAATATATGGAGAGTAGCTGTTTAAATTGAAAAAGAGCTGCACGATCCAGAAGATCTGCACAATTACACTGACCGCTACCAGGAAAAGCCTGCCTATGCTGTTTCGGATATTGGTTTTTTGCTCTGTGCGCATTTTAAGTTCTTTATCCACGGATGCCTCTGCTCTCCTCTCTCTCGTTATTCACCTGGATCCCTTTTATATTTGATGCCTTTCTGCCATGGGTTGTTTTCTGTAAATCATACGACCATATGTTATCTTCTGTAAATCATACGTCTCTATTTTCCTTCGCTGTGATTTATTATTTCGAAGTCATCATGCACTGATGACGTTTACGGCATCAGTGACGCATGAATAAAACGCTGTCATGTATTTCGCTCAAACATTTTTCTCACAAATCTTATGAAGGCAGCATTCCTCGCAGACCGGCTTTCTCGCCGTACATACCTTTCGGCCGTGATCCACCAGTCGGTGGCAGAAATCATTGCTCTCCTCCGGCGGAATCAGTGTCCAGAGGACCTTTTCCACTTTTTGCGGTTCCTTAATGTCATGCACCAGACCGATGCGGTTGCACAGTCGAATGCAATGAGTATCTGTCACGATGGCCGGTTTGCCATAGACATCTCCCATCACCAGATTGGCACTTTTTCTTCCTACTCCCGGGAGCTTTAAAAGCTCCTCGAACTGATTCGGTACCTGACCGCCGTATTCTCTCAGCAGCATCTTCATACAGGCACTGATATCCCGCGCCTTGCTGGGTCCTAAACCACAGGGTCTGACGTATTCCTCGATGTCCTTTACCTCTGCATTGGCCAATGCCTCCACACTGGGATAGCGCGCAAAGAGATCCTTTACCACGATATTGACTCTGGCATCGGTACACTGGGCTGCCAACCGTACACTCACCAAAAGCTTCCACGCCTCTTCATAATCCAGTGTACAGGCAGTGGCGGGATATTCTTTTTTTAGTTCCCGGATAACTGCCAGCGCTCTCTCCTCTACTGTCATGGTATTCCTTTCTTAACTGCTTTATAAAAGAATGTGCCTTGACACATTCTAGCGCCGAGCCGCAGTTGATTCAGCAGCCACATACCACTGCGCCGAGTGCACATCCCGCGAATCGTTTTTAATTCACAGAACGCAATTTCCAATGAATAAAAAGCAAAAGGCTGTCACACAGATGACAGCCTCTTTCTGCTTGTTATTATTTTATCACTTTTTTAAAAATTGTACGGAGCCAGGCTCTTATCTTTTTATAAATTTTTGCAACATCGACAACCGGCCGCAGTCTATATGTACACCTTAGCCTTAGTCTCACCCTGTCATGCACTGGAAAATTATTCATCACACTCATCACACATAACCTTGCGGGAAGCCGTGTAATCCGGACACCAATCCGAAAGTATGCAAAATACGGATTTATGCAGGTACTTCGTTGCAGAAACTTTGTTGCATCTGCTGCGTCTATACTATCGCTTCGTAATCTTGGTATTTAAGTCCACACCGGCGATAGCAGATGCACTGGCGAGGTAATTTGCCGCATTGGCACCGTTCATATTCACATAGTAGTCCCAGGACAGCTTGTGGGACGCATTTAAATTGGTGATACCGTTGGCAAGGCCCTGCGCGATTTCACCGGCATCATCCTGCTGGCGGCTGAAGATAATACCGTCGATATGCTGGTTATTCACCGCCTGCCAATAGGCATACATCAGAGCGGCCGCCTGTACATCCTCCCCCTGCAGGGAAGTGTATCCCCCCTCAGAGCAAAGGACGCTGCGCACCTGACCGGTGGGAGACCGGAAGGAAGCCTGCCCCAGATAATCCGTCAGCACATCGATATTCTGAATGGTGATATAAGCCGTGGCATTGCTGTGCTGCACCAGGCCGCTGGCATTCCAGGGTCTGGGATCTGTCAGAGGCACATCGTAAGGATGCATAGCCACATGCCAGTCGATATTGCCCTCGGCGGATACGAGACTGTTAAAGGTATCCATGAAAGGCTTGCCCGCATAATACAGCGCTGCATTAGAAGAGCGGCTCCACTGCTGATCTACGGAAATATAAATGTTCGCATTGCCGTTCTGGGACTTAATGCCGTTATAGAAGATTCTCACTGCCTTGGCATACTCTGCAGTGAAAACGGAGAGATCTACGTTGGACATATAGTTCCAGTCTGCTCTTGCATTGACCTCATTGCCCACGATCCAGTTATCTACCTTGCCGTGGCCTGTGCCGGAATAGCGCTCTCCAAGGAAAGCGGCAATAGCCTCGAGTTTCTCCACCGCTGCCTGCTCTGCCGTATTAAAAGCATAGTAGTTGGCGCCGGCATAACCTCTGGAAAGAGGATGGATCAGGGTCTGATCTCCCGTCAGATTATTAAGGAGCACGATGGTGATCTGAATACCCTGCTTATTCAGGGAAGGTACGATCTGATCATACTGTCCCACAATGGCGGCACTGAACTGATAAGTCTTGCCATTGTAAGTATAGGAAACGCCTGTGCCGTTGCAAAGATTACCCACAGGGAGGTTATAGATCACCTGGTTAGTGCCGGTCTGCTTTAAGAGACCGGAATTAATGGTCGCTACTGCAGGGAGAATACCCTTTTTACCCACGTTGCTTCTACCCTGGGTATGCTTGGCAGCCGCCTCTGGATTTGTGATGTAACGGGCCGAACTCACAGGGGTCATCACACCGCCCTGCTTCACAGCCACCACATACTTTTTGAAAAGGTTGGAATTCGCACTGTTAAAATTAAGTGCAAAGCTAAAGGTAGCATTGGCAGCCGCAGGCGCTGTGGCCACCTGGGTACCAGTCACACCATCCTGAAAAGGCTGATCGGCAAAAAGATAGTAAAGACCGTCGTCATTGGAAGGCACACTGCCCGTGCCCACATTGACCACCACATTGCTGCCCTGGATCAGGCAGGATTTGATAGAAACACTCCCCGCTGCCTGTGCAGTGGAAGCATTCATCGGCATAAAAAACAATAGAATTCCTAACAGTACCCCCACGACTGTCAGAAGAAGGGATTCGTTGCTTTTTCTGTGTTCAATTTTCATTTCATACTCCAATAAATTCATGGCACCCGGAATCGGAGTGTCCTCCTACTCCATCATGCTGATTACCGCTGCGCTGCCCACTTTTACCTTTGCTCTGGCTTTAATGTTGCCTTCTGACCCTCCTCTCTTTTTTGTTTTTCAGTTCTAAAAGTTGGCAAATATCGTTTACTGAATGTAATTCTATCAGCTTCTTTTGCCCTGTTCAATCCGTTTTATTGATCTAAACAAACTTTTTCTTTAAAGTCCGATATTCCGCATCCATGGCCTTAAACAATTCCTCATTACCAAATCCGCCATCCGGATGAAAAGTCTTAGCCAGCGACTTATATCTTTTCTCCAATATTTCTAATGTATCACAGCCGGCAAAATAAGCAGACCTTCTCTCACGCTCATTACTGTCGCTGCGGTGTGCCTCCTCATGATGAGACTCTTCATGATGAGACTTTTCCTGGTTATTTCTGTCACTGTTTGTTTTCTCATCAGTTTTCTCGTAACGAGCATAGTTATAAAAGCGTTTTCCCTGCAGATCCTCATACAGCCTGCAGTATCTGGCACAATCCACTCCCCTGGCAATTTTAACAGGCGAGTCCAGCACATATATCACGGCATTTTCTTCCGCAAATTTGGGCAGCTCCTGTTCGGTAAAATGCCATCTGTTATCCGTTTCCCATTCAAGGTGTGTGCTGTCAATAACCTGTATATACTCTCTGTTCCATCGCACAACCGAGCCAAGCCCACTTTGATGTTCCACATAATAATAGCGGTAAGGAAAACGTCTTCTGTTTTGGGAAGTTTCTTCGCGATCGTGCATGTAAAGATCCTTTTCCAGATTATCCATTCGTATCTGGCTGCGCAAGGCGCCGATGATCTTCTGGGCCTCCTGCTCCGCTTTCCGCAGCTGATCTGCTAAGGTATTATTATCGGCCTTTGCCTGCATATTGTAAATTCTGTCGTATTTCTGAACTACTTCTACAATGCACTCGCAAAGCTTTGAAGTGTTGCAGATATACCACTGTCTAAGTAAAGCATTATCGTAGTCGTCTACATTCGCATGGATATTAAATGACGCGCCGCCGGCCAGGGAAACATAATTGTAAATACTTGACGATGCAATCCCCTTGGATGAGAGGAAATTTTCCAATGCATCTATGTGCCATTCGTTTTGTATGATCGGGCTGGTTATTTCCTCTCTTTTATTTCCTAACTGCTGAATCCACTTTGTATCCGATATATGGTTAATCTCAAAAGTCCCGCTTCTGTTCTTTGCCTCAATTACAAAAATAAGACTGCCATATATAATAGCAGCATCGATTTCCGCAAAGGAACCATTGGGTTCCGGGATAAAAAGATTATAAAGCACATGAAATTTTCTTCCGGGATAGGATTTCTTTAAAACCTGATACTGCTTGTCCACCAGGTATTCTCCCATCAGTCCCTTGTCATCTGCTACTTTTTCAAATTCATATTGATTCTTACGGTAGTACTCAGACTTATAATAATCTACGATATGGGAATATGCGCTTCTGACATCCGTCTTTTGAAGGGAAGACTGCACATTCAAAATGGTAGTCCCTATAATTCCGTAATTCATAACATCAGACAGGCCGCCTAAAATTACATTGCCATTGATCTTGTCGGCTCCGCAATACCGGCATCTCTGACTTCCGCCTTCATAGGAAACATAATTTCCGCACTCATAACAATAATACCCCGGCCTGGCTTGTATGATCCCGTAACTCTTCTTAGCTTTTTCTTCAGCTTCCTGCGCAGCATTACCGGCGCCTAATTTTTTTCCGCATTTTGAACAGAATTTTGCTCCATCACTGACCTGATTACCACAATAAGTGCAAAACATCTCTTTGTCTTCCTTACATTTTTTTGAATTAGACTTCTTTATGTTTTTTGAATTATCTTCCTTACATTTTTATGAATTATCTTCCTTACATTTTTATGAATTAAATTGCATTAATGAGAGATTCGTTCGGCGAGCGATTCATTCCGATTAATACTCACCTAATACTCACCTACTGCTCACCTAACGCCCACCTAACCGCCATCTAACAGCCATCTAACAGCCATCTAATATACGTGCCAAAGGATAATACCTCACTGTATTATCTTTATATTTCCCAGATAAGGAATCTTATTCATTTTATTGTTGCATGCACCGATAAAACAATAAAGCCAAAGTATGCACTGTGCCAACATGACAATATATCCCAAAACTGCCAGGATGGGTATCAACGACATCAGCAGCCAACCAACTATTCCAATTATTAAAAGCCAGATTGCCTGATTAATATGCATATTTAATACGGTATCCCTGCGATCCATATTGACAATGATCGAAATGATCACTCCGGGAAACCAAAGATAGGATATACAGCTTAATGATCGTGTAGAAAGGAAAGCAAACGAGCTATTGCCCTTCTGTTCATGATACGAAGTGTCAGATACAGGTTTGTGATAGGAAAGATCTTCCTTTGCTGCATTGCCTAGATCCACATTGCTCGGTCCAACCGGCTGTCCGCATTCAGGACAAAACATGTCATCGTCTTTCAATTCTACGCCACAGTTTTCACAATATTTCATTTTTCTGATTCCTTTCTCTCTTCTTCGGGCATCTGATTTTTGTGTGAGTGAGTTTTCTATTTGGTTTCCTGATTTGAAACTCTCTTCGACCTATGGAATTCTCCTAATTTATAATTACATGCATGCTGTTTTGTCATGTTCACAGCGCTTCCAGATATTTTATCGCCTCCTGTACATTGGTGAATGTACTGTCTGTAAAATAAAGGATTTTATATCTTTCCTCCTCACTTTTCACATTAGACAGTTTATCCTCCATTCGGCGAAGACTCCAGTTTCCGTTCTCCATGCCCGTTTCGTATTTCTCTGCGATTTCCCGGGTAGTCTTCCTATCCCCTTTTTCATAGGCTGGACAATATTTATCTTTTAAATTCTTTAGTACCTTTTCCTTATCAGCCGGCATGATTATGGAAGGCGCTGTTTTTTCAAAATGAAGCAAAAAGAAATATTCAATGCAGCCCTTCGTCATCAAGAGCCGCACTCTTGCATACTTGCATTTCTTTCGAATACTTTTAACAATATCCCAGTACTCATCCCATTTTTGTCTCAAATCAGGCTCAGTATCAAAAACAATCCAAATCTCATCCACATATGGCACATCTTCGCCATATTCCCCTTTTGAAGAAAATGCCTTTTTAGCCATAATAAAGGTTCCTTTCTTTGCATGTACCTTCACATTGGCTTTTTCATGAAATTTCTGACGCATGAATTTAAAATATTCTTCTTCACTCTCCCCCTCCCAAAATACAATTATATAGGGATTGCGGGAGATGTTCTTTGTCTGCCTTGCCATAGATCATTCCTCCGTCAAAAAAGGTATTGCCCTATACTTGCCAAGCAGATATGCCTTCCCGATTTTTTCGTCATTTCTGACAGAGAAATCAGCAACAGAATATAGGGAAGTAGCCCCGCTTCTGCTGTCCTTATCTACCAAATAGTACTGATCACGCCGCAAAATATCCCGGTTCATGATATCCGTGCTATGTGTAGTAAATACCAGCTGTGCCTCCCCTGTGTTATATTTCTGGAATTTATTAATGATATACTCCACCAATAAAGGATGAATCCTATCCTCAATCTCATCTATTATAAAGACTCCGCCCACACGAAGAGCTGCCTCCATGGCGGTCGCCCTTGCCATTAGTCTTATCGTTCCATCAGACTCATCATTTAGGCCCAACGGATAATCTTTAACGTTTCCCTCTGCATCAAGTCCTTTGTGCAATGAGATGGCCTTCAGCTCGTTATACTGAAAACTACTATTCATTGCATCGACGTCTCCGGACAGGCTCTGTCTGAATGCATTCATCGCCCGCTCTATTGCTTCACGCTGCGCCGTCGAAATATCTTCCGGAAGCTCATCGACTGCTGAGAATACATGGTTGTTAATTTCAAAGTGCATATCAGAAATGCCCACGTCAGCGACCTTAGCTATATTAACTACTGACTGAAGCATTTTGTCATCTTCACTGAAGTCAATAATGTTCTTTCCCAAATCAGAATAATCTCTGGAAAAGAACAACTTATGCCTGAACCACTTCATGGCATTTATGGCCGGCTCATAATTCATAGTGCAGCAGATAGGAAAATACAGCTGGTTGGAAGCAACAGCCTTACTGATCATCTCCTTTAATCGTTTATCATTATTAACCGGGAAGATAAACTTTTGATATTCCCTCTTGAAGACAACCGACTTCTGTCCCTTGGGTGCACAATATAAATGTTCCTCAGTTATCTCCTTCCGTGTCGCAGCAAAGCCATACTCATACCAGATTCCATCATTGACATACTCAAAGCAAAAAACGCTTGGTTTGTCCTTTGAAGAATCATCCAATTCAAAGGGTCTTACCGGCACTTCTGAATCTTCATGCTGCGTTCTCTGGGCATTCTTTATAAACTGTGCCGCGAGCCACATGGCTCTGATGACGTTGCTCTTTCCGCCGCCGTTCTTTCCATTGATAGATATCACCGGCAGATAATTTTCTTTTTTATACTTCAGAAGGCACTCTCTTGCATCAGCCAGACCGGCAGCTTCAAAATCCAACACTGCCTCGTCTCGTATTGATCTGTAATTGCATACTTTAAATCTTAACAGCATATAAATTCCTCCACTATATGCTATTATATGTTTGATTGGCATTTTATACAACTCGTTTTTGAGAGATATTCACAAAAATTAACTGCATTTCTTTAGTTTTGATTTTTGCCATTCATTCCTATTTTTATTTGCCTCGTTTTCTCACCCTCATATCTCCCCTGCATACCTGACCTGCTTATCCGGCTCACTTGCTGCCTACCCCGATTACATGTCCGGTACCAGCCATCTTATTTTATCAGCCTCTTGACCTGCTGGTTATTCGACTGGATTAACAGAATTAGCAGGACTAACACTATCCTATATTCTTCCCGCCAGCATCAATAGTCTCATGGAAATCTCCGAGAGCAGACTGGGACGCCAGGGACGCGGATCGAAGACCTTGTGCAGCTGGGTGCTGACGGTGAGATGCTCCCTGCCAAATTCTTCTGCCAGCTTTCTCTTATCGGGCGGCAGTTCATCCCCGAGCTTTTCATAAAATTCCCGATTTCGGATACGCAGATTGCTCTCCTTTGTCAAGGTAGACACGAACCATTCCACCTGCTTACGGGGAGAGGAATAGCTGACATTACTGCTGGTCACCCGGTGCAATGCCGATACATGATGATCCACATGGACTTCTCCCATTCCCAGTGCGATGACACCGGCTGCCCAGTCGTGGGCATCCATCCTATCCCCGTCACAGCGCAGCATCAACTCCCGGCAGCGGCTATTGATGACCATAGACATGCCCGCCCCAAAGCAGCCCGTCATCATCCTTCGGAAGGTAACTTCCTCTCTCTTCGGACTCCGCACACCCATGGATTTCTCATCTTCATCGATACCTTCCCAGAGGCTGTAGTAAAGCAAAGGCTTTTTCTGATCTTCCTGCTCTCTATACTTTACCCCTGAAGGAACTGCTTCCTCTTCTTTTGCCTGCAGCCATCTGGCAGCCCGCTGCAGCTTTTCCGATTTCCATATATCATCCTGGTCACTGAAGGCGTAGTATCCGTCCTCCCCACAGGCCGCCAATGCCATGAAAAAGCTCCTGGAAAAGCCCACATTTTCTCCATAAATGATCTGTATGCGGCCATCCGACGCCTGATATTCCTCCAGAATGCTTCTCGTCTGATCTGTGGAGCCATCATCCCGGATCACCAGTTTCCAATTCTGCCAGGTCTGCGCCAGGATAGAATCTATCTGCGGGCGGATTACTTTTTCACCATTGTAGGTGGACATCACTATGTAGATAAGAGGAAATCTTCCCTCCTTGATTTCTGTTGTTTTTATAGTATTCTCTGTATTCTCTGTATTCTCTGTATTTTCTGTATTTTCCGTATTTGCCATCGCGGTTTCTGTTTTTGTCATGTTAGTTTTCATTTTTATCCATTTATGACACAGATTACTTACTTCTCCGGCCCCATCCTTTGATTTTACCATGCAGCACATAGAGAGTAATAGCCCCTTTATGAGACAGCGGCAGATCGATTCTCCAAAGCATTCGCCGCCAGTTCCTGCTCATTCTGGTGAAATCAGACCCAATCAATCCGCAGGCATATGCATCAAAGTCTTTTTTCACAGTAGCCGGGGCCTTTCGGTAGATCACATAGTAAAAATGCGCCAGCACCTTTAAAATGCCCACATCATACTGTGCCTGACTGTTTACTATGCCTTCCCGCTTTATCCTCTCCGCCATCTGCCGGAACGTTTTCTGAGGAAAATAAAAGGGAACCTTCTGCTGACTGTGCATAGCAGAGTCCCTGCGCTGCACGTACAGATAAAGAGGTTCCCGCACACAGGCAATAGATTCTGCCATGGCATTGACGTAAGTGGCGATGGGCAGATCCTCTGCCCTTGCTCCCGACTCCTTATAAAAAGCCAGATGATGTGCCTGCCAGAAGGAACGGGCATAAAGTCTGGCCCCGGCTGATGTAATCCGGTAAGCCCACTCCTCTCTCCCTCCTCTTTTATAGAAGGCCGGCACCAGATCAGAAAGAAAACTGCCATCCTCCCGAATCATACGGTAGCCGCAAAAGACCATCTGCGCCGCTGCATCCTCTGCCGCACTTACCATCTTCTCGATACAGTCGCTAACCAGCCTGTCGTCGCCGTCCACAAAGCAAAGATAATCACCCTTTGCCATGGTGATCCCAGCATTTCTGGCCGCTGCCACGCCCTGATTATCCTGAGACAGGAACCGAATCCGGTCATCTGTCCCCTGCAGTGCTTCGATTCGTTCTCTCGTCCCGTCTGTGCTGCCGTCATTGACCACGATGACCTCGATAGCCCTGTAAGTCTGCTCTAAAATTGAGGAAAGGCAGGCCTCTATGTAATTTTCCACATTGTAGGCAGGCACAATGATGGAAACCAATTTCTGTGATTGATGCATGTTAATACTCATTTCTGAACCGTTATGCGTCCTTCATTACCTTCTTACTCCATAACTGATTCTGCGTATGATGATCGCCAAGGTCACTTTGATCATATAGTAGACAGCTCTGGGGGCATTGATGGAGCTCTCGCCGCCTATCCTCTCCTTCATGGTCACCGGAACTTCCTTTACCTTGCCGCGGTTCATGAAGGCTGTGACGATAGCCTCCGGCTCCGGATAATCCGAAGAGTAATCCTCCGCATAAATCTTGATAAACCGGCGGTTTGCGGCGCGAAAACCGCTGGTCACATCCTTCACTCTGCCCCCGGTGCACAGCTGTATCAGCCTGCTGAGGAAACGAATCCCCGCCCTGCGAAGCCCGGTAGACTGAAAGCCATTGCCCTCCAGAAAGCGGGAGCCGATGACCACCTCCGCCTCTCCCCTGGCAATGGGTGCTATCACATCCGGTATACAGCTCACATCATGCTGCCCGTCCCCGTCGATCTGTACTGCCACATCATAGTGATACTTGGCCGCATACTTGTACCCGGTCTGTACGGCACCGCCGATACCCAGATTGATCGGGAGATTCAATACAGGATAGCCATTCTTCCTGCAGACAGTCCTCGTCTTATCCGTAGAGCCGTCATTGATCACCACATAGTCACACCAGGGACATTTGGCCTTTAACTCTTCTATGACACAGCCGATATTCCGGGCCTCATTATACGCCGGTATGATGACCAGTATTTTGACCCGCAGCTTATCCTCTTCTCTGTCTCTCGTTCTGCTCTCCACTTGATTCCTTCCGGATTTAACCGTTTCTCCTCTATCTTAGAAAACCTTAAAAATCACAAACTTTTTAACTGCAAGTATTCAAGTTAGACTTGCAATTTAACTAAAAATCACATTTCATGCTCTCTTTTTAAAATGCCGCTTCTCATGCCCTCATCCGCGCATTGCATCTCCACAGCATTGAGCTTGTTATCCATAATAGCTACTTCCTGCGCCAGCTCCTTGATCTTTCTGGTCTGCTTGGAGACGATGGACGTAAGTGCCATGCAGAGCACCAGCAAAAAGCCGATACATAACAGGAACAGGCCGTTCATGGTGGAAACAATCCCGAATCCATGCAGGATCAGCGTGAAAAGCTCCGGAAAAATAATCAGCAGCACCATGCCCACACCGGCAAAGAGCCACATCAAGGTATATCTTAACTCAATGGTCTTATTTTTCAGAAAAATAAGAATCAATGAGAAATAAAAAATCATAATAATTGCCAGCGTAAGCCGCAGATTCGAGGGAATCATGTTTGCCTCCTTGGACTTTTATTTCATGCTAATGGTGGCTTGGAATCGTTGGAACGTAATGCTGCGATGTATCCGACCTTTGAAGTTAACACGACTGCTATGCATCCAGTAAACTTGACAGTATCCAATTATTAACATTTCTATTATATTATTAACATTTCTATTATAGAGGTTATATCTGATCTCTGTAAAGACAGGCCGCCATACTAATAGGCATCGTGCGTTGGCTGTAACAGTGAGATTCGAGATTTCATGATAACGGGCTGCGGATGTTTTTCAGCTTGCTACACCCATGCTCCTTTTATAATCTAACGGGCTAAAAAAAGTCCGCTCCCCGTAACCTTTAAAAATTACACAAAAAGCTAATCAAATTTATTTGTCATGACACAAATTTTCTTATGCATAAAGCTACCCATATGTATTAGCAATTCAAAACATCGCCTTAATAGATATCCTGATGCAATAGATAAGATAATGAAATAAATAAAGCTTAACGCATCCACTGATGATTTGAATAATGGAACCAAACGCTGACACCACATTCCTTCAACAAGATAAATCTCAAATGAATATTCCCCAACAAAATCAAGGATTGATTTTAAATAATGGAAATTAGTATTTTTTAGTAAGAAAATGACTCCTACTAAGATAATCATTCTCGTGTAAGTATCAATATTCCACATAATTTTTAGTGGGAATACAACCTGACTCGTCTCCGCATTTTTAATAACTAGCAAAATTATTGAAATGCACATTGCAAAATACAAATGTTCTAAGCGTATATATTTCTTTTCATCAAGATATGCCCAAATTATGCCTATACAGAATGAAAAATAATTCATCATCATGTCTGGAGTGATAGACCAATCGAGTGTGTACCCCCCCCCAGAAAACTACTGTTATGATTAGCACTTTATAAACATCTGGTATTTTCAAAAGAAAGACAAAAAAGAAACAGAAATAGCATATCAAAAGAAAAGTAATATACCACATTGTTGGGTCAATAGTTTCACGTGTCTGATAGTTTACATAGCCTAGGAAAGATATGAGCCAATCCTTGAAACTATAAATATGCGCTAATTTGACCATGATGATAGTTTGTACTGCCATAGCAAACCAAAACGGAAGCATGACTTTTTTTATGCGTCGAGTCCACCAATTAGTTGTTATTGGTTTTAATAAATATGACTTGTATAATCCATATCCAGACAACATTAAGAAAATAGCAACACCGCCACATCCCGAATTTAATAATATCGGTTGATTACAATTCGTCAGCCAAGCTAATCCGTGTCCTATTAGCACTAATAAAATAGCTAATCCCTTCAATCTATTTGATATTTCTTTATTAATTTGAAAGTATTCCTGTGATTGCATCATTCCACTATATTCTCCGTACTACAAAAAAATAGAACCAAACTATCAACCCAAAGGTTAGATCAAAACCATGTTTTATTCCCCACCTCATTTAAAGATCTCTTGTTTAATTTTGTTTCAATTTCTCCTGCATTTCCGATGTTACTCTATAAATATTCATCTCGTGATCTTGTCTGTATTTCTGGTGAATCGTTTCTAAAATCTGTCCCGCAAAAAACGACAGTAATGCTGCAATCATCACAAATCCGCATACGATCAATGTGGGAAGTTGCAAGACCAAACCAGTCTGAGAATAAGCAATCAGCACAGGAATAAAGAATGCAATTGAAATAATAGCTAATAAAGCAGCGATACTCCCAAAGAATCCAGCCGGGCGGTATGTCTTAAACATGCGCAGAATCGTAAAGATAACCTTCATACCATCAGAATAGGTATTAAGCTTTGATTCGCTGCCTGCCGGACGATCTCTATAATCAATTACAACATTCTCAACAAGCATGTTCTTGTCAACAGAATGGATACTCATCTCCGTCTCGATTTCAAATCCTTTTGAAAGAACAGGGAATGTCTTTACAAATCGATAACTGAAAGCTCGATATCCTGTCATGATGTCCTTGATATCGTTCTTAAACAAAAGATTGATGCTCCATCTAACTATAGAATTACCAAAATTATGAAATGGTCTCTTGTTCTCAGAAAAATAAGTTGATGAAAGCCTGTCACCAACTATCATATCAACTCTATCATTAAGGATTTTGTCCACCATCTCTGGTGCCGATTCAGCAGGATAGGTATCATCTCCATCAACCATCAAATAGCACTCTGCATCAATTTCTGAGAACATTCTTCTGATAACATTTCCCTTTCCCTGTTGATACTCGTACCGAACGACAGCCCCAGCCCTTCTTGCGATTTCATCTGTATCATCTTTGGAGTTATTGTCATATACATAAATAACTGCTTCTGGTAAAACCCTCTTAAAATCATTCACAACCTTTTTAATTGTCTTGCTCTCATTATAACAAGGTATTAATACTGCTATTTTATCCATATGCTGTTCATCAGCTCACTGTTGAGTAAACTTTATCCTTTCCATTTTATTTTTATAGTAATACTCCTTCTCTCACCAGTACCATTAAATTCAAACAGACCTGCAAAATTTTATGCTATAGGCAATAGTTAGCGGAGTATATGCAATATAAGGCAGTGCATATCTTAATAAGCCTGTTACCGGCGAAATACAACATATGCCTAAAACCAAAAACACCGGTAATATACCAACAGCAGCCAGAAACTGCTTCTTTCTAAATAAATTCCAAAAAGCCCAAATCATCGTCCAGGTATATATACCTGAACTGAATAATATGGACGTAATTGGTCCATTCTTCCAACAATTAATATATGACTCAAATACAG